>CAYSBL010000046.1:0-25413 GCA_964429295.1 uncultured Rikenellaceae bacterium
GAAAGTGTGAGTGTGAGTGTGAGTATTGAGGAAAAAGAGATGAGAGTGCTCGCTCTCGCTCTCACTCTCACTCTTTTTCAGTACCCGGAGCCGGGATCGAACCGGCACAGCATCGCTGCCACTGGTGTTTGAGACCAGCGCGTCTACCAATTCCGCCATCCGGGCTAAATGGAATCTGCCAGAGTCTGGCTGACGCTTTGCGAAAATAGATAATAAAATCGGTTTTATCCTTTAAGCATCCTACTTTTTGCCTTCCAGGTTCAGAAGCTCTACTTTTCTGAATTCAACCGGATGACTCTCGGCCTGAAGACAGATATACCCCCTGTCAATGAGAGTACCCTCCGGAACTTCATAACCTTCATGAGCACCTCCGACCTGAGGCCTGTTGTAAGTGATAACCGTATCCCCTTCAATAATATGATGGATCACATCGCTTCCAAGAACCACGAATTCTGCCGTTACCCACTGATCGCCGTGATAGGTCTTTGACCTGGAGTTGTTGCAGTGCCGGGTTATCAGCTCACCGTCCATCTCGATATGCGTACCCGGGGTACAGACATTGAGGGTGGAACGCTCATCTGTACCGTTTCCGCCAAGAAACTGAGCCTCAATAGAAACAGGAAAGTCCTGATCGAGAAGCATGGAAGCGGCAGGCTGGGAATGAAGCATCACACCACTGTTTCTGAATGCCCATGCAGGACCCCCCGGAACCTGATCTCCCACAAACCTGTATTCTATCCTCAGCTTATACCTCGAGTACGGTTCTTTGTAAAAAATATGACCGAACTCATTGTTGAACTGTTCAATAGAGTCAAAACTCACCTTCAGCAGGCCATCCTCTACCCTGAAAATGTTCCTGTAGTTATTGTTCAGCTCGTATCCTTTGATCTTGATATCCCAATCGGCAAGGTCCTTTCCGTTAAAGAGCTGAATCCATTCTTCTTCGGCTGGCCTTTCTGTCCTGGTTCCCGCCCCGGGTCCGCAGGAAATCAGAAAAAGCATCATAAGCGTAATGATGAATGTTTTTTTCATGGATTATTTGTATTGGTTGTGGCTTTAAATTTCTCCCTGTTATGTGAACTGTCCAGTTCAATACCTGCCATCTTCCTTATTTCCTTCACTATACTGCCGGTGTCAAAACCGCATTCTCTTATCAGTTCATCCTGGGTGCCGTGTTCCACAAAGTAATCGGGTATGCCGAGGCGTCTGACCTCTGCATTGTAGCCATTATCACACATGAATTCCACCACTGCTGTTCCAAGACCTCCCTTCACCACTCCGTCCTCAATGGTAATTATTTTTCTGAACCTGCTGAAAACCAGATGAAGGGCTTCCTCATCAATTGGTGCAAGAAACCTCATATCGTAGTGAGTAAAGGTAATACCCTCCGGTTCCAGGATCTCCGCTGCCTTTACGGCAAAGTTTCCGGGATGCCCAATGCTGATGACTGCCAGATCCCTGCCTTCCCTGATAAGCCTGGCCTTCCCCACCTCGATTTCTTCAAAAGGCCGGTTCCAGTCATTGACCATTCCCGAACCCTTTGGATATCGTATTGAAAATGGCCCCTTGTTCCTGTCAAGCTGGGCAGTATATAGCATGTTCCTCAGTTCAAGGCTGTTCATCGGAGCCGATACTGTCATATTGGGTATCGACCTCATGAAAGCCAGGTCGAAAAAACCGTGATGGGTTGCACCGTCGGTGCCAACCAGGCCTCCCCTGTCGACACAGAAAACCACGTGAAGGTTCTGCAGGGCAACGTCGTGAATGAGCTGGTCGAGGGCTCTCTGAAGAAATGATGAATAGATATTGCAGTAAGGTATCATCCCCTGAGTTGCGAGTCCTGCCGAAAATGTTACAGCGTGCTGTTCGGCTATTCCGACATCAAAAACCCTTTCGGGGATCTCCTTTCGCATGGTACAGAGCGAGCAACCTGTTATCATGGCGGGAGTAATGCCTGCAATCAGGGTATTGGTCCTTGCCAGTTCCAGGATGGTTTCCCCGAAAACCTCCTGATATGTTGCCGGGACTCCGGCATCGGTGGTTTTGATTATGAGCCCGGTCTCCCTGTCGAAAATACCAGGTGCATGGTAAGCGGTCTGGTTCTGTTCTGCCTGCCTGAATCCTTTTCCCTTAACCGTCATGCAATGAAGCAGTTTCGGACCGGGGATCCGCTTGAGATCCTGCAATACGCTTACAAGGTGAAGTATATCATGACCATCGATCGGTCCGAAATACCTGAAATTCAATCCTTCGAACAGATTGCTTTTGTCGAGGAGGGTGCTCTTGAGGCCCGACTGTATCTGACTTGCAATGGTCCGGGCATTAGGAGTGAACTTACCGAATCTTCCCAGCAGGTTCCACACCTTGTTCCTGAACCGGTTATATGCCTTGCTGGTGGTAATATCAAGGAGATACTCCCTGAGAGCTCCCACATTCTGATCTATGGCAATGTTGTTGTCGTTCAGAATGACCAGAAGGTCCGACTGGGCAATACCGGCATTGTTAAGGCCCTCAAAGGCCTGGCCGGCCGTCATCGCTCCATCGCCTATCACCGCAACCACATGCCGCTTCTCTCCCATTTTTTTGAATGCAACAGCCATGCCCAGGGCTGCCGATATTGAGGTAGACGAATGCCCGGTCCCGAAAGCATCATAGTCGCTTTCGGACATTTTAGGGAATCCGCTGATACCTTTGTATGTCCGGTTGGTATTGAACTTGTCGCGCCGCCCGGTAAGTATCTTGTGACCATAGGCCTGATGACCAACATCCCAGATAAGCTTGTCATGCGGAGTATCAAAGACATAATGAAGTGCTACCGTAAGTTCAACCACTCCCAGACTTGCGCCCAGATGACCTGGGTTCTTGCTTACCATATCAATTATATACTGCCTCAGTTCCCCGCTCAGCCTGATTAGTTCATCCGGCTTTAATTTTCTGAGGTCTTCGGGGGTTGAGATCTGAAACAGAAGATTTTCCTCCTCATGCATTCCTAAACAGGTAATTAAGATTGTGCAAATATAACAATTATTATTGCCTTATGTTTGCCGGGGCTTAATGCGGATTTTCTTATTTTTGTGACTGCTGAACCAAACTAACCTGATCCTGAGTATGAACAAGCCTTTATCCTTTATTGCAGTCCTCCTGATTATTTCAGTCCTTTCTTGCGTCCCCGCCGGCAAATACCGCGAACTTCAGAATGCAAGCAGACAGAATATGATCGACCGGGATGACTCCAGGACAGAAAATCTCGCCCTGTCGATGCAGAACAGGGAAACCGCAGCCAGGATCGCCACCCTTGAAGCTGAGATGACCAGGTCGAAACAGGATATAGCCCTTGCCGAGATCGAAAGGAACAAGGCAAGAGAGGAGCTGAATTCCATCACTGAACGTTATAATGCGCTTCAGAGCGCCCAGGAGGAGCTTGTAAAAGGGAACCTGAGCGAGACAAGAAAACTTCTGTCCGAACTGCAGACCGCCCAGGATAATCTCCGTCAGAAAGAAGACATCATGAGGCAGCTCGAACACTCAATGGATCTCAGAAAGGTTTCACTCGACGAGCTGAATCTCGAGCTTGAAAAAAAGAATGCCAGGATGGCTGAGCTCGAAAAGATACTCGACACCCAGAAAAAAATTGTTCAGGACCTTAAGCAAAAGGTCTCTGAAGCCCTCATGGGATTTGAGAATAATGGTCTTACCGTAGCCAACCGCGACGGTAAGGTTTATGTGTCGCTCGATGAGAAGCTCCTTTTCAGGTCCGCAAGCTGGGATATAGATGCCAACGGCCGTAATGCCCTGAAAAAGCTTGCCGGCGTCCTTGAAAAGAATCCGGGAATCCAGGTCACTATCGAAGGACATACCGATAATGTCCCCTATCGCCCCGGAAGCGGAAATCTGTCCGATAACTGGGACCTCAGCGTAAAAAGGGCAACCACGGTTGTCAGAACACTTCTCGAAGGATCAAAAATAAACCCTGCCAGGCTTACTGCTTCGGGAAGAAGCGAATTTGTCCCGGTCGAGGCTGGTGACACTCCTGAAGCACGACAGAAAAACCGAAGGACAGAAATAATCCTAACCCCCGATCTGACCGAACTGTATAATCTTATAAATCAGTACTAACAGAGGCAGAAAAGCCCCGGATGAATAATCATTCACTGAATTCCTGAAGCTTCACCTTCATATTCCTCAGGGCATTGAGAAGATTCTCCTCGGGCTTAAGAAACTCCTGATCGCCCCAGAAAACCGGATCATAGCTTTTTATCGTCCTTGAAAAAACCGAATGAACCGGAGCAAGCTCCTCCCTTTCAAACCTTTCCACATTCTCAAGACTTGAACTGGTGACCGCCATCTCGAAGAAAACATCAAACTGGGTCTTGAAAAGCCTTTTCTTCTGCCTCGACTCGAAACGCAGGTCCCCCCTGACATGATTAAGGTAGTACCTTCCTGCCACCTTCCTGTATGCAACCGAATAATCCACTGAAACAGGCCATGTGGTAAAGTCCCTGGAAGGATTTGAAATAAATGACGACCTCATCTCTTTCAGGTATTCCGGAGTGATATGGAATTCAGCTTTAAGAAGGGCAAAATCGGTGGTGTTGATGAACAACGATCCGTAAAACATGGGAACATCGGCTTCTTCCCTGGGAGTGAACTCAATCTCAAATGCAGCTTCCTCATCAAATGACACAATGTCGGTGAGCCTGTAGGCATAATCCAGCATGCTTTCTCCCGAGATAAAGTCAAAACCATGCTTGATGCCGTCAAGCTGAAGACTGGTGTTCAATCCGGCCTTCAGCCTCACAGCTATCGTATCGCTGATGTCAAGATTTTCTATCTTCCTGCTTTTAAGAATCTTAACCTGATCATTGAGCAGTGTCCCTGAATAGGCGCTTTTGTATATCTGAAGCACTGCTTCCGAATAAGTCTGAAGCTCATTCTTTCTCAACACACCCTCCCGGTAAAAAGCTGTCAGACGGGCCGGGGTATTTCCATAGTTTCTGGTCAGGTTGAAGCGGACTTTGTTGACAACATCCCAGGGGATCTGATTTTTTATTATTATCTCCGGAATTGATATGAACTCCCTCCTCATCTCAAAACTGAAGAAGTTGCCAAGCGATTGCCGTATTGGTATTTCCCTTCCGTAATACCCAAGATATGAAACAACAAGGGTATCGTCATAATCCTTTGGATGTATCCTGAGTCCGAACTCCCCGCTGCTGTTTGAAACGGTTCCCCTGCCGGTGTTCTTCAGTCCGACAGCAGCAAAGGGAAGAGGTTCGGACGATTCCCCGTCGATTATCATACCGGTGATTTCCTGGAGGAGCGGAACGGCAAGGGTGTCGGTCCTTAACCGGGGAGGACGGGGTATCTCCCTGGATATGATTATGAATTCGTCGATGACGGAATAAACCAGCGAATCGCCTTTAAGAATACTGTCAAGGACAGTCCGGAGAGGCATCTGCCTGAAGTTCATTTCAACCCTTTTATCAGGATTTACAAGCCGGCTGTCGTAGGTGAAATGATATCCTGTTTCCCTTGTAATAATGCCGAGGGCATTGCCTGTCTTTGTTGATCCGGCCCTGAATGTAAACACAGAATCCAGGATACCTTCCTGGCAGACCAGCTTTTGAGGCGGTATCAGAAACATCAGCAATGCAATGGCCTTAAGAATCTTCGATACTGTGCCATTGACCGGCATTATACTGTTTGTTTGTTATTTCCTTTTCAGATGGTAAATATCACCATCCTTTGTATAACCGAGGTTAAAGCTAGCACAAATTAAGCGAATTATGGTCTCCTGGGGCTGATTATCGATTGGCGATGTCCAGGTGTTTGAGAGGATTTCCGGATCATCAGCCACTATATCCATGTTATAGACTCTCTTGAGATCCCTGAAAACGACGTCGAGCGTTTGTCCATTGTAAACAAGCAGCCCTGTGTTCCACGACATGTAGTTGGGATCGGTATTTACCGACTTCTCGGTCCTGTCGGAATATACGGCTCCGACAAAACCCGGATCGAGCACCAGGTCGCTGCTCTTATCGTTGCCTGTAACAAGCACCTGTCCGGTTTTCACGAAGACTTCAACAGGCGAATCCTGACCCGACGTCCTGACATTAAAGGTTGTCCCAAGCACTCTTACCGTGGCTTTTCCTGCATCAACAGTGAACGGGCTGGCCTCATCACGTACAATATAAAAGAAAGCTTCCCCGGTCAGGGTGACATTTCTTTCTCCCTTGCTGAAGTTTCGGGGATAGGAGATCTGCGTGTTCCTGTTTAGGACGACTGTACTACCGTCGGGAAGTGTCACTTCCAGGTTTTTCTGGTCCTCGGTTGTGGCAACAATCATCTTGCGGATCAGGATGTCGTTATTGTTAATATAAAGCAAGGCGGATCCTATTCCCAGAAGAAGAAGCAGTACAGCTGCGACCCTGTAAAAGACAGGTGTCAGAAACCTTCTTCTCACTTCCGGTTCCCCGTCCATTAATCCGTTATCCCTGAGCCGCGAGTAAAGCTTGTCCCAGGCCCGATCCACATCTATTTCCCGTTC
This sequence comes from uncultured Rikenellaceae bacterium, assembly GCA_964429295.1. GTDB lineage: Bacteria > Bacteroidota > Bacteroidia > Bacteroidales > VadinHA17 > LD21. The sequence continues at coordinate 6,548 of CAYSBL010000046.1, forward strand.
ATTATCCATCTCTCTCAAATCTTTCCAGTAGTTTATAGTATTATATTCATCCTCTTCAGCAAAACGGCTGAGGATCTCCCCGTTGCCGGTCCTCTCTCCCGACAGGTGAGCTGCCAGTTCTTCCCATTCCCTGTCGGTGAATTTTTCCGTGTTGTTTGTTTCTTTCATTGTTCTGCGAGTGCTTTTCTGAATTCCTTTAATGCCCTTCCCATGTTTGCCTCGACTGTCTTTACCGATACCGAAAGCCTTTCGGCGATCTCCGAATACTTCAGCCCCTCAAACCTGTTCATGCAGAAGATCTTTCCGCATTTCGACGGAAGCCTTTCCAGTATCCTGGCGATCTTTGCCTGGAGATCGTTGTAATTTACCAGGTTGGCGGTGTCTTCATTTACCCCTGAGCTTAACAGCACCGTTTCGCGGGCATACTTCTCAACTACCTTGCTGTGACTTATCTGATGAAGGCAGCGGTTGTGAACTGCCCTGAAAAGGTAGCCGTTCAAAGAACTTTCAATCTGCAATTTTTCCTTGTCCTTCCAGAGCCTGAAAAAGAGATCCTGAACTATTTCCTCGGCGGTGTCCTGATCCTTCATCATCGTTCTGGCATATCTTACCAGGGAAACATAGGAGGACCGGAAAAGTGATTCAAACTGTCCTTTATCACCTTGTCTGATCCTCCTTACTATTTCAGAATCCCCCGGCATGCGTTTTATTTATTTCTCAAGATCGTCCCTGTCGCTGAATTTAAGTTTCCTGCTGAGGCGCCTGATAGCCGATTCGATGCTCTGGTCGGGTTCGATAACGTTGTAGTCGCCCCAGAAATCGGGATCGGTAAATGCGGTCACCTGCTCGGAGAACACATCATTGTATCTGAGTTTCTCCTTTCCTGCAAATTTAATCACTTCTTCGTTAGTACGGTCGGTTATTGCCATTTCCGACATGGTAGTGTAATAGGTATTGAAGAGTTTCTTCTTCCAGTTGACCTTGAATTTTACTTCAGCCCTCGAATAAGCGAAATACCACTTCCCATCCTGTTCCCTGTACTGGGTTCTGTAAGTTGCTATTTCGGGTGTCACTTCCATGCCGAGAGGCTTCTTCTTGATGAATATCGACGACACGGCATCCTTGTCCTCAACGTTGAATCCGAATTCAGCTTCGGTAAGCGCATACGAGTCGGTCGCTATGTAAAGGTTCCCCATGAACAGAGGCATATCTACATATGGCTTCTGCTTGAACGAAATTACATAATGAGGCCTGCCATCTATTTCAATGACCGTTGAAAGGGAATAGTCATAATATTTCATGGCATCGATGGTCAGTATTGACTCGGTGTTCTTGGCCAGGTCGAGCTGAAGCACGGTCACGGGCCCGCCCTGAAGCTTGAACAGAACAGTATCCATCCTTTCAACATCCGATCCCTTCCTTCCCTTGTATATCCTTGCTCCGTCGAAACGAAGATCGTTGGCATAGGGAGCCTTGAATATCTCAACAACGGCCTCTCCTATAGATACATAAGTTCTGTTCTTCCTGATAGTTTCCCTGTAGAAGGCGGTCATCAGGTTAGCCTCGTCAGTGAAATTCCTGCCTATCCTTCCGATTGCATTCCTGACAATGACTTCAGGATCGATCGGCTTGACTATAATCTCCTTTATGGGGATAGGGGCAGGACTAAGAGCAATCACATTCTTGTAGCCATCCTCTCTCAGTTCGGTAAGCGGGACTACCTTATTCTTGTAACCAAGGAAACTAACCTCCAGGTTCCTGGATGTCTGAGTCTCGTAAACCTTGATCTGGAATTCTCCGTCAATATTGGTAACAGTGGCAACATTGGTCTCCTTGACGGCCACGGATGCAAATACAAGCGGAGTCCCGGTTTCGGAATCAATTACCTTTCCCTTGAAGGTAAGAGTGGTTTCCTGAGTGTTCTTCTTCCTGTCGGGAGAAGTTCCTGCATACACTGAAGCGGCAGCGAAGACCGGCAACAGAAGCAGTGCGATTAATGATAAGTACCTGATGGTTTTCATGGCTTTTGAGCATTAAGTTATTAATTTGAATCTTTCAGCAATCTTTTTTAAGTTTCTTCTCATCCCTATGACCGTATGACCGTATCTTTACCCTATCCGGTTCAGGGATTTTTTTTACCTTGAACGGGTGTTATACCCGTCCATCCGCTTAATTAACACATGGCAGGAATAATTGTTAAATCGGCAAATGCAGCAAGTTCGGCATTCTCCTATGCTGCAGGTTCCCTTACCCGACGACCGTTCATCGCGGGAATGCCTGCCACTGCTTCCTTCGAGTTGACCAGCCACTGCAACCTCAGATGCCCTGAATGCTCATCAGGCTCGGGAATGATGCAAAGGGAAAGAGGATTCATGGATCCTGCACTATTTGAAAGAGTGATCCGCGAACTCAATCCCTATCTCTTCTATGCAAGCCTCTATTTCCAGGGAGAGCCTTTCCTGCATCCCGGGTTATTCTCATTTATCCGCATGAAAGAGAATACAAGGATCATAATAAGTACAAACGGGCACTACCTCGATAACGCCAATGCAACCAAAACGGTGCTGTCAGGTATTTACAAGCTGATTGTATCACTCGACGGAATGGACCAGGAAACATATTCAAAATACAGGGTAAACGGCAACCTTGATACTGTCATGGCCGGAATAAGGAATATAAGCCGGGAACGTGAAAGGCTCAGTTCTCCGATGAAGCTTGAACTTCAGTTCCTTGTGAACCGTTACAACGAACACCAGATTGCCCTTGCTGAATCGTTTGCACGTGAGGTAAAAGCCACGTTTAAGCTCAAATCGATGCAGGTCATCAATGGTCATGATGCCGGTAAATGGATGCCGTCGGAAAAGAAATTCGCGCGGTATGTTATTTCGGGAGACAGATCAGCAATAAGGAATACAATGCCTTCCCGATGCCTCCGACTGTGGCTGAATCCGGTCATTACCTGGGATGGAAAGGTCTTGCCATGCTGCTTCGACAAGGATGCGGAATATGTTATGGGTGACCTTGCTTCAGAAACCTTCAGGGAGATCTGGCATGGAACGAAATTCAGGGAGTTCAGGCTCAGGGTGCTCTCTGACAGACGATCAATACCCATCTGCAGGAACTGTACCTCCGGAATGAGAAATGTTGAGTATTAAAAATGGCACCCTGCGGACGTTATAACAATGTTATAACGTCCTATAAATCCTTGGTCATCCAGATATTGCAGCCGAAATGGCCCGAATTTCCAAGCGCGTGGCTGATATGAGTGAATCCCGACTTAAGATACATCGATACTGCCTTTGACAATTCGGGAAGCGACTCGAGGTAAAGCTGGCGGTAGCCCATATCCCTCGCCGATCTGAAGCAGAGTTCCATAAGCATCCTCCCTATACCGCGCCCCCTGTATTCGGGAAGAAGATAAAGCTTAACAAGCTCGGCACATCCTTCGGGAAGCCCTCCTGTGGGATAAATCCCGCATCCGCCTGCCATAACTCCGTCAGCTTCGGCAATCCAGTAAACCGAACCTTCCTTCCTGAAAAGCTCAAACAGTTCATCGGTGGTAGGATCGTAATAAACCGTACCAGGCCTGTCAATGCCAAATTCCCTGAAAACAGATCTTATGAGGTTTGCCAGCTCTTTGTTGTCCTTCTTCTCAATATTCCTGTATGAAATTCCGTTAATATCCATATATTGGAACTCTCCCTGATTTGACGATCATAAAATTACAAATTAATGCTACTTGACCGTAATTTTCACGACAGTATTCCCCGGACGGCCGTAACAGGAACAATATCAATGCTATCGCGGACTTTATTAATACTTATAATGACCATCCTGCCACCTGTATTCCACGGTGCCGGTCTGTCGGGCCGCGACTATTATGTTACAGGTGTTGTAACCGACCAGTACGGAGCTTCAATTCCCAATGCCAGGATCTCGATGATTGCGGGTACAGCCGAATATTCTGCAAAAACACTTACCGACGGCACCTATTCGCTCAGGATATCCAATATTTATGAGGACATTTCGAATCTGATGGAGGCAGGTACGCCTTACCCGAATCCTTTCAGCTATTCGGTTAACATTCCATTTATCATCAACAGTAACGGGGATATAAGATTTGCTATTTACAACTATTCAGGGAAAAAGGTGATGGAAGAGCTATTCGACTCAGTTGATGCCGGAAGCTATCACATAATATGGGACGGATGCAATCAGGGCGGAGCCCCCCAGCCCAATGGTTTCTATTTCTACTCCCTTACCTTTAGCGGAAAAACCCTGTCGGGAAAGCTTGTCAAGGCCCGGGGATTCTCGGGCTATTCGGCAGGTACTGCCCTGGAGCCCGATATGATGCCGCCTGCCATACCAACCACTCCCGGAGTGTTCAGGTTCCCGGTGGCAACCACTGTTCAATGCGATAATTACTACCCCGTCAGGCTTACCGACATAACAATAGCCCGCGACACTATTATTGACTTTCAGCTTGCACTGAGGCAGGAACTGCCTTTCAAGACATCGGGAAGCCATATTGCAATGCACACAGGAACCGGATACCGATCGCTCGTGCTCAAGGGGATCAACCTCGGCTCTTCGCCTCCCGGATATTTCCCGGGTGAGATTGGCTATGCACTCGCACCCCTTGTGTATGAGAACTGGATCAGGGAAATGGCCGAAGCAGGATTCAACAGCATCAGGGTTTACACCCTCCATCCGCCGGTTTTCTATGAAAAACTCGCAAACTACAATGAGAGACATCCGGATAATCCCCTGCTTCTTTTCCAGGGGATCTGGCTTGACGAGGTTGAGGATCCCCGTAATCCGGAATCATATGACCTGTTCAACCGGCTAAATGCTTTCACAAAAGACATTAAGGAGATAATCGACTGTGTCAACGGCAACGGCGACATTGGTTACAGGTACGGAAAGTCGTACGGAAGATATCTCACCGACATGTCGAGATGGACGGCAGGGTATATAATAGGAAGGGAGATTAGTCCTCAGGAAGTTGACACCACCAATAACCGGAATCCGTCAGTGACATCATTCAGCGGAAGGTATCTGAGCATCAGCGGCGGGAAGGCCAGCGAGGTCTTCTGCACAAGAATGCTGGAACAGACCATTCAGTATGAATCAAACACATATTCTATAAAAAGGCCGGTCAGCATATCGAGCTGGCCAACCCTCGATCCCCTTTCGCATCCTACTGAAATCTATACCGATGAGGACAAGGCTCATTACGACATCACAAAGATAATCCTCAATATGCCGGAACCGGGTATATTTGCTTCTTACCATGCCTACCCTTACTATCCGAACTTCATAAGCGAACAACCTTCCTACCTTGCCTACAGCGACCAGTACGGGCCCAACAGCTATCTCGGTTATCTTAACGATCTGAAGGGACATTATTCAGATATGCCGCTGGTCATTGCCGAATTCGGAGTGCCATCGAGCTGGGGAAGCGCCCACCAGTCGTTCAGCAACATGCATCATGGAGGCTACTCTGAAAAACAGCAGGGAGAAAAGAACATGAGACTGATGCATAACATCATCGATGCCGGATGTGCAGGCGGATTCATGTTTGCCTGGATGGATGAATGGTTCAAGCCTACCTGGATTGTCAGCTATCTCGAAGCATACGGTACCAATTTGGGCGGTAACACAATCCCAACAAGGCAGCTGTGGCATAATCTCACATCGCCGGAACAGAATTTCGGATTGGTTTCGTTCGATCAGAAAACTGTTGCTCCCTTTGTCTCATTTGCGACCAGTCAGCCGGCAGGTCCGGTAAGCAAAATAAGTGCAACGCACGATAACGCCTTCTTCTTTCTCGACATCGAAGCAGGCAGGCAGCTTACGGCCGGTGATACGGTTATGGTCGCTTTTGACACTTATCTTGCAAGTCTGGGTGAATCGCGCCTTCCCAACGGCAAAACACTGGGGAACAGGTCGGAATTTCTGATGACAATGGTATTATCCCAGGATACTGCCCTTTATCATGTAACACAGGCATACAACATGGACGGACTGACACCCCGGTTTGACCTTTCAAACCATTCGGTCCAGCGATACAGGAGCACTATCACCGACGGAGCTCCGTGGGTCCTGATGCACTGGTACAATGACGGATTCAGGCTCATGGGCCAGGATATAGGCAGGTTCCCGATGGAAAACTCCCCGGATTTCACCTTCGGCGAAATGACTGCTGTGGCATGGAGCGGAAACAAGATCAGGATACGAGTTCCGTGGACCCTGCTTTATTTCTACGATCCCACACAGATGAAAGTAATTGACGGAGCAGTTTCCTACGATGGCGGATACAATTATGTGATCTCCGCATCGGAATCGGACGGCATTGCAGTATCAGTCTACCTCGACAGAAACGTCACTTCCACAGTCAGCAGGTACAACTGGGAAAAATGGCTGACCGTGCCTTCAACAATGCCGAGAGAAAAGAAATCGCTGGAAATAGTGAGAACCGGATTGTCAGCAATCCCGCAGTTTACTGACTGAAATCTTCACCATCATCAATAATTCTTGTGCGGGCCTTCTTCTTCTTGCTGAAGCCTGAACGCTCAGCTTTTCCCCATCCCTTCTTTCCCCTCAGGGCTTCTAAGTTACCCCTTACCGCAAAGTATGTGTGAACAGGGTAGAAGAAAGGTTCAAGGAAAGCGACTCCGACAAGCTTGAGAACATCTCTCTTCCTCTTGTATTTATGGAAGGTGATCTCCTCAAAAAGGATGGCCCATGTTGAAAGGCTGACAGCAAAGGAGTAGACGAAAAGGAAGAGCAGGAGATAGAAAGGCCAGTTCAGTGAATCGCGTATAATAAGATATATGGTATAGATGAAACCTGCGAAAGCTATGAGCGGAGCCATCCATTCAAAGAAAAACCAGTAGGGATACCCCATAAGACCAAGCCGCCCGTACTGGCTGTTCATGAACATCTTGCGGTGCGTGCGGAGCGATTCGATAAGCCCGCGGGTCCATCTCGTCCTTTGCTTCCTCATCGACTTAAGGTCGGAAGGAACTTCAGTCCAGCAAAGCGGATCAGGAATATATGTAACCTCGTATTTTGTATCACTCTCGGCCATATAACGCCTCATCCTGAGAACCAGCTCCATATCTTCGCCCACAGTTTTGATGCTGTAGCCTCCTGCCTTGATAACCGTTTCCCTGTCGAACAGGCCCATGGCCCCTGAAATAAGCATAAGCCCGTCGAGCTGGCTCCATGCCATTCGTCCCAGGAGGAAAGCCCTGGTGTATTCAAGCACCTGAAGACGCGGGAGGAACTTCGAAGGGATCTTGATCTCCCTGATATGCCCTCTTTCAATATCGCACGAATTGACGATCCTTATCACACCTCCGGTGCCTATGACTTTCTTGTCCTTCTGCTCAAGGAAAGGCTTCACCAGCTTCAATATGGAGTCGGCTTCAATGATGGAATCAGCATCGATCGATACAAACAGGTCGCTGTGGCAGATGTTTATTCCTGCATTCAGGGAATCTGCCTTGCCTCCGTTATTCTTATCTATGATAGTCAGCCGGTTGTATGACGGATTCTTCGAACGGTAAACACCCCTTATTCTTTCACACGGGATCCTGTAGTCAAAATAATAATTGACCTTTACAAGATCATATGCATCCTTCATAAGCTCAAAGGTGTTGTCAGTAGAGCCGTCATTAACAATTATGACCTCGAAGTTGTTATAGTACAGCGAAAGAAGCGTTCGGACATTGTCAATTATCGTCTTGCTTTCATTAAAGGCTGGTGCAATTATGGAGATCTTCGGACTCAGGGGCGACAGCACAAGCGAGTTGTAGTTGATGAAGCTGTTCTTGCGGAGATATTTCCTCAGCGCAATAGCCGAAAATATTCCCAGCATCAGGTAGCTTGCGAAGAGCACCAGCGTCAGGTAGAATATTATATGTGCGAAAATAATTCCCATGGCTTCTAGAATATTCTTCGGTCAAGCACGTGCCTGACGATGATATTGTAATTCTTATACTCCGACTTCATAAGCTTGACAAGAGTCTTAACCCCTTCCTCTCCGTTGTTCTCGATGGCCTTTGTGGCCTCGATCTGCAGCTGGACATCATCCTCCTTGTCGAGAACAAGCTTTAGGAACCCAAGAAGTGATGGATCGGGCATCTTGGCCATAGCCTTTATGATCTCAAGACAGGTATTGTTATCCTGCGACTTGTACATCCTCTTCATCACCTCCAGGGTGGAACGGAATTCCAGATCGCCGGCAACCTCAACAGCCAGTTTGCGTACTTCCTGAGACGGGTGCTCAAGGGTCTCCCTGACATCATCCTCTGAATCCTTCTGCCTGAATTCCCTTATCATACGGAGGGCGAACATGACGACGCTCGGATTAGATGCCTTCAGGAACTTTTTGAATTCAGGCACCTGCAGGTCATGCTGGATAATCAGTTCATGAAGCGTTATCTGCTCCCACAATGAGAAGGGCCTTTCAAGCTGGAAGAGGAAGCTGAACGGATCTTCATTGGTGAGCCTGACAAGAGCAATCTGGGCTTCCATCCTGAGAATTTCATTCCTGGAGTTCAGAGCCTTGTAGATTACATCATTGGCATCCTTGATATTCATAAAGGCCAGTTCCCTGAAACCTTTAATCTTCTTGTGCCATCTATAGTCGTGGGCACGTTTGATCGAATCCCTGTCAAGACCGAGATACAGGTAGAGACCGCAGAGCTTTTCCTCAGCATCTCCTTTAAGATTGACACTAACATCGATCATCTGGTCAATCAGCGCCTGCCTCCTGTAGTTGTCGGAGGCTATACTTCGGAATTTGTCCGGACTGCTTCCGGTGAACAGGTAATCAATGATCATCCCCTGATAGGTTTCGGCAAGATACTGCCTGAGATCCTCTTCCTTCTCCATCCTTCGCCTGTTAAGAAGAATGACCATCAGCAGGATTATCATTGTGACAAATGAAATGAAAATGGTAATCAACAGGGCATTGACAAGGGCGAACGACTTGCCGAAATAGTTAATCCTTTTAAGCCACGGGCTGTCTGAATTCAGAAGGAAAAACTTCGGAGGCTTCACGTCAACAGGTTCCACAGCGGGTTCCGGCATCTCTACCATCGGAGGAACAGCCACCCAACCCTCCTGAACGGTATCGGCCGGGACTCCGGCGCCGTTGAGAGTGTCGTCAGCAACGATTTCCGGTCCGGATATAGTTTCCTGTTCAGCCTTCTCCGCGGGAGGCTCAAGATAATCCCTTACCTTGCCGATATTAAGTTTGGTGACCCTGACTTTAAAGTAACCGCCTTCCTCTATTATTGCAACATCATTCCCAAGCACTTCGGAAACATCATTATACATTTTCTCGGCATTCGACTTCACCCTGAAGGCGCCTATCTGAATGGGGTAAAAATCCTTTGAAAGATCTATAATATCGATAAGCTTTGCCTCATCGTTCCCGGTAGTTATAAGAGATGCTCCTTCGGGAATGTAGACGGGTTCAGGATGTATCCCGTTCAATGAATAATCGGCTGAATTGCCTGCCCTCAGGGCACTGAAAAGAAGAAGTGACAATATTGCAATTACACGATGTTTCATCACTTCATCTTAATTGCATAAATCAGATTGGCATTCCCTTCGAACCTGTTCCTCCAGGCCGGACCTCCCTCGCCGTCGTATTGTTCGCGCGAATATCCTGCCCCCAGCCTGAAAGTAAATCTGCCGTTCACCGCAAAGTTGTACGCCAGCCTTATGCTGTGGGCATTCAGCCTGTTTATATCCTCCCTGATGTTGTACGGCTCATCAGGGGCTGTACCGGTACCAAGGGTAACCTGAAGGTAATTGAAATCGGTAAAATAGCGGCGTGCATTCAGGTAGACGGAGGTCCTGGGACCGTCGTCCTTGAAATACACATAACACTTGCCTGAAAGCCAGTACTTCCCAAGATATTTTTCCACCGAAGCAAGACCGATGAATATATTCCTGTCAAAATAATAGTAATTAAGCCCTGCTGAAACCGCCCATCCTTTTGGAAGCATCTCCCAGAACTCGAAGGCTCCCCTGTGCGTGGGGAAGTAATTGCCCGGACTGAAGGCATAGGCAACATAGGCATAATTCTTATCGGATATCCGGGGATAGGTTTCAGCCTCAAACTGGACCTCCGTGGCATAGATATCTGTTTCCGGATCTGTTATCAGGTTACCTATGTTGATCCCTGCGGCTGCAGGGCCCCATCCGAAACGGTGACCTGCACCAACGCTGAAGACCTGCCAGAATCTTGTATAGGGTTCGTCGAAATAATCAAAAGAATAGCCGGTGCGGAAATCAGTTTCCACAGCCGTATTTTCCTTTGACCAGAGCGAGATGTCGCGCCTGGCCGAAAGTGCATCGGCATTATCCGGCTCTGTAAGCAGTAAAGTGTCGATCACCGCAGCTGCTTCTTCATAGTTCTTCTGCCATGCAAGTATCCTTCCCAGAAGAATTCTGATATCACCATATTCCGGATAGGCGTTAAGCAGCTTTCGTGCATCCGTTGCAGCTGCTTCAAGGTTGCCTTCAAATGCCATGGTCCTGATCCTGAGATATTCGGCCTCCGGATTGATGATTTCCTGGGCCGGAAGCAGCGTCAGCCCCGACAAAACAGTTATCAAACCCCCAACAAAAAGAAATATGACAAATCTTCTCATAACCTATTTGTTGAGTATCGATTTTATCCTGGAAACCAGGTCAGCAGGATTAAATGGCTTCACGATATAACCGCTGATACCCAATTCTCCTGCCTGCCGCTGCATCTGGTTGTCGCTGAATGCCGTAAGTATTAATACCGGAGTTTCCTTGCCCTGATCGGACCTCACGAACCTGATCAGTTCGAGGCCGCTCCTGTAGGGCAGATGAATGTCAATTACCAGCAGATCATAGTCATTCCTCTGCAGCATCTCAATCCCCTCATTTCCATCTTCCGCAACATCAGCATCAAATCCTTCCCTCTCAAGAATGACAGAAAGAGTCTTCATTGCCATAGGATTGTCTTCGCAAATCAATATCTTCATTATCAGAACACAGGATTAAGAATAACTAACCTTATAATGCTCCACCGACTATATGCTGATAGTATGGTCAAATTTGGCGAAATTTATCAGCCCCGCAAAGGAAATGAATGAATATTTGACCTCCTGCATATTTTCGACGACCAATGTAACAGTTTCAAGTGACCAAAACTGATCCCCTGATGCATCTCTTCCCCCCGAACAATGCCCTGTTAAGGCCGATTACATTAATGTTTCCCCGATTTATGCAGTTTTAACGTTACCGGCTCGACGATAACAAGGCATCCTTTGGGCATATCAAGCAAATCAGGCTCAATCAGATTATAAAACTCATTAATGACCTCATTATTGTCAATTATCTCGATCATTATAGGAAGTTTTTCAGTCAGTTCCCAGAATCTGGCGGCACTGATCCGGCTGCTAAGCCCGTACCCCATTATTCCCCTGTAAACGGTTACTCCCGATATGCCCCTGTCCTTCGCGAGAAGAACTATATGCTCATAAAGAAGCTTCTGCCCTATCCTGTCGGTGGTGCTTGCATAGATCTTTAGAATGCTGTGTTCCGCATTTGTCATGACTGCTTCTGTATATAAGAATTCCCTTTTGTGCAATCTACAATGAAAACCAGTAATTCAGCTTTACAATGAATATGTTGTTGGGATAAATGTCGCCCAGATATCCGTATGAATCTCCCAGCGAAGCTCCTGAAAACATGTTGCTTCCGGTTTTGTCACTCGACCATACAAGATAAATGAATGAACCGAGGCGGTATTCCCATTTTGCCACCAGGTTCGACCTGAACTGGTGAAAGTTGAAATCGGGATTGCCTATGGCAACATTCACAGGCACACCTCCATCGTTGTCGCTCAGGTAATACAACCCGTCTGCATAAACGGGATCCTGATACACGGCAAATCTGTCATTGTAGTTCTTTGCCTCAGGACTGGTGACCCTTTTCAGCTCCGTATATTTGCCTCTCGAAATGAAAGGGCTTCCGTAATACTGGATCGAAAATTCGGGAGTCAGGTTAATATCAGCCCTGAGAGTCAGTCCGAGTGTCTTCTGATCAATCGTTCCAAGTATATACCTCTTTGTCGGGCTAAGAAAATCTATGCCAGTGGCGACATATTGCAGTTCATCACGGTTTTCCTCATAATCGGCTGTAATGCCGAGTTTTAGTATCCTGAACGGACGCAGAGAGATACCGGGCTGAATCGCCCATGAAGAAGCAGAACCATTTGCAGCCTTATCGTATACTCCGCCAATGGTTGCGATGAACCTTTTTGAGGCATCGGTGCTCAGCATTCCCCCGATTTCGTAACTGGCAGGCATCATCATGTCGTAACCTCCCCTCAGGATCTTGGTGTCAATATCCTGCGTATGGTAGGCAGCTTCTGCATGTAAGCTCCACTGGTTGGTAAAGGTTGAACGGAATGACAGTTCGCCGTCAGAACCAAGATATGCGCCGCCAAAGGTCCAGGAGTTTCGCTGTTCAAATCCGATACTGTACGACCGGAAGATTGACACGGGTTTTGTGGTCTGATACAATATCTCGTTCTGATTCTCGATCTCGTCGGCAGTCCTCATATAACCAAGGTCATTAAGCTCAAGACCCGGTGTAAGCCATGAAAGAGCTGTTGAGTATTTCCAGTTTCCGCCTGCTCCTTTTCCAACCTGCACTTTGCCTCCGAAACCACTGAGAGTTGTCCGGTTCAGGTCATAATCGAGATAATCGGCTCCGGGCCTCTGGAAATACCTTGCCGACGACTCCTGAAGCAGCCTTAATGCTTCCTGGCTGCCATTTATGTAACTCCCGACCATCTTTGCATTAACAAAGTATTTCTTGTCATTCCAGTGATGAAGCAGATCAAGTCCGCCGGTAAAGGCATTGTCTGCAAGAAATTCCAGCTCAGGGTCCTCAATGAATCGGTTTGTTGAAGTAAACATCCCTCCTATCATAGTGTTCCCTGCATTGTATCCCTTCTGAATACGACCCACAAGATAGTTGGTAAGGGGTTCTACCTTCACCTTCGATTCATTGCCCAGTTCATCGGTGACTCTTGCAAATTCATTTGCCGTCACACTCTGGATAAGCCCTACCGAAAGGCCGCTGGATGTGGTTCCGCTGAATTTGGCTGCACTCAGGATCTTTGTCATGTCGGGAGAATCGACATACTGATTTCCAACGGTTGTGACTGTCCTGGAAGGCGAATGCCCGATGCGTCTTGAATAGAACAGGTTCTGCTGATCGAATTTGTAATCGAATATGGTAAGGCCTTCAAGGAAGAAAGGCCTCTTCTCTTCATAAAAAGTCTCAAATGCCGTCAGGTTCATAACAGAAGGATCGGATTCGACCTGTCCGAAATCGGGATTGACTGTAAGGTCGACCGTGAAGTTGCTGGATACCCCGATCTTGGCATCAAGACCGGCATTGGCGCCCCACATCCTTCCGTTCTTTGTGTACGGATTCCCCGGGATCTCTTCAAGAGTGTTGAGCTTTCCCAGTGCAAAAGGCTGTATCTCGAGACGGCGCGATTTCTTGAGCCCCTTAAGACCCACGAACTCCCCGTAATTGTAAAGCATACCCGGACCTGTCTTCGTCTGCCTTTCCCAGTTGCTCTCCTCCTGCAGCCTGTCGATCCACCTCCAGGTATGCATACCCCAAACCTGTTCATCCTTGTTGCTGTAGCGAAGCTGGCTGAGCGGAACTTCTATTTCGGCGACCCAGGCTGAATCTTCCATCCCGACCTTGCATCTCCATACTGCATTCCAGTTGAAATCCCAGTTTTCCGGATTGAAAAGCACCAGGTCGACCTTCTGTCCCCAGGCTGTAACCGTAAACTCGAATCCGGTACGGTAATCCCGGTAACTGTCAAAATTGACACCAACCATGTCGCCCACAATGTTGTCCCTCGAATCGGCATACCTGTTCACCTTGTCGGGTTCCGGATCATAGGCTCTGAATGCTATGTAAAGATACTTGTCGTCGTACTGGATGTTGTGTTCGGTCTCAAAGGTCGGCTCCGCGCCTTCATGAGGAACAAACTGGGTATAATCACCGGCCCAGTTACCGTGCTTCCAGCATTCATCGTCAAGCTTGCCGTCAATGGATGGCCTTTCTGTTGCAAGACGGGTGGTAACATATACCGGCTGCTTCGTTTTCTGTCCCTGTGCCCGAATGGTATCCTGAGTCGGCTGAGTCATCCCATGGGATACATTCTGAAAACCGGACAGGAAAAAACAAAAGATGATTATAAAGGCCGGCAGGCCTCTCCTTTCGAAATAATTAACGTTCATTTTATTCTTTTAAGAAGTTCCAAAAATAACGAAATACCGACATTAAAAAAATGAACAACTGCAATGATGAAAAAAGTTATCAGGTTAATTATTAAAAACGCCCTTCACCAGCCTTCCCTGTAGTTTGTTTTACCCCCTTCCCAGCCTTCCCCCAAAGGGGAAGGAGCCTGTAGCTTCGTCTTAAAATCTTCCCCCTTCCAATATATCCTGTAAAAGTGCATAAGCATTCAATGGAGGATTCATTTCCCCCCTGGGGGAAAGAAGAAAGGGGGTATGTGGAATGTTGAAACGGGGAAAGGGGGTAAGGTAAATCGTTCAGGCAGAAAGGGGGTAAGTGGAATGTTGAAAGGAAGAAAGAGGGTCATAAACAATCATCCTTCACTTAAAATCCTTAAACAAACCGGAAGATGTGATTTATTTGGTAAATTTCGGAGCCAACCTGCGGAAGCAGGAAACCAGGAAGTCTTAAATTAAAATCTATATCATGAAGAAGCTCTTTTATCTCTTAACGGTTTTATCTTTCTCACTGGCAATGAGCGCGCAGATCCCCGCCCGGCCTCCGCAGGCAGGCCAGGGTTCAGGGCCCGATCCCGATAAAATCATTTCCATCGAAACCACGAACACAAGCCTGGTACTGAAGGTAAACAGCCGCGACGGCCGGGTTTATCAATCGTACCTCGGCCCGAAGCTGAGCGGCACCGATAGTTTCAGCCAGTCGCGGGATGAGGCCCACCTTGCCTATGCCACGTTCGGCACCGACAATCTGTTTGAACCGGCAGTAAGGGCCCTTCATAACGATGGCAATCCATCCCTCGAACTGACCTATGTCAGCCATGAGACCGGAAATGCGGGCAAGGATGTGACTCTTACGAAGATCCTTCTGAAAGATCCCCAGTACCCTTTCGAGGTTACCCTTTTCTTCAAGGCTTTCGCTGCTTCGGATGTCTTCGAGCAGTGGACTGAAATAAAGCACGCAGAGAAGAAACCCGTTACCATCTTCAATTATGCCTCCTCGATGCTCCATTTCGATGCGGAAAGGTACTGGCTTACACAATTTCACGGCGACTGGGCAGAGGAAATGAAAGCGACTGAGAGCGAACTGACAGCCGGCATCAAGATACTCGACAGCAAACTGGGAACGCGGGCACACATGTACCAGACACCCGTCTTCCTTCTTTCACTGAATGAAAAAGCCGATGAAAACACCGGTCAGGTTCTTGCAGGAACTCTCGGCTGGTCGGGCAATTTCAGGTTCCTGTTCGAGATTGATGAAAAGAATTCCCTCAGGGTTATTTCAGGAATAAATCCGTTTGCATCGGAGTATTCTCTCCAGCCGGGTCAGATTTTCAGAACTCCGTCAATGATATTTACCTTCTCCGGCAGGGGAACCGGCCAGGCCAGCCGAAACCTTCACCGCTGGGCGATAAACCATGGCGTCCTTGACGGAACTGGATCACGTTACACCCTGCTCAACAACTGGGAAGCCACCGGCTTCAACTTTGACGAACAAAAGCTGACGGCGATCCTCGATGACACCAAAAAAATGGGACTCGACGTCTTCCTTCTCGACGACGGCTGGTTTGCAAACAAGTATCCCCGGAACAACGACAGGGCAGGACTGGGCGACTGGCAGGAGAACAAGGCCAAGCTTCCCGGCGGACTTGGCTATCTGGTAAAGGAAGCAGAGGCCAGGGGAGTCAAATTCGGAATCTGGATTGAACCGGAAATGGTCAATCCGAAAAGCGAACTGTATGAAACTCATCCCGACTGGATCCTTAAACTCCCGAACCGTCCCGAGCATTATTTCAGGAATCAGTTGGTACTCGACCTCACCAACCCGAAGGTCCAGGAATTTGTTTACAATGTTGTAGACGGAATGCTCACTACAAATCCTGGAATTGCCTTCATAAAATGGGACTGCAACCGTATGATGACAAATATGTATTCGACATACCTGAAGGACAAACAATCGCATCTCTATATCGACTATGTAAACAGCCTTTACGAAGTATTGGAGCGCCTGCGCACAAAATACCCCAAACTTCCAATAATGCTTTGCTCAGGCGGCGGCGGAAGGGTTGACTACGGAGCACTGAAGTATTTTACAGAATTCTGGGCAAGCGACAATACCGATCCCCTCGAAAGAATTTACATGCAATGGGGTTATTCATATTTTTTCCCTGCCATTTCTGTGTGCAACCACGTCACCTCCTGGGGAAAGCAGTCGCTCAAATTCCGGACCGACGTGGCCATGATGGGAAAGATGGGTTATGACATCGAAGTGGACAAGCTCTCTGAAAATGAACTGAAATTCAGCCAGGAAGCAATAGCAAACTACAACAGGATAAAGGATGTTATATACAAAGGCGACCTTTTCCGCCTGGTTTCACCCTATAAGGAAAACAGGGCAGCCCTGATGTACGTTAACCAGGAAAAAACCAGGGCCGTGTTCTTCTGCTACACCCTGAATGCACGATACGGGGAAACCATGAACAAGATCCGGCTGCAAGGACTTGACCCGTCCAAAACATACACCATCAAGGAGATCAACATATCAAATGAAGGCCGGCGCGGTATGTTCGGCAGTGCCCGGGAAAGCGGACGAAGCTACACCGGCGACTATCTGATGAACGTCGGACTCAATGCCGGTTCAGCAACACCGCTAACCAGTGTTGTGTACGAAATAACGGAGTGACAGTTATTTACCGTCCCAGCCGGCAATCCTTGCCCAGAGCCACCAGGCCGCATAGGTCTTCTGATTGCCATTGAGGGGCTGGCTGTGCGCTGCCGTGCAATCGAACCAGTCGACTCCGCTGGTATGTGCATTCTGCCACTCCACCGCCCAGTTGCCGTCGCGGCTTCCGTTGCCGTCGGTATCGTAATTGCATCCGTCGTCGGGTTTCTTATCTCCAAACCAGACTCCGTCGGGATTGTATGATTCAATATCGGCAAAATCATACAGTATCCTGCCGTTGTCCCTGCAGAACGACCTTATCTGCTCATTCCTGAGATGAAGATTCCCGTTCAGGCCGGTGCCGTCGAGGTGACCGGTCATGTAAACGAAAGCCACACCCGGAAAGTCTTTTTCCAGACCGTCCATCAGACTTAGATAGGTGCTGATATGGGATTCGGTCGCATCCGAAACCTGACCGCACCACGACCAGATTATCACATTCACATCGGGGTTGGCGGCCAGATAGGTCCTGGTTCTCGAAGCCCAGGATGTCCTGTCGGGATTTCCCAGATCGCCGCTCATGGCATAGTCGTGCAGATCGAGCGATCCGTCAGTTCCTCCATTGTTCCATGAAAATGTCGGCCCTTTGAATGAAACCAGGCCCGACATCCCTTCTGTAAGCTGGCTTCCGTGCGATGTATGCCCGTAGGCAATGTGAAGATCCGACTTTGCCGCATCAATCCACTCCGAAGGGATCTGAGCCAGTTTGGTACATGAATGGTCAATAATGAAACCATCACCCGAAACGGGTCCGGGTAAATCATCCTTGCTGCAGGATGCCATAAGGAGGACAACAGCAATTATGTAAGATACTCTGTGATATCTCATAAACATTGATTTGGTGAATAATGAAATTCCTGCTCTGACTTTCACAATAAGCCATATCAGGAATTAAACGTTTAAAAAGCCGGATTGTTGCGTCGATTGAGACACAGATGTTTCCGAAAAAACTCGCATTAAACGTTCCGATATTTTTCGCAAGTTCCCCGTATCAGATGACGCCAAAAACACGCAGGCCGGCTATGACCAGTATTGTTAAAGCCGAAACGCCTGCCGGAAACCATACAGGAGCTATCCATGGCACCGGAATAAGAAAAAGGACATCGATGGTTTTTAATGACGGTGGCCATTTAATCAGTACATACAGGGAGACATAATAGAAGAGGTCCCAGAAGGCAAAGGTCCACAAAAAGAAAATCCCCCTCTCCGGCCAGGTTGTTCCTGCAAGCCAGGCTATGACAACAAGCATTATTATTGTCGCCGCCTCGCGAGTCATCTCTATCCTGATCCATTTCGTCTCCAGCTTTTCAACCGGCTCCCTGGTGGAAACCGTATCGAGCATGCCAAGGGATTTCCGGAGATAAACGACTACAACCCCCTCCAGGTGAGCCATCGCAATGCCAAAAACTGCCAGCAGCAATAACTTAAGGTCCATGATGATGTGAGTTTTAGATCCAATAATATACGCAAAAAAATCTGAAGGTTAAAACAAAAAATAATAGAAGTATCGGGAATTAATAATAGGAATTTGATATTAAATATTTTTTACCTTATAATTTTAATTATCAGTTATTTCCATTTATTTCGCCATAACCCCCTTTCCCGTTTCCCTGCCTGTTCTGATGCTTCGGCAGACAAGCCCCAAGGGGGAAAGGCTGTGCCTTTTGCTATTTTAACAATTTCTTTCAATCCGTTAAAAACCCCTGCCTCAATGGTCTCCTTCCCCCCTGGGGGAAGGTTGGGAAGGGGGTAATAATAAACAAAAGGAAGGTCGAGTTGGGGGTGAAAAAATTCCGGTT
>CAYSBL010000047.1:0-1584 GCA_964429295.1 uncultured Rikenellaceae bacterium
ACGCCTTGAGCAGACGGCTTGCCGAGGATCCGCGAAGGCTTGTCAGGTCGGGTTACCAGACAGTCAATGATATCATCAGGCTGGCAAATCAGATCCGTGAGGGCAGTCATCCGGTGGTGCCGGCCACAGGCAAAATAAACATCTTTTCCTATTCCATCGGGGCGTTCCTCTCCGAGATATTGCTTATGTCCGATGGCCGCGGGCTCTTCTCCGACACTAAGCTGTTCATGTTTTGCGGGGGATCGGTTTTCGGAAGGATGAATGCTGAATCGAAGCATATTATGGACAAGCTGGCTTACGAAAATACCTGTCGCTACTACAAAAATGACTTTGAGGAAGAGATAGAAAGTAAGGGTTCGGTTCTGGGACGTCTGGTTTCCGGACCCCTTGGAATGGCGTTCCGATCGATGCTCGACCCGGTCCGTTTCAGGCATCAGAGGGAAAAGTCGCTCGCAGCTATCAACGACAGGATTTTTGCAATAGCCCTTTCCGGCGACAAGGTAGTACCTCCGGCCGGAGTGATTGAGACCCTTGGTGCAAAATCCCATGTTGAGGTTCTGGATTTCCCTTACGATTATACCCACGAAAAGCCATTCCCGGTAAGTAATAACGGGATTGCAGGAAAGGTTGATGCCGCCTTTGAGAAAATCTTTATTCCGGCATGCAGGTTTCTGGAATAAGTCCGGACTTTTGAACATCCTCATGCGCTGCTGTATATTTTTTTACCTTTGGTCCGGGCGAAATAAGTGATTGATGAAATTGAATTTTTGCAGTCTGAGCAGCGGGTCGAGCGGCAACTGCTATTACCTGGGAAACGGCACACACGGGATATTGATCGATGCGGGAATATCTGCCTCAGCAGTAAAGAGGTTCCTGAGGGATATGGGGATCCAGATAGAAAGCATCATGGGGATTCTGGTAACCCATAATCATACCGATCATATCAAGGGACTTGAGGTTCTTACCAGAAGGAACGGAATTCCGGCCTTCACAACAGCTGCGGTCTGGAAAAGCATACTTTCACCCCGGTCCCGGATCACGTCCGACTGTATCCGGGAGATCACCGCAGGAGAAAAATTCAGCATCGCCGGGTTTGATATCGAGGCTTTCGGTGTATGTCACGATGCGCCGGCTACTGTAGGATACAGGATATCATCTGAAGGCAGGATTATTACAATAGCCACTGACCTTGGGCATATCTGCGAAAACTCTGCACCTTATATCAGGTCTGCAAACCTTCTGGTAATAGAATCAAACTACGATGAAGATATGCTTGCCGGGGGACCATATCCGTATTTTCTAAAGTCAAGGATAAAATCGGATCATGGTCACCTGGGAAATCATCAGGCATCAGAGTTTCTGGCCGATATCATGAACGACAACCTCCGTGTCGTCTGCCTGGCTCACCTCAGCATCAATAATAACACCCGCGAAAAGGTGCTTCAGACCCTTCACCGGACATTTGCAGAGAGAGGGATCCCGCTCATGGGCAATCTCCAGATCACCGTGCTCGACAGGCACAGACCGTCGGAAATGATCTGCCTGGAATAAGGGAGGGGATTTCACTTCGTTTGACCCCCTGCC
>CAYSBL010000047.1:1684-8555 GCA_964429295.1 uncultured Rikenellaceae bacterium
CTGCCTTTATCACCCTGTGCTCCCCTGTCTTCACATTGATGGTCCAGGGCTGCGGTTCCGGAAGCCACAGCTTTCCATCTCCTATTTCAACGGGCATCCAGAGATATCTCGAATCCCACTGGGTTTTGGGCTTCCACATGTCTCCCATGAAGATGACTGTCGTATCCTTCTTCCCGGCAACCTTCAGCAGCATTGTTGACTGGGAACCGTAAGTTTTGGTTTCCGGAGGGGCAATGTCGCGAAACTCACTCCACGGTCCCTCCAGGCTTGTGGCTGTCGCATACTTGTTGGGATTGGGCGACCATCCTGTGAGCGCTGAGCCGAGCACATAATAAAGTCCTTTGTAACGGACAATGGCGCCTCCTTCGATGGGAGCCTTTAGCAGGCACATGTCCTTTTCAACATCGAGATAATCATCCGAAAGCTTTGCAATATGGAATCCGTTAGGTCTGTCCTCGAAAATAAGGTAAGCTGTTCCGTCATCATCGATAAACTGGCCTATATCGCGGCTTTCATGCCCCAGAGGTCTGAATGACCTTATGTACTCGAACGGGCCTTCGGGCCTGTCGCTGGTTGCAACTCCAACCCGGGCATACAGGTATCCCGATCCTCCGCCCCTCGGTCCGTCGAGATGCATGTACATCACATATTTTTTAGTCTTGTAATTATAAAAGACCTTGGGACGTTCAAGTACCCATGTACGGCCTATGCTGTCGGGATCCTTCATCTTCAGGGCATCGCCCAGAAACTTCCAGCTGACAAGGTCGTTTGATGAGTAACAGCTTACATACCTGTATTCCGGATCAAGTCCCTGGCGTCTTTGCTCTCCGTACCAGTAGTATTTCTTACCCAGGCGTATTATGCCTCCGCCATGAGCCTGGATATGGTTGCCATCGGTGTCGGGCCATATTTCAGCAGGGCGGATGATGTTCTTCTGGGCTGAAGCTCCGTCAGCCAGCAAAGTAATGCAGGCTGAGAGGAAAATAAATCTTAGGTTTCTGTTCATTGTGCCTGTGAATTAATATTTGAATTGACCCCCTTTCCCGTTTCCCCCAAAGGGGAAAAGCCTTGCACGATGCTGCCTGCTCCTTTCCCCCGGGGGAATCCCGAAATTTCGGGAGGGAAGGGGGTATTAATTGGTTAAATTGAAAATTTAATTCATCATTGCCTGTAGTTGAATTATTCCAAATCAAATGTAGGAAAACTAAGGCTTACCGACAGAATGAATTTTATTTTTGGTTAAAGTCGAAAAACATTAGAAATCTTATCGAATAACGATAAATTTCCATATGAATATCGATAAGTTTTTTACCTGAAACGATAATTATTTATCCGCTCTTTTATAGCTGATCGACACCCCGCCTCCCTGGCTGTTGACAGTGGTTTCGTAGTTTGGAAGGCTGCGGACATAACCAAGGAAGAGATCCTGGCCGCTTCCGCGTCCGGCCCTGTCATATATGTTATGGGCGGTGAAACATCCTCCGACCTTGAGTTTTGGATCTACATCTATAAAATAGTTCTTGTACCATTCCTTGTCAGCATCGCTGAAGACAAAGTCGAAGGGGCCCTTAAGCTGTTTGACCAGCTGGTGGGCATCAGCCAGACGTGCATCGATGTAATCCGAGAGTCCGGCTTCTTTGAAATTCTGAAGAGCCTGTTTGTGCCTTCTTTCGTCGATATCAACGGTGATCAGCCTGCCTCCGGTTTTGCTCAGGGCCCATGCGATCCAGATCCCTGAATGTCCGGTTGAGGTCCCGATCTCCAGTGCACTTTTATAGTTATTCTTGACTATAATATCGTACAACAGCTTTCCGTCGACAGCCGGTACGTTCATATCGCGCCATTGCCAGGCCCGGGAGTCGAGAAATTTCTTAACCTTTTCATCCAGGGCAGGATCTTGCGCAGGCGTCTGGGAAAATGCAGAAAATGAAAACATTATCAGGAAGATAATAAGGCCTGTAAACGGGTAATATTTTCTTCTCATTGCTTATGCGATTTAGTACAATCATTAGACAATCAACAACCCATAAATATTTCTGTTAACACAAGTGATAAATATCACTATGACATTTCATTTATACAATCTAAATTCGTATTGACATTACCATGCGGCTGGTAAAAGAAAGTACTTCAAAGGAGATGGCAGGGAATATTTTCAAATCAGGGTTCACCCAGTACTTCCTGGCAGTCGGGGCCGTTGCCGCTACAACTGCAGTCTGTTATATGCTTGTCAGGTATCTTGGCTATCAGTCGGTATCGCTGATTCTTCTGTTTATGGTCTCAATACTTGCCACCTTTCTTGGGATAGGTCCGGTATTTCTTGCAGCATCTCTCAGCGCATTTATCTGGGATATATTTTTCATTCCCCCGAGGTACACTATTCATATAGAAAAGACTGAGGATATACTGATGCTCGGGATGTTTTTCATAATTGCCCTGGTAAACGGGGTTCTGACCACCCGTGTGCGCAGGCAGGAAAGGCTTGCCCGCGACAGGGAGGAACGTACCAATGCTCTTTACCGGATGAACAGGGATCTGTCAGAAGCTGCCGCAAAAGCACAGTTCCTTGAAGAATCGGATAAGCTGTACAAGACTCTTTTCAATTCTATCTCGCATGAATTAAGAATACCTGTCGCCACGATCATGGGCGCTTCCGATTCCCTGCTTTCATCAGAGCATCCTGCGGAGATAAGGATTGAACTGCTGACTGAAATACTTAAAGCATCCGAAAGGCTTAACCGTCTTATTGAGAACCTTCTGAACATGTCGAGGCTGGAAGGAGGCCGGATCAAGCCTCATCCTGACTGGTATGACATTAATGATCTTATCAATCAGGTGTGCGAGAGTCTCAGAGATGAACTCAGCAGATTCAGGATCCGCATAGCTATTCCCGACGACATGCCCCTTGTAAAAATTGATTTCGGGTTGATGGAAGAAGTACTCTATAATCTGACACTCAATGCATCGCAGTATGCTCCATCCTCAACAGAAATAGGCATAGAGGCCTTTTTCGCAAACGGGATTCTGAATATTCGTATTATGGACAGGGGACCAGGATTACCTGAGAAAGAAAAAGCGTTAATCTTCAATAAATTTTACCGGATCGGAGGATCGAAGCCGGGAGGAACGGGGCTGGGATTATCAATTGCAAAGGGATTTGTTGAAGCACACCGGGGCTGGATAACCGTTGAAAACAGAAGTGACGGAGGAGCATTATTCACAATCAGTCTTCCTGTTGAGACGTACCGGGAAAACATAAACAACTGACCACTATGAATCAGGCTGACAACATACTGATTATAGATGACGAGGTGCAGATACGCCGTCTTCTTGAGATAACACTTACAGCAAACGGATTCAATACTTTTTTTGCCGCTAATGGCAGAGAAGGCCTCGTATCTGCAGCCACGCATAATATATCGTTGATTTTGCTTGATCTTGGATTACCGGATATTGACGGTCTTGAGCTTTTGCTCAAGTTAAGGGAGTGGTATTCAAAACCCGTAATTATTTTATCCGTACGGGATTCCGAAGAAGATATTATTAAAACCCTTGATTCGGGAGCGAACGATTACCTGACAAAGCCGTTCAGAAGCGGGGAATTGCTTGCCAGGATACGTGCAGCCATCAGACTGGGCAGCGAAAAAGGAGACAATCCTATGATGGAATTCGGATCCCTGACCATTGACACAGCCAATCATATTGTACGTAAGAATGGTTCTATAATAAAGTTAACATCCACAGAGTTTTCATTGCTGGCTCTGCTGGCCAGGAACCATGGCAGGGTACTGACCCATCAGTATATTCTTAAGGAAATCTGGGGATTTGGCTACCTGGAACAAACCCAGTATCTAAGGGTTTTCATAGCACAGCTGAGGAAAAAGATCGAAGACAATCCGTCTTTTCCCGTTCTGCTTATAACCGAATCAGGAATCGGTTACAGGTTCGGGGCATAACCTTTGGGAGCTTACAAATCTTTATAAAATCTTTATACCCTGCGGGCAGGTTTTTACGATGCGCTTATAATCATGATCATAACTTGCGTGGCCGAAAAAATTACGGGAATTTCAGATGAAATTAATCCATCCCATCCTAATTATCAGGATTTTAAGTACAATTCTTTTAATCGGTACCGGATCGTTTCTGGCATGCATTCCGGTTGCTTTGGCATACAATGAACCGATATTTCCGTTTTATGGTCCTGCGATCATTACCGGGATAATTTCCCTGTCGTTAAGGTTCCTGACAAGGAAGACTGATCCTTCAGGCATAAGCTCCAGAGATTCATTCCTTACCGTCACCATTGCCTGGATCATCATCGCTCTTTCCGGATCATTACCCTACATAATAAGCCATTCCATACCTTCGTTCATAAATGCATTTTTCGAATCAGCATCAGGATTCACAACAACAGGAGCATCAATACTGACAGATGTCGAGAGTCTGCCATATTCCATTCTTTTCTGGCGAAGCCTTACTCACTGGATTGGCGGTTTTGGTATTGTGCTTGTGGTAATCCTTATTCTGCCTTCCCTGAAAGTCACAGGGTACCAGATGTTCAGTCTTGAATCATCACTTAAGGAGAAAATACATCCGAAAACGAAAGGGATCACCCTCCGCATAATGACGATTTACTTCAGCCTGACGCTGCTCGAAGTCATTTTCCTTTCGATTGGCGACATGAACCTGTTCGATAGTGTATGCCATTCATTTGCCACAATCGCAACGGGTGGATTCTCTACTAAAAACAGCAGTCTCGGTAATTATTCGGCTTACAGCCAGTATATAGTCATGCTATTTATGTTTCTGGCAGGAACCAGCCAGATCATATACTACTACCTGGTGAAAAGAAATTTTCTGAAAGTGAAGCATAATGAAGAATTCTGGTTTTATCTGGCTATTGTAGCGGTTTCAGGTGCAATGGCTTTTTCAATCCTTCTTACGAACACGACCAGGACTCCGGAAGAAGCATTCAGGGAAGGCTTGTTCCAGGTGATTTCAATAATAACCTGCACGGGATTTGCAAACGATGACTTCATACTGTGGCCGCTTCCCGGAATGATGCTCATCTTCCTGCTTATGTTTGCAGGAGGCAGCACTGGTTCAACCAGTGGTGGAATCAAAATGGCAAGACACCTTGTAGTTTTGAAAAACGTCAGAAATGTTTTTACCAGGCTTGTCCATCCGAATACCTATACTTTTCTCAAGCTGAACGGGAGGCTCATTGATGAAAAGACAAATACCTCCATTCTTTCATTTGTTTTGCTTTACATCTTCGTTTTTGTAGTCAGCACCCTTTTCGTTGCCCTTAACGGTGCCGATGCGGTAACATCCGCCAGTTCGGTTGCAACATGCATGGCAGGCATAGGCCCGGGATTCGGAACTGTAGGACCAATGAGCAACTTCTCCTCAATAACATCAGTTAATAAAATTGCCCTGAGTTTTATTATGATTCTGGGAAGGCTTGAGATCATAACCGTTTTCATACTTTTTGGCAAATCGTTCCGGAAGCTATAAATACATTGTTTTCCCGCTTGTTTGTTCAAACTGAATTGCATTTCCCGGAACAATCTGCCCGCTTGATTGTTAAATCTAAGGTTACTGCCTGACTAAAAGACAGAACTGTTATGATGATTTACAAGCTAAGGGATTAAGGAAAACATTTAAAATACGGGAGTTATGGCTGATTTACGAACAAATTACATGGGACTGGAACTTAAGAATCCGGTCGTTGCGGGTGCCAGCAACCTGGTGACAAGCACAGAAAACCTTAAAAGGCTCGAAAAGGCAGGAGCCGCCGCCATCGTTTACAAATCACTTTTCGAGGAACAGATTCAGGCCGAGAACCTGGAGCTGTTTGAAAGGCGTACCGAGTATGAGGAAAGAAATGCCGAGATGATAACCCTTTTTCCGAATTCCAAATCGGATCTGACATATCCCGATGAACATCTGTGGAACCTTAAAAGGGCCAAAGAGGCTGTCAGTATCCCGGTCATTGCCAGTTTAAACGCAGTGAAGCCCGAAACCTGGATTGAATATGCCAGGAAGATTGAGGAAACGGGAGTCGATGCTATCGAGCTGAACCTGTATACCGGACCGGAGAAGATGGATTCAGGATCTGATAATCTTGAAAGACAACACATAAATACGGTGAAGGATGTTAAAGCTGCCGTAAGCATTCCGGTATCGGTGAAACTGAGCCCGTTCTATACCAATCCGTTAAAGCTAATTTCAGAAATGGACAAGGCAGGAGCTGACGGATTTGTTTTGTTCAACCGGTTGTTCCAGCCCGACATTGACATACAGTCTGAAAAACACACCTTTCCCTACAGTCTCAGCCATTCTGAGGACATGAGGCTGCCGATGAGGTTTGCCGGCTTCCTTCACGGCAATGTGAAGGCATCAATATGTACAAGTTCAGGGATCTTCAATGGTGAGGACATAGTAAAGATGCTTCTTGCCGGAAGTGACTGCGTTCAGGTCGTCAGTGCTCTATACCTCAACCAGATTGAAGTAATTGGTTCAATGCTTGCCGATATTGAAAAGTGGATGGATTCAAAGGGCTATACTTCACTTAACGGTGTCAGAGGCAAACTTTCACGGAATAATTCCGGCAGCCTGCTGCCATACCGCCATTCCCAGTACATGGATTTTGTGATGTCGACATCGGAGATAATGAAGAGATACAGGGCGTTGGTTTAGCAAGTGACCTATGTCGGGACTAAAGTCCCTTGCCGGAGAGGTAGGTACCCGTTACCGTCAGCTGAAGCTGACGGTAACAAATAACTATCCTTAGGAAAGTTCGTTATCATATCTAAATTATACCTTACCGCTTAAAACTACCCATGCTGACTCTTTTGAGTTACGGTTG
>CAYSBL010000047.1:8655-20851 GCA_964429295.1 uncultured Rikenellaceae bacterium
TTACCGTTGGCTTCAGCCAACGGTAAGGGCACCCCACCAGGCTGTGGGGCTTTAGCCCCTTCCTTCCACTAACCGGGTCTAAATGTCCCTGCTGTTTACAACCTTTATCCCCTGCTCTGTAATTTGCTTCTTCAGCTTGCCGAATGACCTGATGTCGAGGGGGCGGGAGGCATCTTCGATCAGGATTGCCTGAAATCCTTCCCTGAGGGCGTCGTACATGGTGTAAAGTACGCAGATATCGGCTGCCAGGCCGCAGAAATGAATTTCACCGGCTCCTTTTTCCTTCAGGTACCCTGCCAGGCCGGTACTTATCATCCGCCTGTTATCAAAGAAACCGCTGTAACTGTCGACCTCAGGATTCATGCCTTTTCTGAAAATGGCAGAGAACCTGCCGGAGTCAAGGCCTGGATGGAACATGGCCCCGGGTGTTCCCTGAACACAATGGTCGGGCCAGAGGACCTGCTCTTCATCATAAAGTTCAATTTTATCGAATGGCTTTTTGCCCGGATGGTTCGAGGCAAAGCTGACATGGTTTGCGGGGTGCCAGTCCTGTGTTGCGACGACAAGATCGAACTTGTCCTGAATGGAGTTTATCACCGCTGCCACTTCATCGCCGAAAGGCACTTCAAGTGAGCCCCCAGGCATGAAATCATTCTGAACATCAACAATGACAAGTGTCTTCATGCTGTCAGTCCTTAAATTCTGCAATCAGCCTGTCGCGCTCATTACGGAGCTTCTCACTCATGCCCACCTTATAAACATGCGGATAATTGAAGCGTTTGTATTCCTCGGGAAGAAGTCTGAGTCTTTCAGCGCTGTAAGAGGCAATGTCCTTTAGTGAAGATGATGGTGCCAGCCGCTCTCCTCCTTCCATGATTCTGGCCAGGAGTGGCTCTTTTTTCCTGTCCCCGACAGCAAGCGATTTATCGGGAAACAGAGGATGGTACATCATATCCACATCCGTTTCGGAATCCAGGGCAATTGCATCAGCTCCGGCAAACCGGCCGTCGCTGTCAAGCACCCTGAAGACCTGCTTCCGGTGAGGCAGTGTTATTTTCTTAATATTCTCCGATATTTTTATTCTCGGCTTCCCTCCCGAGAAGGCAAGTTTGTAGACTCCGTCGAGAGCAGCATCGGGAGCTCCTGTAACAAGGCTTGTACCCACGCCGAATACATCAATTGGAGCCTTTTGGTCGATAAGGCTCTTAATAATATGTTCATCAAGCTGGTTTGAGGCTGCTATTTTAACATAGTCTAGTCCCGACTGGTCGAGTATCTCGCGGCATTTTTTTGAAAGATAGGCCAGGTCGCCGCTGTCGAGACGGATACCGTATAGTCGGTGGCCTTTCTCTTCCATCATTTTTGCAGTCCGGATGGCATTCGGCAGGCCGCTGTTAAGAGTGTCGTAGGTATCAACAAGCAGTACGCATCCCTCCGGTTGTCCTTCTGCAAAATGGATGAATGCCTTCAGTTCATCGTCAAAGGTTTCGATATATGAATGTGCCATGGTTCCCGATACGGGGATCCCGTAGTCGCGGCCTGCCGCTACATTGCTTGTAGCATTGAAGCCGCCTATCATGCATGCCCTGCTGGCATAATAGCCCCCCGGTCCCTGGGCCCTGCGTAATCCAAAGTCGATCAGAATGTTCTCTCCTGCCGCCAGTCTCATCCGGCTGGCTTTTGTAGCAACCAGAGTCTGGAAATTAAGGATGTTCAGGATCATCGTTTCCACAATCTGAGCCTCGATAATTTTAGCCTCGACCTGCAGGATAGGCATTACAGGGAACACCACATCCCCTTCGCGTGAGGAGAAAATCGTTCCCGTGAACCTGAATTGTTCAAGGAACTTGAGGAATTCAGGCCTGAAGCCCTTTTCCCTGAGGAATTCCAGATCAGTGCTGTCAAACCTGAAATCCTGCAGGATATCCAGAACATCTCCGAGACCGGCAAAGACAGCGTATCCTCCTTCAAAAGGCAGTTTCCTGAAAAAGTAGTCGAATACAGCGATGTTATCCTTCTGACCATGGTAATAATAGGCCTGGGCCATGGTCAGCTGGTACAGGTCGGTATAGGTAGCTGTGTAGTTGAACATCTGCAAAATATTTATTTCAGGCCCGGGATACAGGTCTGTCGGCAAACCAAAGTGCTAAAGATCAGCAACCTCCCGAAGGCTTCTTTTTTGCCTTGGCTGTGACTGGAGGCTTCACTGCTTTCACGGCAGGTGAATCGGTTTCTGCCGACACTACACCTCCGCCGCCGAGAGCAGCTGCAGCGCTTTTGCGGAAATCATATTTTGCAAATTCCTCATCCGGGCTGGTCTGGGAAGGTTCCTGGGGTGACAAAATGTTACCGAACCAGTAATTAAGTCCTCCCTCGAGTACGAAATTGTTTTCATAGCCCAGTTGCCTGGTAATCATCCATGCCTGGTTGGCATACACCGAACCGTTTGAATAGAAAACATTGACATAGGCATCCTGGTTAAGCACATCCGTGTACTCATCAGCAAGAAGATTGCTGAGTGGAATATTGATGGCTCCGGGCATGCTGTATGCATCGAATTCCTCGGGTGTCCTCACATCGATAAGGCGCAGGGAGGGATCCTTCTGGACGAGCATATCCGCAACAGCATCCGGGGCAACGAACTGCACACCTGCTCCAGCCTCCTGGAGAAGTTCCTGGGGACTGAGGCGTGACTGGCTGACCCTGTCGGCCGGAACGGCTGCAATGATTATACCCAGCGGTATAACAAACAGAGCGAGTAATTTTAACTGCTTCATAATTATATAAATTAAATTGTTAATATTTCTAATATTCTTCCCTCGGGAATTTCTTCTCAGCCCATTCTGCCACAATAAACATGCCGATTGCGGCCAGAATGAGGAAGAGCCCGAAAAGGCCGTCTGACATTCCGAGCTTCTCACTTACCTTTGGTTCTCCCAGGTACTTTGCCAGATATAGTTTTTCCCACCATCCGTATGTAAAGGCAAAACCGTAGACTCCAATGAAAAGCCCTGCAATGAAGACCATAGCATCTATTTTTCCAATGGCTGCCCCGCAGAAGCTTGTTCCGGGGCAGAAGCCTCCCATAATAAAACCGGCTCCCATTACCACGCCACCCACGATAGCTGAGGTAAGGTATGTCGGATTGACATAAACAAGGTCGAGGTCGATCCATCCGAACAAGCTCATGAAAAGGAGTCCGAGCATTGCCGTAATGGCTGCTGTGAAGAACACCTTAAGTACAACGGCATCATAGCCGTAGAAGATACCCGCAAGCTTGCGGCTTGATGAGAATCCCGAGCTTTCGAGCACCCACCCGAAAGCAATTCCTATGAAGAATGCAAGCAGAAAATTGGTGTTTCCCGATATCAGTTCATTTGGTGCAAGTGGTCCCATTTTTCCCTCCTTTTTAAATCCAGTTCCTTCTGAAGAAATATGCAAGTGCGAATGCGGTCCCGAAGATGGCCATCATTGTAATGAAGCCTCCCATTGAGAGGACAGCCATTCCGCTTAATGCCGATCCGCTTGTGCAGCCCCTTCCCAGCTGCGAACCGAAGCCGAAGAGGACTCCACCGGCCAGGGCGAAAATCAGTCTTCTGCGGGATGTGATCTTAGGCGAATGCTCCACTTTCAGTTTCAGGCGGCCGGCCACTGCTCCCGAAAGAAAGCCTCCGACGACTACGCCAAGCATCTGAAAGACAAGCCACGATTTCATTGGATTTCCGCCATGTGATTCTGAATATTCAGCCATGAAGGGATTGGTATTAACCGCATCCTTGTCGACTGCCATGATCGTTGTCGCTACAACGCTCTTGACAGCTCCGCTTGCACCCAGTCCCCTGCCTGCAACAAAATTTGCAGCCAGCAGTACGAGACCAAGCAGAACACCGCCCAGATAGGGATTGAGATATCTTCTGCTCTTCCCTGTTTTTGTATTGTTGCTCATATTGTTGTGTTTAATTTTGATATCAGTATAACCACCGGCTGACCTGTCCGGCAAAGACAAAAATAAATCTGAACATCAGGCTTCCGAAAAGTACAAGAATTCCCGGTATAACAGCAGGGATATGAAATCCCCTGAGCTCCATAAGATCGAGAACAACGGGAATTATTATCCCGAGTACCACGACGAATATCCAGAACACCATTGTATACGGACCGCCGAGGAAAAGTCCGGCGGCTTCTATCTGAACCTGTGTACTCGCCAGGAAGCCCATGAACATGTGAACTATCAGGAAGAGTTCAACGCCCAGTATTATCAGGTCTATTTTTGTAAACAGCAACCTTTCTTCCCTGTTTTTTGATGACAGCACTATTGTAGCTGCTCCGGCTGAAAGACCGGATGCCAGGAAGAGAGGTCCGAGTACGGATGTGTTCCAGAGGGGCCGCGCATTGAATGCGGAGAGCAGTATTCCGGTATAAACTCCTGTTATGACTGCAAAGATCAGGATTATCCAGGCAAGTGGTTTCTTATATTTGTTAAAGAAGACTTCCAGTTCCTTAAGCCACGAGTATTTCCAGTCCCAGTCCGGGAAAAACTCCCGGATATGCAGAGCACACCAGATAAAGGATGCTGTGGTAATCACCAGCAGTGTCCATGCTCCCCACGACATCGGTGATTCAAGCCTGATAGTGGTGTACAGCTGCCAGAAGAAAGCCTTGTGTCTCAGGTCGATAAAAAGGGCGGCCAGGCCTATCACCAGTGCTATTGGTGCAACAAATGGAACGCGCCGGACGGCAGTGCGGTATTTGTCTTCCCTGCCCATGAGGTAATACAGGGCGGCAAAGAAAAGGACCCCGGCAGCCAGTCCCCCGAGAAAAAGGTACAACGGTATGGGCCAGTGCCAGATATGCAATTGCGGATCAACCCCCAGGTTTTCTCTTCCGCTGATTATCAATTCTTCATTCATTGTGTTCTCAGATAAGGAAATACAACTGTGGTTTTGTTCCTGCTTCAGGTATCAGGGTTTTGAACTTGCGTTTTTTAAGTATCCTGCTTACGTCGCTGTTCGGATCGTCAAGATCGCCGAAGTACATGCATTTCGTCGGGCAGACAGCCACGCAGGCAGGCTGCATTCCCTGCCTTACCCTGTGGATACAGAAAGTGCATTTGTCCACATAGCCTTTAGGATGCGGATAGCGTGCATCGTAGGGGCAGGAAGCGATACATGCTCCGCAGCCTATGCACCTGTTCGGTTTTACCATAACGACGCCACCCTCCACTTTATGGCTTGCTCCGGTGGGGCAGCATCTAACGCAGGGCGGGTTGTCGCACTGATTGCATCTCTCCGATCTTATCTCAATCTCCAGCTGGGGATAGGTGCCGTCCATGACTTCTACCACCCAGTCGCGGCAGAAACCTATCGGAACGTCGTTCTCGGTCTGGCAGGCCACCACACAGTCGCTGCATCCGACACATTTCTTTGTATCAACAGCCATTGCGTATCTCATGATGCCACCTCCTTTCCTGTGATATCAGTGACAAAGGTCACAAAGTTTCCTCTCATTCCTGTCCCTCCCATTATCGGATCTACAAGGACTTTGGTGATCAGATTTGTATCACTGGCTCC
Source organism: uncultured Rikenellaceae bacterium (assembly GCA_964429295.1). Taxonomy (GTDB): domain Bacteria; phylum Bacteroidota; class Bacteroidia; order Bacteroidales; family VadinHA17; genus LD21. The sequence goes on from CAYSBL010000047.1 coordinate 14,226, forward strand.
CCTGCCATAGCATCTTTCAAGTTTTTTCTGGTCGTGTCCGAATCCGTGAACCATGTAAACTGAATCCCATCTTATGCGTTCAGTCACTCTCACTTTTATAGGAAATTCCGATCGTTTACCGTCCTGGTTCATAAGGTGGATATACTGACCTGTGGCGAGTCCCCATTCCTTGGCCACGCGCGGATTGATCCAGAGGGAATTCTCTTCCATCAGGTCGGTGAGGTTAGGGTTGTTTGATGTTCGGCTGAAGGTGTGCATTGGTGCCCTTCCGTAGTTCAGCCGGTAGAATCCCGGAGGCGGCTCCTCGTGATGAGTATATTTTGGCATTGGATCATACCCGGCATCGGCAAACGTTGTGGCATAAAGCTCAATTTTCCCGGTTGGCGTGTAGAATTCAACATCCTGTCCCGGCTGGAAATAAAGGTCGCCATACTGTCTGTCAAAGGTTTTTACACCCAGTCGCATCATCTCTTCGAGGCTGCTTCCCACCTGTTTCAGCTGCCAGTCGAGCTGGTCTTCGATCTTCTCAAACGGGAAGTATTCAATAACACCTAGCCTTTTAGCAAGTTCCCTGGCCATCCAGAACGCCGGACGTGTATTGTTAGAGGGTTGTGCAGCAGGTGCTCTGAGCGCTATCTGCGGTTTCCTGTGAGGTCCGATCCTGAGGTCGTCAAACCTTTCGAGATAGGTGCATTCCGGGAGTACAACATCAGCCCAGCCGGTTATTTCCATAGGCATGGTATCGATAACAACAAGCAATTGAAGGGCCTGTATAGCTGCAAGAGTATTTGCCTGATTTGGGAGAGTTTCTATAAGGTTGGTTCCGTTCACTATCCATCCCTGGAACTGGCAGTGGCGGCTGGGATCAGGAATAGTGGCATCGCAAACGCCGTTTGCCAGGACAGTATCGGCAAGCTTGTACAGATCAGGGAATTCCGTTCTCCATGATCTTTTGGGCACGGGGTATGGCGGATGCTCCGGTTCGGGAAGTTCGAAGCTCTCGGGAACAAAGAATCCTCCCCTTCTGCCCCATGAGCCGAGGAGTGCGTTAAGAATGGCAACAGCCCTCAGTCTTTGTGTGTCGTCGCCGTACCAGGTAACATGCCTTCCCGGGTGTATTATCACTGCCGGGGAGGCGTTTGCCATCTCACGCGCTGTTTCGCGGATCACTGTAGGATCGATGGTTGTGATGCCATAGGCCCATTCCGGGGTGTTATTCCTGACATGTTCCTTCAGGTATTCAAAACCGTAGGTATATTTTTCAACGTAAGGTTTATCATATAATTCCTCTTCGATAATCACATTGATCCATGCCAGCAGCAGGGCGATATCAGTTGCAGGCTTTATAGGCAGCCAGTATTTTGATTTCCCGGCAGCTGTCGAAAAACGCGGGTCGACAGTGATGATTGTTGCACCTTTATCTATGGCATCCGACATCTCCTGGACCTGTCCGTTATGCATGTTCTCGCCGATATGACTTCCTATCAGGACAAGGCATTTTGTATCGCGTATATCAGTTCTCTCGGGACTCTCAATGGTTTCGCCGAAGGTAGCCTGAAAAGCCACCTCGCGCGGTCCGCGGCATTGTGCATATGACGGGGCTGCAATATGAGGCGAACCAAGAGCCTTTAGAAGAGTTGTGAAATACTTTCCTCCCGAACCGTGGGTGAAGAGGGCAAGGCACTCAGGACCGTGTTCAGCAGAGATCTTCTTAATCTTATCGGCTATATAATCAAAAGCTTCCTCCCAGGTTGCTTCACGGAATGTTTGTTTGCCGCGTTCCTCGGTGCGTATCAGGGGAGTAGTCAGGCGGTTTTCGTCGTAATACATACCTATGCCTCCGGTACCACGGGGACAAAGCCGGCCGTTGCAGTTAAGATCCTCGTTGTTGCCGATGATCTTTTTTATTGCTCCCTTCTCATCACTGTAAATCCAGCCTGCACATTTCCAGAAACAAACCTCGCAGTAGGTTGGGATCCGGCGCAGTGCGTTTCCTGCCTGACCTGTCAGCGCTTCGGTCTGGCCGGGCTCCATTGCCAGCATCCTGAATCCTGCCGCACCTGCCATGACAGCTCCTGCACCGGCTGCCGAGATTTTAATGAATTGCCTTCGTGTTGCCATGAATAAAGATGGATATCTGAATTTTTAAATATATGTAGAAATCCTGATATATCAGCAGGGAGCAAATAAAATGATTTTTTGTATATCCGTATCAGACCGTAAGCAAAGCAGTTTCCGATTTCCTGCCTATGGCATCGACAGCAATGATCCTGAAATTGCTGCCTTTTTCTGCCTTAAAGGCAAACGGGGTTCTTGAGGTCTGTGGAACGTGGCTGACCTTTCCTATGACGGATCCGTCGACCTCGATATCATAATGGGATATCGGCTCATTTCCGGCATAGCTTGAATCCCAGGTGAGATTTATTCCGTCGGCCCTGGCAAGCTGTGCATTCCTGGGCGGAGTCAGCCCTGAATCGGGAAGCTGGAAATAATTGGTTTCACCATTACGGGCCTTTTCGCCAATCTTTTCAAGTTCCCTCCTCTGGTCCAGGGTCAGGGCATCTGCTGCGATCTGTGCCGCATAATAATTCTGAACGAGCTGGCACTTAAGCGGATCGTCATCGATCTGACCGATTCCTATAATCAGTGTATGGATACCCGGAGTGGTAAGGACATATTCTATAAGTGGTTTGCTGGGAACTGTTTCCGTTCCTACAACCCTCACAACATGTTCCGGTTTGCTCGACCATCCGGGTTCCTTTGTGTACATCGATCCGTCGGCGAACACCTTCATTGCTATTACTCCCATATTCTTCGCCTGGGCTACCGGTATGACGTTGTACTGCATATTGAGGTAGCGCCTGTCGTTGACATTAATGGCAACCAGCATGCCATCGAGAATATCCCATTTGTCACGCTGTATCATGTCTATCATTACCGGAGCGCTGTAATGTCCTGAAAAACCAATGTGCCTTATGAGTTTCTCATTTTTTGGATTGAGCCCGGTGATGTTGGTGCCGTCCCTGTAATCGCGCAGAGCCACCAGGGCGCCGAAGTTATCATTAACATCAAGAGGTGTTTCAAGGCCTTTGTAAACCACATCAACCTCTTCGGGATTGGTTATGTTATGGATGAGCATCATGTTTACATAAGATCCTTCGGGATAGGTTCCGTCGTCGTTCCCGAAAATCTGGGAAAGGGTTCTTTTAAGGTCTTCCACTGCACCGCCTGCATGATCGCCATTGGTGCTGTTCCTTACGTTTTCGATCCTGGGATAGCCTCCTTTTGCCCAGCGGATCATTGTCTTGTTTGTGAGAAAGATGGATTCCCTGAGTGACTGGTTATAGCCTTTCTGCCCGGGGATAAGATTCAATTCCCTGAATGCCTTGCCGTAATTCAACTGACTGGGTCCGTAAACGTTTGATGTATCAAAATAGTTGACGCCAAGATCAAATGCTTTTTTTATGATGGCAACCGGATCAACACCTTCAGGGGTCCATTGTATGGACGCCTGTCCGCCGAGACCAAGTGTCGTGACGTTGAAGTTGATACGTCCGAAGGGGCGTTTCAACGGAGCCGGGATTGCGGTTGATGAACAGGAAAGCTGGGGCAGGAAAGCAACGCCTGCGGCAGCTGCAGCCGAGAGTCTCATGAATTCACGGCGGGTAAGCATGGTTTTTCTTTTGGAATTTGACATGGCAGCTTTGGTTTTATTGTTAGGCACTTTGCACAAAACTAAAAAAAACAGATTAATTCAGGGCATAACCTGATAATTAACACTTTTCAACAGAACAATCCGGCCTCTCAGAAAAAATAAAGTCACTTTGTCTGAATATTTTCAAGGATCGTTAGCAGGGCAGCTTCATTTCCTGTCCGGAGGATTTCGATGGTGACAGCATTGCGGAGTGCCCATTTTTGTTTTATGGATTCAAGCTGTGATTCCCTGACAGAAATGATGAGATGGCTGACCGGCCGGGCGATCAGTCCTTCAATACCCGGAGCCCATCCGCGTCCTTCGACCTCCAGCGCTCCGATCTCATCTATTATTATTATCCCCCTGCCGGTATTTTTAAGTATCATGGTTCCCTTTTCGATGCTCCCGGGAACAATTTCAAATCTGCCGATCCTGTCAGGTCCATCTTTTTCTGACTTCCTGAGAAATTTGAATGTTTCACCGGTCTCAATATTGATCAGATCGTAACCGGTTGTTCCGGAAGCATCGCTTATCCGCTCCGACAGCATTCCCTGGGGCGTCAGGCCTTTTTTACGGAGAGCATCAGTCAGCTGTTTCAGAAAAGTGCTTTTTCCCGATCCAAGGGGACCGGTCACAATGAATACAAGAGGAGCTGCTGAAGATTTGCCCTTTATTTCATTGAATCTGTCCTCTGCCTGGCTGATCATTGAGTAAAAGATTGAAACAGGATTCCTGAAAAGGCTCCTGACGTCAGGTACGGCAGAAATGAAGTGTGGCAGGCTTTCAGCCGACAGTTCAAGTGCCAGGGGAAGATTTCTGAAGGAAGTCCCCTGGAAAAAGCTTCTGATCTCAGGATTATACAATTCGGTCCCAAGCACTGTAAATCCCACTATAATTACTGCTGCCCTGAAGTTCATCTGGATACCTGTCAGAATCCCTTCCTGCCATGAAATAACTCCCTTCTGCGCCTGGCTAAGTGCAAATGCCGTTACAAGGGTAAGTATCACGAAGAAGATCCAGAAACCTGGTTTTGACAACCTCCGAAGTGCTCTCCTGTACCTCAGCGACCAGATAATAATTGCTGCCACTGATACCACACTCCACACTATCCAGTGAGTGAAATTAAGGATGACAAAACATCCAATCAGGAGGATGATATCAGCAATTAGCCATGGGACGGAATAATCAAAGGCCGGCCGGGATGATTGTTGGGGTTTGGTTGCAGGGCCTGGCCTCCTTTCAACCGCGACAGGCGAAGGTTGTTTTTTCATCCTTCGTCCCACTATGATCCCGGTCACTCCTGCAAGCAGTCCGAACAAGGCGAAAATGACCAGCAAAATTATGACGGGTATCCAGGTTATATTGCCATGCCATTCAAGCTGGCGCTGGGCCATGGCAATAAGACTGTTGTAAACCTCTATTATATTTGCTCCGTAGAATATGACAAGATTAGCTATTTTCTGGAAAAGGTTCCACGACATTGCCAGGATGGCTCCGATAAGGTAGCCGGCCATTGTCCTTCCAGAAAGGCGTACGGATATCTCAATGAGAAAGGATTCGGCTATGATGGCTATCATTGGCCCGAAGATAACGGCGCTTGGCGACAGTGTTTTCATAAGTGCACAGATCACGCCTGCCCTCCAGAAAAGGCCTCTTTCAGTCCAGATATAGCTTATGGATATAAGGATTATTATCCCGATCGCAGTGAGTATGTTGCCGCTGAACGGGACTTTCAGGTTATGAAGAAAGCTTCCCAGGACGATCTCCGACGCTGCCCAGATCGTTCCGGTTATGGATGCCTTTATCCAGAGCTCGCTTAGTTTTTTGTTCATCTCCTGAAAAGATACATGTAAAGTAATTAACTGGTTACTGGTTGCTGGTTGCTGGTTGCAGTTTTCAAAAGTTTCAAAGTTTCAAAGTTTCAAAGTTTGAGAGTTTCAGTTATCCAGGCACCGAATACCGATTACCTCACATTTCTTGCCCTTCGCCCCCGGCTCCCTGCCCCCTGCCCGCTCATCCCTGTATTAATCTGACAAAGTAAGCAAATCCCGATTATCTTTAGTAAAAATTTATGCTGATGAAGAAATGGACCTTTCTAACAGTAATCTGCCTGGGTATGGTGATAACTGGTTGTTCGACCGGACCCGCTGAAACAGACGGGAAACAGCTTCAGGAAACGGATTCTCCGGTGAAGACAGAAATCTTCCCCCTTCAGGCACAGCATTGCCACGGATCGACTATTGCAGAACTTCCCAACGGGGATCTCCTGGCTGCCTGGTTCCAGGGAAGCGGGGAGCGAAAGTCCGATGATGTTATTATCATGGGATCGAGGTTCAGCCGCAAAACGGGGCAGTGGTGCGAACCATTCCTCATGGCCGATACCCCGGGATTTCCCGACATTAATCCTGTTCTCTTTATCGACCCTCAATCGCAGCTCTGGCTGGTGTGGTACACGGTTCTTGCCTACCAGTGGGAATCATCCGTTCTGAAATACAGGTTAAGCGACGACTACCAGCAAAGCTCTGGTCCGCCGGTATGGAAATGGCAGGACATGATCCATGTAAAACCCGATGGTCAGGCTCCGGAAGGTATTGGGCACAATGATCCCTTTGTAAAGATGCTCGAAAGGAAGCTGAACGACTATCACGGCAGTCTTGTTTCAGACGGCTACATAACGGAAGATGGTTCTGGAACAGTCACTGAGGAGATGTGGAGCACAGCAACCGGCGAAGTCCTCGACAGGGCAAAGGGGCTTAACCTCATTGCTGCAGGTACGGATGTAAATGAAAAAGGGGAGCCGGTTCCGGCCCGTCTTGGTTATCCTCTGATGAGAAGGATAGGTTGGCAGACCAGGAACAAGCCGATGATCCTTGGCCGCCGCATCCTGCTTCCGCTTTATTCCGACGGTTTCGAATTCAGCCTGATCGCCATC
>CAYSBL010000047.1:20951-24773 GCA_964429295.1 uncultured Rikenellaceae bacterium
CCGCATCCTGCTTCCGCTTTATTCCGACGGTTTCGAATTCAGCCTGATCGCCATCACAGACGATTGCGGTCAGACCTGGCATTTCAGCGAACCTATTGTGGGAGCGGGATCAATACAACCTGCGCTTTTTCTGAACAGCGACAGTACCATAACCGCATACATGCGCGATAATGGTCCGGCTCCAAAGCGTCTGATGAAAAGTATCTCGGCCGACAGGGGGGAAACCTGGAGTACCGTTCACGATTCGGACATCCCAAATCCGGGATCGGCGGCTGACAATGTGTTGCTTCAAAGCGGTAATATTGCAGCTGTTCATAACGATACGGAGGAAGGAAGACACCGGCTTTCGGTCTGGCTGTCGGAAGACGGGGGAAGTACCTGGCCGTTCAGAAAGACTCTCGTCGACGACCAGCCGGGTAGCGAAACCAGGGCACATTATCCGGCTATCATCCAAAGCCGCGACGGAAGGATCCATGTCTCATACACCAACCAGGTCCCCGGACCGGAAGGCCAGCCGCCGATGAGAAATATCGTTCATGCAAGCTTTAGTGAGAATTGGATTAAAGACTAAAGCATCATACATCCGGTAACGATTGACCAGTTGGAAGTTGACAGTTGGCACCACCCACCCCTACCCCTCCGAGGAGGGGATCCTTGTTGTTCCAGCCTTGTGCCCCATGCCCGGTCTTACTGCCAACTCTTCCTCCCTGCCCCCTGCCCCCTGCTCCCTGCCCTCAGCTGCAACTTTGTTCCCCAAAACAATAATTCCTTCCTTTTCTTTGTTATCTTTATACCGGATCAAAGGAAGGTAAAATTGGAAAAGTCGCTCAGATATGTCAGGGTTAACGCCCGCACGGTAGTGGGGATAAGGAGCGATATGCCCGATGATCAGGTGAGGAAAAAGTTCAATGACAACCTGAAGCTCTCACCATATTTCAATCCCAAAAAATTCTTCGTGATTTCAAAAAGCCGGTGGATCTGACAGACCGGAAGGATACGTCCGCACATATTTCCACCTGAGCTGCTGACCGGCTGGACTGAAAACGCTTCCCGGCATGAAATAATGGTATGCCGGCTAATGACGTTAACATGATATTTGAAACGTTTGGTTTGCCTGCAACAATTTTTTGTAGATTTCTACAGACAATTTTCAATCTGACAATATGAACCTAAAAGGAACACCGTCGAGGGGATTGCTCGGGACCACACTCGGATTTTTCTTCGGTTTTGCCGCTGTTGCACTGTATGGTCCCACAGCGGTGAAATTCAGGGAGGCAATGGATCTGACACCTGCTCTCGTAGGTTTGCTGATCGCCATCCCGTCACTGTCAGGATCCTTGTTAAGGATACCATTCGGAGCAATGGTCGACACCACAGGAGGCAAGATCCCTTTTCTTATACTAATGATACTCAGTGCTGTAGGTCTTGGCGGGGTGACCCTTCTGCTTCATACTTCCTACCCCGAAGGCATGGAAGGCATGTACTGGCTGGTGCTGTTCTTCGGGTTTTTAAGCGGTTGCGGCATTGCAACATTTTCTGTCGGTATAGCCCAGACCTCCTATTGGTTCCCGCGTAACAAACAGGGAAGTGCCCTTGGAACCTTCGGCGGCCTGGGAAACCTTGCCCCTGGTATTTTTTCGATCATTCTACCTCTTTTCCTGACCCGGTTTGGTTTCATTTCGGCCTACTTTGCCTGGTTCCTTTTCCTTGTTCTCGGAACGGTGCTTTATGGCCTTATAGGTCAGAATTCTTACTTTTTCCAGTTCAGGAAAGCCGGCCTGTCGGTAGATGAGGCAAAAGCGAAAGCATCTGAACACGGACAGGAGATCTTTCCTTCGGGAGGGGTAAAGGAGAGCCTGCTTAACTCCGCGAAAATACCGAACACATGGGCTCTCGTGGCGCTGTATTTCACAACGTTCGGCGGCTTTATCGCACTTACGGCCTGGTTTCCCACGTACTGGAGCGAGTATCAGCATTTTGAGCCGGTAAGGGCAGGTCTGTTCACTGCTGTCTTCTCGATACTTGCTTCACTTATCCGGGTTTACGGAGGAAAGGTTGCCGACAAGTTCGGCGGGGAAAGGACTGTTCTTGTCTCTATGTCGCTTATCATGATTTCGGCGGCCATGCTGTCGTTCTCATCGGGAATTGCAGCGAGCATTCTGATAGTGATCCTTCTTGCCCTCGGAATGGGGATCTCAAACGCTGCCATATTCAAGCTTGTCCCGGCCTATATCCCGAAAGCTGTCGGAGGTGCCTCCGGCTGGATAGGCGGACTTGGAGCATTCGGCGGATTTGCACTTCCCCCTGTAATGGGTGCAATAGCAGGTAAATACGGTGCGGCAGGTTATGCAAGGGGATTCCTGGTCTTTGTTGCCCTGTCGGCCATCAACCTCCTTATTATATATGTTCTTATAAGGAACAGGTCAAAAGCTACAGGCAGTCACAATTAAAACAGCAACAACTTAATTTACCGGTTATGAGTCTGTTAAATAAACTGGTCTATTTCAGCAGGAGCGCTGAAAAAAGCGCCGACAAGCATATTGTCACTACTGATGAGCAGCGCGGCTGGGAGGGATACTACAGGAACCGCTGGCAATATGATAAAGTAGTAAGGTCAACTCACGGGGTCAACTGCACGGGATCTTGTTCATGGAAGATCTATGTGAAGAACAACCTTGTAACCTGGGAGATCCAGCAGACCGATTATCCGGAAACAAGGCCCGACCTGCCGAACCATGAGCCGAGAGGCTGCCCGAGAGGGGCAAGCTACTCGTGGTATCTGTACAGCACAAACAGGATAAAGTATCCGATGATCCGCGGATCACTGGTAAGAGCTTACAGGAAAGCAAAGACTTCAAATCCCGATCCTGTAAGGGCATGGGAAAGCCTGATGAACGATCCCGTTCTGACAAGGGAATATAAATCACAACGCGGCCTGGGAGGAATGATCAGGGCTCAATGGGATGAGGTAAATGAAATAATAGCAGCTGCAAATATTTACACAATAAGGAAATACGGACCCGACAGGCTTGTCGGTTTCACTCCGATACCAGCCATGTCGATGGTATCGTATGCATCGGGGGCAAGATACATGAGCCTCCTGGGCGGACTGGTGCTCAGTTTCTACGATTTCTACTGCGACCTTCCGCCGGCCTCTCCGCAGACATGGGGTGAACAAACCGACGTTCCCGAGAGTGCCGACTGGTACAATTCCTCGTTCCTGATGCTGTGGGGCTCGAACGTGCCGCTGACCAGAACTCCCGACTCGCCTTTCTACACCCAGGTGAGATACAAGGGCACCAAGGTCATAAACATCTCGCCCGATTACAACGATGCAGCCAAATTCGCCGATCTCTGGATGAAGCCGAAGCAGGGCACCGATGCGGCGCTGGGAATGGCAATGGGGAACGTGATCCTGAAGGAGTTTTACCTTGAGAAGGAAACACCGTGGTTTTACAAATATGCCATTCAGTATACTGATCTCCCCTTTCTCGTAAGGATTGAAAATAAAAACGGAAGATATGTTCCGGGACGGATCATAAGGGCATCGGACTCTGGCAATGATCTTGCCAGGGAAAAGAACGCGAACTGGAAGCCGGTGATCTATGACAAGACATCAGACGGCTTTGTGGTTCCGAACGGAACTATCGGATCGAGGTGGGATGAAAGTAAAAGATGGAACCTTGAACTCAAGGATTCGGTCAGCGGCAAGCCTGTTGATCCCCTTCTTTCCATCCTCGACAGGAGGGACGATATTGCCGAAGTTTCGTTCCCCTATTTCGGAGGACAGGCCTACAGGCACGAGCACTTCAATTCAACTGA
>CAYSBL010000048.1:0-24456 GCA_964429295.1 uncultured Rikenellaceae bacterium
GCAACTCCCTTCACATCGGAAGGCTTGGAAAATGCTGTTGCAAAATCCGGATCGTTCAGATTCTTTACCTCCAGACTTTCGCAGCCCGAAACGAGGAATGCTGTCAGAACCGTAAAGAGTAAGAAATATTTGTATGTTTTCATAATCATTCAGTTTATTAATTAGAACTTCAATTCAAGTGACGCAGCGAACGATCTGTAGTTCGGGTATCCCATGAAATCATATGAGAAATACTGGGTTCCGTCGGTGGTTGCAACCTCGGGATCATAACCTGAATAATTCGTCATGGTCCACAGGTTCTTTCCAAGAAGTGACAACTTGATACCCTTGACGTACCCTTTTGCAAAGTTGCTGAGAGCAGAAGCCGGAATTGTATATGACAACGAGACTTCCCTCAGTTTAAGATAGCTTCCGTCCTCAACCCAGAAATCGTTGAAGTCATTCACATCATAGAAAGTCTTGTAGTAGGTAAGGGTCTTTTTCAGGTAATCGGGTTTGCCGAACTGGTCCATCATGCCATGCCTGTCATCCCTTGTGAGCCACTGTGCCGATTTGTTGTAAATATCGCCGCCGTTTTTCCACTCGAGAAGAGCATACAATCCGAATCCCTTATAGCTGAAGTTGTTTGTCATTGCCAGCTTGAACTTCGGATTTGAATCACCCGTCTTGCCATACCACACTGCACCGGTTTCATCAAGCTTCTTGATTGGCTTCTCGGAAGTTGTTCCTTCAGTGCCTTTTGGGATCACGTATCCGTCGCTGTTTATAACATAGTTGCTGATGTTATCAGTCTCGCCGAGCTGTTCAGAAAGTTCCTCGAGAGAGGTAAGGAATTTGTACCCATACATGGCGCCGAATACTTCACCCTCGCGGATGTAGAAACACTTGTTGGCTTCCTGTCCCTGAGGTCCTGTCTGGAATGGAGGAACCGTCAGTTCTGTGATCTCTGTCCTGACCCTGTCGAAAATGAAACCGATATTATAAGCGGTATTTGTTTTCCTGATCAGAGCAGCATTAAATGAAGCTTCCCACACTTTGGAATTCAGCGATCCGGCGTTCTGGACCTGGCTTGGCCATCCGCCGTACTGAACCGCGAGTGGAACACCAAGTATCTGGTCAGTGGTATTTGTGATGGAACGGATAATTTCGAGGCTGAATCTGTCGAGGAAGTCGAGATTCAATCCTATTTCCCATTCTTTTGAGAGTGAAGGTTTCAGATTAACGTTACCAAGCTGGAATTTTGAGGTCAGACCGCCGCCGATTGACATTACCTCGTACTGGTCAGCAAAACCTGGTCTCTGTCCGGCCGTACCATATGCAGCCCTGAGTTTGAATTCCTGGACTCCCGGGATCTTAATATCCTCGGTGATCCTCCATGCTGCAGACAACCTGTAGTAAGGATTCCATCTGGCTTCGGAGCCGAACAAAGACGATCCGTCGTAGCGGTACATACCGTCAAAAATGTATTTATCCTTATAGTCAAGATAAAGGATAGCAAAGTAGTTCTTGGCAATGATCTCATCCTGGTAGCTTGAGATATTTTTATTCCCTGCTATTGCGTCGAATGAAGGAACTCCTCCAAGACTGAAATCATTTCCTGTAGCTGAATGGCTCTTATAGGTTTCATTTTCGAAGAGGTAGCTAAGCTTTGCCCTTGTATTGAAGTCCCCGAATTTCCTGTTGAAGTTAATCGTTGCCTGGAAATTCTGGGAAAAATCGGCTGAGCTTGCCCTGTAGTATGAACCCTGGGAATAAACTGGTCCTTCACCACCGCGGGTCCATGTGTCATAGGGATTATAGGTTGTATAGTCTCCCAGTGAGTATTCAAATGCATATTTCCCTTCCAGACTAATTGAATTGGTAAGGTTATACCTGGCATTGTATGTGCCCAGAATTCTGTCGCGTTTTGTCAGATCCTCGACCTTCCAGAGGTTGTAAATCGGACTCTCCTGTTCATCCTGCCAGATGTTTGGAATAAACAGGTAGGGCTGCCCGTCAGGATTTGGAGAGTTGAAGTCGGCATCCGGCTCAAGAAGAAGGGTATTGAAAAATACTCCGCCGTTGTAATAGTTTGCACCTCCCGGATCCTGAGTTGAAGACTTCACATAGAGGTTTGATGCGGAAACCGAGAGTTTCGGAGTAAGTTTATGGTCGACATTGAGCCTGAAACTGTTTCTCTTGTAGCCGTCGGTTTCGGCAACAAGACCCGACTGACGGTTATTCTCGAATGATAACAGGAAGTTTGTTTTTCCCAGGTTGGATCCGACTGATACGTAGTTGGTATAATAGTTGCTGCCGGGGAAAATCTCCTCCTCATGATCGTAGAGACGGGCATACGGATTGTCAAGATACTGATCCGGTTCAATGCTTCTGGATCCGTCAACACCCGTGTCGCCGTATCCCGGATAATTTGCAGGATAGGTAACACCTTTATACCTTGTATAGTTGTAGCTGCCCTGATCATCTGCCAGCTGATACTGGTGATGGGTTGCCAGGTCATACTTCTTCGCGAGGCTGTTAATACCGTATTCGTTCCTTACAACAATCTCTGTTCTTCCTTCGACAAGTAAATTGCCGCGACGTGTGGTTACGGCTATAACGCCATTACCTGCGCGTGATCCGTAAAGTGCAGATGCTGATGCGCCCTTGACGACTTCAATGGATTCAATGTCGTCGACGTTGATATCACCAAGTGTACCTTCCATAATTGCTCCGTCGAGGATTATAAGGGGAGCCTGTGATCCGGTGATCTGGGTGGCGCCACGGACAAGGATCGTTGCTGCGCTTCCGGGTTCACCGGTAGAGTTGATGATGGTAAGACCGGCCACCTTGCCCTGGAGGGCTGATGAAGCTGAACCGGCATAAACTTCCTTTAGTTTTCCCTCATCAACGCGCTCGACCGATACGGCAAGCTTCTTTTTCGGAGTTCCGGCGGCCACACCGGTTACGATTACTTCGTCGAGGTTCAGAAGGTCCTGCTCAAGGACGACATCGATGACACTCCTGCCTCCGATCTCCTCTTCCCGGGTTTTCATCCCGATAAAGGAAAAGTTAAGGGTTCGTGCGTTCGCAGGTACATTCAGTGTGTATTTTCCGGTCATGTCGGTATAGGCTCCGAGGGTGGTGCCCACGACTGTGACAGATACTCCGGGGATTGGTCCCTCCCCTTCAACCGAAGAGGTGACTGTACCTGTAATGACTCTTGTTTGTGCCAGCAGGGTTGAGGCACCCATAAACACAAAAAGAACAATCAACAGTAGTTGTTTCTTCATACGATTTGGTATTAGGTTTGATGTGTAAACATCCCAAAGATAGCTTTTTAGTAATAAAAACAAAATTCTGAGGTTGTTTTTTAGCATCAAAAAGCGACTGTTTTTGGGAAACCTGCATAAAATGAGCAAATCGGGCAGAATAATTCTGTCCATATCCTTGAAGAAATAGCTTTCTGACAAGGTAATTTCAGTATCTCCGGGAGGATAATGAAAAGGCTGAATTACTTTTTCAACCTTGCATAATGGGAATAGAACATCGGTATAGTCTCGATTCCCTTGAAAAGATTGTAAAGAGGATAGTTTTCATTGGGAGAATGAATGGCATCGGTATCGAGACCGAATCCCATCAGGATCGACTTTATGCCAAGTACTTTCTCGAATGTAGAAACGATGGGGATACTGCCGCCGCTCCGGACCGGAATTGGTTTTTTGCCGAACGACTCCTCAATCGCCAGTGCAGCAGCCTGGTATTCGGGAGTGTCAAGAGGGCTCACATAAGCCTCCCCGCCGTGAAGATACTCAACCTTCACTTTAACACCTGCAGGGGCTTTTGAAAGGAAATAATCCCTGAAGAGACCGGCTATCTTTTCGGCTTTCTGATCAGGCACAAGCCTCATTGAGATTTTGGCGCCTGCCTTTGAAGGAAGGATGGTTTTGGTACCCTCTCCTGAAAATCCACCCCAGATCCCGTTTATATCGAGTGTAGGCCTGATCCCGGTCCGTTCAAGGTCGGTATAACCCTTTTCCCCTCCGAGGTCGTTAACTCCTATGGATTTCATGTATTTTTCCCTGTCGAAAGGCCGCAATGCCATAGCATTCCGTTCCTTCCTGCTTACGGCAATCACATCATCATAAAAGCCAGGTATGGTGATACGTCCGTTTTTGTCCTTAAGCGAGGCAATCATATCGCACAGAACATTGCACGGATTGAGAACAGCTCCGCCGTATATGCCGGAGTGCAGGTCGTGATCAGGTCCGGTAACCTCAACCTGAACATATGACAGACCACGCAGTCCCGAAGTTATTGAAGGAATATCGGGAGCTATCATTGTGGTGTCGGATATCAGGATCACATCAGCTGCAAGCATTTTTTTGTTGTCGCGGCAGAATTTTTCGAGGCTGGCCGATCCGGTTTCCTCCTCACCCTCGATCATGAATTTCACATTACACGGAAGAGTATCTGTTGTTATCATGTATTCGAAAGCCTTGACATGCATAAACAGCTGGCCCTTGTCATCGTCTGCTCCCCGGGCCCAGATCTTACCGTCGCGAACCTCCGGTTCGAAGGGAGGTGACTTCCAAAGGTCGAGAGGCTCGGCCGGCTGTACGTCGTAATGTCCGTAAACAAGAACCGTGGGCAGTTTTCCGGAAATAATCTTCTCGGCATATACAACAGGATTTCCTTCAGCAGGAAAAACTTCCGCCCTTTCAGCCCCCGCTTTCTTAAGAGAATCCTTCAGGAATTCAGCTGCCCTGATCATATCGGGCTTATTTTCCGGTTTTGCACTGACAGAAGGGATCCTGATAAGATCAAAAAGCTCTTCAAGAAACCTGTCGCGGTTCGTGTCGATAAAGGTTTTTATACTTGTCATGGATATGGATATTAACTGGTTGCTGGTTGCTGGTTGCTGGTTACTTGTTGCTATTTGCCGGCTGCTGGTTGCTGGTTTTATTAGTTTCAGGGTTTCAGATGTTCAAGGTTCAAAGTTAGGATTCAGAGTTAAAGGTTCAAATACCGAATACCGAATACCGAATACCGAATACTGAATACCGAATACTGAATACCGAATACCGAATACCGAATACCGAATACCGAATACCGAATACCGGTTACTGGTTGGTAAGATAGCAATTTTTCCTTACGGTTGATTACATTCCGAAAGCTCCGGGATTTTTCCTGATCTCCTCAGCGGCAATACATAGCTGGCTGTAAGTTTCTTCACCGAAAGCTCTGATAAGAGGTTCCCTAAGGAACTCATAAACACGGACATCCTCTTTTTTACCCGTATCGACTGCGCTGTGGCATATTGAAAGCTCCTGGTAATTGACTGCGGTGAAGTCCCTGAAATACTTGACCCTTGCAGGGAAGAGATGGCACGAAACAGGTTTTCTGAAAGGGATTTTACCGTCGAAGTAAGCTTTTTCTATACCGCACATGAAAATATTGTCGTTTATTACAGCATATGCACATTCCTCATTCCCTATCAGGGGTGTAACCCTGTCTCCTTCAAAATCAATTACACTGGTGCCCTCTCTTTCAATCGTCCTGACTCCTTCTGGTCTGAGATACGGCGCTGCCTCAGTCCAGATCTTCTCAAGAATCTCAACTTCATCCTTTGTTACGGGGGCACCCGAATCGCCATACCGGCAGCAGTTGCCAAGACAGCGCGGCAGATTGCACCTGAATTTCTTCCCGATCAGGTCGAGACTGAAAATAATATCATTGATGCGGATCATCAGCCGACCAGAACCTTTCCAGTCATTTCAGCAGGAACCGGAATACCCATTATAGTCAGCAAAGTAGGAGCCACATCAGCCAGAATACCTTCCCTGACAGACTCATAATCGTCGCTCACCAGGATACACGGAACTGGATTAAGCGAGTGGGCTGTATTCGGTGTGCCGTCTTCATTAAGAGCCTTGTCGGCATTACCGTGGTCGGCAATAATAAGCACGTCATATCCATTTTCCCTTGCCGCATTAACAACCGCACCGGCGCATTCATCGACAGTGGTCACAGCTTTTCTGATAGCTTCATAGATCCCGGTATGTCCCACCATGTCGCCGTTTGCAAAATTCAGGCAGATGAAATCGAATTTCCCGGTATTTACAGCCTTGATAACAGCATCCTTAACTTCGTAGGCGCTCATTTCGGGCTGAAGGTCGTAAGTGGGGACCTTGGGTGAAGGAATAAGTATCCTCTCTTCATTCGTGAAAACCTCTTCACGCCCTCCCGAGAAGAAGAAAGTGACATGGGCGTATTTTTCGGTCTCTGCGATCCTGAGCTGGGTTTTCCCTGCTTCTGAAAGAACCTCTCCTATAGTATGGTCGGCGTTTTCCTTTGGATAAATGACATGAAGTCCGGTAAAAGTGGCATCATATGGTGTCATTGTGCAATAGTGCAGAGGCATTGTCTTCATCCCGGATTCCGGAAGGTCTTTCTGGGTAAGGGCTATTGTAAGTTCCTTGGCCCTGTCGTTCCTGAAATTGAAGAAAACCACAACATCGCCGGATTTCAGCAGTCCTATAGGGTTACCGTTTTCGCCGACAACGGAAATGGGTTTCATGAATTCATCAGTAACGCCTTCATCATACGATTTCTGGATGGCATCAAGAATATCGCGGGTTTTGAATCCTTCCCCTCCGACAATAAGATCATAGGCAGTTTTAACCCTCTCCCATCTCTTGTCGCGGTCCATGGCATAATACCTTCCTATAAATGAAGCCACCCTGCCGTTCGATTTCTCAAGATGGCCGAGCAGGTTCTTCATATAGCCCTTCCCGCTGCGGGGATCAGTGTCACGACCATCTCCAAAGCCATGTATAAAGACATTTTTTATACCGTATTCCCCGGTCATGTCGCACAGGGAGTAGAGATGCCTGTCGAGTGAATGGACGCCGCCGTCGGAAAGCAGTCCCATAAAATGCACCTGCTTCCCGTTATCACGTGCATATGAGAATGCCTCTGTCAGAACCGGATTTTTTTTGATGCCGCCTGTTTTGCATTCCATATTGATCTTGACCAGATCCTGGTATATTATTCTTCCGGCTCCGATATTAAGGTGACCAACCTCCGAGTTTCCCATCTGCCCGTCGGGGAGGCCGACATTTTCCCCTGATGCATGCAGCCTTGAATGTGGATACTTTTCCTTCAGGGCAGTGAGGTTTGGAGTCGGTACCTGGCTGATCACGTCAGCGACCGATCCGTCGCCGATTCCCCAGCCGTCGAGTATCATCAGAAGAGTTTTTTTGTTTTTCATAAAATCTTTATTTCTTTTCTTTTATCCTGTGGGTCAGTCAACTGTATATTAATCAACAAACAAAAACCGACTGATCCTTGTTCAAGCAGGCGGAGGCAAAAATAGCTAAAAATTGGATAGGTCGGTGAAGGTGATGAAGAAAGGCGTATAGGTGTAAGGGCATAAAGGCATTAAGGAGTCAGTGCGTATGGGTGTGCTGGCAGACAGGGGTTACGGGACACAGATCCCCTCCCAGAGGGGTTAGGGGTGGGTTTCTTAATAATAGAATTAAAAAATCATATCGTTTGGGGTAAAATAATTATCGATTTACAATAAGCTGGTTATTGTTTTACGATAAATATTCGTGAATTTTTTATTCAACCCGCTCCGGGGTTGGTAACTTGATGACTATACTTTACCACGGATGTAACCGTGGCTATTGGACTTCAAGGCTTCCAGCCTTGATCGGTGCATCCAAATGGAAATGACTCAGGCTTTACACTTCTCCCCTTCACTTCTTCTCCCCCTCTCCCCTTCATGCCTTTAACGTCGTAAAGCCATCACGCTTTCCTACCTTATCTGCCTTATCCTGATCTTAAAGTCGGTTTCAGAGCAGGTGTTTTCGTAGGCAATGTCTTTCCCCACATAGGCGATCCATTCTTCGGGAGTGAAATTCCTGGTAACGTATGTACATCCGTCGGCTGCAAAGGAGTCGGCATATGAAGGACGAGCAATTATCCTGGGCTTTTCGGAGGCAACAGATGAAAGGATCATGGCGCCGTCGGGACTGAAGTCGAAGGAAACGACTACTCCCCCGTTATCGGTGAAAGTAACCGGGGCTGCCGTCAGGTCACCTGTATCCCAAAGTTTGAGGGATCCGTCGGAGCCGGCAGTAGCCATCTGAGGATTGCTGCTGTTGAAGCGGATATCGGTAATGGTCCCCTGATGAGCCCTGAATGCGGTTATCCGTTTGCCAAGTGCGACATCCCACAGCTCAACAGTTCCGTCATCATAACCCACCGCAATCCTGTCATCATCGGGTTTGAACCTGAGATTCAGTATTTTCTTTCCTTCCGATTCGATGGTAAGTTTTCTGTTGTTCCGGCTGCTGCCCCATACAAGGCCTTTGCCCTGGTCGTTTATACCGGCTATATAATCGTTATTGAGTGAGAGCACAATAGAGGTAATCTGCATTCCGCCGGTTCCTGCATCGGTTGAAGTCCTGGCAGCGAGATCCCATTTAAGCACCCTTCCGTCGAGAGCGGCCGAATAGAGGTAAAGCCCATCATAAGAGAACACCAGCGATCTTATCTTGCCTGAATGGCCCTTTAATTCATATCCCTGTTCATTTCCTTCAACCGGAATCATGCCGATCGTATTATCCTCTCCTCCGAAGGCAAGCCAGTCAGATCCCGGGCTGACCGCCATCACGTCGATGACCTCATCGCCGGAGTAAACAACCCTGAAGGTACTGTCCTCACCGTCCAGATTCCATTTCAGGATATTTCCCCGGGAATCGGAAGAGAAAAACTCATTCCTGCCTGGTATATAAGCAATGCTCCCTGCCCGGGCTTCCGGTCCGTTGTAACTTTTTATCCTGCTGCTCCCTCTGGTTAATGCTAAATTATACAGCCCTGCATAAATATCGGCATCATTTCTGCTTCCCCTGTGATCCCTGTTGAAGAGATAAGCCTGGTAAGCAAGAAGGGACTGGAGCTCTTCCTGTGCAGAAACCTGCAATGACCTGAGTGACATTGACTTTGCCACAGATATCATCCTCAGGCGACTGGTCTCTTCCCTAAGCCTGAAGGCAGAATCGGCCATCATTTTTGCCATTGTACCCTCCCTGATGGCGTTTTGCGACTCCCAGACAACATATTCCATTTGCCGGCGTCCGGATATAATTTCGCTTTCGGCCCTAAGTCTCATCATTTTCTCGGCGTCCTGTTCCCTTTTTGCGGTTGCTGCAGCTGAGTCGGACAACATTGACTGTAAAAGCGCTGCAGATGCAAACTCCTCAGCAACGAATTCCCTTGATTCGGCTTCCTTTTTCTGCTCCTCAATTATCCGGCGGTGTTTATCGGCTGATAGTTTAGATCCAACAGCTATCAGGGTTATCAATCCCGCCAGGATTGCAAGGCCTCCGAAAATGGAAGAGATCATCCTGATCCTTCTGAATCTCCATTTGTTATGTCTGGTTTTTCTCTCCTCCGACTCGAGATATTCCTTTTCGCTTGTTCTCAGGTAGACCATCGCCCTCTCGAAGGCCGGATCATGTCTTATTCCCCAGGAAAGTGTCGGGTTATTCTGGTCGCGCCAGTTAAGTGCAAGCTGAAGATCAGGATGTTTAAGAAGTCCTGCCTTTCCCTGCTGGTAGAGAGACGATAATTCCGAAAGACGGAGATACATCTGTACCGAAGATGATTCCTCCTTAACCCATTGTCTAAGCCGGGACCACAATAGAATGATACTCTCGTGAGAAAGATCAATTACTGAATCATCGTCAAGCGGAACTGAATAATGGGGAGTAAGGACCGATATTGCAGGATTTCTGAATTCCTCCACCACTGTTATCAGTTCATCGAAACCGCACTGAGCTGCATATCTTAGCTCCTTTAGTTTTGAAGGCAAACGAATTCCCTTGTTATCTGGTCCGTTGCCGGTAATATTTTTGAAAAGACTTTCGCAGACTTTTCTTCCCCTGGCATCCAGTTTTTCATAGATTTCGTCGGCATGCCTGGAAATTGAATCCCTTATTGTGCCGATGGCGAAGTAATCTGAAAAGTCTATTGCCCTGTCAGGTTCATCGAGTTCTCTCCAGTGCAGCCATGTCCGCATCAGTGCATGCTGGAGTATCGGGAGCTGTTGATCGGGACGGCTGATCTCATCCACAAGAAGCTCGACCAGATCGTTGTCGATTTCGGCTCCTGTTATTCTTACAGGTCCGGTAATTGCCTCCCTTATTGCTTCACTGTTCATTTTCGAGACCATGTAACTGCTGCCGTTGATCAGGTTGGTAAAACCCCTGAAACCGGAGCATTCGGTGATCATGTCCGACCTGAGTGCAATAACAAGATAGACATCCGGGTTGTTGTGTGAAACTGAATTTGTAAGAAGATTTACGAACCGTGCAAGCTCATGTTCCCGGTCGGAATATGAATGAAACGATCCTTCCCTGAACAATTCCTCGAACTGGTCGATAAACAGCAATGTTTTTCCGGTGAAATTGGTGCGGGTGGCTCTTATAATATTACCTATCCCATCGGGTTCCTCCCTGAGTAATTTCAGAATCTCATTTTCGGATCCGGTTTTGTCGTTTTTTACCGGGCTGAAGACGGTAAGGGCGGCAGCCAGATTTCCAAGCGGATCGTTTCCCGGCCTTAGGGTCAGTATCCGCCATTTTGATTCTCCGGCTTCCGAAAGACTTTTTATCCTGGGTATCAGTCCGCTCAGAACCAGGGAAGATTTTCCGCTTCCCGAAGCTCCGGTTACTGCCACAAATCTGCTTCTCAGCAGTTTAAGAAAGATCTCCTCGCTTTCTCTCTCTCTCCCGAAAAAATAATCGCTCTCTTCCGGAGTAAAAGGCCGTAATCCGGGAAAGGGACTGAATGATTCGTCAAGTTTGCTTCGGGAAGCCATATGAAAGCTGGATTATCCTTCGTGTTTATCAATATAACGGAAAATCCCGAAAGAACTTTCAGGATAATGAAAGTCAAATTCGCTTACACTTCTCAGCGGAAGCACGTAGCAATAGTAGCAGGCTGACCGGATATCCCGTGCCACCCTGCCGGGATCTGTCATGTCCTCATGACTCACAAAAATTTCAGGTTCACTCTCGTTTTCCGGGAACGACCACATTATTGTATTGGAGGGCTGTGAAAAGATGCCTCGCTTGTCGTGCCTTGCTACTGACATTTTTTCAGCAAGGAATAAAAGGTCATCTTCTTTTATTTCATTGAAGCAGGAAGCAAGAAACTTAACCTTTTCAAACATCAGCTCATTTACAAGGATCTCATCCGAGACCAGTCTGTCGAGTTGTATCCTGAACTTTTCGGGGATCCTTGATGAGGTTGAACGGTAGAGTTCCATGGATGAGCGTGCCAGAAGGCGGGCAGCTTCCTCCCTGAGTATCTGTTCGGGACTGAAAAGTAGTGCAGCTGCCGATTCCCCGAGGTCAGCATCCCCGATCCTGGAAATACTCCTCAGTGTGCACGCCTTTGTCCAGATTCCCAGGAGATTGTAATCGCAATTGATTATATCCTCCGATAGTCCCGTAACAGATGGAATTTCAAGGGGAAACCACGGCCGGAGCTTTTTGAGAATCTTTCTCCATTTTCCTTCCCCGTCAGCAATTGAGAAGATCAGTGATGACAATTCCGGTATCGGGCTGTTACCATCGTCTTCCACCTTCTCCTTGTAAACCAGATGAAGAATCCTGAGCAGATAAGCTTTCCATCGGTCGTATTCCCTGATAAGCTGACGTTCCAGGAATTCATTCCTGTCCTCCTCCAGGGCTGAAAGAAGGGAAATTATCCATGCGAGGATGCCGAATGTTTCAGTAATGGCAGGTTTCAGTCTGTCCTTTTCGGAAAGTGTCAGGTTGTATCCCGAAGAGAAAAGTGTATCAAGCGACATTTCCTTTACGAGCCTTGAGTTGGAAGACAACCTTTCGATCAGGAAAGACAGATCGGCCGGCTGGCGGATCTCCGACATCAGTCTCAGAAGCACCTTGCTTGTAATCACGTTTCCTGATGTATTGAGATAGCATCTGTCGATATCCCTCGCAACTGCTGGTCCCAGGCTAAGCATTACAGCATAGGCATCATCCTCGATGCCGCTTATGGTAAGGCATTCACATGCTTCCTGTATCATATCGGTCATCCTGAACTTTCCGATAAGGAACAGAGCAAGTCTTTTCAGTTCAGGAGATTTGTCCTTTAACAGCTTCAGGATCTCTGTTGTCTGGGGGTATCGTGAGCCCGCGAGTGTCCGCCGGGCATTTTCAGCCCTGGCAAGACCGCTGGGCTGTGTTCCCTTTGACCGGGGAATTTCACCAGTTTCTTCTTCAATGGTTATCTTCCCGGCAGCATCGGAGGCTTTCCTGCGGATATCTTCGGAGACTTCTTCCGAAGCGGCAATTTTCCTCAGTGCTGGAAGCAGGTTTCTGTCCCGGAAAGCAACCGCATATCCAAACAGCTCATCATAAAACCAACGGTTCCTGATAGATCCGGTAACCGAAAGGTCACCGGTTTCAAGATAATATAGTTTTTTTCTGAAAAGGATTTTTCCGGAAAACCTGTTTGCCAGTAAGTCCCATTCGCCGGCGGAGGGAACGACTTCCATTTCTGCAGGAGGTAGTATGAAACGTCTGATTCCCATAAACCTGAAAAATTCTATTGAGCAATCTAAATTAAGAAATCCGGCAGAATAATTACTTATCCAACCTGTTCTTTATCAACGAAAGCAGATGGAAAAAATTTTCCCCTGCAGTGTCAGATATTATTTCGGCCATCGAGTACCAGGGTTCGCGTTCAGAGATTTTGGACCTGATATACTCCGGAAGTTCCTTATTCCCTATGTTTTTCAGCAGAGGCCGTCCGGCAGACGATCGGGCAAGGCGCCGGGCAAGTCTTTCCGGTGTCATCCTGAGATAAATGGTAAGTCCGTTCTGAATCATGAATTCCATGTTGCCGTAAAAGCAAGGGGTACCTCCGCCCGTTGAGATGACGGTATTTCCGGATTTACCTGCTTCCCTGAGGGCCTGAGCTTCGACAGTGCGAAACCAGTCTTCGCCCTTTGATGAAAATATTTCGGCCACTTGCATTCCTGTGTCCTTTTCAATAAGTTCATCAAGGTCGATGAAGTCCCATCGGAGGGAGGAAGCCAGTTTTTTACCTGCGGTTGTTTTACCGCTTCCCATGAATCCGATCAGAAATATCTTGTCGGCATTTTGCATCAGAGTTCCAGCTTCATCTGAGCCGGATCCGACGGTTTTTCAGTGCGTGGTGTTTCCTCTTCCTCCTCTTCCTCTTCCTGCACATTCCCGGTTACCGGCTGAGATTCCTTTTTCACTACAGGTTCAATTTCCTGGATGTTTTCCACCATAAAGCTTGTAAGTCTCTTGCCTTTGGCTTTATATCCCTTAACGCCAATGAACCCGGCAACTTCAATAATCTCGTTGCTGCGTTCCTTGTGCTTGCCCCCGAACTGGATCTCAAAACGCGGGTATTCTACTTCGGTCAGGCTTACAAGTTTCGACTCAGGATCTTCATTGATGAAGCAAAGCGGTTTTTCAGATTCCTCTATTGTGAATCTTTTAACATAATAGAATTTCTGTTCGGCATCCCAGTAAACAGCCGAATACACTGTTCCCGGGCGGTATTTTTCGATTATCAGGATATTCTCCTCGAAATGATTTGAAAGGTCGAATCCGGTAATCCTGAAATACCCGTTTTTTGTGATCACAAGGATCTTGTCGTCGGCACTGAATTCACCCAGGAAGGTTCCTCTTCCGTCGACGTTAAGTCTGAATACGGCATCGTCAAACCATATTTTTCTTCCTCCCAGTGTCGACAGGCCTTTTTCCTTAAGCGATATTTTGTGGACTGCATTACGGGTAAGGATATTACCCATCGATGTCTTGCCCTTAATGGCCAGCGGTCCGAAATCAAACTCAAGTACCAGTTTCTTCAGACGTGCCTTGGGCTTGTGATGAACTTTTATCACTTCTGCCTCGCCGTTGGGATTGGCGCTTAGGTAGAGGATCTTGGAACCCGGAACTCCCCTAGTAAGGTTGTATTCCTTGTCGCGGGTCAATCCCGATATGGCACATCTTTTTACCAGGTAAGGACCATCCTTGCCGTCCTGGTATACTATGTTATATATAGTCCGCTCATCGTTTTTACGGAATACCTGGGCATAGATAAGGTCGCTGCCTGCGAAAACCTTTTCGGCCACCTTAGTGATAAGGTAGCTTCCGTCTTTCCTTATCACAATCACATCATCAATATCGGAGCACTCGCAGACAAACTCATCCTTTTTCAGTCCTGTGCCTATAAAACCTTCCTTGTAGTTTATGTAGAGCCGTGCATTATTTGCCACCACTTTTGTTGCCAGGATGGTGTCGAAGCTTCTTATCTCGGTCTTTCTTTCCCTTCCTTTTCCGTATTTCTTCTTTATCTGCCTGAAATAATTTATGGCGAAGGGGATCAGGTTTTTGAGATGGTTCCTGACCTCATCCATCTCGGCATCGAGTGACCTGATATGCTCATCTGCCTTAAGGGTATCGTACTTCGATATTCTCTTAATTTTTATCTCGGTGAGCATTATGATATCATCCCTGGTGATATCCCTCATCAATCTGCTTCTGAAGGGTTTCAGTCCGTCCTCTATTGTCTTGATTACGGCCTCCCAGGTTTCGCACTCTTCAATATCCCTGTAAATCCTCTCCTCGATGAAGATCTTCTCGAGCGATGACATGTGCCACTCTTCCATCAGCTCGGAAAGTTTTATTTCGAGTTCTGTTTTCAGTAGTTTCACAGTATTGTCGGTCGAGAACCTGAGTATTTCGCTGACGCCCATGAATGAGGGTTTGCTGCCTGTGATCACGCAGGTATTGGGAGATATTGAGTACTCGCAGTCGGTCAGCGCATAGAGTGCATCGATGGTTTTATCGGGCGATACCCCGGGCATAAGATATACAACAATCTCTACGTTTGAAGAGGTGTTGTCATCAATCTTCCTGATCTTGATCTTACCTTTTTCATTGGCTTTGATTATCGAATCAATCAGGCTTGATGTCGTTTTTCCGAATGGTATTTCAGTGATGACCAGTGCTTTCTTGTCGATTTTCTCTATTTTGGCTCTTATCTTGACTACTCCGCCTCTCTGGCCGTCGTTGTATTTTGAAACATCTATCTGTCCTCCCGTAGGAAAGTCGGGATATAGAACGAAGTCCTTACCCTGAAGGTAATCAATCGATGCATCGATTATCTCGTTGAAGTTATGGGGAAGTACTTTTGAAGCAAGCCCCACAGCAATTCCCTCCACTCCCATTGCCAGCAGAAGCGGGAATTTTACGGGAAGGGTTACAGGTTCCTTGTTTCTTCCGTCATATGAAAGTTTCCACTCGGTGGTTTTGGGGTTGAAGACCACATCGAGGGCAAATTTCGAAAGTCTGGCCTCTATATAACGGGGAGCGGCTGCTCCGTCGCCGGTAAGTATGTTCCCCCAGTTACCCTGGGTGTCGATAAGAAGGTCTTTTTGTCCGAGCTGTACCAGGGCGTCACCGATCGAAGCATCTCCATGCGGGTGGAATTGCATGGTATGCCCTATGATATTGGCCACCTTGTTGTAGCGGCCGTCGTCCATTCTTTTCATGGAATGGAGAATACGTCTCTGGACGGGTTTCAGCCCGTCGTAAAGATGAGGCACGGCCCGTTCGAGAATAACGTATGAAGCATAATCAAGGAACCAGTCCTGGTACATTCCCGACAATGCCGTCACCGAATGCATGGCAGCCGGGCCCTGAGCCAGATCATCTTTCTCTTCAGGCCTGTTAAGTTCAAGATCCTGATCTTCCATCCTCTGCTTCTCTTTTTAACCTTTTCTATACTTCCTGCCCTACGAGATCCTCCTCCACTCTCAGGTTCTCGATAATGAAATCCTGCCTGTCGGGGGTATTTTTACCCATGTAAAATTCGAGATAACCATTCACGGTGTCATTCTTTTTCATCATGACAGGCTCAAGCCTCATATCCTTGCCAATAAAATTCCTGAATTCATCGGGGGAAATTTCTCCGAGTCCCTTGAACCGTGTTATCTCAGGTGCAGGTCCGAGCGCCTTTATGGCCTTCGCCTTTTCTTCCTGAGTATAGCAATATCTCGTTTCCTTCTTGTTTCTCACCCTGAAAAGCGGTGTCTGAAGAATATAAACATGTCCCTTTCTTACAAGGTCGGGAAAGAACTGCAGGAAGAAAGTGAGCAGAAGAAGCCTTATATGCATTCCGTCGACGTCGGCGTCGGTTGCAATCACCACATTATTATATCTCAGATCCTCAAGTCCGTCCTCTATGTTAAGAGCTGCCTGAAGGAGATTGAACTCCTCGTTTTCATAGACTATTTTTTTTGTAAGACCGTAGGTATTCAGGGGTTTGCCCCTCAGGCTGAAAACCGCCTGTGTCTCAACATCGCGCGATTTGGTTATTGAACCGCTGGCTGAGTCTCCCTCGGTAATGAATATGGTTGAATCGAGTTTGCGGGAATCGTTAGTATTGAAGTGTATCCTGCAGTCGCGGAGCTTGCGGTTGTGGAGGCTGACCTTCTTTGCTCTTTCCCTTGCTAACTTCTGAATGGATGAGATTGCTTTCCGTTCCTTCTCCGAGTCCTGGATCTTCTGAAGCAGGATTCTGGCTGTTTCAGGATTCTTGTGGAGATAATCGTCGAGTTGTTTCTTTATGAACTCGGTTATAAAATTCCTCACCGAAGGTCCTTCCGGGCCCATGTCCCTCGATCCCAGCTTGGTCTTGGTCTGAGATTCAAAAATAGGTTCTTCGACCTTGATGCTGACTGCAGCAATTATTGATGCCTTTATATCAGCAGGATCAAAGTCCTTTTTGTAGAAATTATGTATTGTTTTGACGAAAGCTTCCTTGAAAGCAGCCAGGTGGGTTCCGCCCTGAGTGGTATTCTGTCCGTTAACAAAGCTGTAATAATCCTCCCCGTACTGTGTACCATGGGTAAAAGCCAGTTCTATATCATCTCCCTTAAGGTGGATTATCGGGTACAGGCCCTCCTTATTCATGTTTTCATTAAGCAGGTCAACCAGGCCGTTCTTTGAAAAGAATTTTGTACCGTTGAAAAAAATTACAAGTCCGGAGTTCAGGTATACGTAGTTTTTAAGCATTGCATCCACGTATTCCGAGATGAAGTAGTATTTCCCGAACATCGCCTCATCGGGTTGAAAAACCACTTCAACCCCGTTCTCTTCTGATGTTGGTTCAAGGGGTAAATCCTTAACTATTAATCCATGTGCAAACTCACTCACTTTAACCTGGCCGTCGCGGAACGACCTGATCACGAATTTGCTCGACAAAGCGTTCACGGCTTTTACGCCGACACCGTTAAGTCCGACGGATTTCTTGAAGGCCTTGGAATCGTATTTAGCTCCGGTGTTCATCCTGGAAACAACTTCCGTGACTTTTCCAAGGGGAATCCCCCTGCCGTAATCGCGGACGCTTACCTCATTTCCATTGATCGACACATCTATCTTCCTCCCAAAGGTCATCATGAATTCATCAATCGAATTATCCATAACCTCTTTAAGGAGAACATAAATCCCGTCATCCTGTGATGAACCGTCGCCCAGCTTTCCAATGTACATACCTGGTCTCAGCCTTATATGCTCCCTCCACTCGAGGGTTTTGATATGTTCTTCTGAATATCCGACAACAGTCATTTTCCGGAATTTTTGCGCAAATATAGTCATTTAGGGATTGGTCGTTCTCCTGAATTTTCAACAATAGGCCCCGTTTTTGTAACGCCTGCAGGGGTATCGGGTACCTGTCTTAAATATTTATCTGATTAATTGATCCTTATGCCGTGCATCGGATCAGGATGGTTTGTGCCGTACATTGTTAATAAATGGCAGGCAGTCAGACTATGTTCATTTGCCTCATAAGGAAGGCAGCATTCATCTTGCGGGTTATTCCGTTGCGAAGAAGGTAGTCGAAGCTTATATTTTCACCATCGATTCTGATCTCAAAGCATTTGTTCATGACCTTCCCGGGATGTTCCTGTTCCATTTCCCCGAGTGAGATATCATGAGTTGCTATGAGTCCGGTTCCCCCGAGTTCAACCAGTTTTCCCAGGAATTGCCTGGATCCAAGGCTCTTGTCAGTGGAATTGGTGCCCTTCAGTATTTCGTCCAGGATAAAAAAGATATTTTCACCTTTTTCAAGCCTCTCCTTCAATATTTTAAGCCGTTTCAGCTCGGCATAAAAATAGGATTCTTTATGACTCAGGGAATCGACGGTTCGCATGCTTGTAAAGAGTTTCAGGGGAGCAAGGCTCATACTCCGTGCGCACACAGGGGCTCCGGCCATCGCGAGTATCATGTTCACGGCAACAGTCCTCAGAAATGTACTCTTTCCCGCCATATTGGCCCCGGTAATGATATACACAATTTCCTTACCGCTTATTGAAAAATCATTGCATATCCTCGTCTCAGCCGGGAGCAGGGGATGGCCAAGGGCAACTGCGTCGAGCACAGGCGCTCCCCCTGTTATTAAAGGATAGCAGTAACCGGGATTGTTAAAGGCATGATTGGCCAGGCTGTTAAGAGCATCCACCTTGCCCAGTAGGCTTAGCCACAAGGGAAGCTTGTGTTCGGCCGATCTGCGCCATTTTTCAAGCTTCATTATGCATTGAAAATCCCACAGCAGAAATCCGTTCAGAAGAAATCCTGCAATGATGTTCAGCCTGCTGTCGAACTTCCTTATTATTCTGTCCAGATCCCTTATCCTTCCTGCCACTGAACCTTCGTCTGAACAGAGCTTTTCCTTTACCGACGACAGTAATCCTGAAGTAAACTGTTCATCTTCAAACGCTGACACAAGCTGCCCGAAGGAAGTAAGGAAGTGGTGTTTTCTCGACACCATCTCATGTATCCTGTTTGTTTTGCTGAGCGAAATGCCGACCAGTAAAAGGTTGACAAGGAAAACCAGCAGGAAGGCCGAAAAGGGTATGATCCCTGCAACAAGCAACACAAATGCTGTAATTGCTGCTGCCGGAAGGATGGAATAAACAACCCTTTTAAAGTGCGGGGTAATTGAGTCACCGTCACCTTCGAGCCATTCCTCAAGGCTTCTTATCTCATTGTCGTCAAGCGGTTTTCCCAGTCCGTGTGCCATGAATTTCTGGCGCCATTCCCGTTTTGCCGCCAGTTCGCGCACAGCTTCCTGCATCGGAACAATATCATTCCTCAGTTCATAGGGATCGAGAAGCCAGCCTGCAAGTATTCTCCTGCCCGAACCAGTTACGGTCCGGTTAATATAGCTGAACATTGAAGATTCGCCGAAAAGGTCGATATCGACTGAAAAATCGTGCCCCGGATCAATAAGATCAGAGCCTCCGTCGAAAGGAGAAAAATCGCCGTCGAGAGCCCTTATCTCATTGCTGTTTATCTGCACCATATTTTCGGCTATGGCAATTCCGGAGGTGAAGTCCTCAAAGATCTTAAGCAGAAACAGAAATACCACAATTGCTAAAAGCAGAACGACAGTTCCGGCTAAAGCGGAGTGGGTGAAAGCCAGGGCGGAAAGGACTGCTCCGGCGATGAACACAAGCAGTCTGAAGAGGGAAATCAGAAGATGCTTTTTCCTTAATTCCGTTAGCAGTTGTTCCTGCTCCTGCTTCAGTCGTGTATATGTTTCCCTCACCAGTTTTCTTTCCATTTCAAAGCATCATTGCCTTCATCCTGAAATCCGATTTTTTCCTGAAGAAATCAGATCTTTTCGATTCAAAATGCCATGTCCATTCTTCCGTCTTTTCCGCTTCGGGCAGGTTTGCCAGAACTGAAGGAACCTCGACTACCCCGCCTGAGCTTTCAGTTATTATTTCGGAAATGTCGGTCAATAGTACTGACTTGTGTTTTTTCAGGAATCCCATATGGCTTTCCTGCACCCTGAGCCTGAATCTGCAGAAGGCTTGCTCATCACCTCCCGACCTCTTCTTCAGGAATTCAACGGGAAGGTTTTCCAGCTGGGTCAGGATGTTAAGTGATATGACCATTCCCGGATCAGACCGGGGCCGGTACTCGCTGATATTAATGTCGTCGGGTGATCTGAGTCTGTTGAAGAAGAATTTTCTGCGTCCCTTCTCCCAGACCTCTTTTATCAAGCCTCCCGATACATCATCCTCGATCAGAGTCACCCTGTTGAGCTCCCTGACCTGTTCCCTTACCTCTGGCGGATGAACGATGTCAACCAGATAAACCTCAGCACCTGTGTCAACAATTTCCCTCAGGGGAAGGTCGAGGAGCCATCCGCTTCCGAGGACTGTGACCCTGGATGGCTGACGTTCATTGACCGCACGGAGTATGAATGATCTGCAATTTGACAGATGGCTGTTCCAGCTTCCTTCCTCATCAAGATGATGATAAATAAGCCCCCGCTGGTAGTTGTAATAGCCCATTCTGTGGAGCACGCGGCGGTATGACAGATCGTTT
Organism: uncultured Rikenellaceae bacterium; assembly: GCA_964429295.1. Lineage (GTDB taxonomy): Bacteria > Bacteroidota > Bacteroidia > Bacteroidales > VadinHA17 > LD21. The sequence goes on from CAYSBL010000048.1 coordinate 20,457, forward strand.
ATCATTTCAGGAGATTCGTCGTACTTCGCTGAGTTTCCCGGAAATAAAGTTACTGAAATTCACTGATAGCACATCAGGATCTGTGGTGTTGAATGAATCAGGATGAACAGGGTCGAAAACCTTCAGCCTGACCTTATGGCCGGTAGTAAAAACAAGTCCGTGTTTCGGAAGAATCCCACCGGTTCCGTCAATCACCATGGGCAGGATCGGGACACCGGCGTCCAATGCCATCTGAAATGCTCCCCTCCTGAAAAATCCGATATCCCCGTTGACTGATCTCGTACCTTCGGGAAACATCATTACCGAAGTACCCTGCCTGAGCGACCTTATCGATTTTTCCATCATAAGTTCCTTGCTCTCAGAATCCCCCCTGTTGATAACGATGTAATCCGCCATCCTCAGGTACCATCCCAGAAATGGCACCTTCATATTCTCTATCTTGGACACCCATTTGAGATCATAGCACAGGCAGTTGATAAACAGGATATCGAGGATCGACTGGTGGTTTGAAATTATGACAAAAGGTCCCTGCCCGGCAGCTTTCTCCCTTCCTTCGATAGTCAGTCTCCATACAGGCATCAGTCCGACCATCATTCTGCTTTGCCAGTTCAGGAGCCGGTGGATTATCTTCCTGTTTTTATCGAAGGGCAGTGTCAGCAACCATAAAAGAAAAGTAAGCGGGAAAAAAATCACAATCAGGATCACACCAGTCATCCAGATCAAAACTGATTTCAGAACATCCATACCAGTTTTACTTTATTCAGAAGAGATTAAAAACATCAAATCTTTGGCTAAATATACCTTCTTTTTCCAGAATTTCCCGTACATCGCTAACCATGTGCCTGCATCCCCGAAGTTTCAGGCCTGCCTCTTCAAGATCGGGATGTCCTGTTATCCTGCACTCATTTATAATTCCATCTTTTACCGAAAGCTCGCAGAGATTAGTGGTATCCCTGTACAAAAAGCGGTTACTGAAACTGTATCGAGGTCCATAGGCATAATTCCATTCCCAGGTTTTATAACGGGTTTCTGCAAGTTCGGCTATCCGTCCGGTATCTGACTCCGACAAAATTGAAACGGACGTACCGGGATGGTTAGAGAGGAACCATTCCAGCATTATATCCCTGAACTGCATGGTATCTTTTATAGTTCCCAGCAAGCCTGCAAGGTTGGTCACAGGTGAGGGATTGGAACTCACAGCCCTGGTTTCGTATCCTGAAGTATCTTTTCTGATGCAACTCCTGAGAAAGCCGAGGTCAGCGTTGAAAAGAAGCGTGCCGTGGTGAAGAACCCTGTTTTTGAATACATGCTCAGCATTTCCCGATATTTTCAGCCCCCCGACCCTGAGGTCGTTCTTTCCCTCGAGGCGGGCGTCTATCCCGAGTGACGAAAGAAAAGATATCACAGGTGCTGTATATTTTCTGAAATCAACCTGCTTTCCTTCGGTACTGTTAAGGATAAAGCTGAAGTTCAGGTTTCCCGGATCATGGAAAACGGTTCCACCTCCGGAGATTCTCCTTATCACGGGAATCTCATTTTCCGTTACAAACCTTGTGTCAGTTTCCCGGTGAGGAAGCTGGTGTTTTCCGATGATTACCGACCTCTCGTTGATCCCGAGGACAAGATAGTCCCCCGACGAATTCCTGAGAAGGAATTCATCAGCTGCAAGGTTAAAAAAGGGATCGCCCGAAGGCAGGATAATGCACTGCATTGCAAGATATTAAGCCTGCGACAAGGTTTTCCTTTCGTATAGCGAGAATAATTTATAAACACACCATCCGATGAAAGCTCCGAGAATTGCCCCTCCAAGAACATCACCCGGGTAATGTACTCCCAGGTAGATCCGGCTGTAGCTTACAGCCGAGGCCCACAGGATTATAAAAACCGTGTACCATTTTTTCTTTATGAACATCAGACTCAGGAAGGCCACATTAAAGGAGTTTGCAGCATGGGACGATACGAATCCGTACCTTCCGCCGCACACTCCGTTCACCATGTGAACCAGTCCCTGAAGGGAAGTCTCATGACATGGTCGCGGACGGTCGACAAGGTACTTTATAAACACCGATGTACGGTCGGCCAGGAACACTGCCAGGGCAATGAAGAGCAGAAGGATCCAGAATCTTTTCCCATACTTCCTTCCCATCCGGATGAGTATGGCAAGATAAAGAGGAACCCACACCAGTTTCATGCTGAGAAAGTACATTATACTGTCCCAGAATGGCGAATTGGCGGAGTTGAGATATAGAAAAAGCTGCTGATCAATTTGTTCCATAGCTATCAATAACCTGTCAGAATTTTCCAGATCATGTCCTTGAGGGTGGTGATTCCCTCTCCCGTAATCGCAGAGAAAAACACCCTGGGAAGTTCAGGAAGCTCCTTCCTGAGTTCATTCCGTATCTCGTCGTCGGCCAGATCTGCTTTTGATATACCGAGAAGCCTCTTTTTATCGAGTAGTTCGGGGTTGTACATTTTAAGCTCGTTAACCAGGATGTCATATTCATCCCTTATGTTCCGGCTGTCGGCTGGAATGATAAACAACAGGATAGAGTTCCTTTCGATATGCCTGAGGAATCTTATTCCCAGGCCCTTCCCCTCATGAGCTCCCTCTATAATACCAGGAATGTCGGCCATAACGAATGAAAGTCCATCGCGGTAGGAGACTATGCCCAGGTTGGGAACGAGGGTGGTGAAGGGATAATCTGCTATTTTTGGTTTAGCAGCTGACACCACAGACAGGAGAGTTGATTTCCCTGCGTTCGGAAAGCCAACAAGACCAACATCAGCCAGTATCTTCAGTTCGAGGATAAAGGCATCCTCGATGCCAGGTTCTCCAGGCTGGGCGTATCTTGGCGTCTGGTTCGTAGCCGATTTGAAATGGTTGTTGCCAAGTCCTCCCCGCCCCCCTCTGGCCAGGATCTTTTCATCACCATGACCGGTTATCTCGAAAAGGATCTCTCCTGTGCTTTCCTGTTTTGCAATGGTGCCGAGGGGCACCTCTATAATAATGTCCTTCCCGTCGGCCCCGGTTGAGAGCTGCTGGCCTCCCGGTCCGCCGTTCTCCGCGAAAATATGCCGTTTGTATCTCAGATGCAGAAGAGTCCACATCTGGCTGTTTCCTTTCAGGATTATATGGCCTCCCCTTCCTCCGTCGCCCCCGTCGGGTCCGCCCTTGGGAATGAATTTCTCCCTTCGCAGATGGGCGGAGCCCGGACCTCCGTTGCCGGAGCGGCAATAGATCTTAACGTAGTCGACGAAGTTGGAACCTGCCATTATTGACCAATATGTTCCCTTACAAGACAGCTGAGTCGTTCGAAGATGTCCTCTATTGATCCGACCCCGTTTACAGGCTCATAGATTCCTCTTTGCCTGCAGAACTCGATGATGGGCTCAGTTTTGGCCCTGTACACGCCGATCCGGTTTTCTATCACGGCCGGATCCTTGTCGTCGGGACGACCTGAAAGATCAGCCCTGAGGATAAGTCTTTTTACCAGTTCGTCATGATCAACGTCGAGTACCAGCATGCTGTCGATCTTCATTCCTCTTTCATTCAACATATTCTCGAGAGCTTCGGTCTGGGCAACCGTGCGGGGGAATCCGTCAAACAGGAAGCCGGCAGTATCCTTTGCGCTGTCGATCCTGGCTGCGATCATTTCGATCACTACCTCATCGGGAACGAGCTCACCCTTCGCCATTATTGCACTCATTTTTCTGCCGAGTTCGGTTCCGGCTGCTATTTCGGCACGGAGCATGTCGCCTGTTGAAAGATGTGTGAGATTGAATTTTTCAGCCAGCTTTACCGACTGTGTTCCCTTACCGGATCCGGGAGGACCAAAAATCAAAAAATTGACCATAGATATTAATTTCATATTTATAAAGATTTGAAAAAATTTTCAATGTTCATAATCAATAACAAAAAACTTGGTTTAAGATACTAGTGTCATTATGCTTCGAGTAAATAATAATTTATGTTTTTCTTTCTTACCCCCTTTCCCGTTTC
>CAYSBL010000049.1:0-23402 GCA_964429295.1 uncultured Rikenellaceae bacterium
GTATCGGGATCAGGTAAGGTCAGATCGAGATAACAGATTTATTTACGGATAATTTTTATTACGCCGTTATCCTCCACCTTGATGATGGATGACGGCGTATGTCTTGTGGTATCACTCTGCCGGTAATTTACCACATAGTCGGATGAATCTGCTATTACACTTTCTATCTCACTGAATATGGCGGGGGCAGGGGTGTCGCTGATGTTGGCTGATGTCGATACCAAAGGTTTCCTGAACCTTGTTATAAGCTCATTGCAGAATCCTTCAGAACAAATCCGTATCCCTACCGAACCGTCACTTGCGCAAACTCCAGGGGCAAGATTCCTTCCGCCGGGATAGATTATCGTTAACGGCTTGTCAGCTACTTCAGCAAGCTGGTAAGCTATTTCAGGAACATTCCTTACATAGCGTTCCAGCATGCCGAATCCGTTGACCAGAACGATAAGGCTCCTGCTGTCATCACGTTTTTTTATGGAATAGATCCTTTCAACTGCATCCTGCCTGGTCGCATCACAGCCCAGTCCCCAGATGGTATCGGTGGGGTACAGTATTATTCCCCCTTTGATGAGAACATCAACAGCTTTTATAAGGTCTTCTGAATAATCATTTTCTCTCATGGGATAAGGTAACCAACGGTAATGATTTTTTATTCTTTAAAATACGAGGCTTATGGCCATAAGTCTCTTCTCCATTTCGTTAATTATTTCTGTTTCCTCAGCAGGTGTGGCAGCCTCGAACGTTACTGAAAACCTTACATATTTTCCTGCGTCATCCCATGGGACTGTAGATATCAGCGATTCCCTGATAAGGAATTCGGAGAACTGTGCTGCTGTTTCAAATACTCTGCCATTTGCGGTTCCGCGGGGAGCCTTCACATAGCAGAAGAATGTCCCTTTTGGTTTAACCGCACTGAATCCGGCTTTATTCAGGGCTGCGATCAGCAGATCGAAACGCCTTGAGTATTTTGCAGCGGTTTTTTCGGTTATCTCAGTATGCTCAAGTGCTCTGACGGCTGCCTTCTGAATTGCCCTGAACTGGCCTGAGTCGGTGTTGTCCTTCACTGTGCCGTATGCTTTTACGGCTTTTGGATTCCCGCAGACGAACCCTATCCTCCAGCCTGTCATGTTGAATGCCTTTGAAAGGGAATGGATCTCCAGACCGACATCCATGGCTCCGTCGACCGACAGAAAGCTGAGCGGTTTCTGCCCGTCGTAGGTCAGGGCGCCGTAAGCTGAATCGTTGACAACTATTATCCCATTGTCCTTCGCAAAACGAACCACTTTTTCATAGAATGCCGGAGTGGCAACTGCACCTGTCGGATTGTTCGGATAATTTATATAAAGCATCCTTGCTTTATTCAGAATTTCCTGAGGGATTGAATCAAGGTCGGGGAGAAATCCGTTTGATTCCTTTAGCGGCAGGTTGAAGACTTCACCTCCCAGGTACCGTGTATAGGTTGCCATCACCGGATAACCCGGAATTGTGGTCAGGAGCATGTCGCCCGGATTTATGAAACAGAATGGGAGCATGGCAAGTATTGGCTTCGATCCGATACCATGAATTATATGTTCCGAGGGATCGAGGCCTGAAAGACCGTAGACTCTCTCAAGATACCCGGCTGCAGCCTGCCTGAATTCAGGTATACCGTTGTCGGCATACCACCTGTTCTCCGGCTTGCCGGCTTCTTCTGCAAGAGCTTTGACCACAAGCTCATCGGCCGGCTGGTCTGGCTCGCCCACACCCATGTCAATGATCCTGACGCCCGGATTTGCCCTGGCAGCTTCCGCCCGGGCTCTCTTTATCATCTCAAACTTGTAAATGGCGGTCGATTTGCCGAAGCTTCTCCCTCCAAGCCTTTCGGCAATCTTATCTTCGAAAAAATCATTCATGTGGCAGTCTTCTGAAATTCCGTTAAAAATATTTCCGGCAAATGTAATAAAATGTCAGTTTCGTTACCTGTTTGATTCATTTTCATTATCAGGCATGAAATAAGGCTTGCGGGCGTGAAAAATAAGGGCATATTCCCCTGTTATAATGGCGTTTTGTGGAAAAAGAAGATTAAATTTGATAGAGAATCGACCTGACTTATGTTCCTTAATTTTTAATACCATGGACAAATATGTTTATCTGACCTGTACCCCTGAAGCGCTTGTTGCTTCGATGCTGCCTCCCGAGGGTTTTGGATTGTACCTCTCGACAGGTACAAAAAAGAGGAACAAAGCCCAGACTATTTTCTTTGAGGTTGATCTTGAAAAGATAAAAGACCTCATCGATATGGAAAGCCTCGACAGGAGATGCGTTGCCAAGGAGGACGGCAGCCCCAAAAGCTCCGTTTATCTTTCCGTTTACAGGGTCCTGGAAATGGTCCCGCTCGATGCCCTGAAGTCACTCTATCTTACCACCGATCACGGGATTGTCCTGGAACTGAAAAAGGCTCCCTATGAAAAAGGCAAAGAGCTGAAGGGAGCGCTTCATCTTTACCAGGAGCTCAATCCGGTAACACCACTTGTGGCAAGCGGGCTGCCGCCTTCAGCTTTTGCAAAGAGGCTTACCGACGGTTCCACACCCATCACCCTGCCGAAGCTGTTCTTTGTCGAACTGAAGCTTGGAGAACTTGCAACAAATCCCCTTTACGGTTCAGCCGAGCATCTTCCCTACACTAATACAGGCCACCTCCGTGATTGCCTCGAGATCCTCAGGGGAGAGTACGATAAACACATGAAGACCGTCCAGAGGATCTTCTCAGGAGAACTTCTCTACAGGACAATAGAGTCGGGATTTTATGTAGGTTCAAAGGATGATATCCTGTTTTATCCCTATCCGTCAATGGCAGAACTCGAAAACATCAATTACGAGTTTTTCAGGGCAATTTGATCCGGGAATGCTTTTTATGCTTGCATAAATAAAAAACTGAATTAGTTTTGTACCGGCAAAATTTTTGTCGTTTCATAACCTAATTTTCTAATTTAAAAACTGATATCATGATTAGTAGCATTTTTTGGATTGTGCCGGTTGCAGCACTCGCGGCATTGCTATTTGCCTGGATCTTCTACCGGAGCATGAAAGCTCAGGACGAAGGTACCGACAGGATGAAGGAAATAGCAGCATATGTCAGGGAGGGCGCAATGGCTTATCTCAGACGCCAGTATTCGGTGGTCATCAAGGTGTTCATCATCCTTGTGGTATTGCTGACCGTTCTGGCTTATTTCGGAATTCAGAATCCATTCGTGCCTGTTGCATTCCTTACCGGTGGTTTCTTCTCGGGCCTCTGCGGTTATCTCGGAATGAAAACAGCAACCTTTGCATCAAACAGAACAGCATGGGCGGCTTCAAAATCTCTTAACAAGGGACTGCAGGTTGCTCTCAGGAGCGGCGCGGTTATGGGTCTTGTCGTAGTTGGTTTTGGATTGCTCGACATTGCCCTGTGGTTCCTGATCCTTAACGGACTGGTTTTCACCCCTGAGCATATGGCTAATGGACTCGATTTCCTCGGACTTACTTTTGTCCATCCGGGCACAACTCCCCATGAAAAGCTTATAGAAATAACAGCCGTGATGCTTACCTTCGGAATGGGTGCATCAACACAGGCTCTTTTTGCACGTGTTGGCGGCGGTATCTTTACAAAGGCTGCCGACGTGGGCGCTGACCTCGTTGGAAAGGTTGAAGCAGGCATCCCCGAGGATGACCCCCGCAATCCCGCAACCATTGCCGACAACGTTGGCGACAATGTGGGTGATGTGGCCGGTATGGGCGCTGACCTCTATGAATCATATGCGGGATCAATACTTGCGACAGCCGCACTTGGCGCTGCCCTTCCCGCAGTGTCAGGCGACATTCAAATGAAGGCGGTAATAGCTCCAATGCTTGTTTCAGCCATTGGTATCTTCCTTTCAATTGCAGGTGTTTACCTTGTAAGGACCAAGGAATCGGCAACACCCAAGGCTCTTCTGAATGCTCTCCTTCTGGGTACCGGAGGCAGCTCGGCCCTTATTCTTGTTGTTCTGGCAGTTATGGCAGGATTTGACTGGATTACCTGGGGCGTATTCGGATCAGCAGTTGCTGGTCTTGCTGCAGGCGTAATTATCGGACAATCGACAGAATTTTATACTTCCGACGGCAACAAACCTACGCAGGGTATTGCAAAACAGGCCGTTCAGGGTCCTGCCACAGTGATTATTGAAGGTATGGCTGTTGGTATGTCTTCCACCTGGATCCCTGTCGTTACTATCGTAGCAGGTATTATTGCTGCTTACGGCTTTGCCGGAGGTTTCTCAAACTTTGCAATGGGAGTTTACGGCATCGGATTCGCTGCTGTCGGAATGCTCTCAACCCTTGGCATTACACTTGCCACAGACGCATTCGGCCCCATCGCCGATAACGCCGGAGGTAACGCTGAGATGTCGGAACTTCCCAAGGAAGTAAGGGAAAGAACAGATGCCCTCGACGGACTTGGCAACACAACCGCTGCAACAGGAAAAGGATTTGCAATCGGCTCGGCAGCTCTTACTGCTCTTGCCCTTATGGCAGCATATATGGAAGAAGTCAGGCTGTGGCTTGGCAGACTTATTGACAAGGCTCCTGAAGGGTTCAAGCAGATTGGCGATACTCTCTTTTACAACAGTACTGTACCTGCCGTTCAGGATGGACAGACCGCTGTACATATTACAACTGCTTCAGTAAGGGATTTCGCTGCTGCATACGACCTTTCACTTTTCAACCCGATTCTCCTCGGAGGTGTATTCATCGGAGGCATGATGGCTTTCCTTTTCAGCTCAATGAGCATGAAAGCAGTCGGACGTGCTGCAGGCAAAATGGTGGACGAAGTACGCCGTCAGTTCCGCGAGATCCCGGGTATCATGGACGGTACCGGAAAACCTGAATATGCAAAATGCGTTGAGATCTCAACAAAAGGTGCACAGAGCGAAATGCTTGTTCCTTCAATGATCGCTATCGTTGTTCCCCTGGTAGTTGGCGTTATCTTCGGCGTTCCGGGTGTCATCGGCCTTCTCGCCGGCGGTATGAGCACAGGTTTCGTCCTGGCTACAATGCTCAACAACTCGGGCGGTGCATGGGACAATGCCAAGAAGTACATTGAGCGCGGTAATTACGGAGGCAAGAAGAGCGAACCTCATAAGGCATCCGTTGTGGGCGACACCGTCGGCGATCCTTTCAAGGACACCTCGGGCCCGGCCCTTAACATCCTTATCAAGCTGATGTCGATGGTATCGGTTGTCCTCGCCGGACTGACCGTTGCATGGAGCATCCTTGGATAAGACCGTAGCATAAGGTATTAAATATTCAATCCCCCTTCCGGATTACGGAGGGGGGATTTTTTTAGTAATTTTGGTGAAAATCCCAGAAATGACGCTCCCGACACTGGCCGACATCCAGTCGGCGCACCTCAGGATAAGTCCGTTTATCCACCGTACGCCGGTTCTTACTTCCCGTCAGCTTAACCTGATTTTCGGCTGCGAACTTTTTTTCAAATGCGAGAACTTCCAGAAGGTCGGGGCATTCAAGTTCAGGGGCGCTGCAAATGCAGTTCTGTCGCTCGACGGGAACAGGAAACAAAAAGGTGTTGTGACGCACTCATCCGGAAACCATGCGGCAGCACTGGCCCTTGCAGCTGCAATGAACGGGATAAAGGCTTACATCGTGATGCCTGAAAACGCTCCTTCGGTCAAGAAGGACGCTGTTGCCGGATACGGAGCTGAAATATCATTCTGCAAACCCACATTAAAGGCACGTGAGGAAACATGCAGGGCCATTATGGAGTCGACAGACGCCACCCTGATTCATCCCTATGACAATTTCAGCGTGATATGCGGCCAGGGAACAGCCGCCCTTGAGCTCCTTGAGGAAAGAAATGACCTGGAATTCATTGTTGCACCGGTAGGAGGGGGCGGACTGATGAGCGGCACCTCGACTTGCTCAAAGGGGATCCGTCCGGGTATTAAGGTGATAGGAGCAGAACCGCTGAATGCCAGTGATGCATGGAAGTCGTTCACAACAGGGATACTCACACCTTCTGTTAATCCTTTAACAATAGCCGACGGACTTCTGACTTCACTTAGTGAGCTTACGTTTTCAATAATCAGAAAAAATGTCGATGAGATTGTTACAGTGAGCGAGGAGTCGATAATTCACTCGATGAAACTGGTCTGGGAGAGAATGAAGATCATCATCGAACCTTCGTCGGCAACCGTTCTGGCGGTGATAGGGGAGAATCCGGAACTGTTCAGGGGGAAAAAGGTCGGACTTATTATTTCGGGAGGAAATGTTGACCTGACCAGATTGCCATGGAGTAAAGGTGTGAAGGCATGAAAGCGAGGCAGGTTCTTCCGGTTCTGCCAGTTCTGCAGGTCTGAACTGAACGGATCCCCTCTCGGGAGGGGTAGGGGTGGGTTCTTCAAGCTACCAGCAACCAGCCTAATCCTTCTTCCTGAAAAACGCAGTAATCGGGTAGTGGTCAGAATGCCTGACTTTTTCAATGTCGAAATGACGGCACTCAAAAAAATCGTCATAAAGTATATAGTCGATCCTGTTCGGGGGGTAGTTGCCCTTATAGGTGAATCCGGCCCCGTATCCGGCACTTACAAATGAATCGTTAAGTCCTTTTCTGATCTTCCTGTACGAATATGAAACCGGGGTGTCGTTGAAATCGCCTGCTACAATTACAGGATAGGGCGATGTGCTGATAATTTCCTTGACAGCCAGGGCCTGGGAAGCCCGTTTTTTGAAACCTGCCCGGAGGCTTGAAGATATGTTGATTATCTCATGGAAGGTATCCCGGTCCTCAGTCCCTTCCACAAGCTCATTCAGGAAAGTCCTTTCCATCCGGTGAAGTCTGAACGACTGGAGATGGTTGTTGAATATCCTGATGGTATCACCGTCGGCAAGGATATCGGTATATATCGAGAGGCTCGACGATTTGTCATGCACAATATCCTTCCTTGCGACTATGGGAAATCTGCTAAGCGTTACTATTCCGTATGACCGATTCTTCCCGGTCCTGATTATCTTAAAGTGAGAATTATAACTTTTTCCGAGAGCTGTTTTTATTTCCTGCTGTTTTTTCACAGGGTCGCCTGAAAGGAATATCTCCTGCAGGCATATTACATCTGCTTTCTGATTCTTCAGGAGTTCAAGTATTTTTTGCTCTGAATTGTTTTTTCCATTCCCCTCATAGTAGTTAAACAGCCTTACGTTGTAACTCTGAACCCGGAAAGTGCCGGTTTTGTCGCCCTCAGGTTTCTGAACTTTCAGGTAGTTCGAAAAATGAGTAAAGCCGGCCATGATGACTGCCAGGGAAATGAGAGCCTCCCACCTGAGGGTTATCGCCCATGCCAGGCAGAACAGGAGGTTAACCAGCAGAAGATAGGGATAGGCAAGACCGAAGAGGGCGGGAAAGGCAATTATGCCGGGATTTATCTGGACTGAGAGATAGGACAATACCAGGGCAACGACGAAAAGAACGTTCACGCCAAGAAATACTTTGTAAAATAACTTCTTCAATGCCTCCGGGATTTACCGCTAAAATACCTGTATTCCTCAAATAACAGTAACTAAAAAAGGGGATTTTTGATCAGGTACGGCAATTGATTTACGAATATCCGTGGCTGAGAGATCAGTTCTTCTTCTGGCTTTCTGTGAAGAGAAGGTCCTTTTCCTCTTTGGTAAGGCTGTCGTAACCTCCTTTGGATATCTTGTCGAGAATTCTGTTTATCTGTTCCTGACGCTCGGCCTTTGCCCTGTTGTAATCGTAATCGGTCTTTTTCCGGCTGTAGGTCACTTTCATCTTTTTCTTCCGGGGTTTGAAAAGAGTGACTATCGAATCGATAATCCGGTTTAGGCCCCTGGCCGCATCCCTGCCCCTCTTCAGATTCACGGTGTAAAGGTACCCGAAAAGGGCGCCTCCCATATGCGCCAGCTTTCCGCCCGAATTGACCGAGAAGTCCATTACTGATGTCAGAATAAAAATGCCGACAGCAATCCAGAGGATCTTAACACGCCCGATCAGCAGGAGATGTACCGGATAATCAGGGACATAAGCCGCGATGGCAACCACAATAGCCAGAACTGAAGCTGAGGCTCCTATGGCAACCGACTCCGGGATCAGATTTGTGAATACAGGAAAGATATTGAATGACAGAATATAGATAATTGCCCCGGATATGCCTCCAAGGATATATACCGCAACAAGCTTCCGCTGGTCGAGGTACTCGAGGAAGATCTTTCCGAACCAGTAAAGCCAGAGCATATTGAAAAGAATGTGGAGGATGTCCTTATGCGTGAACATATATGTTATAAGCGTCCATGGCTTCAATGCCAGGACTTTAAGAGCCGCAGGAACAGAAAACACCCTTAGTACCTTCAGTGAAAGGGTTTCATTGTTGAAGAGGTAAGATATTATCGACACGGCAGACAGGAATAGGAAAACTGCGATATTAATGTATATCAGCCTGTTAAGGCTATTCGCAGTGCTGAATGTCTTTTTTATGTCGTGCCACATTGCCATACTCTCAGTAAAGTGTTTTGGAAGTTTTTCTCCAGTATCTTATCAGGATATATCCAAACAGCATTCCTCCAAGATGAGCGGCATGGGCAATGTTGCTTCCGGGCTGTGTAACGGCCATCCATAATTCGATGGCGCCGTAGCCAATGACGAAATATTTTGCCTTGATGGGAATTGGCGGGAAGAGAAGCATCAGCTGGGTGTTGGGAAAAAGGACTCCGAAAGCAAGGAGAATACCAAAAACTGCTCCGGATGCACCAACAGTCGGAACATTAAGTATCATCTGGAGGTTCTTCATGGTAACATCGGCATACTGTTTTCCCTCACTCAGAACCATGGCCCCGTCCGCAAGAACAAGCTGAAGCTGATCGGGAGTTATGACTTTCATAACCTTCATGTACTGTATCAGGATAACTGTCTCATGAACCAGGGCAGCTCCAAGCCCGCAGACCATATAGTAAATAAAGAACCGCTTCGGTCCCCACACATTCTCAAGAATACCGCCGAACATGTAAAGGGCAAACATATTGAAAAACAGATGCCAGAAACCTGCATGCATGAACATGTGAGTAAGGATCTGGAATGGCCTGAACATTTCAGATTTTGGGAAATAAAGACCGAGAATGGCTGTGAGATCATAGCCGAGAACGCTCTGTGCGGTCCAGGCTACCACGAGCAAAAGGACATTTATTATTATCAGGTTCTTTACAACAACCGGCAAAGCAGAGAACCCTCTTCCGTATCCGTTCATTTGTTGGTATTAATCAGTAAAGGTGCAAAGATACTATTATCAATTTATCCGGCAAAAAAGGTTGAATCGTGTTCCGGAACAGCTCGCGGTATTTCACAATCGTGATTCACCTTAGTCTCCTGTCAATCTCATCCAGGGTCAGAATGTTGATCACCGGTTTTCCTCCCGGTGAATAATTTGGAGACTTGCACATGAACAGAGCGTCGAACAGGTCCTCCATTTCATCTTTCATAAGAGGTTTTCCATAGGGAATTGCGGAGGCACCTGCCATGGCGGCTGCTACTTTCTCCCTGATGCCCGAGGAAGGATCCGACTTGGTTCTCTTGAATTCCTCGAGAAGTATCTCTATCATCATGGCGGGATCGTCGGAGCCAATGCCCGAAGGTTTCCCGGTTACCGACAGGGTATTTCCCTCCCTGTATTCAAAGGCAAATCCCAGGAGCCTGAGGTCATCTTCAATTTCCCTGAGGATAAGTATGTCGGAAGGATCAAGGATAATCTCGACCGGGAACATCTGTGCCTGGCTGAGGCTGAGGCTGCTTTCCAGATTACTGAGGAACTGCTCAAAAAGAATCCTTTCGTGAGCCCTTTTCTGATCAATGATCATCAGTCCCGACTTTACAGGGCAGATTATATATTTGTTTTTTACCTGGAAAAATTTCCTGCCGGTTACCAGCCGGTCACTTTCCGGTCCGGATCTTTCGGGTTCGCCGTACAGTTTTTCCCAACCACCTGCGCTTTCCCTTTCAAACCTTTCTATCAGCCTGCTCTGGGCTGATGGACGTTTATCGCCGGCAAAAGGATCATAATGAGGGTTGATCTCAATGGGGGGTGGTTCGGGAAGGCCACTGAAGGCGGATCTTACCGGGATATCTACAAGACCTTCACCTTTAAAATCAAGCGATGGGACGATATTGAACCTGCCAAGGGCTTCTTTTACTGAAGCCATCAGTATCTGCCAGATCGCTCTTTCATCCTCGAACTTGATCTCGGTCTTGGTGGGGTGAATGTTGATATCGATAGAGGCTGGATCGACCTCCATGAAGATGAAATATGAAGGTATTGCTTCCGGAGGCAGTATGTTCTGGTAGGCCTCAAGAACAGCTTTATGGAAATAGGGATGCTTCATGAATCTGTTGTTCACGAAAAAGAACTGTTCTCCGAATGTCCTTCTTGCATTTTCGGGCTTCCCTATGAAGCCGCTTATTGAAATCAGGGTTGTGCCAGTATCGAGTGTGATAAGATCGTTGTTTATCTGACGGCCGAAAACACCTATAATCCTTTGCCTGGAGTTGCCCCGGGGCAGGTTGTAAATCTCGCTGTCATTGTGAATAAGGGTGAACCTTATGGAGGGGTGTGCTATTACAATCTTCTGGAACTCATTTATAATGTGCCTCATTTCGGTATTGTCCGATTTGAGGAATTTTCTCCTTGCCGGGATGTTGAAAAACAGGTTCTTTACGGAGAAGTTCGATCCGGTAGAGCAACTGCAGGGCTCCTGGGCCTCTACTTTCGAACCGTTGATCAAAAGCAGGGTGCCAGACTCATCCTCTTCTCTCCTGGTGCGGAGTTCAACCATGGCAACGGCAGCTATGGAGGCAAGTGCTTCTCCCCTGAAACCTTTTGTGGTTATGGCGAAAAGGTCGTTAGCTGTTGTGATCTTGGAAGTGGCATGCCTTTCGAAGGCCAGTCGGGCATCAGTTTCCGACATGCCCGAACCGTTGTCGATAACCTGTATAAGAGTCCTTCCCGAATCCTTGATGATGACATCAATATTCTGTGCTCCGGCATCGACCGAATTCTCCATCAGCTCCTTCACCACCGATGCAGGCCTCTGGATAACTTCTCCAGCAGCAATCTGATTTGCGACCGAATCGGGCAACAGCTTTATAATATCTGTCATCGAAAATAAAAATCGTCTAAAAGTAAATACTGATATACTTGTATAACAGGCACCCGCGAATGATTTTCATCCGGATTTTGAACCTGATGCAAATATACTATATTTGCAATATTGCTTTTGCACACGGGGAATTCACTTTCTCAAATATCAGCTTTTATTGTTTTTCACATAATGCCCGGTATCTCATCAAATCATCCTGCTATGAAGAAATTGTACTTCCTTGCCGCCATAATACTTCTGGTCCTTTTTCCCTATTGTAAGAGAGAACATGATGCAGACACCATCAGAGTCATGACCTTCAACATCAGGTACGACAATCCGCGCGACAGTATAAATGCGTGGCCAAACAGGGCGGCATTCCTATGCAGGTTCCTCGGCGATGAGATGCCCGATCTGATTGGAATGCAGGAGGTCCTGAATCACCAGTATGAATATATCGATTCTGTGATGACAGATTACAATTCTGTGGGGGTGGGAAGGAGCGACGGTGCAAAAAAGGGTGAGATGAACCCTGTTTTCTTCAGGAAAGACAGGTTCGACCTGATCAGGTCGAAAACCTTCTGGCTGTCCGATTCACCTTCTGTGGCGGGATCGCAGGCCTGGGGCGCCGGCCTTCCGAGGATTGTGACCTGGGTGGAACTATCGGAGAAAACCACCTCTAAACATTTCTTTTTCTTTAACACTCATTTTGCACACGACTCAGATTCGGCAAGGACAATGAGCTCGGGCTTGCTCCTCAGCAAGGTCGACAGCATTACTGCCGGTTTTCCTTTCGTGATCACAGGCGACTTTAACATGCGGATCTCTGCCAAAGGGTACGGGATACTTACCGGTCCTTTCGAAAGCGTGCCGCTTCTTGCCGACACTTATGCAGTTTCCGAAAAAAGACCCACCGGACCAGCATATACGTTCAACGGCTTCTCCGACAGCATCTCTTCGGGCAGGATCGACTACATCTTTGTTCGCAACGGAATGAAGGTTCCCGACCACAGGACATATATACGGAAAGAGCAGGGGATTTATATTTCCGATCACTGGCCGGTAATGGCGACAGTGTCGCTGAAGTGATTAACCCCCTTTCCCGTTTCCAGTATTGCACTTACCCCCTTTCTTCTTTCCCTGCCTGCGCTGCCGCTTCGGCAGACAGGCCCCAGGGGGGAAATGAACCCTACATTGAAGGCTTCTGCACTCCTGGAGGATATTATAATGAAATTGTTCCCGGAATCTTGCAGGAAGTTGCCCGCTCCTTCCCCTTTGGGGGAAGGCCGGGGAAGGGGGTAAGGATACCAAAGGGAAGGTTGGGAAGGGGGTTTTAGCTATTATAAACTGTTTATTTCAAAAATCTTTGCAGACAGTTAATTAATCTTTTATATTTTTAACAATTATTAGCATTCCGTTTCGCCGTACCTGAATTCCGGTACGGGTTTGATTGGGTGTACACTTATAAATATTAAAAAGAACAAATAAAATGAGAACAGAAGGCAGGCGTACAAGCGATAACGTGGAAGACCGCAGGGGAATGAGCTCGGGTGGTAAGATGGCAGTGGGAGGAGGCCTCGGGGCAGTCGTAATAGCACTGGTGTTCTTGCTCCTGGGCGTCGACCCGTCCTCAGTGATTAATAATACCCCGGCAGTACCAACAGAATCAGGTGAATTCACTTCAACTCCCGAAGAGGAGGAAATGGTGAACCTTGTGAGTGTTGTCCTTGCCGGGACAGAAGATGTCTGGGGGAAAATATTCCAGCAGTCAAATATGACCTATCAGCCGCCGGTACTCGTTCTTTTCAGGGACCAGGTGCAGTCGGCATGCGGTTATGCAACAGCTGCCAGCGGGCCGTTCTACTGCCCCGGCGATCATAAGGTATATATCGACCTTGCATTCTTCGACGACCTGAAGGCAAATCTTGGGGTAAACGGCGACTTTGCAATAGCCTATGTGCTTGCACATGAGGTGGGACATCACGTCCAGAACCTGCTGGGAATACTGGGAGATGTAAACAATCAAAGATCAAGGATGAGCCAGGTAAACGCCAACAGACTCCTTGTCAGACTCGAACTCCAGGCTGATTTCCTCGCCGGAATGTGGGCTCACTACGACCAGAAAATGTTTAACTCCCTTGAGGCAGGTGATATTGAAGAAGCAATGAACGCCGCTGCCTCAGTAGGCGATGACGTGCTGATGAAGAAATACCAGGGAAGGGTCGTCCCGGACGCTTTTACCCACGGCACGGCAGCGCAGCGCAAGGAGTGGTTCCGCAAGGGTTATACAACCGGCGACTTTGACCAGGGTGATACATTCAATGCCAGCATAGACTGAAAATCCGCAATTATTACATTAATTGCCAGGTGTTTGACAGAACCCCCTTTAGGGGGCAGGGGGTAAAAATTGTGACAATAATAATGTCTCTTTCTACACAGAAAGATTCTGAACATTGCTTATTTCACCCTTACCTCTACTGAATCAGCAATTTTAAGTGCTGTCGTGAGGGAACCCAGGTCGGTAAACAGCTCTCCTGTTTTTCCTGAATAATGACTGTGTCCGATGGGTTTCATTATGTACGACTCCTGTGAAGAGTCCATATCGACGGAGGCTTCAAACACAAGGGCCGGCTGGGCTGACCAGAGGTAATTCTCATCTCCGGGAAACCTGTTGTTGGTCCAGTGTTCGTTCCAGTCCCAGTTCTGGTTTATCTCAAGCATAACCCTGAATCTTTGAGGCAGCGGCTCATCCGCACGCGAGGTCATGATAAACCCTGTTTTAGGCGTTGCTCCCGTATAGGCATCGGGTACAGCGGTTCTTTCATCTGGCATAAACAATCCGTCGTCAGCACGGATACCTCTTTTGTGCGCCCAGTAGGGAAGTGTCTGGGGAGCCCTTTTCGGAGCTGTTACCCACCTGCCGTTCTCATGCTTCCCGTATTCGAAGATACCTGTCGCTACAGCTTTTGCCACATAAAGAGTCTGGATGTATTCCCCTTCTGCGGTTTCGAGCCATATGGCAAACAAAGGATAGTAAAATGATTCACCTGCTGTGAAATCGACTGTGATCTCAGGCCCTTTGCCTGCCGGATTTGTCGGGAAGCTTACTTTCTCCCGCTGCATCGGACTGATGGTCCTGAGGGAGCCTGATGAACATGCTCCCGTTATAAGTATAAATGAGAAGATTACAATTCTGATCATACCAGAGGATTTTAAAATTCCACAATGATTCCGACTGACGGCAGAACAGTTCCTGAAGACCCTTCGATGAATTTCAACGAATACCTCGTGGGATCGGCCGGATCGGTTATGGGAATGCCGTTCTGATCGGATTCCCTCAGGAGAATTGCAGGCTGGTCGGACTGGTGATTGTAAAGGTTCTGAACGTCGGCATAAAGCATTAGCGACCATCCCTTGAAGAAGTACTGCTTGTCAATCCTGATATCGAGCTGATGAAATGCCTTAAGCCTTTCGGTATTGAACCTTGTGTAGTCGAGGTAGCCTTCTCCCTGAAGATCCCAGGCAGCTTTCAGCGATGATTTATCAACATCGTACGGGGTGTAGGGCGCTCCGCCGACAAACCTCCACTTGAATCCGAGATCCCAGTTCCTCTTAAGCTGGGTTGTAGCAGTTACATTGAACAGGTGGCGGTTGTCCCACGACGAGGGGATCCAGTCGGACGAAAGATCCCTGAACTCGCTCCTTACGAATGTGTAGGAGAAAACCATATTCGTATTTTTGAATTCCTTGAGCCGGCCGAGCAGCTCAAATCCGTAAGCCCTTCCCTCCGATGTCGAAACAAGTTCTTCATCCCCGAATATTCCATAACCGGCGCTCTTGCTCGACAGGGGTACCTGGTCCCTTACCGAAAAGGGATATCGTGAATAGTCCTTGTAAAATCCTTCCAGTGTTACCTGAATGTTCTCTTCAGGGATCAGTTCAAGTCCGGCAACAAAATGATCGGAACGTATGTATTTTAGTTCGTTCGTCTTGTTCAGGAAAACTCCTTCGGTGTTCGAATACCCGAGTGCGGTATACGGGGGCAACTGATAATATCGGCCCACGTTGAAATTTACGTTAAGCTTATCAGAAAGGGAGAAGGAGGCTGAAAACCTGGGAGAGAGCTGCGGGAGGGGATTGGCCATGGATTCAGACCAGGTGTTGAAATCAGTCCTTATTCCCAGCGACATCCTGAGCCTTTCATCAAGGTACGACTTGCTTACCTGGCCAAATAGATTGAACTTGGCGAACTTTAGGTTCGTATCATAATCAATGGAGGTTTCTCCCTCGCCGGTGAAGATCTTCCTGAATGTTGAATTACGGTAATGTGCATATTCCATACCACTGCCGAAGTTGAACCGGAACCCCCTGTCGTCTGTGATGGTCCTTTCAAACCTGCCTTTTATCTCGCCTTCGCCCGAAAAGTAGTCAAGGAGTTTATTGCCGGAGCTTTCAATATTGCCCAGATATTTGTACTGTGAATTATTAAGGTAATTCCGGCTCAGCACCCAGGTGTCGAAGCCTCCTTTCCTGAAATGCTTATAAACAAGCCCGACAGTGTAACTGTATTGCTCCTGTACCGGGATGTTGTCGAGAAGGTAACGCTGGTACTCTGTTTCATTAGCCTTAAGGTTGAGGCTGAAATCATCCTTGGCACCCAGGCCGATAACGCTCAGTTCATTCTTGTCGTCGAGCCTCACCCTGTACTTGAACTGAAAATCGGTGTAGTTGGGAAGAAAGGGAAGCTCCAGAAGCGAGAAGAGGAACTGAAGATATGACCTGCGCACGGAAACCAGAAACGTTCCGTTTTCACCGGCCGGACCATCAAGGGTGAGGCCAAGATCGGATGCTCCAACAGTGGCCCTGAATTTCGTCCTGTCCTTGTTCCCGTCGACGAAGGTGAAGTTAAGCACAGAGCTGAGCGCATTGCCTCTGGAGGCGGGGAATGCTCCTGATATAAAATCGACCGATTGAACAAAGTCAACATTTATTATTCCTATGGGTCCGCCCGAGGCGCCCTGGGTCGAAAAGTGATTGAGATAGGGGATCTCGACATTGTCGATATAAAACCTGTTCTCGTTGGGACCGCCTCCCCTTACTATCACGTCATTCCTGAATGCCGGGGTGGATGCAACCCCCGGGAAGGATTGTATTACCTTCGAAATATCCCTGTTGCCGCCAGGATTCTTTTCTATCTCATCTATGCCTATTATCCTTGCAGAAAGCGGACTTTCAATCTTTTTAAGGAAAGGAGATGCCTTGATGACGACTTCACCTATCATGGCTGTGTTCTCCTCAAGCGGTATGTCGAGGTTTACCGGATTACTGTTCGTTACCAGGATGGCCTGTGAAACATAGGGTTTAAACCCAATGGATGAAGCCCTTAGTTCGACATAGCCGGGCTTGATCCCGGTGAATGAATAATTACCTTCGTAATCCGATATTGCTCCGATGGTAGTGCCGAAGATCTGCACAGTGGCAAAGGGGACGCCCTCATTGGTGTTTGCATTGTAAACCCTTCCCTTGATCATCCCGGAATTAGTCTGCCCTGCGAGGTAAGGAATAGGTGCAAGAAGAAAAATAAATGTGAAAATATACCTGTTCATTTATGTCATTATTTGCCAAAGTAACAAAAAATGCCCTGTATTGTTTAACAGGGATACGGAATAGGTCAACAAATTTAAAGAAGGCTGAGCAGTGCATTCCTGAGGCCGGGATAATCAAATGAATATCCCGATGAGATTATTTTTTCAGGGGAAACCCTGCTCCCGTTGAGCAGGATTGTGGACATTTCGCCGAAAAGGATCCTGAACATGAACGACGGAATTGCAGGTAAAAAGAAAGGCTTACCCAAAACAGTTGAAACAGTTTTCATAAATTCCCTGTTGGTCACATGTTCAGGTGCCACTGCATTGTAAACGCCGCTCATCGAAAGGTCTCCGACAGCCTTCAAATAGATGTTGCAAAGGTCATCGATATGTACCCATGGCACATACTGATGCCCGCTCCCGAGGGGAGAGCCGATCCCGAACCTGGCAGGAAGCGCCATCCGTTGAAGTGCTCCGCCTCTCCTGGTCAAAACTATGCCTGTCCTGATGATGACTGTCCTGATACCAAGTTTCTCTGCTTCCCCCGCTGATTCTTCCCACAAGCGGCACACTTCACCAATGAAGTCAGTCCCGGGCTCGTCCGGTTCGGTATAGATGTGTTCAGATGTCACCGATCCATAGTATCCGGTCCCGGAAGCTGAGATAAATGCTTTGGGCCTTCTTCCGGTTTCATTCAAACCGGCGGTTAAAAGTCGGGCAGTCTCAATCCGACTGTCGAGTATCTCCTTTTTTCTCTTTTTCGACCACCTTCCGTCACCAAGTCCTGCACCCGCCAGATGAATAATGTAATCAGCTGTTGATATCGCCTCCGGATCAATTACCCCTGAGTCAGGATCCCATGTGTAGACCTTCATGCCTTGATAAGATGATGGTTTCCGGCTAAGGAGTGAAACACTGAATCCTCTCTCCTTCAGTCTTTTGCTGAGATGCCGGCCGATCAATCCTGTTCCGCCCGTTATCAGAACGTTTTCCATGGGATGCCTGTAATCAATACAATAATAAGGAATTTTAAAAAAAACCTAAGATATTTGACATATTATATAATATTTATATACTATCTTTGTTATATATAAGTAAATTTAATATACAATGAATGTTATATCCAATCAGCTTTACAGCGGGTCGCTCAAGACGATAGTCTTAAAGTTGCTGAAAGAAGAAGGTCCTCTTCACGGGTATGCCCTGACACGGAGGGTTGAGGAGTTGACTGAAGGCAAAATCAAGCTCACTTACGGCGCTCTTTATCCCATCCTTCACAAGCTTGAGCATGAAAAGGCTGTTGTTACAACTACGGGGATACATAATAACCGTACCAGGGTATATTATTCCCTTACCCCCAAAGGAGAATCGATAGCGATCTTGAAAATCAGGGAGCTGAAGGAATTCATTGAATCGCTTCAGAAGATCGTTGAACCGCAGGCCGGACTTAATTATGCCTGAGCTTACCATATATGATATTGAAAGGATTGCCGGTGATGTAAGAAGCCAGGAAATCATTTTCCCGCATCTGGCAGATGAACTTGTCGATCATATATGCTGTGATGTGGAGTACGAGATGGAGAATGGACTGAATTTCAGTGAGGCGTACAACAGGGTAAAAAAGAGAATCGGCAAAAGGCGGATAAAGGAAATACAGGAGGAAACACTTTATGCTACAGACTCAAAATACAGAATCATGAAAACAACAATGAAGTTTTCCGCAGTTGCAGGCACGGTTTTGTTCGGCGTTGCCGCAATGTTCAAAATCCAGCACTGGGCGGGCGCCGGGATAATGCTGACTCTCGGTGCTTTGATCCTGACCTTTCTGTTCATGCCATCGGCCCTGGGGGTTCTCCGGAAAGAGACCAGAAGCAGGAAAAGACTGTTTCTTTACATATCTGCATTCCTGTCAGCAGGTCTGTTCATAACCGGAATCCTCTTTAAGATCCAGCACTGGAACGGAGGTGGTCCGATTTTAATTCTGGCCGGAATTGTGGTTGTGTTTTTATTAATTCCATCGCTCCTGTCGGCAGCTTTGCAGAATACCGAAAACACTGCTCTGAGGCCTGTTTTTATAACAGGTGCAATTGGACTGGCAGCTTTCTTTACGGGGTTTCTCTTCAAGATCATGCACTGGAATGGTGCCGGAATTCTTCTTCTGGGAGGATTATCGGTTATTTCCCTCATTGTTCTTCCATGGTATACCCGGCTGAACTGGAAGGAGGAAAAGCATGTAAGGCCTGAATTCATTTTTCTGATAGCCGGATTGCTTTCAGTAATAATGCCTTCAGCATTATTGAACATGAATCTCCAGGGTTCATTTGATGAGGGGTACTTCACGAACCTTGAAGAGCAGCAGTCTCTTTACAACTGCATATTCCGGACCAAAGGTGAGTTACTGGCCTCTTATCAGGACTCTTCGGCCTATGAACTAATGCATGAGCTTGATTCAAGAACAGCCGGTCTGCTGGCGGTCATAAATTCTGTTGAGAAGAAGATGGTGGGTGAGTCTGAGGGAGAGCCCGGTAATCCTGTTGCTTATCCCTCACAGGTAATACAATCAGAAAATGGCCCGGAGATCAGATTCCGCCAGCTCTCTTTCCCCTTTCATGCTTCTCCGGTGAATGACTTTCTTGTGGCCGGTACGGAATCACGGGATGCCCTTGATAAAGCGATCCTGGAATACCGCTCCTGGTTGTCGGCAACAATCCCGGCTGACACGTGGGACGACGTCGACGGGATGCTTGATCTTTCAATGTACCTGCCTGTTCAGGCCAGCGGTGATAAAAGAAGCTCCATGCTGTCGGGACTGCATTCTCTTGCTGTAATGAAAAACAGTCTGCTTGCCGTTGAACAGTATGCATTGAAGAAACTTGATGAGAATGAATAATCCTTTAACTATATAATGCGATGAAACAGAAAATCTATATACTGGGACTGGCAACCGCGATAATTGTGTTCCTTGGAATACTGTTCAAGGTAAATCACTGGGCGGGGGCTGCCATATTGCTTATCGGAGGAATAGCAACGCTGGTGCTCGTTTTTATGCCGCTGGCACTTGTCAGCAGCTATAAGGCTGAAGGCGGCAAGGGGAAAAAACTATTGTACATTGTGACCTGGCTTACATCCTTTGTGGTTTTTACTGCCATGCTAAGCAAGATCCAGCACTGGCCAGGCTCGGGATTGCTGATGCTGGTTTCCATCCCCTTCCCGTTTGTGGTTTTCCTTCCTGTTTTCCTGATGTCGCGGCCGGGAAACATGAAAGAGAATATTTACGATACAGTGAGTGTTTTGTTCCTGGTGATGATAATATCATGCTTCACCGGTCTTCTTGCCCTTAATGTTTCAAAGGAAAAAATGATCGACAGTTACACATTAGTGCATAACTACTACCTGTCGGGAAAAGCAGCTGACAATCTTAAGATACGGAATCAATCTCCGGCTGTTCAGCTTATTGATGAGCTGATAATAATGACTCAGGAATACAGGGATCTTTACATCCGTTCTTCGCACTATTCTCCCGACATATGGAAGGGCGACCTGGGAGCTTACCAGGCTTCATGGCTGTCGGTGAAGGATTACTCCAGGTTCGAAAAGGACAAGGAAGATATTCATTCCGGATTATTGTCCGGACTGGGTGATCTGATTTCTCTTCTTGAAAGAACACCGGGAAATGAATCTTTGGCCGCGGCCGCTCCTTCTGTTTTCAACCTGAGAAAGACCCCGGGAGGAAATTACAACTGGGATTCTGATCTGATCCTGGCTCCGACTCACCCCTGGCTGCTTGTATATCTTACCGGACTTGAGAACAACTTACGGCTGATGAAGGTGTCAGTAAAATAACCTTCACGACTTGTGATAGTTAATTACATGTCCTGATTTCGTCCTGAAAATATTCCTTTTCGTCGGGAAATATCCCCGTTACTTCCATTGGATTTTTCGTGGCGGTATTCCACGGTTACTTTTACACCAAAAGAATATCAACCATGAGAAATGGAATTATTATCATTTGCGTATTCTTCCTTGTGTCATCCGGGCTTCAGGCCCAGCAGGACAGTATATGGACACTGGAAGAATGTATCAACTATGCTCTGGAAAAGAATATCCAGGTAAGAAAAGGAGGAATTGCGATCGAAAGATACCTGAGCTATTCAGACCAGGCGAAGGCGCAGCGCTTTCCTTCAGTCAATGCTTCGGTAACACAGAACTACAACTGGGTAAAAGGAACAGGAGGATCGGGGCTAAGCGGCGCCGGCGGATCCAATATCTCGGCTAACTCGTCGGTTACCATATTCAATGCATCAAGGCTTAATAACCAGATAAAACAGGCTGCGCTTGATATTGAAGCCGGACAGTATTCGCTGGAGACCATGAAGGAGTCCATAAGCCTTAGTATTCTTAACGCTTATCTCCAGGTGCTTTATGCCGGAGAGCAGGTTAAAAATTCGGAAAGGCAGATCGAATCGACCGTTAGTCAGCTTGAGCTTGCTTCCGAACGTCTTGCAATAAGGCTTATCTCACAGGCCGACTATGCACAGGTAAAATCACAGCTGGCCAATGAAAAGCTTAATCTTGCAAATGCCACGAGCCAGCTTGCCATCGCAAAGGTGAACCTTGAACAGCTGATGGAATTACCGGTAACGGATGATTTTAAAATAGCAGATCCCAAACTCGATGAGGCAATAAACCAGAACCGGACCCCCGACGTGGCAGAGGTCTATCAGATTGCTCTTGGTATTAAGCCCCAGGTAAAAAATGCAGAGGTAAACAAGAAAATTGCCTCCCTGGACGAAGAAATCGCAAAAGCAGGGTATTATCCCTCCCTGTCGGCAAGCGCAGGTATCGGGACAAGTTATTCGGGAAGGATGACCGACCCGTATTTTGATCAGATAAACAACGGGATATCGCCTTCTCTCGGCCTGTCTCTTTCCATTCCCATCTATCAGAGGAAACAGGTTAAAACCAGCGTGGCTGTTGCTCAGCTGGGCTACCAGGATGCAGAACTCAGCGAGCTGAACACGAGGAATGAACTGAGAAAAAGCATAGAACAGGCCTGCCTCGACGTGACATCAGCCCAGGTCGATTATGAGGCCAGCCTCGAGAATTTTAATGCTACCAGCGAATCATCTGCACTGTCGGATGAGAAGTTCAGGCAGGGAATCATTAACTCGGTCGATTACCTTGTCTCGAAAACCAACCTTATCCTTGCCGAAAGCAACCTGCTCCAGTCAAAGTACAACCTGATTTTCAGCTATAAGGTTCTCGATTTCTATTCCGGCATACCATTGACACTTTAAAAATCTTATAATACTTAATATGATGAAAAAGAAGGCATTAATAATCATCGGCCTGATTGCGGCAGCTCTGATTCTGCTGGCTGTATTCAAGCCATTCAAGGCAAAAACGGCTGAATATACTTTTGAAACGGTGAAGGTTGCAAAAGGTGATATTACCAATACAGTCACTTCAACAGGTACACTTGAGGCCATCACCACTGTAGAGGTCGGCACCCAGGTATCAGGGATAATTGAACATGTATATGTCGATTTCAACGACAATGTAAAGCAGGGTCAGGTTCTTGCCAGGCTCGACGAGACACCACTGAGGGCACAGGTTGAACAGAGCCAGGCATCGGTCGACCAGGCAAAGGCACAGCTCGATTTTCAGGAAGCCACCTGGAACAGGATGAAAGCACTGTATGAGAAGAATCTTATTGCCCAGGCCGACTATGACCAGGCTGTTTACAACTACCAGAATTCAAAGGCTTCGCTTAACAACGCCAGATCGGCTCTCGACAGGGCCAAGGTCAACCTTGCATATGCAACTATTTATTCGCCTATCGACGGGGTGGTACTGAACAGGGCTATCGAGGAAGGCCAGACAGTGGCCGCAAGTTTCAACACACCCGAGATGTTCACCATCGCAAACGACCTTACCCAGATGGAAGTGCAGGCAAGCGTTGACGAAGCCGACATAGGGCAGGTTAAACTGGGACAAAGGGTCCAGTTTACCGTCGACTCCTATCCGGATGAAAAATTTGAGGGCGAGGTTTCGCAGGTAAGGCTTAAACCTGTTACTACAAACAATGTGGTTACCTATGTGGTGATATTCAGTGCCCCCAATCCCGATAAAAAGCTTATGCCGGGAATGACGGCAAGCGCCACAATATTCATCGATGAGAAACACAATACTCTTGTCCTTTCAGGCAAGGCCGTACGTTTCACTCCCGATTCGGAATACCTTATGAAAATGATGAAGGAAGCCATGAAAAATGGCGTTCCGGAAGGTATGCCTGATGGTTTTGAACCTTCTGCAATGAACATGCCGCTGCCTCAGGCAGGAATGACCGCAGGATCCGTGCCGGAAGGCTTTTCCTTGCCGGGATCGTTCCCTGAACTCCCCGAAGGAGTCAAAACCGTATGGGTGAAGAATGCAGATAACAGCCTGAAGCCTTTGATGATACGACTGGGGATACAGAACGGTTCGAATGTGGAGGTTCTTTCAGGTCTGAATGAAGGCGATGAGGTTGTTGTGGCTATGAACGATCCGCAGAAGAAATCAGGAACAACCAGGGCCGGCGGACCTCCAATGCCGTTCTAAGCCGGCAAGCAGGCGAAAACATTTAATTCAGTACCTCATGGACAATGTTATAATTGAAATAAAACA
>CAYSBL010000050.1:0-11494 GCA_964429295.1 uncultured Rikenellaceae bacterium
TGTCTACGAAATCTCCCCTGCCATCGACCTGTGAAGACACTTCACCACTTCTTCCCTGGAGCCGCAAACGCCCAGCAGGTACATCAGTTTGGTAACTGCTGCTTCTGAGGTAATATCTTTTCCGCTGATCACGCCTGCTGCCAGCATTTCGCGGCTTGTCTCATAAACTCCCATCTCCACGCTTCCTCCATGACACTGGGTTACATTAAAGATGATTCCGCCCCTGTCGATATACGATTTCAGCTCTTCAATGAACCATGGATAGGTCGGTGCATTTCCTGATCCGAAAGTTTCAATGATAAGTCCTCTCAACCCCTCTGTGTGTGTCACCGCACTGACCAGGTTCCGGCTGATACCCGGAAAGATCTTGAGAATAGCCACGTTGGTGTCGAAAGCTTTCCTTACAACCAGATCCCTGTCCGGATCGGCATAGTTGATCAGGCTGGTGTTGTATTTAACATGAATGCCAACCTGAACCAGCGGAGGATAATTTGGTGATTTGAACACGTCAAAATGCTCGGCGCTGTATTTCCTGGTACGGTTGCCACGGGTAAGCTTGTTGTCGAAAAAGATGCTCACCTCCGGAACCAGAGCCAGACCGGTATCTCTGGCGGCGGCCAGTTCGATCGCGGTTATGAGATTTTCCCTGCCGTCGGTTCTGAGAAGCCCGATGGGCAGCTGTGAACCGGTCAGTATCACCGGTTTTCTGAGGTTTTCAAACATAAAGCTGAGGGCCGACGCCGTGTAGGCCATGGTATCGGTTCCATGGAGCACAACAAAGCCATCGAAGGTATCGTAATACTGTTCTATTATTTCGGCCAGTTTGATCCAGACCTGGGGATCAATGTTTGAGGAGTCCTTCACCGGATCGAATGAGATAGCCTGAATATCATAACCGAACTTGGTAAGTTCTGGTACATGTTTGGTTATCAGCTTGAAGTCGATCGGAACCAGGGAACCGGTTACCGGATCGTGTACCATACCGATTGTTCCTCCTGTGTAGATCAGAAGGATCGATGTCTCATTCCTGCCTGCCATAAGATCATTTTTATAATCCGAAAAGTTGAACGGAGTTCATGTAGGTAAATGCAGCGGATTCTTCCCGGGTTATCCCGAGGATGTCAGCCACCCTGTCATTCACAAGGCAAATATAAGAACTCTCGTTTCTTTTTCCACGATATGGTACAGGTGCAAGATATGGAGAATCTGTTTCA
This sequence comes from uncultured Rikenellaceae bacterium, assembly GCA_964429295.1. Taxonomy (GTDB): domain Bacteria; phylum Bacteroidota; class Bacteroidia; order Bacteroidales; family VadinHA17; genus LD21. The sequence goes on from CAYSBL010000050.1 coordinate 1,215, forward strand.
AGAATAATATTATCAGGTCCGGCTTCCTTAACAATACCGGGAAGTTCTGAATTTTTAAAGGTAACAATGCCTCCGATGCCAATTTTAAAACCCATATTTATGGCTTTAGCCGCATCATCAGGGGTGCCGGTAAAGGCATGAAAGACACCCTTAAGGCCTGAGTCCCTGAATTCTTCAAGTGCCCTGAATACTTCAGGAAATGAATCGCGCGAATGGATAACCACCGGCAGTGAAGCAGCGATTGCCATGGCAACCTGTCTTTTGAAAGCTTCTATCTGCTGGCTGAGGTGCGTTTTATCCCAGTAAAGGTCTATTCCGATTTCACCGACGGCAAAAAATTTTCTCGACGAAGCTGCAATTTCTATGGTTTCGAGCTCCTCAAGGTAATTTTCCGTGACCGAGGTGGGATGCAGTCCGATCATGGGATGGCAGATCCCGGGGTAACGGCTCTCTGCAGCCAGCATCATGTCGATCGAGGCAGAATCGATGTTGGGCATCAGCAGTTTAACAACACCCGCATTTACAGCTCTTTCTATTGCTTCGTCCCTGTCGTTGTCGAATTCAGGGAGGTAAATGTGGGTATGAGTATCAATCAGCTGCATCAGACGAGTCCCTGTGCTATCATTGCATTGGCCACTTTCACGAATCCTCCGATATTGGCCCCTTTTACATAGTTAATGAAGCCGTCTTCCTGCCGGCCGTACTTTTCACAGGTGCTGTGTATGTTTTTCATGATTATCCTGAGTCTTTCATCGACTTCCCGGCGCGACCAGGGGAGCCTCATAGAGTTTTGAGTCATTTCCAGACCCGATGTTGCAACACCTCCTGCATTTGCTGCTTTTCCGGGTCCATAGAGGATCCCGGCTTTCAGATAGACCTCTACGGCTTCAATCGTGGAGGGCATGTTGGCTCCTTCAACCACGCATATGCAGCCGTTTCTGACAAGAGTTTCAGCTTCTTCCCTGTTTATCTCATTCTGCGTGGCATTTGGCATTGCGATATCACATTTGATTATCCACGGACGTTTGTCCTCGTAATACTCAGCACCGTATTTGGCGGCGTATTCTTTTATTCTTCCGCGTTTTACGTTCTTAAGGTCCATGATGAAGCCAAGCTTTTCCCTGTCGATTCCCTTCGGGTCGTGGATGAATCCGTTTGAGTCGGACATGGTAACGACCCTGCCTCCAAGTTCGGTAACCTTTTCGACGGCATACTGTGCGACATTGCCCGATCCGGAAATGCATACGGTTTTCCCTTTAAGCGAATCTCCCCTTGTTTCAAGCATTTCCTGTGCAAAATAGGTGGCTCCGTAACCGGTTGCTTCAGGCCTGATAAGCGAGCCTCCCCATTCGATTCCCTTTCCGGTGAGTACTCCCGAGAATTCATTCTTCAGTCGTTTGTACTGTCCGAACAGGTAACCTATCTCACGTCCTCCTACTCCGATATCTCCCGCAGGTACATCGGTTTCCGGGCCGATATGCCTGAAGAGTTCGGTCATAAAACTCTGGCAGAATTTCATAACCTCGTTGTCGGACTTGCCTTTGGGGTCAAAATCCGATCCTCCTTTTGCCCCTCCCATCGGAAGAGTGGTAAGGCTGTTTTTAAATACCTGTTCAAAGGCAAGGAATTTCAGGATGCCAAGATTAACGGTCGGATGAAATCTCAGTCCTCCCTTGTAGGGCCCGATAGCGCTGTTCATCTCGATCCTGAATCCCCTGTTTATCTGCACTTCACCTTTATCGTCCAGCCATGGTACCCTGAAAATCACCGTACGCTCGGGTTCCGCGATCCTCTCCAGTATCTTTGCATGCTTGTACCTGGGATTTTCTTCGATGAACGGGATCAATGATTCCGAAACTTCCTGAACTGCCTGATGGAATTCATTCTCACCGGGATTTTTGGCTTTTATCATAGCCATGAACTGCTGCACTCTTGCATCCATTTTATAGATAGATTATGAAATTAGGGTACTAAAATTAGAAAAACCATGGAATATTAACTAAACTACCTGAGAAAAATAATAATTTCTTATTATCAGCAAGGATAAGTTTAAATTTTAAATCGTTCGATTATTAATTTTATCAGTACGCCTGGAGCTCTGCCCCCCGGGGCTCTACCCCCATCCCGAAAGCTTTCGGGATCCCAGTGGGGGCTAGAACTCACACTTTTTGAAACAACTTACCCCCTTTCCCGTTTCCCCCAGGGGGGAAAGGCTTTGCCTCCTGCAATTTTCACATTTTCTTTCATCATCCTGAAAGAACACCAGCTTCAATGGTCTCCTTCCCCCCTGGGGGAAGGTTGGGAAGGGGGTAAAAAGAACAAGTAAAGGCTCCAGAGGGCAGGAGGCAAATAAGCTCAGTTGGGCTTTAAGAATCAGACAATGGATATATTAACGAATTCTGATAAGCCTTATAATCCGTTCAGCGGTATTCCTTTATCAGCTTCGGTAGACATTTCCCGGGAAGCACTTCACCAGTCCCCTGAACTCCATTTGAAGCAGCCGGGAGGAAAGCTTGCTGATGGGAATATCAAGATCCCTGCAGATCTGATCGATTGTAACTTCCCCTTCCTTGCGGATAAGATCAAAGATTCTTTGCTCGGTTTCATTCATTTCAGAGAACAGGGTAGTCTGCACAGCCTTGGCGGGTTTCTCAGGTTCCCATCCGAGAAGGTAAGCTATATCCTCCGCCGATTCTGCGAGAGCAGCCTTGTTCCTTTTTATAAGGTCGTTGCATCCGGCCGACCACTGGTCATCCGGTCTTCCGGGAACAGCGAAAACGTCGCGATTGTAAGAATTGGCAATATCAGAGGTTATCAGGGCACCTCCCTTTAGTCCAGATTCGATTACAAGGGTTGCATCTGATAATCCTGCAATAATCCTGTTTCTTTTGATGAAATTGTTTTTTTCCGGCAGTGTGTTGGAGACGAAATCAGTGAGCAATCCTCCGTTCCTTAGCATTGCATCTGCCGTGGATCTGTGCACAGAAGGGTAGATAGTCAGGAATCCGTGACCAAGCACTCCGATGGTTTGCAGATTGTGAGCCAATGCAGCCTTGTGGGCAGCAATGTCGATCCCGTAGGCAAGTCCGCTCACCACAATCATCTCGGGATGCCTTTCTGCCAGCGATCCAATTATATTATCGCATAAATCCCTTCCTCTTGATGTTGCATTTCTTGTTCCAACCACGCTGAGGATCTTAGGGCTGTTCAGGTCGCAGCTGCCTTTAAAAAAGAAAGTAACAGGCGAATCATCACACTGCCTGAGCCTGAACGGGTAATCATTGTCAAGATAGAAATAGGTCCGGATATTATGTTGTACAACATATTCTTCCTCTTTTTCTGCAATTTTGAGGTACGATCTGTCAGTGATGTATTTTGCCAGCCCTGAACCTATCCCCGGAATTTTACATAAATTACGGTAAGGTTCAGCGAAAATGGCTTCCACGCTTCCGAAATGAGAAACAAGTTTGCGGGCGCTTATATCACCAATGCGTGGTATAAGGCTTAAAGCAATCTTGTGCTTCAGAGAAACTTCCGGCATGGCACGAGCAATTGAGACATGCTAATATATGAAAAAAACCCCTTCCTTCAGGAAGGGGTCCTAAAAAAATCATATCCAACCCTGGCCTTCAGGCCGGGGCTAAGACAAGGGCTGAAGACAGGCCTGAAGGCCGGGGTATAGCAGGTGTCATATCACTCCCATATCCAGCATCGAATTGGCCACCTTAAGGAATCCGGCGATATTTGCTCCCTTGACATAATCGACCGGTCCGTCGGATTTCTTTCCGTATTTCACACACTGTTCGTGGATATTGACCATTATCTCATGGAGACGGTTATCTACTTCCTGGCTGTTCCATCTCAGTTTCATGGAGTTCTGAGTCATTTCAAGTCCCGATGTGGCCACTCCTCCAGCATTCACAGCCTTGCCGGGGGCAAACAGAATATTGTTCTTCTGGAATTCTTCGACAGCTTCAGGCGTACATCCCATGTTTGATATCTCTGCAACCATCATGACTCCGTTATTGATAAGGGTTCTGGCATCATTCCCGTCCAGTTCGTTCTGGGTGGCGCAGGGCAGAGCAATATCCACCTTCACCTCCCATGGCCGTTTCCCTTCGTGGAATTCAACACCTTCAAATACATAAGAATAAGGTTTCACTATATCCTGGTTTGATGCCCTGAGTTCAAGCAGGTAATCGATCTTTTTACCGGAAATGCCTTCAGGATCATAAACATAGCCGTCGGGCCCGGATATGGTGACTACTTTTGCTCCCAGTTCGGTTGCCTTGAGGGCGGCACCCCATGCCACGTTGCCGAAACCTGAAACAGAAACGGTTTTTCCGGCAAATGTCTCATTCTTGGTAAGCAGCATTTCCTTTGCAAAATAGATTCCTCCGAATCCAGTTGCCTCAGGCCTGATCAGCGATCCGCCCCAGTTGCTTCCCTTCCCGGTAAGGACACCTGTATGGTCGCCCTTAAGCCTCTTGTACATTCCGTACAGGTAACCGATCTCACGGCCGCCGACACCTATGTCTCCGGCAGGAACATCAGTCTCGGGGCCGATATATTTCCAGAGTTCCAGCATGAACGACTGGCAGAATCTCATGACCTCTGCATTCGACTTTCCTTTCGGATCAAAATCCGATCCTCCCTTGCCTCCGCCCATAGGCAGTGTGGTCAGGGCATTTTTGAAAATCTGCTCGAATCCCAGGAACTTCAGGATAGAAAGGTTAACGCTGGGGTGGAAGCGCAGGCCTCCCTTGTAAGGACCAATAGCATTATTGAACTGCACCCTGTAGCCCAGGTTGACCTTCACGTTTCCCTCATCATCCACCCACGGTACCTTAAAGGTGATCACACGGTCAGGCTCAACTATCCTTTCGATGATATTGGCTGATTCGAATTGCGGGTTTTCGTTGTAAACCTCTTCGATCGACTCGAGCACTTCCCTTACAGCCTGTAAATATTCCTGTTCCCCGGGATGTTTTTTCTCGAGGTTGTTCATAATTTTATCTACGTTCATATTTTTCAGATTTTTTATTTATGGAATAAAGAAGTTAATGTCTTTAATCAATGTCTTGTTTTTTCCGGGATGGCAATAAGCGACTGGTGGTTTTAGGTTTCAAACCGGCAGCCGTTCATTGTTTTTTGATACATTTTTCCTTTGTTTGTTGTCTCAAAGTTTAACTCTACTTTATTCATTAAAAATGATTTAACTCATATTATGACCTCTTTTTACCTTTTACCCGGGGTGCGTATGAAGTGAGGGCTCTAATGATTTCTTCCCTTTCACGGAGTTTAAGGGCGCTGATATGGATGGGGGGATATTTGGCAACTCCCTCCCTCATCCTCTGATAGAGTGTGACACTTTGGATTAGTCCGAAAAAACTTTTATCGATAGTGAAACCAGAAAAGGATTTCTTCTCTATTTCCACTGAATTCTTGTTGCCAGGCACAATGCCGGTGCTGTAGTACCTGAATATCAACATGTTTCCCTCGTCGGAAAAATAGATATACTGGTAGTTCAGGATTACCGGGACAAGGATAATGACAAGGAACACTACTGTGGTGATTATAAGCCAGACTGTTTTTGACATTCCAAGGAGAGGGAATTTTATGATGTTGGCGGCCAGCGAAAGCACCAGGAAAGCAAGATAAAGTATTATTGCCGTTCTCTTCAGTATTTTCTGGTTAATCACTGATTTACTGTTGTCTGACGTCATTGCTGATATGTTTTGATTTAGGAATTATAATCAGGCTGATCTTAGGGTTTTGAAGAAATCTGTAATCAGGCTGCCGCATTCGGCATCCAGGATGCCCGGAAGAACCCTGGTTCTGGGATGAAGGAGCCGGCCCTTTACAAGGGTATATCCTTTTTTTGGATCTGAAGCTCCGTAGACCAGCCTTTCAGCCTGGCTCCAGCCAAGAGCTCCTGCGCACATGACGCATGGTTCGACTGTGACATAGACAGTGCATCCCGTCAGGTATTTTCCTCCCAGCCAGTTTGCAGCGGCAGTAATTGCCTGCATTTCCGCATGGGCAGTCGGGTCATTCAGAGTTTCAGTCAGGTTATGCGCCCTCGCCACTATCATATTATTGCAGACAATAACCGCACCCACAGGAACCTCATTCTTCGCGAGTGCTTTCTTCGCCTCGTCGATGGCGGCCCGCATAAAACGTTCGTCACTGCTGTCGGACATAGGGAATTTTATAACTGTATAAATTTATGAATAAAACCTGTTGATTTCACAGGTGCCGGCAAGGTTTGATTTTAATTAATGTTACAACAGGCGGCAAATCTGGTCTTTCTTGCGCACCGGAATCTGAAACACTCAATTATGGGTATGGCAATAACGGGTCAGGAAATCAAATTTTCTTATTTTTGTCGGACTTAATATTCTGAAAATGTACAGGACACATACATGCGGAGAACTGACACTGGCTGATGCCGGCAAAAACGTCACCCTTTGCGGCTGGGTGCAGAAATCAAGGGACCTTGGAGGGATGACTTTTGTGGATCTTCGCGACAGGTACGGTATTACTCAGCTCGTCTTCAACATGGAGACTGACGGTGCACTCTGCAGCCAGGCACGCAGGCTTGGAAGGGAATATGTAATCCAGGCTGTTGGAAGGGTGAGGGAGAGAAGCAACAAGAACCTTAAAATACCGACGGGGGAAATTGAGATCGAAGTTGAAGAGTTGAAAGTACTCAATCGAAGTGAGATACCTCCGTTCACCATTGAGGAGGATACCGACGGCGGTGAGGAACTGAGGATGAAATACCGCTATCTCGACCTCCGCAGGAATAGTGTCAAGAACAATATTATCCTCAGGCACAATGTGGCAAGGGAGGTCCGGACCTATATGGATTCCATCGGCTTTGTCGAAGTTGAGACACCCGTTCTTATCAAATCCACCCCGGAAGGAGCCCGTGATTTCGTTGTTCCTTCAAGGATGCAGCCGGGAACCTTCTATGCCCTGCCGCAGTCGCCGCAGACTCTGAAGCAGCTGCTGATGGTCGCGGGTTTTGACAGGTATTTTCAGATTGTAAAGTGCTTCAGGGATGAGGATCTGAGAGCTGACCGCCAGCCCGAATTCACTCAGATCGACTGCGAAATGTCGTTTGCTGAGAGAGATGATGTTCTCGATACTTTTGAAGGACTGGCAAGGTATCTTTTCAGGAAAATAAAGGGTATCGAGTTTCCTGAACGGTTCGTCAGGCTTCCATATGCCGAAGCAATAGAGTACTACGGATCCGATAAGCCTGATCTTCGCTTCGGGATGAAGATCACTGATCTGACATCAACTGTCAGGGGGCATGGTTTCGGTGTGTTCGACAGCGCTGCTTATGTGGGCGGAATCTGCGCTCCCGGCTGCTCGGAATATTCGAGGAAGCAGACCGATGAATTAACTGAATATGTCAGGAGGCCCCAGATAGGCGCAAAGGGCCTTGTTTACCTGAAGTATGGAACCGACGGTTCATTGAAATCATCGGCCGACAAATTTTATTCTCCTGAAGATCTGAAACTTTGGGTAGAGAAGGCCGGTGCGCATCCGGGCGATCTTCTTTTGATCCTTGCGGGCGATAAAAAGAATACCCTGTCTGCCCTTTCGGAGCTTCGTCTTGAAATGGGGGGAAGGCTGGGACTGAGAAAAAAGGACGTTTATGTTCCCCTCTGGGTAGTTGATTTTCCGCTTCTGGAATGGGATGAAGAGACATCGCGCTTTTATGCAATGCATCATCCGTTCACCTCTCCCCATCCAGCCGACCTTGGCCTGATGGAAACCGATCCGGGTAAGGTCAGGGCAAACGCCTATGACCTTGTAATAAACGGTGTCGAGATAGGAGGGGGGTCGGTCAGGATCCATAGCGAGGATGTACAGAAGCTGATGTTCAAGGTGCTGGGATTCACCGATGAGGAAGCCAGGGAACAATTCGGATTCCTGCTCAATGCATTTAAATACGGCGCTCCGCCTCACGCAGGAGTTGCATTCGGGTTTGACCGCTGGGTCGCAATGTTTGGAGGACAGGATTCCATCCGTGATTTCATTGCATTCCCGAAAAACAATTCAGGACGTGATGTCATGCTCGACACACCGGCTGAAATTTCCCAAAAGCAGCTGGAGGAGCTGAAAATAATACTGAAAAAGAAGGAATAGGATCAGGGACGGTTGTTCAGGATCATTCCCCCGATCCGACCAGTTTTATCAGAATGACCCCGTTGGCTCCGCGCGACCCGTAAATTGAAGCCGAGGAACCCTTGAGGATCTCTATCGATTTAACGTTATATGGCTGAATGTCGGCAATAGAGCTTACCACCATTCCATCAACCACATAGAGCGGCTCTGTGCTCAGGGTCAGCGATCCAATTCCCTGGATCCTGATACTGTTTCCCATTACCTGAACACCGGCCACCTCACCCCTGATCATATCGTAGATATTCCTGTACGACGCATATTTGGGATTAGTACCGTCAATTTTATTTACCGTCCCTGTCATGCTTCTTTTCTTAACAGAACCGTAACCTATATCCACTGCTTCATCGAGCGGGTCGGTTTCCACAGCCTGAACCGGAACCGAGCCTTCAAATTTGAAATTGATGGTTTTTCTTCCGTCTAGCGGTTCCTCGAGGATCCCGTTGGTCATGGTGAATATCCCTACTTTGGTATTCTCCGGCTTTACCTTTATCCTGAACATACCTTTCTGATCGGTAGTGACATTGGTTTTCTCACCGTCGAGCATCACTATTGCATTCACTACCGGCGTCATTGTCCCGTCAACGACATGACCTGTGATCTTAATCTTTTTGCCGGATTTCTGGGCTGGCGACATGCTGAAGGAAAACATAGCCAGTATGATCAGGAAGAAAATCTTTGTTCTCATTTTATTTGAGTTTTGTTATTTTTTGCAAGTTATACCTGATTTGAATAATACACAATTAATAATTGTTAAATGATCTTCCCAAGAAGGGTGGCGGGAGTGCAGCCGTCGATCCTTACATTGACGTATTCTCCCTTTTTCCGGCCTTCTGCCGGGAACACGGCTACCTTGTTCTGCGATGTCCTTCCCGAAAGATGGCTTTCTGACCTGCGTGAGCGATCCTCTGCAAGAACTTCAAAAACCCTGCCAATATCCTGTTTCTTCGACCTGGCTGATAGTTTGTTCTGAAGGGCTATTATCTCGTTCAGGCGTCTTGTTTTAACATCATCGGCGACATCATCCTTAAGCTTCCTGGCGGCCTTTGTTCCGGGTCTTTCGCTGTACTTGAACATATAGGCGAAATCGTATCCCGCCCATTCCATAAGCGACAGGGTGTCATTATGATCTTCTTCAGTCTCAGTGCAGAAACCTGCAATTATATCGGTAGAAATGGCGCAGTCGGGAATTATTGAACGGATAGCCCTTATCCGGTCCATATACCATTCGCGTGTATACTCCCTGTTCATCAGTTTCAGGATACGGCTGCTTCCGCTCTGGGCAGGGAGGTGAATATGCCTGCATATGTTGGGGTGTTGAGCTATTTTATAAAGGAGTTCGTCCGAAAGGTCCTTGGGGTGCGATGTTGAAAAGCGGATTCTGACCATGGGATCGACAAGTGCTGCTTTCCCGAGCAGTTCGGGGAATGAAACAATATGTCCGCCGTCGTTGTATCCGTATGAATCGACATTCTGACCAAGGAGGGTCACCTCCCTGTAGCCTTTGTCCCGGAGATCCGTTATCTCACTTATTATCGATCCCGGATCCCTGCTTCTCTCAGCTCCCCTGACATAGGGCACCACGCAGTAGGCACACATGTTGTTGCAGCCTCTCATAATCGACACGAACGATGTGACACCATTAAGGCCCATTCTCACAGGCATAATGTCAGCATAGGTTTCTTCACGCGACAGAAGCACATTCACAGCTTTGTGTCCCGATTCCGCTTCATTTATCAGTGAAGGCAGGTCGCGGTAGGCATCCGGACCGGCGACAAGGCCGACAATTTGCTCCTTTTCAATCACCTTTTCCTTCAGCCTTTCAGCCATGCATCCGATAAGCCCTATGATAATTTCCGGATTCTTCCTTTTAAGGTGTCCGATGGCTTTAAGCCGGCCCCATATCCTTTGCTCGGCATTGTCCCTTATTGAACAGGTATTTATCAGAATAAGCTCCGCTTCCCTGATATCGGCTGTGTGTTTATATCCGTGATCAGACAGGATCGATACAACTACCTCACTGTCAGCCACGTTCATCTGGCAGCCGTAGGTTTCTATGTATACTTTTTTATTGGTCATTA
>CAYSBL010000050.1:11594-22223 GCA_964429295.1 uncultured Rikenellaceae bacterium
TGCCCTCCGCCTCGCCGGGCACGGATTTTGACGGCAAAAGTACATACAATGAATGATGTATTTAAAGAATTATTTAATTTTGCATCTGAAATAAAAAAAAACACTTGTATGTCAGGTCACAATAAATGGTCTACTATTAAGAGGAAGAAAGGGGCCAATGATGCCAAAAGGGGGAAGATCTTTACCAAGATCATCAAGGAAATAATCATTTCTGCCAAGGAAGGCGGCGGCGATCCTGACTCAAATGCAAGGCTCAGGCTTGCCATCCAGAATGCAAAGGGAGCCAACATGCCCAAGGACAACATTGAGAGGGCTATTAAAAAGGCCGTCGGATCAGATGCCGACAATTATGTTGAAACCTCTTTTGAGGGATACGGACCCGGCGGTATTGCGGTATTTACTGAATGTCTTACCGATAACAACAACCGTACTGTAGCATCAATCAGGGCGGCCTATAACAAGCATGGAGGCAAGCTGGGGACAAATGGTTCCCTGAGCTCTTTCTTTGACCGTAAAGGTGTATTCACAATCAGTAAGGAGGGGATTTCGCAGGAGGAGATTGAACTTGAACTTATTGACGCCGGAGCACAGGATTTTGAGGACGACGATGATACAATGACGATCACCTGTGCCATGGAGGATTTCGGAAGTGTGAACAGAAAGCTGAATGAACTGGGAATAGAGCCTGATGAGGCGGGCCTTAAAAGAATCCCTAATACCACAAAATCGCTCGATATTGAATCGGCCCGGAAGGTTATGAAGTTTGTCGAGGTTCTTGAGGATGACGATGATGTTCAGAATGTCTATCACAACCTGGAGATCACCGATGAGCTTGCGAATGAGCTCTGACAAAAGAAGTGCAATGAGGGGAAGGATATTTACAATATTGTTTTTTCTTTTTATTTCAGCCGGTTTCTGTGCGGCTCAGCCTTCAGGATCCACTGCTGACCTGTTCCGGAACAATGATATGCATTATGGAGCGGGTGAACTGACTATCAGCCATGATCCGCGAATTGATACCCTTATCAGCCGTTACATTCTTTATAACATGAGACTACAGGGTGGAATGGAGGGTTACAGGATACAGATTTACAACAGTTCTGAAAAGAATGCCCGTGAGGAAGCAGGGAAAAAACGGGCTGAATTCATCACCCAGTTCCCGGATCTTGAATCTTATCTCACTTTTGACAAGCCAAGCTATTACAAGATAAGAGTGGGCGACTACAGATCGAGGATCGAGGGAACACGGGATCTGATGCTTATAAGGAAGGTGTTCCCTGATGCAATCCTTGTACCAGATATCATTAACTTTCCGGATCTGAATTAACTTCAGCCATGAGTGAGAATATAAAGCATGAGTGCGGCATTGCGTTCCTGAGACTGCGAAAGCCGCTGGAATACTACGTTGAAAAATTCGGATCATGGGACTGGGGTCTCCAGAAGATGTATCTGATGATGGAGAAGCAGCACAACAGGGGGCAGGACGGAGCAGGGATCGCAGGTATCAAGCTGAATGTCAGTCCGGGGCACAGGTACATTTTCAGGCAGAGGTCAAACAAGCCTGATCCCATCAGGGAAATATTCGAACTTATCTATGATGATATCGTAAGTCTCAAAAGAAAGAATCCCGGCAGGTTTGACGATCCCGGCTTCATAAGGACAAATGTGCCCTTTGCATGCGATGTTTATCTTGGACATCTCCGCTACGGAACTTTCGGAAACTACAATATCGATTATGTTCATCCGGTCAGCCGTGAGAACAACTGGAAATCGAGAAGCCTTGTAATGGCCGGCAATTTTAACCTGACGAATGTAGGCGAGATATTCAAAAGTCTTGTTGAATTAGGCCAGACTCCGATCGATTTTTCAGATACCGTCACCATTCTGGAAAACGTCGGTCACAGGCTTGATGAGGAAAATGAAAGGGTTTTCAGGTTGTTCAAGGAACAGGGGTACACGAAGAGGGAGATAACTCCTCTGATAGAGAGCAACCTCGATCTGGCTACAGTGCTGAGCAAAGCCAGCCGCAACTGGGACGGCGGTTATGTGATGGCCGGCATTGTCGGCCACGGCGATGCTTTCGTAATGAGGGATCCTGCAGGCATCAGGCCTGCATTCTACTATGTTGATGATGATGTAATTGTTGTGGCTTCCGAACGCCCTGTAATACAGACTGTTTTTAATCTCCGTACCGATCTTGTGAAAGAGCTTCCTCCTGCCGGCGCCCTGATTGCCAGAGCTTCAGGGGATGTGTCTATGGAAAGGCTGAGGGACGAGACTGCACCGCGGAAATGTTCATTTGAAAGGATCTATTTCTCCAGAGGCACCGACAAGGCAATCTACAGGGAAAGGAAGAGACTGGGAGAGCTGCTGACCCGGCGCGTTCTGAAAGCTGTTGACTATGATACTGAAAACACGGTGTTCTCATATATCCCGAATACGGCAGAAAGTGCTTTTTACGGACTCATAAAAGGTGTTGAGGATTACATTAATCAGTCAAAGCTCGACGATATAATTGAAAAAAAGGATTCTCTGACGCGAAAGGAGCTTCAGAATATTATTAACCGCAGGCCGCGGGTGGACAAGATAGCTGTCAAGGATGTAAAATTGAGGACATTCATTACTGAGGATGTAAGCAGGGACGACCTGGTCGGGCATGTCTATGATGTTACCTACGGAGTTGTCAGAAGAGGTGTGGATAATCTTGTGGTTATTGACGATTCCATTGTCAGGGGAACGACGCTCCGGCTTAGTATTATAAGGATTCTCGACAGGCTTGAGCCGAAAAAGATAGTGATAGTCTCTTCATCACCTCAGTTGCGGTATCCCGACTGCTATGGTATCGATATGGCAAAGCTCGGAGATCTTATAGCCTTCAGGGCGGCCATTGAACTCCTGATCGAAACAGGAAAGGGACAACTTGTGCAGGAAGTTTACAGGGAAGCTAAGGAAGAGATACTAAAACCCGTTGATGAGATAAGGAATCTTGTGAAGGAGATTTACAAGCCCTTCTGCCCGGACATAATTTCAAAAAAGATTGCTGATCTGCTCAAGTCAGATGAAATCAGGGCTGAGGTGGAAATAGTCTTCCAGTCGGTGGAAGGTTTGCACCAGGCATGCCCGGGACATACGGGCGACTGGTATTTTACAGGTGATTATCCTACTCCCGGGGGCAACAAGGTTGCCAATCAGTCTTTTATAAATTATTACGAGGGCAGGAACGAAAGGGCTTACTGATTATCGTGAGAGAACCAGTTAATGAGGTAGTCGTTCCTGTACGAGGCCAGGTGCCTGTTTATCTTTTCAACATAGATATCCCTCAGGGTTATCAGTATCCCGGTCTCCTCAGTCTCGCCAAATTTATGGTTTATGAAAGTTCCGAAGGTTTTCATCGTCGGCGAAAGCCCCATATAGGCATTGATAAGGGGAGGGATCGTTTCTCCAAGATTCCTCACCTCCCTTGAAAGTATTTTGTAGTCGTCCTTGTACCTCCATCCCCTGAAGATTTTTTTCATCTCATCCCTGTTGATGTCGATGTTTGCGGGTTCAACAGGAGTGACCAGGTTGTCGGGATCATCAAAATGCTTCTTCAGGAAATACAGAATCAGATCCCTGGCTTTCTGGTTGTAATGGGGATACATCGTTACTTTCCCGAAAAGATATTTAAGGTGGTGATTGTCGAGTATGATAGCCCCAAGTCCGTCCCAAAGATTATCAAGGGCAAAGAGGCTCTTTCTTCCCATGGTTCTTGACTGGTAATCGGGATGTACGAAGGAACGTCCCAGTTCCATCATGTGAGGGTAGTATTTCCTCAGGAATTTTTCAGAGAAATTGAAATATGATGAAGAAGCAAGTTTTGTAACATCGCATGTTGTGCATCCTTTCGGAGGGAAATACAGGCGGTAACCGCCTATGATCACCTTGTTGTCGGGATCCCAGACTATAAGCTGCTTCTGGGGATCCTCATTGTCGGTGTCAAATTCATCAAGGTCGATATCCTTGCCGGTTCCGCCTCCTGCATGCCTGAATGTTATTTCCCTTACTCTTCCGATCTCATGCATCAGAGATGGAGAGTTTCTGTGGTCAAAAAGGTAAACTTCATTGCTGGCATTGTTGGTGCGGCGGAGAAGCTTGTCGGGGGTGAGTTCGGCTATGATCTGATCCCTCGGAAGAGATTCAGCTACTGGTTTCATCTTGTCCTAATTGATATGACTTTTGTCAGGAGTTTCCTAAAAAACGGATCAAAAATAGAACTTTTTTTGATTCCGTGATTATCAGGTGATAAACGATTGAAGCTGGTATGATTTTTCTTTAACCCATTCTGCCCAATCGGAAGGCGTTCTGGTCCTGTCAAATGTTTGCCACGGGATAGCCTCGCCGAAAATCAGATCGATGGCCTTTCCCTTCTGTCTGAAAAGTTCGTCGACGAGATAAAGCATCTCGATATTGGCCTTTATTCCCAGGAAATTCCGGATGTTGGAAAGGTTGTAGAAGAAGTCCGAATTTCTTCCCGAGAAGTAAGCCGGAACAACATCTCTCTGGTAACGGATAGCCTTCGTTATGAAACTCTTATGCCAACGGAGATCCCTGATGACCCCTTTTTTCTTCCGTGAACATAGTCCGGCAGGATAATAAAGTATTTGGCTGTCAGATGCATAAGCGGCCTCAATGGCAAGGGCCGATTCCCTTTCCTGGGCGCCGTGCTTGTTGATTGGCAGGAAGATGCCGGACAAATTTCTGATGTTCATCAGTATGTCGTTTACAGGGAACTTCAGGTTTGGATAGGTCAGCGAAAGCTCGTGAATGAAAACCAGTCCGTCGAGGCCTCCCAGGGGGTGATTTGAAACGAAAATGTACCTGCCATGCTCGTGGAGATTTTCACGTCCGGTAACCCTGTAGCTTATGTTGAAGGCTTTCAGTCCGGCAGCTATGAATTCAGCATCACGGAGATGACCGTGATTCTTCAGGAAATCATTAATCTCATCCTGGTGTACAATCTTTTTCAGATACCTTATGAGGAAACCGGGGATCACCTTTCTCATCGCCGGATTCTTTGAATAAAGGATCTGCTCCACATCGACCTGAAGTACCGAATCAGTGTTTTGCCCTTCGTCCATTGCGTAAAGTTCATCGTATCATGTAAGCAAAAGTATAAAAAAGATGGATCACTTTTTTCCGGCTGAAGTTCTGCCATCCAATTTATGTTGCCCCCCTCCCGAAAGCTTTCGGGAGGGGGGCAGAACGTAAAATAAAACCATGCCAGTAGTATGACGGAAAATCCGCATCAGAGGTTTATTGTGAATAACAGGCGGTACAAGCGGCTGCCATGATCCCCCAGCCCAAAACCCTGAAGGGGTTTGATATTTAAAAAAACGCTGAAACCGGCAATAAATCATGGTCTCAGATCATTGCCACGAAAAAGTTATTAACAATCCCATAAAAAATAGTGGAGTAAAGTGGAGTAAAGTGGATAATTTTTGCATATTTTAGCGTTTTTATTGAGAGAATTGGAGAATGGCCACTTTTATTGGTGATTACCCGTGCAAAGTGGATGCCAAAGGAAGGATTATCCTTCCGGCGGCATTCAAGAAGCAGATGCCTCCTTCTGCGCAGGATCACTTTGTGGTCAGGAAAGACATTTTTGAGAATTGCCTGGTGCTTTATGCCATCGATGACTGGAACAGGCAGCTCGAAAAGATCAGGAAGAAGATCAATCCATACAACCGTGAGCACAACATGTTCCTGAGGAACTTTTTCAAGGGAACGGCCGAGCTTGTTCTCGACAACAACAACCGTATGCTGATTCCCAGGAGGCTTATGGATCTGATTGGCGCGGAAAGGGATGTTGTTCTTGCCGGGCAGGACGGAAGGATTGAGATCTGGCCCGCTTCTGTTTATGAAACAATTGGAATGCCATCTGAAGATTTTGCCGATCTGGCTGAGAAACTTCTGGGTGGAAGCACTAATGAGCCTTTGGATTAATGTATTACCATGTACCTGCATTGCTTGAGGAGAGTATCAGGGGACTGAACATCCGTCCTGAGGGCATTTATGTTGATGCCACCTTCGGAGGAGGAGGTCACTCGATGGAGATACTACGCCGGCTGGGAAGGGGAAAACTTATAGCCTTTGACCAGGATGAGGACGCGATGCGAAATGTTCCTGACGACAAAAGGCTCATCTTCCTGAATCAGAATTTCAGGTTTCTTGCTAATAATCTGAAATTCAACGGTATTGAGCATATTGACGGATTGATAGCAGATCTTGGCGTATCATTTCACCAGTTTGATGAGCCTGAAAGGGGTTTCACCTTCCGTCAGGATGTTTCCCTCGATATGAGGATGAACAAAAAAAGTTCTGTCTCGGCGGCTTCTCTTCTGAAGAATCTCAGTGAAGCTGAACTTGCAAAAATATTCTACGATTACGGCGAGCTTATCAACTCGAGACGCATTGCAAGAGAAATTGTTGCAGCCCGATCGGAAAAGTTGCTGACGACGGTAAACGATATGATCAGCGCCATTGGAAAACTGGCGCCCTTCAAGCAGGAACACAAGTTCTATGCAAGGGTATTCCAAGCCCTCAGGATTGCCGTGAACCACGAGATGGAATGCCTCAGGGAAATGCTTGAACAGGCTCTGTCTGTACTCAGGAAGGATGGCCGCCTGGTGGTTATTACCTATCATTCCCTCGAGGACAGGATAGTAAAGAATTTCATGCGAACGGGAAATTTCGAGGGCAATGAGAACAAGGACTTCTACGGAAATCTGATAACTCCGTTCAGGATAATCAATAAGAAGGGCACTGTGCCGGATGAGACGGAGATTGAGGACAACAAAAGGGCAAGAAGCGCAAGGCTGAGGATTGCAGAAAAGATTTGAATATGCCGGAACAGAAGGAGGAAAATACGAAGAAAAGCAGGCATGGCAGTTTTGTGAAGGAGCTGATGAGCGGTATTATCTTTTCCGATGTGATAGTTCTTAAAAACCTGTGGTACATAATCTTCCTTACAATCCTCGGAGCTTTCTACATAGGCAACAGGTTTCATGCTGAAAGAATTACCAGGGAAAGCGCCAGGCTGACAAGAGAGGTAAAGGACCTGAAGGCCGAAGCCCTCTCTACTTCGACTCACCTAATGTCGGTAAGCAGGCAGTCGGAGGTTTCAAGAATGGTAAGTGAAAGAGGTCTGGGTCTTGAAGAGCTCCGGACTCCTCCATACAAAATTGTGATAGATAAATAAATAACGGAATGACAGTCAGGGACGAAATAGTATTCAGGAGCGGGGTGGTTTACCTTGTTTTGATACTCTGTGCCGTCGCCCTGATGGTTCAGATCCTGGTGCTGCAATATTTCCAGAAGGGCAGATGGTCGGAAATGAGCGAGAAGTATGTCTTCAAGACAGCCGAGATGCCTGCAAACAGGGGAGATATCCTTGCCCGTGACGGCCGGCTTCTTGCCAGTTCCGTACCTTATTATTCCATATACATGGACACCAGGAGCAGCGGTATGACTGCCCAGACCTGGTCGCAGGGGATCGATGGTCTTTGCCATGGACTGGCAAAATATCTTGGCGTGAGATCTGCGTCAGGATGGAAATCCGTTATCACGGCTGCAAGAAACAGGGGCGACCGGTATTTTCTGATTCAGAAAAGGGTTGATTATGCTACTCTGAAGAAACTTAAGGAACTTCCCATTTTCAGGGAAGGACAGTTCCGGGGAGGGTTGGTTGCACAGCCCGAGAACAGGAGGATCCTGCCGAATAACGAACTTGCAGCACGAACAATAGGCTACCTGAGTCAGGGAACCGAAGGGACCCGGGTGGGGCTCGAAGGTTCATTCGACAGGGAACTGGCCGGTAAGAACGGGATGGTTGTTAAGCAGCGGCTCACCGGCGGCGACTGGATAACGGTCAATAATGGTGAAAGCATTGAGGCAAGGGACGGCAACGACATTCAGACAACCATCGACATCGATCTTCAGGATGTGGCTTCCTCTGCCCTTGAGAAGCAGCTTCGCAGGCACAATGCCCATCATGGATGTGCAGTCCTGATGGAGGTCTCAACCGGCGATATCCGTGCAATCGCCAACCTTGAAAGAGCTGATGACGGAAGCTATCACGAAACATACAATTATGCCATAGCCGAAAGCACCGAACCCGGATCCACATTCAAGCTCGCTTCCCTGATGGCCGCCATCGAGGACGGTGTTGTCGATACGGGTGATATTGTCGATACCGGCGACGGCACAATACGATTCTATAACAAGATAATCAGGGATACAAAGGAAGGAGGATACGGCAAGATATCGGTGAAGGAGGTTTTCGAATTGTCTTCAAACGTTGGAACATCCATAATCATAAACGAAAATTACAAGGACAATCCCAGGGCCTTCGTCAACAGGCTTTATGCCATGAGACTCAACCAGCCTCTCGACATCCAGATCAAGGGTGAAGGCAAGCCGCTTATCAGGTACCCGGGCGACAAATTCTGGTCGGGGCTTTCCCTTCCGATGATGTCACATGGCTATGAAGTCCAGATGACGCCCCTGCAGACTCTTACATTCTTCAATGCGGTTGCCAACAACGGAAGAATGATGCGCCCCAGGTTTGTTACCGCAATAACCAGTAACGGTTCCGTAGTCAAGAGCTTCGGGACAGAAGTCATTATCAATTCAATTGCATCGCGAAGCACCATACGGAAAGCCAAAGCAATGATGGAAGGCGTCGTCGAAAGAGGAACAGCCATGAACCTAAGGAATCCCGAGTACAGGATAGCTGGCAAGACGGGCACAGCCCAGATTGCGATGAACAACCAGGGATATCGCAGGAAGATAACCTATCAGGCTTCGTTCGCAGGCTATTTTCCCGCTGATAATCCCCTGTATTCCTGCATTGTAGTGGTAAACGCTCCTTCCAATGGAGTTTACTACGGAAACATAGTTGCGGGATCGGTTTTCAAGGAAATTTCCGACAAGGTTTATGCAACCACTTTCTATCGTGACTACAGGGCTGATAGTAATCCTGAGAAAGAGAAGAAGGGGCTTGTTCCGGAAGCCGGCAACGGGTTAAGGGAAGATATAAACGAAGTGCTTGGTGAGCTTGATGTCAGGTACCGCCATACGTCGAAGGAAGACTGGGTTGCCACCCGTGAGAGCGGTGATACCATCCGGCTTGTCGCAGTTGATGTCAGGCAGGGGCTTGTTCCGGATGTCAGGGGAATGAGCCTCAGGGATGCCGTCTTCCTTTTAGAGAATGCCGGACTCCGGGTTAAATACAGTGGCAAGGGAAGAGTTCTGAGGCAGAACCCGCAGCATGGAGCCAGGGTTAACGAGGGCAGTGTAGTTTCACTCGATATGAATATGTGAAAGGTTATGAAACAGATAAGGGATCTTATTGGCAGGATTGGGATAGTGTCGGTAAAGGGAGACACCGGGAAAGTGATCAGTGATGTTTCATTCGACTCACGCAAAGCCGGCCCGGGAACGCTTTTTGTGGCAGTCAGGGGGACAAGGAGCGATGGTCATGATTTCATTGCTGGTGCAGTAGATTCCGGAGCCTCTGCAATAATCTGTGAGAGGTTACCTGAAAATATTGATGAAAGAGTGTGCTGGATTCAGACTGATGATTCAGCCATGGCACTCGGAGTGGTTGCTTCCGAATTCTTCGGAAACCCTTCTTCCTCGCTCAGGCTGACAGGAGTTACAGGGACAAATGGCAAAACAACCATTGCCACACTTCTTTACAGGATGTTCACGGGACTGGGTTACAAGTGCGGACTGTTTTCGACGGTATGCAATTACGTTGTCAGCAAGGAGTTACCGGCAACCCATACCACACCTGATCCGGTGGAGCTTAACAGGACTCTTTCAGAGATGGTTGAAGCCGGATGCGACTATGCCTTTATGGAGGTCAGCAGCCATGCCGTCGATCAGAAAAGAATTGCCGGACTGCACTTTGCAGGAGGAATTTTCACCAATCTTACACACGATCATCTCGATTACCATAAGACTTTCGAAAATTATCTGAAAGCGAAGAAGTCATTCTTTGATTCTTTGCCTGCCTCTGCTTTTGCACTTGTGAACAATGATGACAGGAACGGCAGAGTGATGATCCAGAATTGCCGGGCCGTCAGGCATACTTTTTCTACCAGGGGAATTGCTGATTTCCGCTGTACCGTACTGGAGCAGGATTTCTCCGGAATGGCTCTGCGGATTCAGGGAGAGGATGTGTGGACCCGCTTTGTGGGCGACTATAACGCATCTAACCTTCTGGCTGTTTTCTCGGCTGCCTTGATACTCGGCGCAGAAAAGGAAGAGGTCCTCAGGATTCTGAGTGAGCTCAGGTCGGTTCCCGGCAGGCTGGAAGTTGTCGAGGGGCCTGGCGGAATAAGCTGCCTGGTCGATTATGCCCACACGCCTGATGCACTTCAGAATGTGATCAACACTATCAACAGGATCAGGCCCGACGACAGGCAGCTCATTACGGTGGTCGGGGCCGGTGGTGACAGGGACCGGACAAAGCGTCCTCTAATGGCGTCAATCACGGCGGAAGGGAGTAGCAGAGTGATTCTTACATCCGACAACCCGCGAACGGAGGATCCGGAAAAGATACTTGATGACATGGAAGCCGGCATC
>CAYSBL010000051.1:0-21969 GCA_964429295.1 uncultured Rikenellaceae bacterium
GTATAGAATGGTAAAATTATGTCGTTTTTCTTTTCCTTACCCCCTTTCCCGTTTCCCCCAAGGGGGAAAGGCTTTGTTCCTGCTGTTTGCCCGACTTGCCTCCTATGGGAAAAATCTCCGCCCTCAACGGGCTCCTTCCCCCGTGGGGGAAGGTTGGGAAGGGGGTATCAGTAAAAGGGAAACAATATGTTAACCATTTCTTTGAATACTCAATTTCACACATTCTCATTTCAGTCTCTTTCCAAATTTACCCCCTTTCCCGTTTCCCCCAAGGGGGAAAGGCTTTGTTTACTGCTCCTTCATACAACTAATACCTGCAAAATTAACATTCAGTCGCTTATGAAAAACAATAGAATTTTTATCGTTTCTCAATATCCCGCTTATCGTTTTACGATAATTTTTTTACCTGAAACGATAATTTTCTGCAGAGATGTCCTTGTTGACAAATAAAAAAGGGCTCCAATATGTTGCGTATTGCCAAAGAATTATTATCTTTGCATCCGAAATGAGGGGAAATGAGACCTAGGGGACCAAAGTCCCCTATTTTATTATCAGTTTCAGCGGATGACAGACAAGGACAGGATAGAGGAATTGGTCAGGGAATACATCAGCGGCACATCGATGTTCATCGTGTCGGTGAAGGTCAGCGCCTCCAACAGGATCACGGTGCTTGCCGACACTAAGGAAGGCATAACGATTGACGAGTGCGCATTGCTGCACCGTCATATTGAGAACGGCCTGGACCGGGATGCTGAGGATTTTGAACTGCAGGTGTCATCGCCCGGGCTCGATTCACCCTTCACTGTGATAGAGCAGTACTGCAAAAACGAAGGAAAGAAGGTCGCCGTTACCGACAATGAGGGAACGAAATACACGGGAATACTTAAAAATGTTACCGGAGGAGGCTTCGACCTTGAAACTGAAGTTAAGATCAAGGGACAGGGAAAGGAAAAAAAGGACATTCCCTTTAACTTTGATCAGGTAAAAGCAACGAAAATTGTACTAACGATAAAATAACATCAAGAAGATTTCAGAAGATGGAAAATATCAATTTGATCGACACCTTTTCGGAATTCAAAGAGCTCAAGAATATTGACCGTCCGACCATGATGAGTGTTCTGGAAGACGTTTTCAGGAGCATGCTTGCCAAGAGATATGGTTCGGCTGACAATTTCGACATTATTGTCAATATCGACAAGGGCGACTTTGAGATCTGGAGGAACAGGGTGGTTGTGGATGACGATGAACTGGAGGATCCCAACCTGCAGATACCGTTATCGAAGGCAAAGGAGATCGATGAAGATTACGAGGTGGGAGAGGAAGTCTCGGATGAAGTTAAATTTCTGGATTTCGGACGAAGGGCAATTCTGTCGCTGAGACAGAATCTTACGGCAAGGATCCTCGACCTCGAGAAGAATAACATTTACATGAAATACAAGGACAGGATCGGTGAAATAGTGACAGGCGAAGTCTACCAGGTCTGGAAAAGGGAAATCCTTGTTCTCGACGACGACGGTAATGAACTGATAATTCCCAAAAGTGAGCAGATCCCGTCCGATCATTTCCGTAAGGGCGATTCCATCCGTGCAGTGGTAATAAAGGTTGAAATGAGGAATAACACTCCTTTCATCATACTCAGCCGTACTTCTCCGGTCTTCCTCGAAAGGCTGTTCGAACTTGAGGTACCGGAGATCTTCGACGGCCTTATTACGATCAAGAAGATAGTCCGCGTGCCGGGTGAACGAGCCAAGGTGGCAGTGGAATCATATGACGAAAGAATAGACCCGGTCGGAGCCTGTGTGGGAATGAAAGGATCGAGGATACACGGCATAGTAAGGGAACTGAGAAATGAAAACATCGATGTGATCAACTTCACATCGAATAACCAGCTGTTCATTCAGAGAGCCCTCAGCCCTGCAAAAATTACTTCAATAAAGCTGATTGAAGAAACAAAAAGAGCCGAAATCTACCTGAAGCCCAACGAAGTATCGCTTGCAATCGGAAAAGGCGGCCTCAATATCAAGCTTGCAAGCCAGCTGACAGGCTATGAAATTGATGTCTACAGAGAACCGGGAGGCGAGGATGAGGAAGATGTGAACCTCGAGGAATTCAGCGATGAGATCGATGAGTGGATAATCGAGGAACTCAAATCGATAGGATGCGACACCGCAAGAAGCGTTCTGAATCTTTCCGTCAGCGACCTTGTCAAGCGTACCGACCTCGAAGAAGAAACTGTAAGGGAAGTTATCAATATCCTGAAAGCCGAATTTGAATAGATTTTATCATAATACCCGCCAGATATTTTAAGAAAGACTGATTACATATCTATGACTGAAGATATTAAGGCAACAAGATTGAGCAAAGCAGCCCGCGAATTCAACGTCGGGATCTCTACCATTGTGGAATTCCTCCACAAGAAGGGGTTTGATCTTGATCCTAATCCAAACACAAAACTGCCTCACGAAGCTTACCTTCTTCTGCTGAAGGAATACAGCGGCGACCTCAACGTCAAGAAGGAATCGGAAAAGCTGATGCTGAAGGATCTCCACAGGAAAAAGGAGACCGTATCCATTGATGACGTGCCCGGAGCCAGAAGCGAGGAACAGGACAGGGAAGAAGAAGTTATGATCAAGGATACTTCCCCTGTTAAAAAGGTCATAGATATAAAAACGGAGATCAAAAAGCCCGACATCAAACTGGTGGGCAAGATCGACCTCGAAAAGACTCTCAAGCCAAAGGTTGTTCAGCCCGAAAAACCTGCACAGCCGGAACCGTCTCTACCGCCGAAGGAACCTAAAGCCCCTGCTGAACCGGTAAAAAAACCGGCTCCTGAAAAAGCAAGTCCCGAAACCACTGAACCGGAAAAGGAAGAAAAAGCAAAGGCTCCCATTGACCTGCACATAATAGGCAAAATCGACCTGGATAAGGTAGCAAAGGAAGCTAAAGCATCAAAAAAGGAAGAAAAGGAGCCTTCGAAACCAACCCCCCAGAAAAAGGAGGAAAAACCAGCCAAAAAGGAAATCGTGGAGCCCGCCGCAACATCCCGGAAGGATGCTGCTGAGGCGGTACCGCAGGCTGAAACTCCGGCAGAAGCCAGGGAAGAAACGGTTACAGCTCCTGCAGCAGAGGAGGAAAAGCAGGACAGCGGAATTTTCAAGCCGCCTGTTGAAAAGCTTATGGGCCTTACAGTGGTTGGCAAGATCAACCTTCCGGTGGAAGAAAAGAAGAAAGCCGGCTACCAGCAGGTTAACGTGGAGGGAGAATCCGATTTCAGACGGAAGAAGAAAAGAAAAAGGATAACCAAGGAGAAAGAAGTTGCTCCTGTTGCAAAACCCCTTCCCGCCGACAAGAAAGATCGTCCGGCAAAGAAATCCTCTGTCAAGAAGAGGGCCGTCCGCGCTGAAGTCGACGAGGAAGAAGTACAGAAGCAGATCAAGGAAACCCTCGCCCGCCTTACAACCAAGGGCAAATCGAAAGGCTCCAGATACCGCAGGGAAAAACGCGAACTGATAAGCCAGAAGAACCGCGAGGTGGAGGACAGGATCGAACAGGAAAAGAACATCCTGAAAGTTACGGAATTCGTCTCGGCCAATGAACTCGCATCGATGATGAACATCCCTGTAACCGAGATCATCTCGACCTGCATGAACCTCGGCCTTTTCGTGTCAATAAACCAGAGGCTCGATGCAGAAACACTTGCCCTTCTGGCCGACGAATTCGGATACAAGATCGAATTCGTAAGCGCCGAACTGCAGGAAACAGTAAGAGAGGAGGAGGATGAAGAGGAGGATCTCGTACCAAGACCCCCTATCGTTACTGTTATGGGTCATGTCGACCATGGAAAGACAAAACTTCTCGACTATATCAGGAGAACCAACGTGATAGCCGGGGAAGCCGGAGGAATAACACAGCATATCGGTGCCTACGCCGTTACTCTCGATGACGGCCGCCAGCTTACCTTCCTCGACACTCCCGGTCACGAGGCATTCACCGCCATGAGGGCCAGGGGAGCCCAGATAACAGATATTGCCATCATCGTGGTGGCTGCCGACGACGGGGTAATGCCCCAGACCATCGAGGCTATTAACCATGCCTCGGCGGCAGGAGTGCCAATAGTATTCGCAATAAACAAAATAGACAAGCCAACCGCCAATCCTGAAAAGATCAAGGAAGCCCTTGCAAATATGAACTACCTGGTTGAAGACTGGGGAGGCAAATATCAGTCGCAGGAGATATCGGCAAAAAGCGGCCTCAATATTGACAACCTTCTCGAAAAAGTGCTTCTTGAGGCGGAGATGCTTGAACTGAAAGCCAACCCCGACAAACCGGCAGTGGGAACTATAATTGAATCATCGCTCGACAAAGGCCGCGGCTATACCGCTACCGTCCTTGTGAAGGCAGGCACTCTCAAAGTGGGTGATATCATGATTGCCGGTACAGCCTACGGGCATATCAAGGCCATGTACAATGAAAGAGGCGGTAAGATTGATGAGGTGGGACCCGCTTCTCCGGCATTGGTGCTCGGACTGAACGGAGCACCCCAGGCAGGCGACAAGTTCAATGTGATGGACAGCGACCGCGAAGCCAAGGACATCGCCACCAAGAGGGCTCAGCTTCAGAGGGAACAGGGATTGCGTACACAGAAACATATCACTCTCGATGAGATCGGACGCCGTATTGCCATTGGCAACTTCCAGGAGCTGAACATAATAGTCAAAGGAGATGTCGACGGATCGGTGGAAGCTCTCAGTGATTCGCTTATAAAACTTTCCACTCCCGAGATTCAGCTTAACATCATACATAAGGCTGTCGGTCAGATCTCCGAATCAGATATCCTCCTTGCTGCAGCATCGAACGCCATTATTGTAGGTTTCCAGGTAAGACCATCGCTCAGCGCCCGCAAACTGGCTGAGAAGGAGGAAATAGACATCAGGCTCTATTCCATCATCTACGATGCCATCGAAGAGATAAGATCCGCAATGGAAGGTATGCTTTCACCCGAACTCAAGGAGGAAATAGTGGCTACCCTGGAGATCAGGGATATTTTCAAGGTTACCAAAGTAGGTACCGTTGCCGGATGCTACGTCAAGGAAGGAAAGATCACCAGAAACACAAAAGTAAGGGTGATCCGCGACGGCATAGTTATCTACACCGGGGAACTTGGTTCCCTGAAACGCTTCAAGGACGACGTGAAAGAAGTTGCCGGCGGCTATGAATGCGGTCTGAACATATCAAATTTCAACGACCTCAAGGTCGGCGACATAATAGAAGGATACCAGCAGGTGGAGGTTAAAAAGACCCTATAACAGCTCCTGGTACTTTTCGGATGTAAGAAGTGATTCTGCCTCTGCGGGATCAGCTAAACGGATCTTTATCATCCACCCTTTGCCATAGGGATCCTTATTTACCAGGTCGGGCGAATCGCTCAGTGCAGGATTTACCTCGAGTACCTCCCCTCCTACGGGCATGAACAGATCGGATACTGTCTTTACTGCTTCAATGGTACCGAATACCTCTTCCTTATTCAGAGTTTCACCTTCAGTTTCTATCTCTAGGAAAACTATGTCCCCGAGTTCACCCTGGGCAAAGTCGGTAACTCCCACATATCCGAACTCACCTTCGATACGGAGCCACTCATGGTCTTTTGTGTAAAGCAAATCTGCCGGTACGTTCATATCTTTGATTTTAATAAATTGATTTCTTGATCAGATTTTGTTTAGCCCAAATTTATAGTTTTTTTTCAAATCCCCTGCAAGGGCTGTTTCTGAAATAATATTACTGTGCCAGGGTAAACTTCAGGCTGAAACCAAAATTGGTATTAGAAGTGGGAAAGGTGTTGGCGACAAAGGGATTGTTCATGGTATGGTCGGCAAAGATCTGGAGATTGAACCGGTCGCTGAGTACATAATCGGCCGTTGCTCCCACAGTCATCACCTTGATGCCGGCAACAGGCTGGTTTACATCCTCTATAAGCTTCCTGGCAACCGTCTTGTTATCCCTTAGCGACAGGTCGAGCCTCACATTTAAGTCGCTCTTCAGCGTCTTCTGCGCTCCTCCTGTCTTAAGAACAATCTGGACGTCATCAAAACGGTAACCTGCGCCAATAACCAGCTCGTTGATACGGCTGTCGGTTACCTGGTTGCCGGTGAGATTCAACGAGACAGTTCTTGATTTTCTCCATTCGAACCTCGATGTCAGATTGCTCTTCCAGTTCATGTCGACATTAATCATAGGGCTGAACTGTTCGCTTACGGTCACGGTATTGATCTCATACTGCTGGATGAAATTCTTCTGAAGGTCCCTTATATTGTTGATACCGTTGCCATCCACGAAATAATTAAGATTGGTGGTATACGATCCGATCTGGTAAACGCTCCTGTACTGATGGGTAATATTCACCGACCTGAAAACCTTCTGGACAAACTCGAATTTTGAGAATCCGTCGAATGTTATTCTCCAGTTCGGCATCATCCTGAAGGCCGATGGGAAGGTTGACAGGTCGACCTTATCGGGATCTGATTTGGTATAAGCAGCATAGAAAGCCGGGATAAGCACTTCTCGGGATGTCCTTCCATAACCGCTCTTGAAACCGTCGGTGAGAGGCTGACCGGTCTCGGGATCAATGTCTGGCTCATACCCGGGATCAACTTCCTGCCTGGCCTGAGCCCTGCGACTTGAAATGATCAGTGCATTTTTCTTGAATTCCTCGAAAGTGGCCGATACGTAGTTGTTGTCCTTGGATATCTTTTCAAAGGCCGTACCCCACGATATAACTGAAATGCTGAAGTTGCCGGTGATAACCCTGTTCCTTGTGCTGTCGGGGAAGTTACCGTTGAAATCAGCGGTATAATACGAGCTTTCATTTTCAAGGAACCTCCTGTCGGCATTAATGTCGATCTTCAGTCCCGGGAATGGTTCAACAACACTCCTGATCGACAGGTCCCTCCTGCTGTTGTAAATGGCGGGAGTATTCAGCAGAGTATCCGTGGTAAGCCAGCCGTTTGACACTGCCTTGTCGAAAAATTTCCGGTCGCTCAGTCCAAGCATGAACGGCAGTCCGGGGGCCGTAACATTGTTGATCTTCGAACTGCCCAGGAATTTGGCCTCGGGAAGGAATCCCGGCAGAAACTGACCCTGCGATGAAGTGTAGGTCATGCTGACCGATCTGATTCCCATTATTGCCCTTAGCATGTACTCACCCGTAACAGTCATTGGATTACGCTTTTTGGGGATTCTTCCCTCGATTGTGACCAGGGTGCCCTCAACAGCCTCACCGGTTGTAAAATTAACGCGGTTGTCGCTTATTATCTCCACATTGCCCTTGACTTCGGTGCCATCCTTCCTGGTTATCTTCACCTGTACATCTTTTGTCCTGAGATTGTGGACCAGAGGCCTCATTACATTCGGCCTGAAATTCACATTGTTCCTTGTAAATACCACAGTCTTGTATTCCGTCTGCATTCGCCTGACAGCCCCCGGCCTGGTGTTGTCTTCCACGCTCTTCAGGAATTTAGATTTGCTGTACAGGCTAGCGAGGTTGGCAGTCCCCGACAGAGTGAGCTCGTTGTGGTTCTTGATTGCATTTCCAAGGTTGATGTCCATCGAATCAGGATACAGGGCTCCGGCAAGCCAGGAATAATCAGCCCCGAACCTTGCATTCGCCGTGACCC
Source organism: uncultured Rikenellaceae bacterium (assembly GCA_964429295.1). GTDB lineage: Bacteria > Bacteroidota > Bacteroidia > Bacteroidales > VadinHA17 > LD21. The sequence continues at coordinate 7,671 of CAYSBL010000051.1, forward strand.
ATGAAAGCCCGGGAAGCTTGTTTATCGGCACATTGTAGGTCGCATTGATATAATGGTTATAGGATGTTGTCCTCCCAAAACGCTTCAGGTTGGTCATAACCGAATCACGCCAGTTTTCATATTCACTCTGATACCTGCGGCGGTCGGCTGCCCCTTCAGGTTCATCGATCCTGGCAACATTCGTCGAGGTGAAATCGATTTTAAGCTGCCTGGTGAGATCGTACTTGATGTCGAGCATCCGGGTCCATTCAAAATCCTTTCTGAATGTCGGGGTGATGAGCAGGTTCGGATTGTTTATATTCCTTGTCTTGACTTCATTATAATATCTCCCAATATCAGTCCTGAATGAAATGCTCTTTGGGAAAGGATAAAAATTAAAATCCTTTATTATCCTGAAAATCGGGGAATTAAGGAACTTCACATTCCTGAACGGCATAATATTTTTTGGCTGGGCGTCATAGTTGTAGTTAAGCCCTCCCTTGTAATTCCTTTCGAGGTCGATTTCGGTCCTGGTATTGCTCCGGTATACCTCATTGAAGGTATAGTTGACGCTGAAATTGGCCAGGTCCCACGGCCTGGGTTTTTCTCCCCTTTTGGTTATACCTGCATTGTTAATTGATATGGTCTTTCTCCTTGAATAGTCCTCCGAGATGGCTTTTATCGAATCCCTTGCCTGCCTGTCGGGTGCCTCCTCGAGCGCATCCTTCAGTGTAATATCGGGATCGAGCGGATTGTACTGGGGTTTCACCCTGGTTTCGGAATAACCTACATAAACCGGAAGCCGGACGCCTGTTTCCTCCGGGAAAAACTTGCCCAGTTCCATTGTTGATGAGATATCGTACTTAAGAACTTCCTCCTTGCTCCTCTCGTTGACCTTCTTGTCGATGCTACCCCACCCGGGAGTGCTTGCCTGCCCCACCATATCAATCGTACCAAGGTCGGCAAGCCTGGCCTGAAGATGTGCATTGGCCGCCCATCCCCCGTCTTCCTTGAAATCGCTAAGTCTTAATTCGTTAACCCAAATTTCCGCCGATTTTGAATCACCGTTGTCCTCACCCGGATTCCTGGTCTTGATCGGGTTCCTGATACCCACCATGATCACTTTTACATTGCTAAGGTTAGGATTACCGCAGACATACACCCTGTTTGAATCGTCCCTGAAGGCAAACACATCAGAAATGCTCAGTGAGGAACCGCTTTCCTGCAGCCTGCGGTTACGCTCCTTTTTAGCCTCCTGCAATACAGTCAGATCAATATCGAACCTGTTTTCTTCAGGCCATACCACGGCTCTTTCCTCCTCGGAGTCGTTGTCATAACTTCCGGGAGGAGTCAGTTTCAGAGGTATCTCGTATTCATAGAAATTCGACTTGTAATCAGATCCCAGCCTTACAAATGCAGTCAGCTCATCGTTATAAAGAGGCTGGCCGATAAGAGCTTCAGAATGCACCTCCATCCTGAGGCGGCGGTACTGCCGGAAATCCAGGTTTACATTCCTGTATGCGGCACGGGCATCTCCATCGGCAAGGTCAAGAACCTTCAGAACCATCGATTGTTCGTCAAGCTGCCTTAGCTGGGGATTCTGCGGATCGACCACCCTGTTGAACCCAGGAGGAAGAACATAGTTGACGGGCTTCTTGCCGGCATTATCCTCAATACTGACCGAGCTGATCTCAAATGTGCCGTCCTCCGGTTCGGGAACAGTAACTCTTTCCCCGCCCTCCATAAAGGTGAGGTTGTACTTTCTCCATTCAGCCCTGACCAGGTTAAGCTCGGCAAACCTCATTATCACCGGATCGCTGAAATTTTTGAGGAACATCCTCATGAACCTGATCGACTTGAAATCGCTGATGACTCCCACACGTCTCTGGTATTCCGTCACCGGTATCCTGAACTGAAACCATTTCACCTTCGATTCGGTTCCGTTTGCCATGGTTACCGTGGGTTCGATCTCATCGACAATGTAGTTCATACCCACTTTCATGTCTTGGGGCCTGAGACTAACCCTGTACTGGTAATAACTCTCTGTCTCGCTCAGAGTATTGTCACGGTTAATATCCTCCATATCGGGCAATGTCGATCCGGTTGTGGGATATGATTCTGACGACATCTCTGAAGTGGGTGAGTTTCCGTCCTGACCGTTGTACTTCTTGTACCTGTCGAGTATCCCGAGTTGTTCCATATCGTAGTCGGAACCCCTGAAATAATGAAAGTCATCGTTCGACGGGTCCTTAAGCAATTCTGTGTAGGCTTCTGGACTGAGGATGGCTTCCGCCTTCTGCATGTACTCCATGAAGAATGCCTGTTCATCCTGGTTTCTGAGTCCGTCGAGACCGACGTCCTGGTACATTCTCGATTCAGAATTATTGTCAAAGGCATGGACTACCGACTGCACCGTGGGAACCCTTCCCCAGGAGGTTGTATCAACATTCTGAAGATCAGGCGAACCGGGAAGTCCGTTCTCGAAACTCTTCCTTGAGTCTTTCAGAATGTCTTCCGAGATGTTGCCCAGGTTAAAATAAAGGTCCCCACCCTGGAGGGCAGGATCCTCAACAAAGGGATCCATCATCCAGAATTCTATATACTGGATGTTTGCGGTTTCGAAATCGCTCGTCAGCACCTCTCTCATCATACCTCCCCATCTCGACTGCGGATCGTTGAGCAATCCGGAGGAATTCATACCACGCGACCACGGACCGGGATCAGTATCATAGTTATAGGGACCCTTTTCCCCCGGGTAATATGCCACATTAAGCACCGAAATGGTCGTCGGGATCCCGCTGGTGCTTTCCCTGTTAGGGAAGATCTCATTCTCATATATCTCCCTCACAAAATGGCTCGACTGTGTGTTCGCATCCTGTTTTATATGCCCGGGTGTCGAAGAACCGTTTCTCAGAAACAACGGGTCGATCACATACCATGAGATCTTCGCCCTGTTGTTTCCGCTTAAAATATTGTTGTTAAGGGAAGCTTCGGGGAACAGCTGATCCTGGCCTTGCGGGATGCTTGAGATTGACCAGGCATTGAATGACTTAAGGTCGAGCGGGATCTCACTCGACTCGAAATCATCAATATAGGAGTTGCCTGCGTTTGAGATTGCGCGTGAATGGCCAGGAATCAGCTCTGCAAATTCCCCGTTGAATGAAATGCTTGATGGTGTTTTTGTTTCAAGCAGAGGTATTTTGTCAATTATTTTTGTCAGAAATTGCGACTGCCCCCTGTATGATGTATTCAGTCCCCAGATAGTATTTGAGATGGGCTCCTCGCCGAAATTGACTTTCTGGGTGTAAGGACGTTCGTTAAGATGCAGCAATGTTGCCCCCACATTGAAATTATCAGAAAACCTGTAATCGAGATGGGTTCCAACCAGGGTTTTGGTCTGGAACCCGAAGAACTGGTTGCTCTCGAGCGATACCTGAATGGGAGTCTGCGATTCGATCAGGGCCGAATTGATTATAGTCACAACCCCCATGTTGTAGTCTACAGTGTAATCGGCATTTTCTGTAAGGGTTACACCGCCTGCGGTTACTATAATTGAACCGGCCGGAATATTTGTTGCATTAAGTCTAATTTCCGAACCTGATTCAGAGGAATATTGACCGGTCATCTTAAACTTGTTCCTCTCGGCCATCTGACGGGCGATGGTCTGGGTAGAATCATAGAGTTCCTGGAAAACATACCTTTCTGCTATCTGATTGTTGCCGATCTGATTCTTAAGGTAGCTGCCGAAAGGTTCAATCACGGGGAAAATTATTTTCCCCCTGCTTACATTTATCGTGACCCCGTCGATGAAGTCAAAATAACCGTCGGGCTGGCGGTCCTGCTGGCTGTTGAGATTATCAAGGCCAAGTACCTGAAGCAAAATGGTGTTGGCTATCCTTCCTTCCGGCAGATAATTGATGGCATTCCCCGTTTTGTCATCTTCATAAAGGATATTAAGCTGAAAATCACCGCTTTCGAGCCTGCCTGAACCCAGTGAGTAAATATTCTTCATCATAAGGTCCCAGGTAGGGTATTTCGGACTGAGCGTAGTGCCCTTGATCAGTTTCAGGGCAAGAGCCTGCGGAGCGGTAATACCATCGGTCGAAAACTCACCAACCTTAAAAACCTGACCATTGAGAGTGTATTCATAAGCTACGGCAAGAACCTCATCGGTGTTAAGCGCGGTGTTAAGCGAAATATAACCAAGCTGCGGATTCAGTGTATATTCCCTCTCGTTAAGTTTCCTTGCATTTTCGATCTTCTCGAAGTCGCGACCTATCTGGAAGCCCGGATAAAGTGAAGCAAAGACGTTTGTAACCTGGTCGACATCCCTCATGCCTGCATAACTTGTCTGAAGCTGTGCGTAAAGCTGGTTGGCCGTGTTGTCGGGAAATCTCTGGGCACCGGGAGTGGCCTGGAACTCAGGAACGTTGTTGTAAATATGGCTGCCATTCTCGGCAAGGTCGGAGAATGCAACAATGTTCCTCGTCTCCTCGTAACTGCTGGTCTTGTTTGTGATCCATACTTCAATACGCGTGATGTTCAATCCTGAACTTACTGCAGGCAGACTTTTCAGAGCGTCGTCGTAAACATCCCTGAAGTGCTGGGCAAGAAAGAAGTGACGGTTAGCTTCATAATCGTCAACATAAATCTCAAACTCGCTCAGCTGGGCTCCTCCCTTGACCGCGATGGTGGATGTTTCTCCTTTCTGCTGCGACAGGACCGTAGTCATGTTCAGCCTGCCGAACTGCATCTCAGTCTTAAGTCCGAAAAGACTGTAACTTCCGGTGATAAGAGTTCCCGGCAAAGGAAGGGTTACGTCTCCCACCTCAATCTTCTTTATAATTTCATCTTCCTTGCCTGAATATTGCAGCTTGGTCCGGTTCTCAAACTCAAACATGGCATCGGTGTTGTAATTGACACCAAGTTCCATCTTGTCGCCAATCGTACCGGTGACATTCATCTGTATCTTTTCCTTGAAGTCGAAAGTCGGAATAGTCCTTAGTTTTTCCGAAAGTGTCGGATTCTCGGTCCTTGATATATTTATACCGAAGACCAGTTCGGCCGATCCCTGAGGTACTATGTTGATCACATTGCTTCCGAAGACCTTGTCGAAGGTGGCTCCTCCGAGCTCTATCTGGGGGATGAGACCTGACCTGAAGCCTGAGGTCTCTCCTCTTACCCTGGACTGCCAGTAATCCCTCATCTCCCTGTTGAACTGATAGTTTCGGTACTCTTCCGGTGACATGTAGACCGGGGTTCTGTAGTTGAACGATCCTACCTTCTGGAATATCATGTATTCATTCTTGTCGGGATCGTAAACAGCTCCCGATATGATATTAGAAGGATTATTAAGGAAAAGGGGCGACCTGTATGATACGTCGTAGGGATTCCCTGAAACGTCTTTCAGTCTGAGCTGTGATCTGGCAGTGGTATCGTTAAGAGATGCGGGGACGGGGACCTGACTATTTGCTTCTGTTGAAAAAAATAACAAAGAAGCGAATAATGCAAAATATATGAATTTCAGCAGATCTTTATATGATATCCCTGATCCCAAATGAAAAAAATATTCTTATTTACAGGCTCTTAAGAGCTCTCTTGATAAGTTCCTCAACTGTCAGGTTTTTCTCTTCCCTGATGATCCTGTCGAGTACCTTCAAAACAGCGCTTTTGCCAAACCCAAGCATCACTAAAGCTGATAACGCCTCTTCACGTCTGGTATTGTCTGTAAATGCAAATATTTCCCCTGTTCCGGTCTGTTTTCCGACCTTGTCCTTAAGATCTACAATTATTCTTTGAGCGGTCTTCAGTCCTATACCCTTTATTCCCTTGAGGGTGTTGACATCTGCTCCTAAAATTGCCTTTTCGAGTTCATTGTGAGTGAGCGATGAGAGCATCATTCTTGCGGTGCCGGCACCAACTCCCGACACGGTGATGAGCAGCCTGAACATATCTCTTTCATCCTTGCCGGAGAAACCAAAAAGCTGATGGCTGTCCTCCCTGATAACTTCATGGACAAGCAGTCTGCATTCGGTTTTTCCTTCCAGACAGGAATAGGTCGAAAGCGATATACTGGCAAAGTAGCCGATTCCTCCGTTGTCGATGATGACAAAAGCAGGAGTCAGTTCTGTTATGCTGCCTGTTATATAGTCTATCATAAGTGCGGATCGGAATTAGGGATTTCCGGAGGAAGTTCGTCAACCCTGTCGGTATGTATTTCTATCTCCTGATGTTTCAGGGGATTACGGGTTATCTCAGAATAAAGCAGCCTGTTTCTGAAAACATCGCATGCCAGAAAAAGGGCATGGCGGAATGAGCTTTCAGATGCTTCTCCCTTACCTGCTATCTGGTATGCGGTGCCATGGACAGGAGAGGTCCTTACAAAAGGCAGTCCGGCTGTGAAATTAACTCCTGTATCAAACGACAGAGCCTTGAAAGGAGTCAGGCCCTGGTCATGATACATGGCGAGAATCCCGTCGAATTTCGCGAATGAACCTGATCCGAAAAACCCGTCGGCAGGGAAAGGACCGAATGCAAGGATATTCTCCCTTACTGCCTGCTGGATTGCCGGCGCTATTACCTCTTCCTCTTCTTTTCCTAGCAGGGAATTATCGCCGGCATGTGGATTCAGCCCGAGAACCGCAATTCTCGGCTTGCGTATCCCGAAATCGACCACAAGCGACTGATTCATCAGTTTGATCTTTCTCATCAGGAGAGATACGGTTATCATGTCGGGTACATCCCTTAGCGGCACATGACCTGTAGCAACCCCTATCCTGACGCTTTCGCTGACCATAAACATCAGAACATCCTCTACTCCGGCCTTTTCCATGAGGTACTCGGTATGACCGCGGAAGCGGAAATTGTCCGACTGAATGTTGTTCTTGTCGATAGGGGCGGTAACAAGCACATCCACCTTACCATTCCTAAGGTCGGAGACAGCCTTTTCGAGTGAGGCAAATGCAGCCTCTCCTCCCTGGGCTGTTGATTTCCCGAGTTCAACCCTTATATTGTCATCCAGACAGTTGATAAGATTGGCCTTCTGATGGTGAGCCTCCTCGGCTGAACGGATATTGTTGAAACTGAAATTATTTATGTTCAATGCCTTGCGGTGATAAGCCGCCACCTTAGGGGAACCGTAGATCACCGGAATGCAGCTCTCATTTATCTCTGCATCCATAAGGGTTTTGATTATGACCTCATATCCTATGCCATTGATATCTCCCTGGGATATCCCTGCGACTATCTTTTTCCTTTCCATTTCTATTTAGTTCTTTTTCGTTAAACCGGCAGCATACTTCCTCAGAAACTCCGAAAGCAGCCTGGCTCCTGTACCCGGTCCTTCCTTAAGTCTGTAATAGTCATCCTTTTTTAGCAGACCCGGACCGGCAATATCCAGATGGATAAGGGGATATTCCGCAAAGCGTTCCAGAAACTTACCGGCAGTTATGGCTCCGGCTTCCCTGCCGCCTATATTTCTCATATCGGCAATATCCGATTTGATAAGCTCATCATATTCATCCCAGAAGGGCAGTTCGGCAGTTCTCTCATATACCTCGTTCCCTGATTCCTCAAGCATCCTGAAATATTTCCTGTCGGCATTTCCCATTACAGCAACCGCCTGAATGCCGAAGGTCATTGCCGCTGAGCCTGTTAGTGTCGCCACATCAATGATCAGTTCCGGTTTGTATTTGGAAGCGTAACTGATGGCATCGGCCAGTATGAGCCTTCCCTCGGCATCGGTGTTCCCTACTTCCACAGTCATTTTGTTATACATGGTTATGACCTCTCCCTGTGTATAAGCATTGCCGCCCGGACGATTGTCGGTGGCAGGCACAAGACCCACTACATGCACAGGCAGTCCCGTCCTGGCAATGGTGCGCATAGCACCCGCAACGGCAGCTGCACCGGCCATGTCTCCCTTCATACTTTCCATGTAATCGCCGGGTTTGAGATTCAGCCCGCCGGTGTCGTATACGATCCCCTTGCCAATGAGGACGACAGGTTTCCTGTTAAGTGCTTTTTCAGGCTTCCATTCAAGAATACAGAAGACAGGCGGATCGACACTTCCCCTGTTCACTGCCAGCAGTCCTCCCATCTTTAGGGCTTCAATCCTGCCCTTGTTAAGGACCTCGACGCTGAATCCCGATTCTTCTCCCATCCGCCTTATCCCCTCCGCCAGTGCCGGGGCATTCAAATGGTTGACAGGCTCATTGATAAGATCCCTGATAAGCCATACCGAACCGGTGAGATCTTTAAGCCATTTCAACTCTTCAACACCGGGACCTTCATACAAAAGGAGTTCCGAAGGGTATTCAGTCTTGTCCTTATCATCGACCACAGTCCTGTACTTGTCGAAGGAATAGAAACTCAATAACAGTCCTTCGGTGAATGCAGATACAGCTCCAGGGAAAGCCATGTGGGACCCGATTGCCAGCGAAACATGGTTGCCGGATTTTATTATCTTCCTGAGATTGAAAGCTGTTTTCCGGAGCTCCTCCTTCTTCCTGTATTCAGGATAAGAGTCCTTTATCCTTACGATGAAGGTCATCTTGAAGTATGAATTTATAACTACATACTCCTCATTTGCCTTAAGCTGTTTCAGAACATACTCCTTCTCCGGTTCTGAAAGCGTAAGCCATCCGGGGAGTCCGTTTTCTCCTGTGATGCAAATAACCGATTGATCGGGAGTTATTTGTGAAATCCTGCGTAATTCGGGTAAGTTCGGCATAACCGGAAATTTTTGAAGCTGTAAAGTTAATTAAATTATTCATTGCATATTTTCCAAAGAGTTACCTTTGTCGCACCTGCTTTAACTTCACCCGGAACCCGCAAATTATGGAACTTGACTACCTGTATAAAAAGGCCCTCGACTGCATGCCACTTTCGGTTGAGGAGGGAACCTTTCTCTATCATAACGCACCATCAGGGGAACTGATATATATCGGTGATATTCTGAGACAGATGCATGTTCCGGGTAAAAACGCCGGATGGATTATCGACCGTAACATCAACCTTACAAATATCTGCTTCTCCCATTGCAAATTCTGCAATTTCTGCCGCCGGAAGGATGATCCCGATGCCTATGTCACAACAATCGGGGAATATAAAAGCAAAATAGATGAGCTGTTTTCACTGGGAGGTGACCAGGTACTCCTTCAGGGGGGAATGAATCCCGATCTTGGACTCGATTTCTATACGACCCTTTTCAGGCAGCTTAAGGAACTATATCCTTCCCTCAAACTGCATGCTCTTGGACCTCCGGAAATAGTCTATCTGTCAGGAAAGGAAAAGTTACCATACAGGACTGTTCTGGAACGGCTTGTGGAAGCGGGACTCGACTCTCTTCCGGGAGCAGGAGCTGAAATCCTGTCCGACAGGGTGAGAAAGATAGTATCCCCCGCCAAGGCTGCGACGGACGAATGGCTCGGTGTGATGCGCGAAGCTCACAGGATGAACCTGCCCACTTCGGCTACAATGATGTACGGCCATGTTGAAACCATTTCTGAAAGAATAGGGCATCTGGTCAGGCTGAGGGAACTGCAGGATGAAAAGCCGGAAGGAGCTTACGGATTCATTGCTTTCATACCCTGGCCGTTCCAGGATGAGGGCACCCTCCTCGCCAAGAGGCATGGAATAAAAAGCAGTTACAATGCTCCGGATTATATCAGACTGATCGCAATCAGCAGGATCATGCTCAACAACATAACAAATCTCCAGTCGTCACTTCTGACCGTAGGAAAAGAGGTTGCAATGCTGTCTCTTCACGCGGGAGCAAACGACCTTGGATCGGTTATGATAGAGGAAAACGTGGTAAGCTCGGCAGGATCAAATAACAGGTTTAATGCAGAAGAGATTCAGTCGATTATAAGGGAAGCAGGATTCGTTCCGGTAAGGAGGAACCAGAAATACGAACCGGTCGCAAAAGTGTGAGAGCAAGTGTGAGAGTGAGAAAGAAAAGCATGATGGTCAACGGATCCCCTCCCTGGAGGGGTGTGGGTGTAACAGTGTGGGAGCGGAAGCTGGGAACAAATAAAAAAGGGCTGAAATCCAGCCCTATATGCTTTGTCAGGATAAGTAAATTCTTATTTCGTAGCTTCCTTTTCGCCGTCGGCATCAACCTTTGAAGCCTTCTTGAATTCCTTCATGCCCTGGCCGATACCCTTCATCAGTTCGGGAATCTTGCGGCCGCCGAACAAAAGCACAACAACAAGCAGAATAAGAATTATCTCCGTTAAACCTATCTTTCCCATCTCTTTAAGTTTTTGAATTTGTGCAAAGGTATAAAAATAGTGTGTCGTTGTACCCGAAGGCAAAAATAAATCTTAATTCCTAATGAGCCTCAATATATCATTGCCGTTGGCCAGGATAAGCAAGCCAAGAAGTATTATCATTCCGGTTATCTGTGCATATTCAAGAAACTTGTCGCTGGGTTTTCGTCCGGTGACCACCTCATAAAGAAGGAACATAACATGTCCGCCGTCGAGAGCCGGGATGGGAAGGATGTTCATTACAGCCAGTATGATAGACAGGAGAGCTGTAAGGTTCCAGAACGACTGCCAGTCCCAGACTCCGGGGAAGATGCTGCCGATAGTTATGAAGCCTCCAAGCGACTCATAGGCTTTGGTATGCTTCGAGAATATCACTTTGAACTGTTTTACATAATCACCTATTGTCTTGAATCCTTTGCTTATTCCCGCAGGAACAGATGCAATGAAGCCGTAATTCACGGTCTTCAGCTCGAACATTTGTGCATAGGTGCGGGAGCTTCCGACTCCAAGCATGCCATCGGCGGTAAGTACAACAGGTATGTCGACCTGGTTCCCGTTCCTGACTGCATTAATCGTTACCTGTCTGCCCCGGTTCCGGGAGAGATAGTCCTGAAATTCATCAAACCACTGAAAGTTATTGCCATCGATGCCTATAAACTCGTCGCCTTCAGCCACCCCGGCAAGCCTGGCGGGCGACTCCTTGCCGAATCCCGAGATAACGTATGGCCTGAAGGGAGTTCTTGGCTCAAGCCTTCCCTCCCCCTTCAGCATTTTAGCAATAAACTCAACAGGTATGGGAATGCTGATAACCTCCCCGTTCCTTTCAACCTGGATGGTCTTGCGGTCATTGAGAATGATGTCGGAAGGTATTTCATTGAAATTCTCTATCTTAATATTGTCGACCGAGACGAACATATCGCCGTTCCGGAGACCGATTGCATAACCGGCAGAGTCGGTGACAATCCCGTATTTTACATTTGCGGTCGGGAGATAGGTCTCTCCCCATGCATAAAGCACCCCGACGTAAATGATCAGGGCCGAAATGAAATTAAAGATGACGCCCGCAGTCATGATCAGCAGTCTCTGACCGGCTGTCTTCGACCGGAACTCATAGGGCTGGGGCGGCTGTTTCATCTGCTCCTTGTCCATCGACTCATCAATCATACCGGATATCTTAACGTATCCTCCCAGCGGAACCCAGCCTACTCCGTATTCAGTCTCCCCTACCTTCCTTTTAAAAAGCGAGAACCACGGATCGAAGAAGAGGTAAAACTTCTCAACCCTTGTTTTGAATAGCTTGGCAAAAAGGAAATGTCCGAATTCGTGGATAATAACAATTATTGAAAGGCTTAGCAGAAACTGAAGTATCTTAATTAATACGGTCATGATCTTTTACATAGTTCGTTAATATAGTTCTGGGCTTCGGTCCTTGCCATCGAATTTGTGGTTTCGAGGTACCCCAGTCCGGGGGAAGCCAGGTATTCCGTTTTTTCCATAGTATGTTCCACCACATCCGACATCTGGAGGAAGCCGATCCTTCCTGCAAGAAAGGCACTGACTGCCACCTCATTGGCAGCATTCAGGATGCAGGGCATATTGCCTCCTTCCGCAAGGGCCTGGTATGCCAGTGAAAGATTGCGAAACCTCTGCCTGTCGGGTGAAAAGAACGAGAGTGTGCTGCACTGGCTGAGATCGAGCTTTGGCAGATCCGATGCAAGCCTGTCGGGATAACTGAGAGAATACAGTATAGGAACCCTCATATCCGGAACGCCCATCTGAGCTTTCACTGATCCGTCGGCAAAGTGAACCATTGAATGGATTATGGACTGCGGGTGGATAATAACTTCTATTTTTTCAGGAAGAAGGTCAAACAACCATCGTGCTTCTATTACCTCCAGTCCCTTGTTCATAAGAGATGCTGAATCGATGGTCACTTTGTTGCCCATCTCCCAGTTGGGATGCTTTAGGGCTTCCTGCGGCCTGACATTCTCAAGCATCTCCAGGGTATAATTCAGGAAGGGGCCTCCTGAGGCAGTAAGGGTGATCTTCTCTACCGGATTGCCCATTTCGCCTGCAAGGCACTGGAATATGGCGGAATGTTCCGAGTCGACCGGAATGATCCTGCTTCCCGATTCCTTTACGAGCTTTTTTATTATTTCACCTGCAACGACCAGAGTTTCCTTGTTTGCAAGGGCAATTTTTTTGCCCGCCTTAATCGCCGAAATAGCGGGCCTTAACCCTGAATATCCTACCATGGCGGCCACGACCAGGTCGATGTTGGAACCCCTGACAACCTGTTCAATTGCCTCTTCGCCGGCATATACCTTGATCGGATAGTCTCTCAACGCTTCTCTAAGCGGCTGATAATGTGACTGATCACCAATGACAACGGAGTCGGGCTGCCATGTGATTGCCTGTTTGGCAAGCAGTTTTATGTTGGTACCGGCAGTCAGGACTTCAACCGAAAATTCCCCCGGATACCTGGAAATAACATCCAGGGTCTGGGTGCCAATCGAGCCTGTCGATCCGAGTAAGGCAATTTTCTTCGGCATAGAATCCCTGTTATTAGAAGATAACGTATTTCTCCGGATCAAGCGGGCTCCCTTTGTACCAGATCTCAAAATGAAGATGGGGTCCGGATGTATAAATTTCGCCCGAGTTGCCCACAACGGCTATAGCTTCACCCGTCCTGACAAGATCACCTGTCTCCTTAAGTAATGAAGCATTATGCTTATATACTGATACAATATTGTTTGCATGCTGAATTTCAATCACATATCCTGTTTCCCTTGTCCATCCCGTGAAAATTACCGTACCTGCCAGGGCTGCGTCAACCTGTGACTTGGGCCTGGTGACAATGTCGGTGCCGTAATGTCGTTTTGCCTGATCAAACTTGCCCGACACGATGCCCCTGACTGGCGGGAAGAAATGAAGGCTGGCAAGGCTTGTTTCGTATTCCGGAGCATGATTCTGGTTAATGTTGTACCTGCTCTCCGTTTCAATCTGTGCTCTCAGGGCCGAGTCTTCGGGTGAGGTCCGGAAGGAAATGCTGTTGTAGTTCATGGCGGTATCGCGCAGAGCCATTGAACTGGCCGGTCTGTCGCCTGCAATAATGGAGCTGAGGTTCTCAAAATAGCGGTCCCGGAGGGCAAGTTCCCTTTCGAGCGAATCGAGCCTGATGGCATTAAGAAGAATATTGCGGCGCATGGTAACATCGGGGTAACCGGGGATGAATTCCCTCAGGTTTGTGAAAGCTATCAGTGATGCAGTTGCCCCGACAATAAAGAAGACCACGAAGAATATCAGCAGAAAGGCATTGTACCTCGTCAGCCTTATTCTCCAGACCTCTGCAAAGGTAGTATCATTGGTCACGGCAAATCTGAACTTGTCGCGCCAGCTTGTTTTCTTCTTGTCGTTTTTAGCCATTTTTACTCAATGATTGGCCAGCAAAGATAATAAACCTCAGACAACCTTTACCGGTTTATCTTCACTTTGCCACAATCCGTGCTTTGAGCAGACCGACATGGCGCACAGGTTCATCGACACGTCGGGAGCCACTATATGAAAATCTATTTCAAAGTGGCCCGGCAAGTTGCCGTAAACGCCAGGCGTATAACGGGCTTCTGCAAGAAGCGTCTCCCTGTTCCATAGCTGAATCAGGCTTATTGAATGATCGTACTCATCCGGGTGAGGATACTCCTCCCCGATCCTGACCTTTACAACAAATTTTTCACCTCTCTTCGCCTCATCGGCGCAGATCACGTGAGGCATGTGACGGTCGAGATAATCACGTTTAAGTTCCTTCTCTTCCTTTTCTATATTCAAAGCTTGAAATACTCGCGGCATGTTCTTTTTTGTTTGATTAATAGACAAAAATAATTCTTATTACATTTTAATTTGTCAATTTCCGGGGAAATATTATCTTTGCACCGAAATTGCGGGGTGGAGCAGTGGTAGCTCGTTGGGCTCATAACCCAAAGGTCGGAGGTTCGAATCCTCCCTCCGCTACAAAGAAAAAGCCCTGTCGCGTTAGCGGCGGGGTTTTTTAT
>CAYSBL010000052.1:0-21693 GCA_964429295.1 uncultured Rikenellaceae bacterium
CTATGAAAATTTTCAAACACATTACCCTGTCAATCTTTGCACTGGGTTTTTTCATTACAGCTTCAGCCACTGAAGATGTCAGACTTCTCCGGTTCCCTGACATTAACAAGGATCTTATAGCATTTGTATATGCCGGTGATATCTGGACCGTAGGCTCCTCAGGCGGTGAAGCCCGCCGCCTGACTTCCCACGAAGGACTGGAACTCTTTCCAAAAATCTCGCCAGACGGCCAGTGGATAGCTTTTTCCGGCGAGTATTCAGGAAGCCGTCAGATCTTTGTTATCCCCTCAAACGGAGGAGTCCCGAAACAGCTTACATGGTATAATTCGGTCGGAGTCATGCCGCCAAGGGGCGGATGGGACAATGCGGTGCTCGACTGGACCCCCGACAGCAAACAGATTCTCATACGGTCGGCCAGGACCGAATTCGGAGAACGCCAGGGGAAGTATTTCCTGGTTAGCCTTGACGGAAAATTTGAAAAACCGCTTCAGATAGTCAACGGAGGATTCGGAGTGCTATCGCCCGACGGATCGAAGATGGTGTTTACACCCGTCGACCGTGAGTTCAGGAACTGGAAGAGATACAAGGGAGGAAGGGCAACCAACCTCTGGATCTACGACCTGAAAGCAAATACCTCGGAGCAGATAACCGACTTCGAAGGGACCGACCAGATCCCGACATGGTCGGGCGACAATATCTTCTTTGCTTCCGACCGCGATCTGAGACTCAATATCTGGAAATACAATACCATGACAAAGGAAACCTCCCAGATTACCCGCCATACCGAATTCGATGTTATGTGGCCATCAGGTAACGGAGATCAGCTTGTCTACGAGAATGGCGGATACATTTACAGGCTTAACCTGCAGTCGGGACAATCTGAAAAGGTGAAAGTGAATATAAATTTCGACAATCCAAACCTGATGCCGTATTATAAAAATGTGAAGGATGACATTCACAGCGGCGCAGTATCACCTACCGGCAAAAGAGCTCTGTTCGACGCAAGGGGAGACATCTTTTCGGTTCCGGCTGAAAAAGGAATCACCGAAAACCTTACCGAAACCCAGGGAATACGCGAGGTCTTTCCGGCCTGGTCGCCCGATGGAAAGTATATATCATACTACTCTGACCAGACTGGTGAATATGAACTCTGGATCATTGAGAACAAGAAGGGAGCAGTCCCCCGGCAGGTCACCTTCAATTCATCAGCCTGGAAGTATCAGCCCCAGTGGTCGCCCGACAGCCGTTATCTTCTCTTCTTCGACAGGACAATGAAATTGCGACTGGTTGAAGCCTCAACCGGAAAGATAAATGAAGTCGACAAGGCAACTTCAAGTGAGATAAGAAGCTACAACTTTTCACCCGACTCACGCTGGATAACCTACACGAAGGAGGGAGAGAACGAAAAATCCGCCATCTGGGTTTACGACATCCCGGCAGGCACCCTGCATCAGCTTACCGACGGAACTTTCGCCGACGACAGCCCCGTATTCAGTCTCGACGGCAATTATATATTCTTTTCTTCAGGCCGCGACTATAACTTATCATTCTCGAGTTTTGAATTCGACTATATCTACGACAGGGCAACACGTCTTTATGCCCTGGCGCTTACCCCAAAAAGTCCTAAAATATTCAAGGATAAAAACGATACCGAACCGGTAAAAGAGGAAAAGACGCCAGAACCAGCTGCAAAGGCAGCAAAGACCAAAAAAGCCGCGACACCAGCCCAGGAAACCCCCGCTGAAGATAAAAAGGTAAAGGTGGAAATCGATTTCAACGGGATAAACAACCGTGTCACAGCTCTTCCCGGTGAAGCGGGTGACTACAGGATTGTCGGCGCTGCTGAAGGCGGTCTTATCTTTATTAACGACGGAAAGCTGATGAAGTATAATATAGATGAAGAGAAGAATGAAGAAATTCTCGACCGTGCACAGTCTGCATCAATCACTGCTGACGGTAAAATGGTTATGTACCGTTCAGGTCCCGATTTCGGGATTATTAAGCTTACTCCCGGACAGAAGGCCGGCGCCGGCAAACTGAACCTCGACGGGCTTGAAATGAAACTTGATCCGCAGAAGGAGTGGAATCAGATCTACACCGATGCCTGGAGAATATTCCGCGATTTCTTTTACGTGAACAACATGCACGGGGTCGACTGGCCTGAAATGAAAAAACGCTACAGCACACTGGTTCCCTTTGTAAGCCACAGGGCCGACCTCGACTATATTCTTAACGAGATAATGGCTGAAAGCAATACAGGCCACAGTTATGTTGACTGGGGTGATTTCGAGAACGTGAAAAGGGTTGAGAACGGGCTTCTCGGAGCCGACCTGACAGCCGACGACACATCGGGACGTTTCAGGATCACAAAAATACTCCAGGGTGAAAACTGGAATGATGCCCGCAGGTCACCGCTTACCGAGATGGGGATCGATGTAAAGGAGGGCGATTACCTGATCAGTATAGACGGCAAGGATGTAACAACCTCGGTCAATCCTTATATCTTCCTTGAAAATAAGGCAGGAAAACCCGTCGGGATAACCGTCAACTCCAAACCTTCTCCCGACGGTGCCCGGACCTACACAATAAAACCAATCCGCAGCGAGCTTGAGCTCAGATACTTCAACTGGGTCAACGAGCGGCGGGCCATGGTCGACAGACTTTCAGGAGGAAGGATAGGCTACATACACGTGCCCAACACTTCAACCGACGGCAACAAGGAACTTTTCCACGGCATGTATACCTACTGGAACAAGGAAGCACTTATTATAGATGAACGATATAACGGAGGAGGATTCATCCCCGACAGGATGGCTGACCTTCTCGACCGCCACACACTGGTGTACTGGCATCAGAACGGATTGCTTCCGGGAAAATCCCCGGCCATCGCACACGATGGTCCTAAAGCCATGCTTATAAATGGGTATTCGGCCTCCGGCGGAGACGCGTTCCCATATTTTTTCAGGAAACTCGGACTGGGTAAGCTGATAGGCACACGGACATGGGGCGGACTTGTAGGCATATCAGGTAATGCCAGCCTTGTCGACGGAGGCTATATTTCAGTACCGAGGTTTGGTATATTCGACAAGGACGAGGGATGGATAATAGAGGGTATAGGAGTATCCCCCGACATCGAGGTTGTTGACCGCCCTGAACAACTTGTAAAGGGGATCGATCCCAGCGTTGAAAAAGCAGTTGAGGTTCTCCTCCAGGAACTCAGGGAAAAGCCGGTAAAGAAAGTCACGGTACCTGTTCCTCCAGACCGTTCCAAATGGCACGAAGATTTTTAGAATCCCTTGCCCGGGCTTCTCCATTTAGCCCGGGATCATTATAACAAAAAACACTATTCAGCCTGCAATTCCGGAAATTGCAGGCTGAACATTTTTATCCCCTATTTTGTTATGCATCACTGTGAATATAGTAATTTTATAATGCGAATTGACTTCAAAATGACGACTCTGACAAAATGCCTGTTTTCAATGATCCTTGCATTAATGCTGCAGGCTTCTATGGTCAGCGGATCACTGCCGGAAGGTAAACCCGATACGCTTTTCCTTTCCGAAGAAGTTCTTAATTTCGAACTGAGATCCGATTTTACAGCAATCAGAGCCGACACTTCCGAAGATCCGGTGTTTTATGATGGCAGACTCATTTATTATGAGCCCGGGGGGAAAACAAAAAAATTCGACGTCAAAGTAAGGGCCAGGGGCGATTTCCGGCGCGATCCCGATATATGCTCCTTCCCTCCCCTGATGATCAACTTCAAAAAGAAGGAAGTGCGGAACACCATCTTCATGGGCGAGGATAAGCTTAAACTTGTAACACCCTGTCAGAAGGAAGAAGATGTAATAGAGGAATACCTTATCTACCGTATGTACAACCTCGTTACTGACCTCAGCCTCAGGGTCAGGCTTGCCTTAATCAGATATGTCGACACCTCAACCGGAAAGGAGCTTTTTGAAAAACACAGCTTCTTCATCGAGGACGATGACCGGCTTGCCGAAAGATTCACTGCTTCAAAATATGAACATTTCCTTACGCCATTCGATCTCGACAGGGAAAACTTCATGCACATGTCTGTTTTCCAATACCTGATCGGCAACAAGGACTGGTTTATCTCATCCCGCAGGAATATTATATTGCTGCAGCCTAAAGACACCACCCTGGCCATGCACGTAGTACCTTATGACTTTGACTTTGCCTCGCTTATCGATGCAAGTTATACAAAGCCCAGGAACGTTCCTGAAGAATATCTCAGCTCGCGCCGGGTCTACAAGGGCCTGTGCTACACAAGCGAGGAATTTAAGAGGACCTTTGACTTCTTCAGGGAACTTAAGTTCGATTTTGAATCTCTCTTCAGGAACGAGGATCTTGTATCAAAGGCTACGAGGAACAGGAATCTGTCATATATCAACGAATTCTACGAAATAATAGAGGACAAGGAACTCTTCAGGAAGTCATTCCTGGAAGTTTGCGAAACGCGGCGGATGTACAACTTACCGGAAGAATAATCCTTTATCCCCTCATCATCCTTTTTTGGTCTCCTTTGGCAGCCGGTATAAAAAACCTTGATAATCCGGCCTCCCTGTACTATCTTTAAAACCTGTACCTACTTTGAGACTTACCAGTGAAAAAGATCATTCATCTGTCTGACCTTCATGTCGGACATAAGGAGTGCGGAGACAGGTTCCGCCTGATAATTGACTCCATTTCAAAGTCCTGCCGACCTTCCTCAGATTATGTTACTGTAATCACCGGCGATATTGCAGACAATGCCTTTCATGAGGAACAGCGTGAAGAAGCTGTTTCCGGAATAAAAATGCTTGAAGAACAGGGATACCGCGTTCTGCTGATCCCCGGGAATCACGACTACGGTACCGGTATAATGGGTAGCAGAAAGTTCGTCGGAGTGTTCAGGGAAAAGTTCTTTGGAAACAGAAGGATCTCCTACCCCAAGGTTGACCTGATAGATGATTTCGCATTTGTCGGTCTCGATTCGACCGCCGGTGAACTAAACTGGAACGACCGGTTTTTCTCCGAAGGCGAACTCGGAAAAGCACAGCTCAGCAGATTGAAAAGGATACTGAACAAGCCTGAAGTCACTTCCAGGAGAAAGATAGTATATCTTCACCATCATCCCTTCGATTTCAAGCTTGCTATGCAGCTGAAAGACAGCGATGAGCTTAAGGAAATAATCGAAAACCGGATTGAGATTCTTCTTTTCGGTCATTACCACCGCGATGAGGAAACCGCGACCAGGATATATCACGGCACCTGGGGCATTCCGCGTTGTTACAATGCCGGATCATCAACCCGCAAAAATGGGGAAACCGGTTTCCAGTGGATCATCAATACCGAAAATGATAACCCCTCGGGGGATTTCGATGCTAAATTCATTTAGGCTGGTTTAATCCTCCCTCTTTTAACATGTTTCAGATGTCGATAAAGATACTTCACACATCGGACCTCCATATCGGGAAGAGGCTTTACGAAATGGAACTTGCAGAGGATCAGGAACTTTACTTCGGGTGGCTAACCTCACTGATAGAGACTGAAAAAATTGATGCCCTGATAATTTCCGGTGACATTTTCGATGTTGCAAATCCATCGGGCGAGTCGAGGAAGATGTACTATGAACTGCTAGTTAAGCTGTCAAGACTTAAATGCAAAGTGATAATAACCGGCGGGAATCACGACTCACCTTCAATGCTGGAGGCCCCGGGAGAACTCCTGAAAGAACTCGACATCCACGTTACTGGCGGCCTTCCGGAAAATCTGACGGATCTGCTTGTTGAAGTTAAGGGTAAGGATAACGAAACAGGACTGGTGATCGCATCGGTTCCCTTCATCCGTGATGCCGATCTCAAACGGCATACTCCGGATGAAACCTATGAGGACAGGCTCGAAAGCATAAGGGCAGGGATCATTAAGATCTACTCTGACCTCGCAATCCTTTGTGAAAAACTGTACCCCGGAATACCGGCTCTTGCCATGGGACACTTATATGTTCAGGGAGGCTCATTATCCGAGAGCGAAAGGGATATCCAGGTCGGGAACCTGGCAGCAATAGAGACGGCCAGGCTGCCATCCTACTTTCAAATCTATGCGCTCGGACACCTTCATAGTCCGCAGTCACCCGACGGAGGCCGGAGAATAATTTACAGCGGATCACCTGTTAAACTTTCATTCAGTGAAAGGGAAAATGCCAGCCGGGTAATCATGTACCAATTCAGCGGTGGCAAAATGACCATCAGTTCAATTAATGTGCCTCCAGCCAGAAAACTGATAAAACTAACAGGAACAATCAGCAGAATCAGAGAGGAACTCGACAGGCTCCCTGCTGACAACGGATCGCTCACTTCACTGATCGAACTGGATGCCGTGGAAGAAAACGAGGACCCCGCAAAAAGAAATGAACTGGAAATATTGACGGGCGAATTCAGCAGGGAAAACTTCGGGATCATAAAGAGTAAAATACGTTTTCTGAACAGGACAACAGGAACGGCTGACCTTTACGATGCAGGAACCGGCATAGAAGAACTTGAGCCATCAGAAGTACTTGAAAGAAAGATTGAGAACGACAACCTCGATGAAAATACAACCCGGTTGCTCAAGGAAGCATTTGCAGAGCTGCTTGAGGAAGTGCTTCAGAAAAAAACAGAATAGATCATGAAGGTCCTGAAGATACGATTTGAGAATATAAACTCCCTTAAAGGAGTTCATGAAATAGATTTCAGCAAAAATCCCCTTGCCTCTGCAGGACTGTTTGCCATTACAGGAGCCACCGGAGCAGGCAAAACTACCATACTTGACGTTATTACACTGTCTCTCTTCGACAGGATACCAAGGGTCGATGAAAAAATATCAAAGGGACTCATCGAGAGGACCGGGCTGATCATGACAAGGAACATGAACAGTTGTTTTGCAGAAACATGCTTCCAATGCAAAAAAGGTGTCTTTACATCCAGATGGAGCATTTCAAAAACACGCACAGGCTCGCTGAGGGAATACGAACTGGAATTGTACGACAGCAGCGGGGCGCTGCTCGATCTGAAAAAAACCGAGGTCCCTGCTGAGAATGAGAGGAATATAGGCCTTAATTTTGATCAGTTCGTAAAGGCAATAATCCTTGCCCAGGGTGATTTTGCAGCTTTCCTTAAGTCAAAAGGAGATGAGAGGGGCAAACTTCTTGAGCAGATCACAGGAAGCTGGATCTACAGGGAACTGGGAAAAGCCGCTTTCAACAGGAACAAACAGTTCGGACAGGAGCTTGAGCTTCTTCTGTCGAGGGAAAAGGACCTCAGGAACAGACTGATGGATAATGAATCCTTCACACGTCTTATGACCGAACTTGAAGAATGTGAAAAAACAAGGGTAAAACACCAGGACAGAATACTGACGCTGAATGGTCAGAAGAAACTGAAGGAAGATATCAGGAAGCTGGCTTCCGGCCTGGAGGAGAAATTAACCGGTAAAAAGGAAGTCCGGAGTGAGCTGGATGAGTTCGTCCGACTCAACGGAAACAGACTTGAACGGCATCGCAGACTGACACCTTTCTCAAGAAAGCTGTGGGACTGGCAGGCAATGGGGAAAAACCTTGATAACCTTAACGGAAAGCAAAGGAAAACATTACAGGATCTGGTTGAGTGTAAAAACAAGGATGAAGAGATCAGGAATGAGGTTATACGGTTAACCGGGAGCGCTGCTGAAGTACAAACCGCACTTGACGAATTCGAGAAAAAGGTCCTTGACATTGAAAGGGAAAAAGCAGGGAAGGATACACTTGCCGACGAAAGCAAAAAGGAAATTGTTAAGATTTGCAGCGGACTAAAGATTAAATCCGACATTTCGCGTCCCGATTCAATGGAGGAAGAGGTGCTGAAGCTGCTTTCGCAGAAGAAGTTATCAACTGCCAACCTGAAATCAAGGATTGATCCGGGGATCCTTGAATCACCTGATGAGGGTTTAAGATCGCTCAAAGCGCTCCGTGAAGATGCCGAAAGTTATAAAACCGACAAACTGCAGCTTGACAACCTTAACCAAAGGCTTGAAAAAGACAATAATGAGCTTGATGAAGCCCTGAAAGTCCTCGGGGAACTTCCCGGAATGATCAAAAAGGCACAGGAAGAAAAGAACAGGGCAGAACTCATTCACGATAACCTGCTGAAAGAAAAGAGGATACGTGAATTGTCAGCTAGTCTTGAAGAACACAGGCGGAGGCTTGCGGAGGGAGAACCCTGCCCTCTCTGTGGTTCAACAGTCCATCCCTATTGCAAACAAAGTCCATCATCTCCGGATGACCTTGCAGGAAAAATAAAAGAAGCCAGTGATGAATGCGACAGGTCCAGGAAAAATTTCTATTCACTCGAAACCCGGCTGAAGCAGCATTATGATATCCGGGAAAAGAAATCAGGTGAACTCTCCGGCCTGAAAAAAGATATTCTGAAAGTCTCTGAAAAATGCAGGTCAGTGATGAACAGCCTGCCTGAAGAGTTCAGGCTGTTGGAACCTCAGGCCATAGTGGATTCGCTGCGGACCAAAACGGAAGACCTGGAAACCTTCATGGCAGAATCGGCTGCCATGGAAAGACTCCATGACCTGACCACCCGTCTTTCTTCACTCAGAAAACTTGCAGCTGAAGCGGACGATCTGGCCGGAAAAAGGCAGCTTCTGTTCAGCGGCAATGATGTAAGAATTGCAAAAGGCAGCCTGGTGAAAAGATTTACAGAAAACAACACTGCCTGGAAAAAACTTCTTGAAGACAATGAAGAACTGGATTTACTTGTTAAAAGGGAAAGGAAGAATCTTGCTTTGCTTGAAGATGAGCTGAAGAAAGAACTTCCTGAGTATGCCGGACCCGGGAATGCCCTTGGTTACCTGATCCCCGACGCTGAATACAAGGTGCTGAACTCACAGGAAGAACAGTTGAAGAAGGGACTTTTAGAAATAGACGCAACCATAAGTGAAATGAAGCTTAGACTTGACGAGTTAATGGCCGCCGATACCCCTGCAAAGGCTGAGGACCTTGATTCCGAACTGGAAGTCATTGGAAATCAGCTGAGAGAGGAAAACAGCAGAAGGGATGAACTGGTTACGAGGAAAGGTATCCAGACAGAATCGCTTAAAGAACTCAAAACCGTCAGTGACGAAATTGAGAAGCAAAAAAAATCAGCAGAAAAATGGGTTCTGCTGAATAAATACATTGGTGATGCCGAAGGGAAAAAGTTCAGCACCTTCGCCCAGCAGCTCACCCTGTACCAGCTGGTGAAACTTGCCAACAGGCGGCTCAGGATGCTGAACGACAGGTATCAGCTTGACATTCCTGAAGAGGAAAGGGACGACAGCCTGAGCGTGATCGACACTCACATGGGCAACCTGAAGAGATCTGTTAAATCTCTGTCGGGGGGTGAGAGTTTCCTTGTCAGCCTTTCCCTTGCCCTCGGACTTTCAGATCTGGCTTCCAGACAGGTCGACATAAAAAGCCTGTTCATCGACGAAGGATTCGGTTCCCTCGACCGTTTAACACTCGATATGACTATCGACACCCTTGAAAAACTGCAGTTTGAAACAAGCAAAACAATAGGCGTGATCTCGCATATCGAGGCAATGCAGGAACGGATTGCCACCCGGATAAAGCTGACAAGGAACGGACAGGGATACAGTTCTATGGAAATTGTTTAAGCACCGGGCACTGCCGAACCTCCCCTGCTCTCCTCCCTCACAAGCGCCCGCAGCGGAGCCACTATAAATGCTGTGATTCCAAGGATGCAGATCCCTGTACCCGAGATTATAAAGGCATTGCCTATCCCGATTGTATCAGCAATAAACCCGGTGGCAAGAAGTCCGAGCATTGAGGGCATCAGTGTAAGACTTGTGTATAACGAGAACACCCTGCCAAGAGCGGATGGTTCAACCATGGTTTGAATAACAACTGTGAATGATCCGGAATAAACAGCAGCCGAAATACCCCCAAATGCCGTTATCACAGCAAAGAATGCAAAACCCGAAGGGGGAAGAATACCCGACAGGACAAAAGTTGTACCGATAACAAAATACATCAGGTTTATAGCTGTAACCTTGTGTTTTCCCAGCCACTGCCAGCCAAGCAAGGCGCCACCTGCCAGCATCCCCACACCCCAGGCAATCTCAACAATGCTCATCATATAAGTGGTGCCGTTGAAATGCTGAAGGGTCATCAGAGGGAAAAGGGCGGCAACAGGCATTATGCACATATGCATGAAAACAGACAATATGAACATCCAAAGCAGGGCCGGTTTGATGTAAATTTCCCTTATCCCTTCCCTTAATTCCCTGAATACATGAGGCTCAGCCTGGCTAAGCTTTTCAGGATCAGGAATATGAACCATCAGCAGTGTCACAACAGCTATCAGTGCCCCGGCAACATCGATCATCAGAACCCAGGTCATGTCGAACAGGCTTATCAGCAATGCAGCCAGCGCCGGACTGGCAATGGTGCTAACCGACTGGATCATATTATTGATTCCGGAAATACGCATCAGCTTGTCGGCAGGGGCAAGAAGCGGAACAGAGGCCTGCATGGCAGGCACGTGAAAGGCCATCCCTGCTGAACGAAATGCAAGCAATGCATATATGTATGAGATCTTTACATCAGTTGCATAAAATAATATGGCTATGACAAGAGTACAGAGGGCTATGAACAGGTCGGACAGTATCATTATCCTTTTCCGGTTCCAGCGGTCGACAAAGACACCTGTGAACATGCCGAGAACCAGCTGGGGAAGAAGAGAAGCAATGGTGGCATAAGCCAGCACCTCTGCCGATCCGGTCTCAATGCTCAGCCAGAAGATGACAGCATAACCCACAATATAACTGCTGAGGGTCGAAAACAGCTGCCCCGTGAATATTATTGCAAAAACTTTTTTCCAGTCAGACATGTGTGAATAAATTGAAGATAAATGATCAGATAATCCGTGATTGATGGCCCGGCTACAGGTAACCGGAAAAGGTCGCTGATATTTTCAGAGACCGGTTATTCGGAGGTAATTACATCTGTTATCTTCATGATCCTGAGTCTTGAATCGGCACAAATATAAGACTTTTCCTGAATAACAAGCAAATCATAACGGTTTGGTTTATGCTCCTTGCGTTGTTTTTCCCATAAATCCTTTCCTATACCAACCGGAAATTGAAAAAAAATTAACTTTGGCTTACTTACTTACCAGAGGCTCCATGGAACTTTCTTTCCTGAAGGACATAGTTGTAATCTTCGCCCTTTCGACACTGGTGAACCTGCTGTTCTCAAAATTCAGGATCCCGACCATCGCCGGTTATCTCCTCACAGGCATACTGGCAGGACCCCATCTGCTTTCGCTGGTAAAGGATACCCACAACATCGAGATGCTTGCAGAGATTGGCGTTGTTTTCCTGCTGTTTACAATCGGAATGGAATTCTCGCTTAAGCACCTGATGAAAATCCGAAGGATAGTGTTCCTTGGAGGATTCATGCAGGTGACGATCACCGCAGCAGTATTTTTCCTGGCTTCAAGATTCCTCGATATCAGCCGCGAAGGAGCTCTCCTGTTTGGTTTCCTGATGGCCCTCAGCAGTTCAGCCCTGGTGCTCAAGATTCTTCAGGAACGATCGGAGATCACATCAAATTACGGCCGGACTGTGGTAGGTATCCTGATCTTCCAGGATCTTCTGCTGGCACCCCTGCTCCTCCTCACCGACCTGCTGGCTCAGAGCAATGTAAACTTTGCCGGGGAGTTCCTTATCCTCACTGCAAAAGTTGCCGCTATCATCGGACTTGCTTACACGGGAAACAAATGGCTGCTTCCGAAACTTCTCAACATCATTGCCAGGGCAAAGAACCAGGAACTGTTCATGATAAGTGTCTTCCTTATCTGCTTTGCCATTGCACTGCTCTCCTACGAACTTGGAATGTCGCTGGCATTCGGAGCTTTCCTTGCCGGACTGATGATCTCCGAATCGGAATACAGTCACAACATCTTTGGTAATTTCTATACCATAAAGGATGTCTTTTCAAGCTTCTTCTTCGTTTCGATCGGTATGCTTTTCGATGTTAATTTTGTAATCGACAACTGGATGCTCGTTGGAGCCTGCTTCCTGCTGGTCGTTGGACTTAAAAGTTTTATTGCCGGAGGAACCGGATTCATCCTCGGGCATACACTCAAGGGAACCGTGCTCATCGGACTGGCCCTGAGTCAGGTAGGCGAGTTCTCCTTTATCCTTGCAGGCATAGGTTTCGACAATGGAATTCTTCCGGCTTTTTACTATCACCTGTTTCTGGCTGTTGCAGTCCTGACCATGGGCATAACTCCCTTTTTGTTCTATTTCTCTCCGGAGCTGGTAAAGGCTATATCAAAGCTTCCGCTTCCTGTGGCAATGCGCGACGGCCTCTTCCCCCTGAGGGAGCTGACCCTGCCTCCCTACAGCAACCACCTCGTAATAATTGGAAAGGACCCGAGCGCACTCAAGCTTTCACTGATGGCAAGGTTTAACAACATCAGGCACATCTCGATAATCTTCGATCCTACCATCGCCCGTGAAAAGATGGAAGAAGGTGACACAGTAGTGTACGGGGATGCTGTCAATGAGCCGGTCCTGAGGAAAGCCTGTGCCGAAAATGCAGACGTGGTGGTTATCTCAGTAGGAAATCTGATTTCATCAATGGCCATTATTGAGAGTGTCAGAAAAATAAACTCAGGCGCCTATATCCTTGTCCGGTCAACCACAATTATGCATGTGGAACAGCTTTACAAGGTGGGAGCCGATGAAGTGATCCCCGAAAAGCTCGAAATTGCCATCGACATGATGAACCGGATCCTTACAAAAAGACATATGCCGCACAAGGAGATCAGCAGGATAATAACGGGGATCCGGAACCGCAGCCTCGGAGCCTATACCGAAAAGGACCTTGTGAACAAACCATCAATATTCGATGAGTTCCAGAATATGAATATTTCCGTGATTAATATCGGAACCAAATCAACTGCAGAAGGGATGACTCTGATAGGACTTGACCTGCGAAGAAAAACGGGAGTCACAATCCTTGCCATCAAAAGAGGACAGGAAGTGATAGAACATCCGGCCCCTGATACCGTATTGCACGGCGGAGACATAGCTTACGTGATCGGCGAACCCGATCAGGTAAGACAGGCCGACTTACTGCTTAACATAGGCAGGTACTCAGCCTGAAAACTGTAAGACTCAGGGCTCAGGGTACACCTTTGGCATGTCTTTTGATTTATCAGTTTATAAATCACAAGGCCATGAAGAAGTTCCTATATATCTCTATCCTTTCGGTTCTGATCTCAGCAGGTGCATCGGCTGTTTCGCAGGAACCGCAGGAGAAACGAACCGGTATTGAGAAGAAAGAGAATGCCGACCACCGGAACGGCGCTCCCGATATGAGACATAAAAAACCCCTGCCTCTTCCTCTTCCCCCCGTGAAGCCTCCTGATACCACAAAACAGGTGGTTAACAATCCCAAAAAATAGTACCGAAAACCTTTGTTCCCCGCTCCCGCTTTTTCTTAACTCACCCCTGCCTTCCCTGGAGTGGATCTGTTTCTTTCCTGCCCTTCACTCTTAGTCCTGTGCACTTTTTTCCCGCTCCTGCTCTCACTCCCACTCTTTTTTGGTACGGCATTTGCTACTTATAAGGTGAAGCAACAATTCAATAACACTCCAGGTCATGAAAAAGCATATAATAACCACGATCCTTGCAGTAATGATGACAGTGGGAGCCACCCTGACCGCCAGCGATTACCCTGACGATTACCTTGGGCTGCCCGGGGACAACCTCAATCTTTACGCAGTAATGAATCTCTTCCAGGAATCGAAGACCCTCGAGGAATTCGAAAGAAACCTTAACGATGCGGATACGAGGGTCAATAACCTCGATCTGAACGGTGATAATTATGTCGACTATATAACAGTCCAGGACTATGTCGACGGGAATGTTCATAACATTGTCCTTCGGGTGGCACTCAATAATCGTGAAACACAGGATGTTGCAGTCTTTACTGTTCAAAGGTTCTCCGACGGCACTGTAAATATCCAGCTTGTAGGCGATGAAGCACTTTACGGAAGGAATTATATAATCGAACCCGATTATGACAACTATTACTCCGGAACATACAACCCTGGCTACACCGGAGGAAGCAGGGTGACCATCCATCTGGTTGCCGACTGGCCTGTAGTAAGATATATCTACTTCCCGAGCTACATCCCATGGTGCTCCACATGGTACTGGGGCTATTACCCCTCCTACTGGAACCCCTGGCGTCCTTTCTACTACCACTACTACTATGGTTTTCATTACTATAACTACCACAATTACTACAGCAGAATGTTCAGGCGCTGGGACCATATCAGGTATCACAGGTATCACGACTTCTACTACACGCGTCTCAGATCACATTCAACCATGTACTCAAGAAGAGTCAGGGAAGGTCAATACAGGGATACTTATTCACGTCCCGACATGAGAAGAGCGGGCGAGACACAATATGCAAGGCTGAGTCAGAACAGGCGCAGCAATTACCAGGCAACCTCAACTGATGCCGTCCGAAGGTCATCTTCAGCGCAGACCTCAACTGCTGTACCGGCAAACAGCACGAGAAGGGCAGCTGCCGACCAGAGACAGTCAACGATCCAGAGAAGCACACCTTCTTCGGCCAGCAGCACCGTGAGGAGAAGTTCTACGGAACAGCGACCCGTATCGACCCAGAGGAGCACCTCATCCGCTGTAAACAGATCGGCCACCACCAGACCTCAGACTGCACAGAGGCCGGCAACGACTCAGAGGTCAACAACGGCTCAGAGACCGGCAACTGCTCAGAGACCGGCAACCGCTCAGAGACCGGTAACGACCCAGAGACCGGTAACGGTCCAGAGATCTGCTCCGGTAAGCTCAAGGCCCCAAACCGCTCAGAGGTCCAGCTCTGTGCAGAGGTCGCAGGCTTCAACTCCCAGGCCGCAGTCAGGTTACAGCAGGTCAGGCTCAACTTACACATCAAGACCGTCAGCCCCGGCTGCCAGGTCATCATCACCCGGCCGGAGTTCATCTGCACCTGCAGCCAGGTCATCATCACCCGGCCGGGGTTCGTCGGCACCTGCAGCCAGGTCATCCTCTTCCGGCCGGAGTTCATCCTCAGCTTCAGCCGGCAGTTCTTCGGGCAGAAGCAGCAGCAGCAGCAACTCCAGATCATCGGGATCATCCGGAAGAAGATGACCAGCCGCACGCCACGTCCCGCGTACTGTATAGTAAATTTAAAAAGCAACCAGCAACTACCAACAAGCAACTAGCAACTAGCAACCAGCAACCAGTATAATGCCGCCTCCGGGAGTAACTTACCGGGGCGGTTTTTTATACCTTTTTTCCATTAAGAAACTGCTTTTTCTCATTATGAGAATTTTTCCTGATCAGCATCCCGTAAAAGCATCAGTTGCTAATAATTTAAGTGGCTTGTTTTGAACGATTTGCAAACATTTTTCCCAATCCCGGCACTTTGTGGCACGAAGTTGGATACTAAATACTGAATTCAACAACCCACCCCCATGAAGAAAACAATCAACATCCTCGTTATTGAGGACAACGAGTACTACAGCAATCTTCTGTCGAATGCGATACAACAGAGCCTCAACGGTATTCTGACAAGGGGCAATTACCAGCTGGTGCTTCGCTCCTATACCAATGCAGCCGAATATATGAAGAAGATCAAGGCGGGCGACCTCAGTTCAAAATATGACGCAGTTTTCATCGATTACTACCTGGGCGACGGGCTTAATGCCGGACATGTGATAAAGGTTCTCAAGGAGCACTCCTGTGATGCCCTGGTGATCCTGCTTTCACAATCCAAATCGGTAAGGGAGAAACTTCACACAATCCCGCACGATTACTTTGTGGTGAAGGATGAATTTGCTCCTGCCCTCTGCGGTCTTTATCTTCAGCAACATATAGAAAATAAATATTCGGTATCTTTGGACCGATGAGCGGTCCATCCGTAAAGGAGCCTGGCAGGAATTCGATCCGGATAAGGGTCGGATTACTGATGATCCTGGCAGTATTACTTCTGTCGGCTGCCTTTTATATGTTCTACCGCAATCTCTCATCAATAGTTTCTTCCATCAGAATTGACGAGTCGCCTGAAATGAGACTGGTCGGCATCAGGGATATCTCAACCGACATCGAGAAAGCCGGGAACAGCGTCAGGATATATATGGCAACCCGAAATCCCGCTGATATAAGGCCATATTACACATTCATCTCAGGGATAGATGAAAAGATAGCCGGCCTGAGGGAAGCATGCAACAATGATTCAGTACTACTCGCCCAGACCGATACCATAAAGCTACTCATTGACAGGAATATATCTATATGGACACAACTTCTGGTTCTATCGAGGGACGACAATGTAATAAGAAACCTCAGAAGACTGTCAATACACCTTGACTCTGCATCAGGAACACTTGCCGGTGCTGGAGAAACGCAAAGGGAATTCAGGCTCAGTCCTGACACAGCCCCGGTAAGGAGGGAAAGCGGTACCAATTACGAGGATATTGTAGAGAAAAACAGGCTGACAAGGGATCAGCTTGCAGTCAGGGAACTTCAGCTGGCACGAAACAGCAGCGTTATAACTGAAAAATTCTATGACCTGCTCTCAAGCATGGAGGATGAGGTATATCACCAGATCGGACTGAAGGCTGACGAGGCGCGGAAAGTCGCCGGAGAAACCTACCGGGGACTGGTTCTGGTAGCCATTACCGGAGTGCTTCTGGGTATCCTGGTAATCTATGTGATATTCAGGTATGCCGGAAAAGCCATTGCTTACCAGGCTGCCCTTGAAAAGTCGAGAGATGAAACTGAAAAACTGGCAAAAACCAGGGAGCTTTTTATGGCAAACATCACTCATGAGATAAGGACTCCCCTGACAGCCATCTCCGGTTTCACAGAACAACTTCTTCATGAAAGCCGCAACGGCGAGACATCAAAGTCTCTGAATGTAATAAAATCATCCTCCGACCATCTCCTGAGGATAATTGACGACATTCTTGATTTCTCAAAACTTAAAACCGATAAGCTGACCCTCGAAAAAGTGCATTTCAAAGTTGCAGGAGTATTGGAAGAAGTTCATGCGATGCTTTCAAAAAAAGCATCGCAGAATAATACAAGGTTGAGTTATACCCTCAATCCTGATACTCCCCCCGTGCTGATAGGCGACCCCTACCGTCTTAAACAAATACTGCTGAATCTTGCCGGTAATTCAATTAAATTCACCAGCAATGGAGAGGTTTCCATGTCGATTACCCACACCCAAAAAAGCCAGCAGGAGATCGACCTGATGCTGACTGTTGCCGATACCGGAATCGGGATTGATGATTCGAAGCTTGAAGTAATATTCAATGATTTCACCCAGGCAGAGATGAACACCACCCGGAAATACGGCGGAACCGGTTTGGGTCTGTCTATTGTGAAAAGCCTGATCAGACTCCACGACGGTGATATTGAGGTAAAGAGCAAAAAGAACGAAGGAACAACAATAGTATGCCGCATACCATATCCGGTCGGAGATGAAAAACAGGTAAAGATTGAAGAGGAAGCTCCTCCTGCTGTACCGGTGAACATTATAGGTAAAAGAATTCTGGTAGTCGATGACGAAGAATACAATCGCCTGCTTTTCAGTAAGATCCTGGGGAAATGGAACGTGGATTTCAGCCTGGCCGAAAACGGTATGACCGCCCTTGAAATGCTGAAGACCGAGAAATTCGATATTGTTTTCATGGACATGCGGATGCCGGGTATTGACGGATTGAAAACAACCAGGTTCATCAGGGAAGAAATGCATATCAGTGAAATTGAAATGCCGGTTATTTTCATCTCAGCAGCTCCTGGTAATGAGGAACAGGAAAAATTCAGGCAGGCAGGTATAAATGCTTTCATGCCTAAACCTTTTTCAGAAAATATGCTCTTCTCTGCAATCGTTGAAGCAACTGCCATGAGTACAGGAACTGTAATCGGCGGAACTGAGTCTGCCGCTGAAGAATTGCCAGGGGAAAGAACAGACATCGATCTCAAAAACCTTTATCACCTGTCAGGCGGCGACAGGATTTTCATGAAGCAGATGCTTGAATCCTTCATCTCAACAACCTCCTCGGGTTTGAATGAAATGCACGAAGCGGCAGGGAATGAAGAATGGGAAAAAACCGCTGATATTTCCCACAAAATCCAGCCTCCATGCAGGCACATAGGTGCCATTAAGCTCTTTAATATGCTCTCCGGGATAGAACAATCAATCCGCAAGGAAGGAAATACCGGTCAGACAGGCATAATGATCGGGAACGCCGCCGTGGAATTCGGAATTATTAAAAAGCTTGTTGAAGAAGAAATTGCAAAAATCAGCTGAACCGAGGATAATCCGTCCGGATTATTTAACTTTCGGGATGCAGTCTGACCGGATTGCGGCAATTCATGAAACTGACGATCAATGGCCGAGAAACCTGTAAGGATATTTGTTGTTGAAGACAATGAGTGGTACAACAAGCTGCTTGTTTATACTCTTTCACTTAATCCCGATTATGAGGTTAAAAGTTTCCTGAATGCCCGCGATTTCCTGGATTGTCTGGGTGAAGCTCCCGATATAGTCACCCTCGATTACAGGCTGCCCGATCTTTCAGGCCTCGAAGTGCTAAAGAGGATAAGACAGGAAAATGAAAACATCCGCGTAATCCTGATCTCCGAACAGGAAGACATAGAAATGGTTGTGACTCTCCTCAAAATGGGAGCATACGATTACATAACAAAATCAAACGATATTAAAGAACGCCTTCTCAATACCATACATAACCTTACCAGGGACATCAGCCTGAAGAAGGAAATATCAACCTTAAGGAAGGAAGTTCAAAAGAAATACTCTTACAGTAAAACAATACTGGGCGAAAGCCAGGCAATCCGGAATGTCCATGATCTGATAGGCAAGGCTATTGAGACAAACATAACTGTTATAATAACCGGCGAGACCGGAACCGGAAAGGAACTGGTCGCGAAGGCAATACATTATAATTCGAAAAGGAGTGAGAAACCTTTTGTGGCAGTGAACGTACCGGCCATTCCCAATGAGCTTATTGAAAGCGAGCTTTTCGGTCATGAGAAGGGTGCTTTTACAGGAGCAACCTTCAGACGGATCGGACGATTCGAGGAAGCTCACGGCGGAACACTCTTCCTGGATGAAATCGGGGAAATGGACCCTAATCTTCAAACCAAACTTCTAAGGGTTCTGCAGGAAAAGGAAATAGTCCGGATAGGAAGCAACAAACCGATTAAAACCGACTGCAGAATCATCACTGCTACCAACAGGAACCTCAGGAAAGAGATCCAAAAGGGCAACTTCAGGGAGGATCTGTATTACCGCCTTATGGGACTGCCTATCGACATCCCTCCTCTCCGCGACAGGTCGAGCGACATTCTCATTCTTGCAAAATATTTCGCGGAAAGTTTCTCAAAGGAAAACGGCATACCGATGAAACCTTTATCGGAAGGAGCGAGAAAAAAGCTTATGGGCTATTCCTTCCCCGGCAACGTCAGGGAACTTAAATCGCTGGTCGAGCTCGCACTAACCCTTTCGGTCAGTGATGAAATTACTGAGAACGACTTCGCGATTGAACCTTCCGACAGTCTTACTGATCCTGGCACCTCTGAACTTACCATGCGCGAACATGAATTGAGGATACTCAGGGCAACCCTGAAAAAGTACAATCACGATATCCCCCTTACCGCAAAAAAGCTCGATATGGGCATTTCCACTATCTACAGGATGCTGAAGGAGGAGAAGGAGTAAGGCGTGAGGCGTGAGGCGTGAGGCGTGAGGCGTGAGGATTGAGGCGTGAGGATTGAGGCGTGAGGAGCAGAGCAGCATAGCACAGTGCACATGTCACAGGGTACAGGGGGATGGGGGGCGAAACGAAAAGGGGAATTGAAAGTAATCCCAACCTGGATAATAGTTGTGTACAAAGAGTAGCCTCCGGAGGGTTTGGGGTGGGTTTAATTCCTCTTGTTTTTTTCCCAAAATGAGAAATTTTCTTTCAAAATGACCAGAATCAGATTTCTGGTCTTTTTGTTATCTAACTGACCACCTGCACTTTACTTTTTGGCATTCATTCCGGCCCGTGGTTTGTCATATATGTTGAAACCAAAAAGATCTGAATCGTTAAACCAACATTTACTGACAATGGAAACCAATGACTCTAAAACACAGAATGAAAACATACTTACTATGAACAGGATCGACGAGGCCAGGAAGCAGGGGCAGTCAAAAGGAGTGCTCATCACTGCCATTATAAGCCTTGCTGTTCTGCTTGGACTCGGTCTGCTTGGCTGGTCAATGTACAAGAAAGACCACAACACTCAGCTGGCCCTGATGGAAGATCAGAGGGTAAGCTTCACCCAGCAGCTGACGGAACGCGACTCCACACTCAACGACTGGCTCACTTCGTTCGACGAGATTGAAAAAAACCTTCGAATGATCAAGGAGAAGGAAAAACTCATCACAGTCAACTCCGCCGGTTCTGAAGTCTCAGCCGACAAAAGGAACCAGATAATGGAAGACATCAGGAGCATCAACACCCTGCTTGACGAAAACAGGAAAAAGATCGCTAATCTCAATGCCCAGCTCAAAAAATCCGGAACTACTATCACCGGTCTGCAGACAAGGATAGCCGAGCTCGAAACTTCCATGAAGAATTATGAGAATGACATTGCCATCCTCAAGGCAACTCTCGATAACAAGAATTTCGAGATCGAACAGCTCAACGAAACAATGGTAGCACTCAACGACACAATCAGCATGAAGGTGGAAACAATAAACACCCAGACTTACATGCTCAATCAGGCTTTCCTCGTGTCGGGCACCTACAAGGATCTGAGGGATAAGGGACTCCTGTCGAAAGAAGGCGGATTCCTCGGCATCGGAAGGCAGGAATCGCTTACAGACAATTTCGATGCAAGTA
This sequence comes from uncultured Rikenellaceae bacterium, assembly GCA_964429295.1. Taxonomy (GTDB): domain Bacteria; phylum Bacteroidota; class Bacteroidia; order Bacteroidales; family VadinHA17; genus LD21. Next base: position 21,012 of record CAYSBL010000052.1, read on the forward strand.
TCTTCACCGAAGTTAATATCACCGAACTGAAGAGCATCCCTGTCAACTCAAAGAAAGTAAAACTTGTCACCGAACATCCGGCAGGATCATATGAACTTGTCAAACAGGACGAGAATATGATCTCCGCGATTGCAATAGTAAATCCTGATGAGTTCTGGAAAATATCAAAATACGCAGTAGTAGAACTAGTAAAATAATATTGGTCAGGTTAGTTTAGATAGGTTAGGTTAGTCAATTGAAAAGGCTGCATTTCCCGATGCAGCCTTTTTGTTTGATAAAGGTCTTATGCTTGTCAAAACTTTTCGTAATTTTACGAAAACGCGTGCCTGAGAATGTAAGTAAACTAACAGAACCATTAACCATGCAAGCTTCGGATAAAAAAAGGTACCCGGCTGAAAATATTAAACTTGCACAGTTTGCCAAAGCACTTGGTCATCCTGCCAGGATTGCAATCCTTCGTCATCTTGCTTCACTCGATACATGCCGCTTCACTGACATATCAAATGAACTCAGTCTGGCTAATTCAACAGTATACCAACATCTTACAGAACTGAAAAGAGCAGGATTGATACAGGGTTGCATTGATCCTCCGAAACTTCAGTATTGCATTAATTACGAAAACTGGAAACTGCTCAGAAAGCACTTCAGGGAATTTGCAGAAATTCAGATAGTCAAATACGAA
>CAYSBL010000053.1:0-1661 GCA_964429295.1 uncultured Rikenellaceae bacterium
GCTGACAGAGGAGGTATGACCAGCCTGTTGTAAGTGCTTGAAAAAACCGTGGTGCCGATACCCAGTCCTGCATTGAAAACCCGGCTCCCTTTAGTAAATACCGGTTTCTGGCCGGCAACAATCATAAAAGAGAAAACGAAAACCGCAGTAAAAATGATAATCCGCTTCATGAGAATTGTTTTCTCCAAAATTAAAAGAATCCTGAATAAGGTAAAAATAAAACAGTTTGCCTTTTACGGCAAACTGTCAACAAGGTCATGCAGAATTCCTGACTTTCAAATCCCTTAGCCTAGAACTTGGCGGCAATACCTATATTGAGATATGAGATCCCGTAACCAAGTTCGAGCATGGCGCCAAGAGACTCCTTAAACCAATACCTTCCTCCCACGAACCACGACCATGTCACACCACCCGCAGAATATGAATAATCATATCCTGGAATCACATCCCCGAATTCTTTTGATGAAGCAACATTGTATCCAAGCAACAGACCCGTATAGGTATCAAGCTTGTCCAGCAGCGGATAATGGAAATTACCCCTGACTCCAAGTATGATATTTGAATACTTCCATCCCCAACCGCTGTATTCGTATTTGTAGGATGAATATCCGAGGTAAGGACCGACTCCGATTACTCCCTTGTCAATAATCTCATCGGCGACACCGATCTCGAGCGATGCAGATATAGGAGGGATCTGACTCTTATAGTAGGTCCCCGAATACAGAGTGGAACCAAGGCCAAGCCCGGCATTCAGGACCTTGTCACCTTTAAGAAAAGTGGGTTCCTGCCCGGACATTTGTGCAAAAAGAAAAATCGCACCAGCAACCAGGAGTAGATGTTTTTTCATAGCCGTAATGTTTTAGTGGATAAAAAAAGCTTCGTCGTATAACAAAGCTTTCTTGCCGATTGTTCGTTTAACCGGCGAAAATTTTTTCGTAGCGGAATCAGGAACCGCCAAAAATAAGAAACATCCCGGCTGCAAGAGCGGCTCCAATCATCGGGGCTACTATCGGAACCCATGAATACTTCCAGTCGCTGTCCCTCTTGCCGCGGATGGGAAGAAGGAAATGCATTATCCTTGGACCAATGTCACGGGCAGGATTTATGGCATACCCGGTTGGCCCCCCGATCGATAACCCGATACCCAGTACTACAAGAGCCACCGGAAGTGCATTAAGGGCCCCCAGTCCCACCTCAGGCTCGGCCATATAAAGCACAGCAAGCGCAAGAACATAGGTGCCGATTATCTCTGTTAGTACATTGTACCAGTAACTCCTGATATTCGGCATGGTGCTGAAGACAGCAAGCTTCGAGTCAGCATCGTCGGTGGCATCAAAATGCTTCTTGTAAGCCAGCCAGGCAAGTCCTGCTCCGAACATCGCCCCGAGAACCTGGGCCAGGATGTAAAGGGGAACTTTGGCCCATGCAAATTTATGGGCAATGGCAAGAGCCAGGGTAACCGCCGGATTAAGATGAGCCCCGCTCACGGGTGCGGAAATCAGAACACCCGTAAAGACGCCAATCGCCCACCCGAAGGTTATTACTATCCATCCGCCATTATTCCCTTTAGTCTTGTTGAGAAGAACGTTCGCCACTACACCGCATCCGAAGACAAGTATCATGGCCGTCCCGAAAAATTCAGCAAAAAATTGATTCATAGG
>CAYSBL010000053.1:1761-21274 GCA_964429295.1 uncultured Rikenellaceae bacterium
GCCGTCCCGAAAAATTCAGCAAAAAATTGATTCATAGGTTCAAGGTATTTGGTTAATTGTTATTAGTGGTCACCGGTTCTGCCGGTTCTGCCAGTTCTGCCGGTTCTGCCAGTCGTTATCGGTGTAAACGACCTGCACGACCTGCAGGACTTGCAGGACCTTCCCGCCTCACCCCTCCGCCCATGCCTCAGCAGCCTTTACCGCCCGCTTCCATCCTTTTATAAGCGATCCTATCTGTTTATGATCAAGAACCGGAACAAAGGTCCTGTCGATCTGCCACTGCTTCGAAAGGTCATCAATGGTCTTCCAGTAACCGGTTGCCAGACCGGAAAGATAAGCCGCTCCAAGCGCCGTGGTTTCCGTAACCTTTGGTCTGATGACACTTGCCTGCAAAAGGTCAGCCTGGAACTGCATCAGGCTGTTGTTGACTGTAGCTCCTCCGTCAACCCTCAGTTCCCTGATATCAATGCCTGAATCCTTCTCCATGGCCTGCAGTACCTCCAGCGTCTGATAGGCTATGCTGTCGAGGGCCGCACGGGCTATGTGAGCCGTTGTAGAACCCCTGGTTATTCCTACAATCGTCCCGCGGGCATGCTGGTTCCAGTAGGGAGCCCCCAGCCCAGCGAAGGCGGGAACAAAATAAACGCCATCACTGTCGCTCACCCTGCCTGCAAGCTCCTCGACATCGGCCGACCTGGCTATGACACCCAGACTGTCGCGAAGCCACTGCACAACAGCGCCTGCAATGAAAATGGAACCTTCAAAAGCATACCTTGTTTCATTTCCTATCTTCCATGCCACCGTGGTCAGAAGTCTGCTTTTTGACGGAATGGGCTTGTCGCCTATGTTCATCATCATAAAACATCCTGTTCCATATGTGTTCTTTACCATCCCGGGTTCGATGCACATCTGGCCGAACATGGCTGCCTGCTGATCGCCTGCAATACCTGCCACCGGGATCTCAGATGAAAACTGACCTTCGGTGGCACCGTAAATCTCGCTCGACGACCTGACAACAGGCAGCATGCTTTCGGGAATGCCAAAAACATCCAGCAGCTCCCTGTCCCACTGAAGGGTGTGAATATTCAAAAGCATAGTTCGTGACGCATTCGATACGTCAGTAATATGAAGCTTACCCCGCGACAGATTCCACACCAGCCAGGAATCGACAGTACCAAAGGCAAGCTCTCCCCTTTCAGCCATTTCACGTGCACCGTTTACATTTTCGAGTATCCATTTTATCTTGGTTGCCGAGAAATAGGCATCAACTATAAGCCCGGTTTTTTCTAGTATCAGACCATCGGTCCCATCAGCCTTAAGCCTGTCGCAGATGCCGGCTGTCCTCCTGTCCTGCCATACAATGGCATTATAAACAGGTTTGCCGGTAACCCTGTTCCAAACCACCGTGGTCTCCCTCTGGTTGGTGATGCCGATCGCGGCAATATCCGAGCTTTTAAGCCCCGCCTTGGCCAGTACCTCCGTTGCCACCCCTATCTGGGTCGACCAGATCTCCTCCGGATCATGCTCCACCCAGCCTGATTTGGGGTAGATCTGAGTGAATTCCTTTTGTGCAGTGGCCACAGGCTTCCCTGAATGATTAAAAATAATTGCCCGGGAACTGGTCGTTCCCTGATCAAATGAGAGTATGAAATCTTTCATATACCAGTTGTTTGTTTTTTTCATTAAGCTGCCAAAACTATCCTAAGAAATCAGTGCCGAAGGGGTTTGTTTTCTTATTTATAGATAGTTCACCAGCATCTTCTTATATTCGCTAAGCTGTTTCTCAATCCAGTCGCTGCCGAATCCCAGTTCCTTTGCCATCATACCTGCAACAACAGGTCCTGCCTCTGCGCTTGCTCTCGCATCAAGGAACAAAGCCCTTGTCCTCCGGGCCAGCATGTCCTCCAGTGTTCTGGGCATTTCATTGGCTGCAATCCATGCGATCTCAGCCTTGCAGTAAGGAAGCCGCGGATGCACGAGGTCTCCCATCCCGGGTTCATTCTCGATAAGATTAACAATGTCAGGGGCGCGGTCACCGTAAATCCTGAGGCGTTCCGGGACTTTGTGCAGTCCGTTGGAACAAAAACTGAAATTCCTCGTTCTGCATTCCTTTCTTTCAAGAACACCTGCCTTAATAGCCCTGTCAATAGTCTCTTCAGCCATCCTCCGGTAAGAGGTCCACTTACCTCCTATAATCGAAAGAAGCCCTGACCTTGAAAGGGTTATCTTGTGCCTCCGCGATACTTCCTTTGTTGCCTCAGGTTTGCCGGGATTGGCTGCCAGAGGCCTCAGTCCGGCAAAAATGCAAAGTACATCCTCCCTTAACGGAGCCTTTGTAAGATATTTCCCGGCAGTTCTGAGAATAAAGTCGATCTCCTCCTGAAGTGCCTTTGGTTCAAGACTTATGTCATTAAGCGGCGTGTCAGTCGTTCCTACCACAACTTTCCCGTACCAGGGTATGGCAAACAAAACACGGCCGTCATCGGTTTTCGGGATCATGATGGCCGAATTACTTTTCAGGAAGCTCTTGTCTATGACAATATGGACTCCCTGACTTGGCTTTATTGTGGCTAAGGCTGAGGGATCATCCATCCTGTGGATCTGATCGGCAAAGACTCCTGTTGCATTTATAACAAGCTTTGATTTAACTTCGTAAACCTTACCGGATTCGAAATCCGTGACTTTCACTCCCCGGATCCGGCCATGTTCGTCCTTAACCAGACTGTCGACCCTGAAATAGTTTAGCACTGTCCCGCCATTCTCAACACATGCCGATGCAAGCGCAACAGCCATCCGGGAATCGTCAAACTGCCCGTCGTGGTATACAATTCCTCCCTTCAGCCCCTCAGCCTTAAGCGGAGGGATTCTTTCAAGAGCCTTTGAACGCCTGATAAAATGTGACTTCCCCATGCTCAGCCGCCCTGCAAGGATATCATAGAACTTCAGCCCGACGGTGTAAAGACTTACATCCCAGTAAGTATAAACCGGAATGACAAATTCCTGGTTAGCAGTGAGATGAGGAGCGTTCCTCAGCATCAGCCCGCGTTCATAAAGGGCTTCCTTTACAAGCAGGATGTCACCCTGGGCCAGGTATCTGACACCTCCATGCACCAACTTGGTGCTTCTTGATGACGTTCCTTTTGTAAAGTCCGACTGTTCGAACAGGATGGTCCTGTATCCGCGGGTTACGGCATCAAGAGCGATCCCGAGACCAGTGGCTCCGCCGCCGATCACAATTACATCCCATTCCTGCTGCTGATTACTTTCAAGCTGCCGTATTAGTGTTTCCCTGTTCATATGAATTGCCATTATTGTAAACCGGAACTAATGTTACAAATAATATTAATGATTACCTGAAATGAGGTTTAAAATTATCAATTAATTGTTAAATACCCCCTTCCCAACCTTCCCCCAAGGGGGACGGGGCTGGCAAAGCCTTTCCCCCCTGGGGGAAACGGGAAAGGGGGTGACACAAATGTCATTATTTGTAAAACTTCAGACACGCTGGCATCTTCACCTGAGCCGAATCCACCGCCTTCTCAGCCAGTCCGCTTGCCTTTCTGATCCTGAAAACGGTGATCTGATCCGATTTCTGGTTTCCAGCTATCAGGTATCTGCCTGAAGGATCGATAACAAAGTTCCGGGGCCATTCGCCTCCGCACGATGTGTGACCGGCGGGTTCAAGCAACCCGTCGGGAAGAATTGTAAAGGTGACAATATTGTTTTCCCCCCTGTTCGATCCGTACAGGTACCTGCCATCATTACTGATATGGACATCCGCACAGTAGTTGTTTTCAGCAATACCGCCCTTCATTGTCGGGAGAGTCTGAAGCAGTTTTAATCCCTGACCTTCTTCCACGCCAAACACCATCATGGTCGAACCCAGTTCATTTATCACATAAAGCCTTTTCCCGTCACTGCCGAATGCAAAATGTCGGGGGCCCGACCTTCGCGGGAGGGTTGTGATCCCATTCTCAAGCAGATTCAACTTTCCGGTACTGCTGTCAAAATCATAAACATTTATCCTGTCCAGACCCAGGTCGGTGACATATACATACCGTCCTGCCGGATCATTTAGTATCATGTGGGCGTGCGACCTGTCGGGCTGTTCCTTGTCGTACAGGATGGTATCGGTGATAGTCTCCGGCAATCCGGCTTCATCCAGCCTTACCACAGCCACCGATCCGTTGGGATAATTGGCAATGAAAAGATGTCCGCTGTCGGCCGACATCGAGATATAGCAGGGCCCTCCCCAGGGAACGAGCATTTCATTCAGCTTTTCAAAACCTGCATCCTTCCCGTTATACCTGAAAGTCGACAAGCCGCCCCCGAACTGTCCCCTGAACTCCATTACCTCATTAATGACATAAAATAGGCCCGTCCGGTCAGAGTAGCAGAAATATGACGGGCTCGGACCAACATCGGACGATGCAACATACTTCAGTTTACCGCTGCCCGGATTAAATTCAAATACCGCCATTGCCTTCTCTCCTTCCCTTTCGGTGAAACCGCCGACAAAGAGCCGGGGATTCTGGCGGCAGGAAGTGAGGGAGAAGATTATTGAAATCAGATAAATGAACAGTGATAATGTTTGTTTTTTCATCATAATATAATATTGAATTTAACGGTACGATGCCTGCCATTTTTCCTCCCAGCCTATTTTACCCCCCTGCCCCCTAAAGGGGGGTAAAGAAAAACTAATGAGCGATATAGTTGCTTAAAAACTATCGGACTTTGATAGTATGCTTTTTTCGGATCGGAAGTTAATACGGAATTCGAAACACCAAAAAAATAGTTGTAATCTTGCGATCTAAAGCCCCCCTTTAGGGGGGTTGGGGGGTGGAACATAAATTGCAGGATAGAACTTAAAATGGGAATGAAATGATCCCACTTTATTAAAAGATGTGAACAAAGATTAGGGTGGTATGGGGATGGAACCATTGGATTGTGGGTAGAGTCTCTCATTTCACCTTAACAATCTCCCGATATTTCCTGTCAAGCTCATCCATCCTTACCCTGACACTTACAATATATGGTTCTTCATCCTTTGCCCAGTGGCCATAGGTTGTAACCACGAAGGTGCCGTCGGGAAGCAGCTCAACGCCCGGATAGCAGCAATCCCAGTCGTGAATGTTATCCTTGAACCGTATCCTGTACTTTCCCGGCTTCCCTTTTACCAGGTCTTTCCATGTTCCGACCCAACCGACCCAGTCGCCTTCGGTCGGACTCCCCTGTCCGGTCTCAGAAGCAATTTTGCTGTAGTTTACCTCTCCTCTTTCCTTTGCAATAGCGGCCAGCCCCGGCCTGAAACTCATCGGGCTAATGTCCCTGAACACAACAAGCAGCCTTCCGTCGGGTGAATACTTAAGAACATGCCTGTCGCCATTCAGTTCGTTGGGAAGAGGACGAGGATCAGTCCAGGTCCTGCCTTCATCCGTTGAGAATATTATCTGAGAGTTAGCCCTTCTTGCATTTTCCCTTAGCAGGATTGCAAGTGTTTTTCCATTGGGCGACCGGATTACACCAGGTTCACAGAGGTTCAGGTCCCTCCTGCTCAGTATTGGCTCAGGCTTTGTCCATGACAGTCCTCCGTCGGTAGAGAAGGTCTTGTAAAGTGTAAACAGAGCCTGGTCGTTGGTTTTTCTGTCTTCACGGTAACTATCCTGTCCGCCGGAAGTGAAAAATCTCATGTCATCATGAAAGAGAGCCATGTAATGCCCTTTGCCCGTCTTTATTTCCGTCACTGCACCCATCACAACGATCCCTCCCCAGTCGCCCGCCGGCTCAAGCTCGCTCCAGGTCAGCCCGTCATCCTCCGAATGTGCAAGCCTTGCCGGGTATAGGCCTGAGAACATTATGAAATGCCTCTTCCCTGCCGGATCTACAGTCTGGAAAAGAGTGGGTACCTCGAGTGAGGTTTTCCAGCTTTCAGGGGTTGGAAGCCGTTCGCTCCATGTAAGGCCTCCGTCAGCGCTTCTCTTATAAACAATCTCGCCGCGGCCATGACCTTTTGGATAGACTGTCAGAATGGTCCTCCCGTCGTTAAGAAGAACCGTTGTGGGATGACCGAGGTACTGGCCTTTCTCCCGGTCGACAACCACCTGGCGGAAGGATTCGCCATTGAGATCAATGACCGGGACTGACAGATAAGGCTCCGGGGGCTTTGTCTGTGAAGAAGAGATCAGAGATAAGGCTGAAAACAGAATTGGAAAAATGTATTTTTTCATAAAAATAAAAATAACAAAAAAGAGGCTGATTTCGCAGCCTCTTTAAGTATTTAAACTTCAAAATCATCGCATTCGCGGTAGGCCTGTATGACCCGGGCTTCGCCCTCCCTGGTCCCCCTCTGGCTTATCCCGTGCTCCATGCACAGGGTGCCGTCGTATTTCTTGTTGTACAGGTATTTGAAGATATTCTTATAGTTGATCTCACCGGTGGTAGGCTCATTCCTTCCCGGATTATCGCCAAGGTGGATTGCAGCAATCTCACTCCAGGCCATCTCGAGGTTAGGGATAAGGTTACCCTCACTGATCTGCTGATGATAAAGGTCATCCAGAGTTTTGCATGATACTCTGTTTACGGCCCTGCAAATGGCATATGACTGAGGAATTCCCTTGAGGAACAATCCCGGGTGATTTGTGTGATGGTTAAGCGGCTCAAGAACTAATGTCACTCCTGCCGGTTCCATGATGTCGCAGCAATACCTAAGGTTGTCGATGGCATTGGCTGTCTGGTAATCCATATGGAGTTTCATATCATATCTGCCGAGTACGATCAGTGCAAGTTTGGCGCCGGTCCTCTTTGAGAATTCTGCCCCCTCTTTCATCTGGGCGATAAGCATATCGCGAACCTCCTGGCTGTTAAGGACAAAATCCTGCTTGCCGGAATCTGCCCTGAGGACATAGGGACCGAAATCCATGCCAAGGCGGTTCAGTTCGCTCATGATCTTTTCCTGAACTGCAGGTTCCTTTCTCATAATGTTATTGTCGAAGACGGCCCTGAATCCCTGATCGTGAATGAACTTAATATTATCGATCGGATCCTGGCCTGCGTGCTGCCGGAACATGCCCAGACCGGGAGCATATTTCAGCTTGAAGGGTGTAACAGCATCTGCGGCTTTCTGCTGTCCGGAGGCTTTTGCAGATCCTAAAATGGCAGGTGCTGCCAGAAATGCAGCACCTGTCGTTGCTTTTTTTATAAAATCTCTTCTTGAGTTACTCATTGTTGAGAATTTTAGATTTAATTGCCTGCGGCCTGCCTTGCAGCCCTTCTTCTGGCCTGTTCAGCAAGCTGCTCGGGTGTCGGGGCAACATATGCTTCCCCTGCGATCGGAACTTCCTTGGGAATATCGACCGGACCAAATGCAAATACTGCAGGACCAAGTTTGAGGTCGGAGTTCATCATTTCCTCATAAGTGGTTTCCTTTCCGGTATAAGCCGAGATCCTTCCCATGATACCAACCATTGTGGAGATGGCGGTGGCTTCCAGTTCATTGAATACCTTTCCTGTACGGATTGCTGTAACAAGGTCGATATGTTCCTGAACGTAAGGATCGACGCTTACCCTGTTGGTAGGCTTGCCATCGGCATCAAGCGGGTAATCATATTTCCAGAGCTCAGCCCCGTCGAGACCGGTAATGGTGTTCTGGCAGTTTGTCGAACCCTTGCTTCCCTGAAGCCTTTCGGATACGTTGTTTGCGCAGCCGTTGATCTGCCGGCACATGCTGTGTATATGCATTCCGTTCTCAAATACATAATCGATACTGAAATTGTCGTACTGATCGCCGGTAACCCTGCGAAGGCGTGAACCCATACCTACTGCCTTTACGGGATGTGTTCCGAAGAACCAGTTGGCAACGTCGAGGTTATGAACATGCTGCTCCACAATATGGTCGCCTGAAAGCCATGTCCAGTTAACCCAGTCGCGGATCATCCACTCCATTTCGCTCCATGACGGATCATTATCGCGATGCCATAGCTTACCGCCGTTCCACCAAACATTTCCGCCGGTGAGGTCGCCGATCAGACCCTGCTGAATCTGCTGCCAGGTGGCAACATAGTCGCGCTGGTGACGGCGCTGCGTTCCGGTTGCTATGCTCAGGCCAAGACCTTCAGCCTTCTTGGCGGTTGCCATTACCGACCTTGCTCCTGTCGGATCAACTGCAACCGGCTTCTCGGCAAAGACATGCTTCTTGGCTGCCACTGCGGCTGCAAGATGCTCGGGACGGAAGAACGGAGGAGTTGCCAGAATGATAATGTCAACTCCCGAGTCGATAACCTTCTGGAAAGCATCAAAACCCACAAAGCATTTCTCGGCCGGAACTTCCTGATTCTTTTCCTTGAGGATCCTTGCCTTGCAGTTGTCAACACGGTCCTGGAAGGTGTCGCCAAGAGCGGTGATCTGAAGATTCGGACCGGCACTCAGGAAGTTGATGGCTGCTCCCGTACCGCGGCCGCCGCAACCTATCACCCCTGCCTTGAGCACTGGGCCGTCGGGAGCCTGGTCGAGAAACGCCGGAACTTCAACAACTTTCTTCTTTTCGCGGGCACAGCTTGTTATTATCGTAGGAACGACAACACCTGCCACCCCAACGGCAGCCGCCTTGCCAAGAAAATTACGTCTTGAGATACTCGATTTTTTCATATTTGATCAGATTAGGTTTATAAGAACTTAATATACCTGGTTTTCAACGCCGGTGAATCTATCAAATGTAAATATAGAGATTTTAATAACCAAAGATTCATTTGATTTTAAGGTTTTTTAACACTGAAGAGAACAACTTTCTCCCGGCAGCCTGTTAAGATACGATCCTTCTACCCGAAATTTATTAAAATGCTTTTTATTGCTACATTTGTTAACTGACATAAAGAACACAAGCCTTAAATGTAACTTGTCTTAATGAAGTCTATTTCAATACATATTTCACTTCTGCTTTTCGTCCTGCTTATTCTGTGGTCCTGTTCGGGAAGCCCCGGGAAGAACCCTGGCATAAGGGATGAGACCCCGTTACTCTCACCGGATTATTCAGGCACGGTAATACCTTACAACATAGCACCGATGAACTTCAGGATTGAAAATGAAGGATCGGCCTTCGTCGCCATTTTCCAGGCTGAAAACGGAAAAACAATAGAAGTTCAAAGCAGGAGAGGCACCATTTCCATCCCTGCCCGGAAATGGAAAAAGCTTCTTGAAGAAAACAAAGGCAGTGAACTCAGGATTGATATCTATGCAAGGAACCATAAAGGGTGGTCGAAATACAACACAATCAGCAACACCATTGCATCCGAACCCATCGATCCCTATATAACATACCGGCTTCTCTACCCGGGCTATGAAAGCTGGAAGGAGATCTACATCAAACAACGCAGCCTTGAGAGCTTCAGGGAAAGATCGATCATCGAAAACAGCCTTGTCGAGGAAAACTGCCTCAACTGCCATTCATACAACAACACAGGCAAGACCGAAAGCTTTATGGTCCACATGAGAGGCAGCCTTGGCGGGACATACTTCTACAACAACGGCAATTTCAACAAGGTCAACCTGAAAACCGACGAAATGAAAAACGGCGCTGTGTATCCCCGCTGGCATCCGTCCGGAAAATTCGTCGCCTTCTCTTCAAACAAGATTGTGCAGCAGTTCCATTCTGCACTCAACAAAAAGGTGGAAGTAAGCGACCTTGAGTCATCAATGGTGCTTTACGATATAGAAAAGAATGAGATACTGGAGCTCCCCCTGCCCGAAAAGGAAAAATACATGGATACCTATCCCGAATGGTCTCCCGACGGAAATTTCCTTTATTTCTGCCGTGCCCCGGCGGTTGGCGAGATATTCAACTACGACAGCGTACGCTATGACCTTTGCAGGGTTCCGTTCGATCCGGCAACAAGAAAGACCGGACCTGTTGAGTTAGTTTACAATGCTTCCGCCATCGGCAAAAGCGTTTCATTCCCAAGGATCTCTCCCGATGGTTATAACATTGTTATAACGCTTCATAATTACGGCTGTTTCCCTATCTGGCACAGGGAAGCTGACCTGGTTTCCATCGACCTCAGAACAATGAAGGCTTCGGACATGGCTCTCAACAGCAGCTTTACCGACAGCTACCATTCATGGTCGTCGAACGGGCGCTGGCTTGCATTCAGCAGTAAGAGGATAGATGGACTTACAGCCAGATTCTACTTTTCATATATCGACAGTGAAGGTAATGCCTCCAGGCCTTTCATAATGCCGCAGAAGGATCCCGGATTCTACGACCGCTTCCTGAAAAGCTTCAATGTTCCGGAGTTCTCCACTTTTGAAGTCGACGTGAATCCGGGCAGGATTCTGAAAAGCGCCAGGGGTGAGGCTTTGCAGGCAGCATGGGCCGGAAACTGAACAATTGAATCCGGCTATGAACAGAACTGAGGCTAATAACAATGAAATGAAGAAAAAAGGCGCAAAGGATATTCTGCCCTTTCTTGCATTCTTTACAGCAGTATTCATCTTCTTTGCATTCCCGGCCTGGTATGTCGGATTCTATCAAGAGAAACAATCCCTTTTCATCTTCTCGGCCGATTATTTCAAAGAAACAGTCCGCCAACCCGGATCGCTCCTGGTTTACCTCAGCCGTTTCATAACTACTTTTTTCCATCTCCGGGTATTGACCGGATTGCTTATATCGCTGATAATCTGTCTGTCAATATGGATGATTTCAAAGATCATCAACCTTCTGAGCGGGAAAACAAGCATGATCGTTCCCCTGGTTTACGGAACTGCATTTCTTGCACTCCAGGGAAATTACCAGTACCTGGTACAGAATAATCTCGGAATACTTCTTCAACTGGTTCTTTTTTACCTTACACTGAGATACATCAGGGGATGGCTCCCTGTCATCCTGTTCCCGTTCTGGTACTTATTAACTGGAGGATTTGCATGGATGTTTGCCATGATGTATTCGCTTTACCTTGCGCTGAAATCGCTGAAAAAAGGCTGGCCGAAGATCCTTATCATGCCTGCCATCACTATTCTCATTATATGGCTCCTTAGTGAGTCCTTCCTGTTTCGTAATTTCAGGGACCTGATTGTCTTACCGCTGTCGCGGGAAGGGACCGGAACACCGCTGATACTCTTCCCGGCTGTGGCTGTCGCTGTCATCCTTCTTCCGGCAATAGCGCATATCAGGATTAATAAACCATTGATATTCAAGCGCTTTGAGCAGCACAGGACAATAATTTTTGTAGCCCTGGCATTTCTGCTGGCAGGTATCACTTCCTTCCTGCGATACAGCAAAGTTTACTCTGATTATTTTGCTGCCGAGAAACTGTTTTACAGTGAGAAATATAGTGAAGTCAACAACTATATTGACAAACACCCGTCGACCAACAGGCTTACCATCTACCTAAACAATATCTCTCTTTGCGAAACCGGAAAGCTGAACGACCTTATGTTCCATTACCTGCAGAGTCCAGACGGGCAGTCGCTCTTTCTCAAATGGGAGATGTACGGTGAGGTACTGCGCCGAGGGGCATATTTCTATTTCACCACCGGAATGATAAATGAAGCCGAGCGATGGGCCTTCGAAAACATGGTGATGAAAGGGATTGCTCCTGAGGACCTCAGAATCCTGGTAAAGAGCGAGATCATAAATGGTAATTACAAAGTAGCCGCAAAGTACGCCGCGATGCTTTCGCGGACTTTTGCTTACAGGAAGGAGGCAAAAGAGTATCTTGGGCTGCTTGCCGATACAACTCTTATCGACAGTCATCCGAAACTGGGTGTTAAACGCAGGGAGAAGATAGGACATGATTTCTTCTCAATCACCGACAATCCCTATATCAACATTGAGATGGCATTTGCCGCCGACACCTTTAACAGGAAGCTGTACGAATACCGGATGGCCTACCAGATGCTTGCAGAGGACTATGAAGGAATAGTAGCAGGACTGCCTCATCTCGAAAGGCTTGGGTTCACCAGGGTGCCTGTTCATATCCAGGAAGCAGCGCTTGTCAGCAGGATGTCGGGATTATCACTATCCGGACTTGGCAATCTCAGGATCGACCCCCAGACAGAGGCAAGATTTACCCAGTTTTTGCAAACCTTCAACTCCTACGGCAACAACCTGAAAACAGCCCAAGCGGCCCTGAGGCAGAGGTTTGGGAATACGTTCTGGTATTATGCGTTTTATCATTAGGAAGACGGAAGACCGAAGACGGAAGACCGAAGAAGAAGGCATGACATTTATTACCCCCTGCCCCCCTAAAGGGCTTTGTTTACCCCCCTTAAAGGGCTTTGTTTACCCCCCTGCCCCCCTAAAGGGGGGTTAAAGGAATTTATAATGTGAACTATAGTAGTCTGGGGAAAAACCATACGTTAATGGTTAACTGTTTTAAGTTCGAAAGCTAATCCAGAGTTGTAACCTCATTTATCGAAACAGATATATAATTGTAATCCAGGAGACTAAGCCCCCCTTTAGGGGGGTTGGGGGGTGGAATAAGCTTGTAGGACAGACAATTTTCAGGGGGTTGGTGCACAAAAAAAAGCCGGTCCTCACAGACCGGCTCTTCTTATTTCCCTTTCGGGTTTAAAATCCTAATACTTACTTGATTGATCAATTGTACCCCGGGTTCTGGGTGAGCTGAGGTGCCTTGTTCATCTCATCGCGAGGTATCGGCAGCCAGTAAAAATGATCGCCTGCCCACTGCCTTGCATCAGCCCTGGCAAAATCGCCGGAAGCTACATCAGCAGCATATACCCATTCAAAGTCTCCGTTGGTGTATTCCTTGACCTTCATCTCGTATACATCTTCAACCACGTTTTCGAACTCCATCCAGCGGCGAAGATCCCAGTAGCGGTGTCCTTCGGCGAAGAACTCGATGGCTCTTTCATGACGCAGCCACTCCCTGGCCTGTGCCTGATCGGCGGTTACCCTGTCGGGCAGACCGGCACGGTTCCTTACCATGTTAAGAGCATCAAGACCGGGCTGAAGATCAGCACCGCCAAGCTCAATGCAAGCCTCGGCATAGTTAAGCAGGGTTTCTGCAAAACGGAACTCAACCCAGTGGTTAGTATTGTTGTAGTACTGGCCCTGTGTTGCCGGATCCGAAAGCTTTTTCAGATAATAACCGGTCTTCGTACCGTTCCATGCTTCGATAAGGCCCTGGCGTGTATCAACCCCTGCAATTTTCAAAGTGCCGTCGGGGTTGTAGAAAGAACCACTCTGCACCTTGTTGTAGGGATCAAATGCTGCAGCATCCGAAGGACGTGCCTGCCATGGAGCACCGTGATAGAAAACAATTGCATAGAAGCGCGGTTCACGGCCGTTATAAGGACTTAACAACGGATCAGCGGCCAGTTCGGCAGCTGTTGCCTTACGCAGAAATTCTCCATCTCCGTTATCCCATACAAAGGGTGTACCGTCGGCCATTTCAAAGCTTCTTACGGCAGGCTCTGTCGGGTCGTTATTACCCCAGTTGTGATAACCGCAGGGACCGTTCCACCTGTTGGTGGTAATGTAATTGCCACCTGTGAGAGGAGCCTGGATAGCCCAGATAGTTTCACTGTTCCATTTGCCGTGCTGTGCGAAGATATTAAAGTAATTGTCCGAATAAGCCTGGACCTGAGCGTCAGTAAGCGGTAAAACCGGATCATCAGTAGAGCCAACCAGCGAATAGTCGCCATAGTCACCATCCATGATATCCTTGGCTGCATCCCTTGCCTGCTGCAAAAGTGAAGTCCTGCTTCCTGCGGGGAATGAGACCAGCGTGTTTGAAGCCTCATAACCGCCATTGGTCAGTTCGCTTGCGCAGAACAGCAACACCCTTGATTTAAGGGCTGCTGCAGCTCCCATGTTAGCCCTGCCCTGCTCAATGGTGGGATAATCCTTCAGGATGTCGATTGCCGACTGAATGTCAGCCAGGACAAAGTCAAGAGTCTGGGCAATAGTCGATCTGTTTATCGTGGAAAAATCACCGCCAAGTTCAAATGGAGTAGAAGAAAGAACGACACCTCCATGAACCATCAGGAGAGTGGCATACTCAAATGCTCTCAGGTAGTAGCACTCGCCTTTCAGTCTTTTTGCAAGTGCATCCTGACCAGCGGTCAGCGGAACATTGTCAATGTTGGCCAGTATAGTATTGATGTTCTGTATGTTTTCATACAGGTACGGCCACCTGAGATAACCTCCGTAACCGGTATTGGCGAAGAATCCGAGCTGGTCAGGACTCTGTGTGCCCTTCAGGTTTACATAGTTGGAGGGTCTGTGGATACAGAGAGTCTGATCGGTTGCGGATGACAAAAGGTCTTCACGCATCCCAAGGACTCCGGCATTGGTATTACCTCCCAACCTGTCGTAGACTCTGCCTACATAGGCTTTTACTACGTTTATGTCTGAGAACACAACCTGCTCGTTAAAAGAGTCTACCGATTGCTTGTCGAGAACGTCATCGCATGACGTGACCGGAAGCATCAGCATCACAATTGCAATGATATAATAAAGTACTTTTTTCATATTCTACAGTTTAAATGTTTCTCAATCAGTTAAAACGTAATATTCGCTCCTATGGCATAAGTCTTAAGGATGGGATAAGCTCCACCGCCGCTTGTACCTTCAGGGTCAAATTTCCTGGTTCCGGTCCAGAGTAGAGCTACGTTGTTACCCGATACATAGACGGTGGCCCTTGATATGCCAAGGCCCCTGTACAGATTCTGAGGAATTGTGTAGTTAAGAACCACGTTCTTCAGACGGCAGTATGCTGTGTTGTCATACCAGTAGCTGCTTGGGTTGTCATCGACATTCCAGTAGTAGTCCTGCCTGTTGTATGCCCTGGCAATGTTTGTATTGGTATTCGTGGGCGTCCACCTGTTGTCGTAGGTCCACTGGAAATAGTTACCGGCTTCACCTCTTCTGTTGTCATAGTAGTTCCTTCTCAGAAATTTACCCTGACCCTGGATCTGTGCAGATAATGAAAAATCTTTCCATGTTGCCTCAACTGTAACACCATAGAATGTTTCAGGAGAATCGGTGTTGTCGAACAGTATCCTGTCATCGCTGGTGATCTTGCCGTCTCCGGAAACATCCTCGAAAATCACATCACCCGGTTTTGCATTTGCCCAGTGAGGATACTCGAGAGCTGCCTCGTCGGCAAAGATCCCGATGGCATTGTACATCAGTGTTGCTCCGTAAGGATGTCCGGTACGTACCTGCCACGGAACTACCCTTGCAGGCTCATCGTAGAAGACGATCTTGTTCCTGGCAAAGCTGTAGTTACCGGTTATGTCGATTCTGAGGTCGGAGCTGAGGCTCTTGTGGAACCCGGCTTCGATTTCAAATCCCTTGTTGTCGACGCGGCCAATGTTCTCATTAGGAAGAGTAAGACCTGTGAAGTTCGGAACTGATGCATCCCTTGCTGTAAGGATATCCTCCCTTTTGTTAAAGAAGTAATCAAAGTTAAGAGAGATCAGGTCGTTGAACCATTTCGAGTCGAATCCGAAGTTGCGGGTCGTCTGTGTTTCCCATGTGATGTTCGGGTTTGCCACTGACGGATAACCAACTACAGTTTCTATTGAGCTTCCTGTTCCAAACACCATCCCGCTGGTAAGACTGAATTTATTCATATACTGGAAAGGATCCCCGGGGTCCATCCCCATTTTTCCGTATGATCCTCTCAGTTTGAAATAGTTGATGAATCCAAGGTTGTTCTTCCAGAAATCCTCTTCAGATGCCCTCCATCCGACCAGGAATCCGGGGAAGTTGCCCCAGCGGCCGTCTTCGGGGAACTTCAGGGAACCGTCACGACGGAAGACTATCTCAGCAAGGTATTTGCCCTTATAGTCGTATGTTGCCCTGCCAATCAGGGATTTCCTGGCATATATGGTGCTGTATCCGGTAGTGTTCTTGTCCTGATCTGCACCGGCGTTCATTGTCTGAATAAGGGAAGAGATATAATACTGCCTGAAACCTTCAAGCCGGTTGTAATCATTTGTATACTGCTCATACCCTGCATACAGCATAACGTTATGACTGCCAAACTGCCTCTGGAACATTGCGTTGAAGTTGACAGTCTGGTTGATGGTCCTGTCGTACCTTTCATTGTTCTGAGGAGAAGAAAGACCCCTTAGAGTCGGTGTAAGAGGCATGCTTGTTATGTATCCCTGGGAGTTGCGGACGGCATTGTCCCACTGCGGATAATACAGTACCCACGGCTTATAGAATGCCTTCTGATAATAGTTGGTAATGTCAAAGCTGAATGAGCCGTTTAATGAGAGTCCTTTAACAAAAGGTACCGTAATGGTAGAGCTCAGGGTATTCAGGAGCCTGTAGGTTTTCTGGTCATTCTTTCCAGCTGAGAAAGTTGCCGTCTCAACCGGGTTATCACCATACTCAATGTCGGGACCGGGTTCGCCAGTCGGCCAGAATGACCAGTTGGTGGGAACCAGACGGGTTGCCTGTCCTATGATGGCATCGGCAGATTTGTACGGGTAAACACGGTTTACAAGGAATCCTGCCACGTCAATCCCGGTCTTCAGCCAGTCGGTAATCGGCATTTCAACCTTTGTACGGATGTTGTATTGCTTGTACTTCGTGGATGAGGCCTTGTAAATGGCATCGTCAGTCTTATAACCCAGAGAAACATAGTAGTTCATTCCCCTGCTACCGCCGTCGATCGAAAGAGAATGCTTGGAAGTACCGGTCCATTTTTCAATCAGGTCGCCATACCAGTCGGTATTCGGGTGTTCCCATGGATCTTCACCTGAGGCGAAAAGTCTGATATCCTCATCGCTGTACCTGCGGTTCTTACCGTTTGCGTCCTGATACTCAGAAAGCATGGTTGCATATTCGGCAGCATTTGTAACATCGGGAATGATGGTCGGAGTCATGAAGCCCTGATAGAACTGGTAGTTCAGCCTTGGTCTTCCTTCCTGACCTTTCTTGGTGGTGATCAGGATAACCCCGTTTGCAGCAG
Organism: uncultured Rikenellaceae bacterium; assembly: GCA_964429295.1. Classification (GTDB taxonomy): domain Bacteria; phylum Bacteroidota; class Bacteroidia; order Bacteroidales; family VadinHA17; genus LD21. The sequence goes on from CAYSBL010000053.1 coordinate 18,702, forward strand.
TTGCACCATAGATAGCTGCCGAGGCATCCTTAAGAACCGAAAGACTCTCAATGTCGGCAGGATCAAGCTCGTCCATCGAACGTCCCTGGACCCCGTCGATAACAATGAGTGGGTTGGTATATCCATCACTTAATGCCCCGAGAGTCGAACGACCGCGGATCATAATCCTGGGAGTTTGCTGGCCCGGCTCACCGCTGGCCTGCATAATTGTAGTTCCAGGCAAACGTCCTGAAATTGCATTGTTAATGTTGGCAGCCGGAATCTGCGACAACCCTTCACCTGACAGGGAAGTTACCGAACCGACAACGTTTGCACGTTTCTGAGTGGTATATCCCACAACAACAACTTCGTCAAGGTCGGTTACCTCCTGGGCAAGTACCATGTCAACCACAGATTTGCCTGCAACAGCCACCTCCTGGGTGACATATCCGATGAACGAAAAGACAAGGGTTGCATTCCTGTCAACATTCGCTATCGCATACTTGCCGGCAATGTCGGTGATGGCGCCCTGGCTGGTCCCCTTGACCTGGATGTTCACACCCGGCATTGCCTCGCCGGTTGTGGCATCGGTCACTGTACCTGTTACGGTTGCCTGTTGCGGATCATCTGCAGCCAGCGAATAGGCGGGCATCGCCAGGCCGCAGAACAGAAGAATTACCACAATTCTCACAGGCAGTAGTAACCTGCGAAAACTTACATCTGGCCACTGGGACCAAAAGCAGTTGGGAGTTTTTTTCATACTGTTACACTGTTAGTTAGTTAAAAAAAGATAGATATTAGGATTATTCAAAAAATTGCTATCTGAAGGTTTTCCGGCAGTGATCAGGGTTTAATTATATAGATGCATTCTGCCAGCCAATGGTTGCTTCCCATATTGTCCCGATAGGGATCCCTCTGTTGTCCGGGATGAATTACAGATCTCATTTTTCTCTGTTGCCTGGTTTTACTTTTTATTACATTATTTACTTAAATAGTTATATTTCAATAGAATAAGATCGTTAAGTGTAAAACTTACACTCATTATTCTGCTTTCTCTTCAAGGATGATTATTTTTTTCTTCAGACAAAATTTTGGTTGTTAGGTTAGCCGGGTCAGGCTTCTTAAAAAATGTTAAAAGCACTGCAATTTAAATAACTTGTTCTTCAAATGCAAGTTTGTTCTGACAATTTTCTTTATTAAAAAATATTGACTATTGTTAATTCCTCATTCTGAGGAGCTAACATTTCCAGTCTTTCCGTCAAATTCGCAAACAACCCTGAATCCGACGTTGAAGCAATCGGAATACCACCAAATACTCTTGGGTATCTGGGGATCGGTCCGGAGCCATGCTTCTGTCCTGGTATAGTCACGTGCCGCACTCCTTAGCAATCCGGCGCTGTTCATGAAGGTGCCTCCCCTTACGACGTGCTCCTCCCCGGTCTCGGGTCCGGCAGGATTCTTTAAAACACCGGCAGGGTACCGGCTGTAAGCATCAGGCTGATACCAGTCGGAACAGAACTCGGCAACGTTCCCAAGCATGTTTTTAAGTCCGAATGGGTTGGGTTTAACCATATCGGGAGTTTGCGTCTTTGAAGGACTGTTCTCTTTATATATTACATAGGTATTAATGATTGTAGTATCATTTTTGGAGAGTTTTGCCCTCAATCCTGTCTTCTCAAATTTCTTCGGATCGCCGTTAAAGAAGTACGGTCCTTCAGAGCCGGCACGGCAGGCATATTCCCACTCTGCTTCCGTTGGAAGGCGATAAGTCTTGCCTGTTACCTGAGACAGCCATCTGCAGTATGTTTCGGCAGCATGATAGGTAAATGAAATTGCAGGCCGCTGCCCCATACCCCAACCCTGATCGGGCTGACCATAAGGGGGAGTAGCTCCGGATATGGCATCCACATCACCTGCCATACCGGTTCTCAGCCCTTCGGTATCTGTCGAACGTCCTTCAGCTGATGTCTGGGCATAGAAAGCCAGATACTCATCCCATGTAACCTCAATCTCGGCCATGAAGAAGGGACTTATTTCCACTTCCCTCACGGGACCCTCGTCAGGTCTTCTGAAAGGCTCATCCTCGGAACTGCCCATTTTGAAAGTCCCCCCGGGAATGGCTACCATGTTGAATGAGACCGGCGAACGTGGTATCTTCTCGGTGTAATTAATAAATTCAGTCACAGGTGTCGGCTCTGTGAAAATTTCCTTCGGGGCTGACGATACACTTCCGAAAGTGGTGTTGCTTCCATGGGTGTAGCCTTCAATATAATGACCTGCATTCAGATGGCAGTTGATGCAGTGAAGATCGGGGCTCTCCTCCTGCTGTGTATAATAAAGGTGTGCATCTTCCCCTTCCTTGGTGAGTGCCGGTGGAAAGAGATTCTCATGGCACTTAAGGCAGCTGCTGTTATAGACGTGCCCCCTGGCGATCTCAAGCCTTCCCCTTTCATCCCAGTCAAATGATGCCGAATCCTTGGTGTAGAAACTCCAGAGGTCGCGGAGCCCTGTGGTCGCCTTGGCCCAGAGATATCCCTGGCCTTTCGGCGGAAGGTGGCATTCGACACATGCAACCCGGTACCCGCTGTTGGTCT
>CAYSBL010000054.1:0-21030 GCA_964429295.1 uncultured Rikenellaceae bacterium
CGAGCGGGTGCGATTTTACGCTTTTCGAGTAAATGACCGGTATAAGTATGTTATTATCGATGAAGTTCACGCCTGCAAAAGTTCCAAGCAGTTTAAGGGAGGCGGGAAGAAGTTCATTATAGGCTCCGGCAGCCATGATAGAGATGGTGCCGAGTATCAGTCCTATAACGCCTCCGATTATAGGTCCGATGTAGGGTATGATATTCATGAGTCCGACGAAGAAACCAATCAGGAGCGCATTATGGAATCCGAAAATCCTAAGGACTATTGCGACAAGCGACATGACGCCTATGACTTCAAGCAGAACGCCGAGATAATAGCGTATGAGCAGGTTTTTAGAGTCTTTAACCACTTTTCTTGTAGCGTTGTGATGCTTTTCGGGGATAAACAGAAGGAGCCCATCCTCAAAGAGGTTTTCATCTTTCATAAAGAAGAAGGAGATGAAGAGGATGGAGAAAATACCCACGAAAATGTTTCCTGCCGTATTGATTACCTTTCCGAGAGCAGTGCCAATGCTTCCGAGGTTAATAATTTCCTTTAATCTTGCTACGGCAAACTGGTTTATGGTTTCCCCGTCGGGAAGGGCTCCCAGGTCGTGAAGTATTTCATCAAGCCGGCTCAGGGGGTCTTCAAGGTTCCTGGCAAGGGCATTTACGTCGATCGACGATACCGTTTCTGCCTGGTTTATGATAAGAGGCACGATCACCAATACGAATCCCACGCCGATCATAAGCAGGACAAGGAGAGCAAGCAGTGCGCTCAGGATCCTTGGCATCTTAAGTTTACGGATGTGGATCTTGTCAAAGAAGGTCACCAGGGGCTGGCCGATAAACGAAACCATTGCCGCAATAAGCACCCAGACAATGATGTACGAAAATCTCCACAGGAGATATCCGAGGATGAAAAGTACAAGAACATATCCTGTATACTTAAGGACCTGTTTCATTCGGGCCGGAATTTTTGAAGCTATAAATTTACAAAAAACACAGTAACGCTATTTCCTGAACCTTATTAAAAACACAAGCATCAGAATAGCCGAGACTGCTGCGGTGGCTGCTCCGAAATAAAACGGGACAGACGAATTCACCCTGTCGTAAAGCAGCCCTGCAATAAGGCTTGCAGGAAGAAGGGTAAGACCAAGCAGGGCGTTATAGATACCCAGGCCGGTTCCCTTTTTATTCTTATCGATGATATCTGATATAAATGCCTTTTGTATTCCGTCGGTCGCGGCTGAATAAAGTCCGTAGAGGGCAAACAGGGCCACTATTGTACCTTTCTCTCCTGAAAATCCGAATCCGAAGTAAACCAGGGCATAGATCATAAAGCCTGCTATAAGTATCTTTTCCTTTCCTGTTCTGTCGGCCAGCGATCCGACCGGAATGGATGCAACAACTGAAACTGCATTGGTAAGAAGGAAGACCAGCGGTATGAATGCCACCTTTAATCCGGCTTCATTTGCCTTTACAAGGAGAAGGGCATCGGTTGAATTGCCCAGGGTGAATATGAAAACTATGATGAGGAAAAACCAGTACCTGGGAGGGAAATCCCTGACATGGAATACTTTGAACAGCTCATCCTTCTGTTTTCCTGCTTCCCTTATACCGAAGGCTATCACGAGAATTGCAAGCAAAGCAGGTACTCCTGCAATCAGAAAAATCAGCCTGTAATTGCCGGGAAGTGCTGACAGCATAAAAAAAGCGATCAACGGTCCGGCTATAGCGCCGCTGTTGTCCATTGCCTTTTGAAGTCCGAAGCTTCTGCCGCTGTCGCCCTTTTCAATTGATCCCGCGATGAGGCTGTCGCGGGGAGCTGTTCGTATTCCCTTGCCAAATCTTTCCGTAAACCTGAGAATCAGTACCTGCAATGGTGATACGACAAAGGTATAGAGGGGGATTATCAGAGCTGACAGTCCGTAGCCGATCAGCATAAAGGGCTTGTTCTTTCCGATCCTGTCGCTCCAGAATCCCGAAACGGCCTTAATCAGCGATGCTGTACTTTCGGCTATACCCTCAATAAGGGCAAGGCTGGTTTTGGATGCGCCGATCGAAAGAAGGAACATTGGCATTACCGAATAGACCATCTTAACCGATGTATCGGTCAGGAAGCTGGTCAGGCCGGTGAAAAAGATGTTCCTTGAAAAACCGAAAAATTTCGTTCCTTGTTCCCCGTCAGTCGTTTTTTTCATCCCTGGTGGTATTAATCCCTAGTAGCTTGAAGATATCTACGATCAGTATCGGGATAAGTGACATAAGACCAACTATCAGCCAGTGTTTGCCGTCAAGTTCCACAAGGCTGAAGGCATCCCTGACCGGAGGAACAAGTAAAACCAGGCATGCAAGGCCGGCTGAAGCCAGAATTGCACCGACAAGGGGCAGGTTCCTGAAGGGGCTGATCGCCATCGAAGACCGGGTATTGGAGTGCAGGTTCCTGACATGCACCAGTTGTGTGAACATAAGCGTGGCAAAAGCCATTGTCTGACCAAGCGCCACTCCCTGTTCGCGGAGGCCGGCAATAAATGCAGCCAGCGGTATTGCTCCGATCATAAGTCCCATATACACTACCCTCCATATCATGCCATTGGTCATAAATCCTTTCTTTGAATTACGGGGTTTGCGGTTCATGATGGCGGGCTCGGCGGGATCGACGCTGAGGGCAAGGGCCGGCAGGCTGTCGGTGACAAGGTTTACCCAGAGTATATGAATCGGAAGCAGGGGAGTGCCGAGGTTGAAAACCGAGGTCACGAGAAGCAGGAAGATCTCCCCTATATTAGTGGAAAGCAGGAAGGTGATTGCCTTCAGAATATTGTCGTAAATCCTTCTTCCCTCCTCGACTGCCGAAACAATTGTGGCAAAATTGTCATCAGTAAGGACCATATCGGAAGCTCCCTTGGCTACATCGGTACCTGCTATTCCCATAGCTGCTCCGATATCAGCCTGCTTGAGTGCAGGGGCATCGTTCACTCCGTCACCCGTCATGGCCACCACCTCATTGTGGGATTGCCATGCTTTCACAATACGGACCTTATGTTCAGGAGCAACCCTGGCATAGACTGCGTATTTTGAGACATTCTTTCTGAAGTCGTCTTCGGGGAGCTTTTCCAGTTCAGCTCCGGTAATAGCAACATCTCCATCCCTGAAGATGCCTATTTCGCGGGCGATAGCCATGGCTGTTCCCTTATGGTCTCCGGTGATCATTACGGGCCTGATGCCGGCTGTCCGGCAAAGGGCAACTGCATCTATCACCTCGGGACGGGCAGGGTCGATCATGCCAAGCATTCCAATGAAGACCAGGCCGTTTTCGAGTTCTCCTATTGAAACGCTGGCCGGCGACGACGGACAATCCTTGTAGGCCATGGCAAGCACCCTGAGTGCTGAATCAGTCATCTTCTCGTTGGCGCTGCGGACTTTTTGCAGGTCATCTCCGGTAATCTCCCTTATCTTTCCTTCAATTATTATCTTGTCGCAAACACTCAGAACTTCTTCAAGGCCTCCTTTTACATTTATGCGGGTGCTGTTTTCGGACATCCTGTTCACGGTTGTCATTCTTTTTCTTTCCGAGTCGAAGGGTATTTCAGCTACCCTTGGGTATTCCTTTTCGACGGTATCCTTATGCATGTTGTAAAGAATGCCGAAGTCGAGCAGTGCCGTCTCGGTCGGATCGCCGGTATACTCAAACCTGCCGTCCTCGTTGGTTCTGATCTGTGCATCGGCGCAGAGAACCGATATCAGGAGCAGCCTTTTTTCCTCATCGTTAAGGACTGTTGCAGGTGAAGCCCTGTTTATAACATCTTGTTTATGATTGACATATGCTTCAACTATGGTCATCTTGTTCTGGGTCAGCGTACCGGTTTTGTCGGAGCATATTACGGTTGCGCTTCCGAGTGTTTCCACGGAGGGAAGAGTGCGGATTATGGCGTTCCTTTTCACCATTCTCTGGACTCCGATGGCAAGTACCACCGTCGAAACGGCAGGAAGGCCTTCCGGAATGGCAGCCACAGCAAGGCTCACGGCTGTCATGAACATGCTTATTACTGAATTTCCGTAAAGTATGCCCACGAGAAAGATTACTCCGCAGATTATCAGAGCTGCCGTGCCCAGGATTTTACCTAGTTGTTCAAGCCGGCGGCTCATTGGAGTCTCTGTGTCGGCAGTATCCTGGAGCATGCTGGCTATTTTACCGACTTCAGTGTGCATTCCTGTGGTTACCACAATGCCGCGTCCTCTTCCATAGGTTACCATACCGGTTGAGAAAGCCATGTTAATGCGGTCTCCCAGAGCAGGATCAGGCTTTTCAATTGTATCGGTCATCTTGTCAACCGGCACTGATTCGCCGGTGAGGGCTGATTCCTGAATTTTCAGGTTGACGGCTTCCGTAAGTCTGATGTCTGCAGGGATCACTGCACCTGTTTCGAGTATTACCACGTCACCGGGGGCGATTTCCCGGGTAAGAACCTCTTTAATGACGCCATCGCGCAGCACTTTGGTAAGAGGGGCTGCAAGGCTCTTCAGCGCTTCAAGGGAAGTTTCGGCCTTTCTTTCCTGGAAAGCCCCTACGAAGGCATTCACTATTAGTATGCCGAGTATGACAAAGGTGTCAAGCAGTCCTTCTCCTTCCATAACACCCACCACACCTGATATAACAGCTGCGATCAGCAGGATGATTATCATAAAGCTTCTGAACTGTCCGAAGAACATAGCTGCAAAGCTGCGCCTGCGTTTCGATGCGAGCTGGTTGTAGCCGTGTTCGGTCAGTCTCCTTTTGACCTCATCAGTCCGCAAACCTGTGGTAATATCAGTGTTCAGGTTCTTTGCTGTTTCGTTAACTCCGAGATTGTAATATTTAGTCATTCAGGATGTTTTTTTAGCTTCTGTACCGTTTCAGGCCAGGCGGCGCTTTTTCAGCGTAAATGTAATCAGATTTTCCCTGAGTCAAAACTGCCGGAATTAGTTCATTCTGAAGAAAGACCGCAGCATTTCAGGTTAAGCCCCGGGATTTTGGTCTTGAATCTGTAATTATCTGATTTAAAGCCAAAATAATTTGGATCATAAGTTTTTTTTTAGTAGGTTTAGAAGAATTTAAAAAACCTGAAGCATGTCAAGGAAATTACTCTATCTTCTGGGTATTTTGCTGACAATACTGATCGGGACGATTTTGCACTGGCTTTTAGCATGTGATTGTGGTCAGAAGTCAGGAGGGGCTTTAGCCGGATCTCCCGAACAGTCTGTTGTTGCAGTACCTGGAGGCAATGCAGGGCAGGCGCCCGCTGTAATGCCTGACACTTCCGGGCAGTCTGCCCTTGTGAAGTTCAGGGAAAGATATAATGCCAATCCCCTGGTATTATATTTTGCGACCGGTAAGAATGAAGCACGGCTTACCATGGAAGAACAGCAGCGAATTGCTGAGATCACCGAATATATTATCAAAGTTCCTGAGGCGGTGGTTACTATTACAGGGCATGCCGACAACACGGGCGACAGGCAGGGCAATATCCTTCTGGCTATGGGGAGAGCGAAGTTTGCCGGGGTAAAGCTCATTGAAAGAGGAGTGCCTGAGGACAGGACAGAGCTCTCATCCAGGGGACCTGATGAACCCGCAGCGGATAACGGCACTCCGGAAGGGAGGGCTTTGAACAGAAGAACAGTAATCGTCATCAAATAATCTAAAAACCACCGAATATGTGTTTATTATGCATCCTGTTACCCGTTCTGGTCGGACTTATATGCGCGATACTCGGCTACCTGCTCGGCCGCCTCTCAACAAAGCACAACGAGGAACTTATCAGGCTCAGTGAAGATCTGGAGGCATGCAGTAAGGAAAAGGAAACACTGCTTTCACATAATGCCGCCCTGAAAAGCGATCTCGAAGAATGGAGACTGAAATTCAATATGATGGAGACGGATTTCAATGGAAGAAAGGCTGAGGCCGACGACTGGAGAAATAAATACGTCAGTCTGAAATCGGAGTATGATGATTTCAGACTTGATCTGGCTTCAGTTCCCAAGGCATCGACTTTTGACACCGCACTTGCAGCCGCAGAGTTTGGGAAAAGGATCCGTCCCGATGACCTTAAGATTGTTGAGGGCATAGGTCCCAAAATCGAGAAGCTTTTCCATAAGGCAGGGATCACCACCTGGAAAGCGCTTAGTGAAACTGCGGTTGAAACTTGCCAGAAGATCCTTGATGAAGCCGGGCCGAGCTACAGGATACACAAGCCTGATACCTGGCCCGAGCAGTGCCGGCTGGCCTTTTTGAACCAGTGGAAGGAACTGAAGGAATGGCAGGGCACCCTGAGGGGAGGGAGGAAGGAATAACGCAGGATCATTCATTGATCCTGCACGAGTTCCAAATCTTTGTTGAACCGGTACAGTTTCCCTTTTTCTGTAGCTTCAAGTTCGAATTTTCTGCCCCTGTAAGTCAGTTTCAGGGGATTACCGAGCTTTGAAGTGATCTTTGCTGTTTTCAATTCCCCGTTTTCCCATTCCATATCGGCTTCAAATCCACCCCTTGCCATAGCTCCGCGAATATGTCCGGTTTCCCATTTCTCCGGCAGGGCAGGAAGCAGCTCCACCTCTCCGGCATGGCTCTGGATGAGCATCTCGGTGATTCCGGCCGTGCCCCCGAAATTGCCGTCAATCTGAAATGGCGGATGATTGTCAAACAGATTGTCGAGAGTTGACTTCGTAAGCAGGGCATATACATTCTCGCAGGCTTTTTCACCATCTTTGAGGCGGGCAAAAAAATTGATTATCCATGCCCTGCTCCAGCCGGTATGACCACCGCCGTGGGCAAGCCTGTATTCAATTGTTTTCCTCGCTGCCTCAAGAAGTTCGGGATGCTGCTGTTGAGTGATCTGGTTGCCGGGATGCAGACCGTAAAGATGGGAAATATGCCTGTGTCCGGGCTCGTTTTCCTCAAGCTCTTCCGACCATTCCAGGATCCGGCCGTCAGATCCGGTTCTGATAGGAGTGAGTTTTTCAAGTGTCTTTTCCAGCTTTCTCCTGAAAGCCTTGTCGGCATCAAGAATCTGACTGGCCTGAATTGTATTCTGGAACAGGTCCCGGATGATCATATGATCCATTGCCGGTCCCATCACCATGCTTGCAGTACCCTGTCCGCCAGGTATCCTGAAGCGGTTCTCGGGCGATATTGAAGGTCCCGAAACCAGGTAACCAGTGCGCGGATCGGTAACCAGCCATCCGTTTAAGAATTCAGCGGATTCTTTCATGACAGGATAGGCTTTGTTACGAAGGTATTCGATATCGCCTCCGAAAAGGTAGTGGTCCCATATGTTCTGGCAACTCCAGGCAATACCCATCGGCCACATACCATAGACCAAGGCTCCCAGGGGTTCTGTGTAATGCCACACATCGGTGGTATAGTGGGCAACTATGCCTTTCAGGCCATAGACTTCAGCGGCCGTTCTCCTGGCGTTAGGCCGCATTGCATCGATAAAATCGGCAAAGGGAAGGGCCAGTTCGCCCAGATTTGTAATTTCGGCCGGCCAGTAATTCATCTGGATGTTGATGTTTATATGAAAATCGGCGCTCCACGGCGGGTTGAGGCCGTCGGCCCAGATGCCCTGAAGGTTTGCGGGCAGGGAGCCTGGCCGTGAGCTGCTTATCAGCAGATATCTGCCAAACTGGAAATAAAGCTCGATGAGGTCGGTGTCGTCATAGCCGTTCTGCATTGCAGCTATCCGGGCATCGGTTGTGAAGTAGCTGCCATCAGAGGATCCAAGGTCGATAGAGAGCCGGTCAAAGTATCTTTTATAGTCTGTTATATGGTCATTTCTGATATCTGCAAAAGAGCGTGCCGATACATTTTCGAGCCTTTCCTCAGACCGGGATGCAGGATCGGGAGAAAAATAATCGGTAGCCGCGGTCAGTAATATGAGTACTGAATTTGCATTTTCGATCCTTATACTGTCGCCTCCCGATGAAATTGTTCCGCCATCGCCGAGCAATTTCAACCGGGCTTCCATCTTAACGCCATTGCTGTTTCCCACGTGTTCGCTCATAGTGATAAGATTACCGGCCGCCTCGATAAGAGCTTTCCTTCCTGGCCTTGATAGCCGGGCTGTGAAAGTGACAGCTCCGGGTTTATCGGCGGTGATATTTATGACAAGGGACTGGTCGGGAGCGCTTGAGAACACTTCCCGTCTGTAGTTAGTCTGTCCCGATGTATAGGTAACAGCAGCAATAGCTTCTGAAATATCGAGTTCCCGGCGGTAATTGGAGATTGGGCCCGGATTTGTAAATTCAAGTATCAGATCGCCAAGAGTCTGATAACTTGAGGCATTATCTCTTTTGAAACTGCCCATTATTCCGGTCTGTGCCACTTTTTCCGCTTCTGCATATTTGCCTTCGAAAAGAAGCCGCCGTACAACCGGAAGATTTTTCAGGGCATCAGGATTAGCATCCCATCGCGGTGATCCGGTCCATACAGATTCTTCATTAAGCTGAAGCCTCTCCGTTGACGGTCCTCCGAAGATCATGGCCCCCAGGCTGCCGTTGCCGACGGGCAGAGCTTCATTCCATGATGCTGCAGGTTTACTAAACCATATTTTCATTTTTGGGTTTCCCTGCCCCTGCAAAGCCGTATTGAGCAGAGTGATAAGAATTGCGGCCACAGAAGCACGGAGTAAGAATGGATTTTTCATTGATGGTTGGTTGTAAGGCAAATAAGGACATGCCGCAGCATGTCCTTATTCATGGTATTGGTAATTTTTTATTTCTTCAGAAGGTCCCTTATCTCGCTCAGCAGTTCCTGGTCCTTTGTGGGAGCCGGAGGTGCGGCAGGGGCTGCTTCCTCTTTCTTCTTCATGGAATTGATAGCTTTAACAAGAAGAAACACGGCAAGTGCTATTATAAGAAAATCGATGGCAACCTGGATGAAATTGCCGTAGTTCCATGTAACAGCTTCAGCAGTGTCGGTTGCCTTTTTTATCGTCAGAGCCAGATCGGTGAAATTGACTCCTCCGAGAAGAACACCTATGGGCGGCATAATGATGTCGGCTACCAGGGATGAAACAATTTTCCCGAATGCTCCGCCGATGATAATACCAACGGCCATGTCAACCATATTGCCTTTCATGGCAAAGGTTTTGAATTCGTCTAAGAACTTCATTGTGTCAGGTTTTAATGGTTAATTATCAGAAATTGTAAGAAAATCCAACGCCTAAAATTTCCTTGAACTGTACCCTTGGTCCCGGAGTTTCAGATGCTTCGAATTCTCCGTTGCCGTTCCTGTCGACCGGAACCATTATATCGTCGTCATATATGAGGACTGTATTGAAGTTCACGGAAATGAATTTGTTTACCTTCAGGCCCAGCAGGTTTTCCCAGGTAACATCGATATTCTGCGGGTTATGGGCATAATTTGAGAACAGGTCGATTTTGGAGGTAAAAGCCACGTTTTTCAGGAATTCACCCTTGAAGTCATTTTTTGACCATATCGCTCTTAAATATCCTCCAATCTCGCTTCTTGATGTTTCACCGGGCTCAACTCCGAAAGCGCCTGCATCAGAAAGGGTCTTGTCGGTAACAAAGGTGAATTTTGCAGTGAGCGGAGCAAGAAATGCGCTGAAATACGGGTTTGGCTTGTAGTCCAGACCGGCAGCGAACAAAAGGTACGCAGGAGCAAAAAGGTCTGATATTTTTTTGTCTGTATCGGGATATTTGTAGCCGGGGCGCATCTGTGTACGGAAGTTGCCGAGAGCTGACCAGTAGAAATTCTTGAAGGCTTCCCTTCCGTATTTTGAAAGCAGGTCGATTTTGTCATCGGTCTTCATCACTTCTTCCTTTCCCTGTTTAAGGATGCCGTAACCCAGATCGAGGGAATTGTCCCATGCCGATTTCCCCTGTTTATAGTTTGCAAAAGCGCTGAGGATTCCGTTAACAGCAGCTGAATTCTGGCCTCCGGCTGCCCAGTTGGTGAGAGAGGTCTGGGAAAGGTTGATGGCAAACAGCCCTCCTTTCTTCCAACCCATTATAGTATCGGTATTCACTGTTTTGAGCTTATTTTCGGCTTCGGTAACCTGTGCCATCGAAGCAGCGGCAAGCATCGTGAATGCCAAGGACATAATTATAATTCTGGAATTCATGGGGTAAAATATTAGTTAAGCACATGCTGGAAAGACAAAAATAACCGCAATGATTGCTCAATGCGGTTATTCAAACAGGGAACTGCCTATTTTTCAACTTCCTTGATTTCAGCTTTTGCGGCATTCCTCTTTACTGATTCGATTCCGTTGTCGCGGCCGCTTTCAGATTTGTAGTTCTGGCTTGTACCGATGATCTGACTGTTTGCGGCGGTGAGGGCAAACCGGAACTGGTTGCCGGGCGTGGTGGTTTTGTTGAATCTTTTTGGATCAGCGGCATTCTTTTTCACCGAATCAATTCCGTTAAGGCATGATGCCTTGCTGGTGTAACCTTCACTGCTGAGGATTGTCTGGCCATTATCGGCTTTCAGACGGAAACGGAATTCTTTGTTTTTTCCGCTTTGATAAACTTCAAACTTTGCCATAAGATTAGATTTAATTGAATGAAAATAAAGTGAACCAGGTATGTTTAATAATCTTGTTTCAATGTCAAATATAGCATTAATTTGTTTCTTTAGAAAGCCGGCCTGTTATTTTAGTATGCGGAAAGCCGGCCTGTCTTTAATTATGGCCGTTATGTCGTCTGAAAAATGGCGTTTGTCGACTAATAATGCCATTATGTCGTTTTATTCAAATAAATTTGTCTTATCTTACTGGGATTAGATGATTTTTTAAGTTGGCGGCCGGCTTCAGATTATCGCCGCCGTTTTTGAAAACTGAACCTAAAGTGCTAAATTGCATTCCTGCGTTTAAGAGCATTAAAACGGAACAAAATGGATAGGAAAGAATCATTCTCAGCACACATAAACAGCGGGTATGCATGCAAGGGCGACTCGATAGTAATCGGAGGTGCAATGCTTGACGGAGCTCCGTTAGGGGGAAATTCACTTGTCAGGGTTCCCCTTAAGACTATGAACAGACATGGGCTTATTGCCGGGGCAACGGGGACCGGAAAGACTAAGACACTGCAGGTTATTTCAGAGCATCTCTCGGAAAAGGGGGTCCCGGTTCTGCTTATGGATGTCAAGGGCGATCTCAGCGGAATAGCAAAACCCGGGGAGGAAAAGCCTTTTATTACGGACAGGATGGGAAAGATCGGGGTTCCGTATGAAACCAGGGGATATCCTGTTGAACTGATGTCCATCTCGAAGCAGAACGGGGTAAGGATGAGGGCAACCATTTCTGAATTCGGACCTGTTCTCCTTTCGAGGATACTCGACCTGAATGACACCCAGGGAGGGGTTCTTGCAGTTATCTTCAAGTATTGCGATGATCATAAGATGCCTTTGCTCGATCTGAAGGACCTGAAAAAAGTAGTTCAGTTTGCCACCGATGAGGGCAAAACGGAAATTGAAAGGGAATACGGGAAAGTGTCAGCTATGTCGACCGGGGTGATACTCCGAAAGCTTCTTGAACTCGAACAGCAGGATGCGGACCTTTTCTTCGGTGAGCAGTCGTTCGATATCAGGGATCTGATGAGGAAGGATTCAGACGGCAGGGGATATGTCAATATCATAAGGCTTACGGATATTCAGGACAAGCCCAAGCTGTTTTCGACATTTATGCTTTGCCTTCTGGCTGAGGTCTACAATGAGATGCCTGAAAGGGGTGACCTCGACAAGCCGGAACTGGTGATTTTCATTGATGAGGCTCACCTCATTTTCAAGGAAGCAACCAAGACGCTTCTTAACCAGATCGAAACCATTGTAAAGCTTATCAGGTCTAAAGGCATAGGTGTATTCTTTGTCACACAGAATCCGATGGATGTTCCCAATGAAGTTCTCGCCCAGCTCGGACTTAAGATCCAGCATGCCCTGAGAGCTTTTACGGCTATCGACAGGCAGGCTATCAAGCTGACTGCAGAAAACTTCCCGATTTCCGAATACTATAAGACAGATGAGGTGCTTACATCGCTCGGAACAGGTGAAGCTCTGGTTACTGCTCTTAATGAGAAAGGTATTCCGACTCCGCTGGCGGTCACGATGGTAAGGGCTCCTCAGAGCAGGATGGATATACTGACACAGGAAGAAATCGATTCCATAAACAGGTCATCAGACCTTGTAAGCAAGTACAGCCAGGCAGTAGACAGGGAAAGCGCTTATGAGATGCTGAATGAAAAAATTGACAGGGCTGGCAGGAGGGCGGAGGAAGAGGCTGTCAGAAAGCAGGAGGAACGTGGCAGGCGGACAACAACAACAGCCCGCAGGAGGACAGGTGTAAGCCCGGTCGTCAAGGTTCTCACCAGCGCTACCTTTATCAGGGGAGTGCTTGGAATAATGAAGAAAGTAATAAAGTAATAAAGTAGAAGCATTACCGATGTACACTATTCGTGCAGGGGCCTCCTTTTAAGAACGCCGCCCTTGGTATGGCTTACGGGAGTGCAGTATATAAAAGCATTCTCATCCACCTCGTTCACCAGTCTCTTTACTTTACTGATTTCCAGCTTGGTTACAATGGTAAAGATAATATCGGTGTCGGCTATGCCAGCGGCTTCAGCGCCTTTGCCGATCATGCTCTTTTTTCCCTTGTAAATTGTGATTCCCCTGCCAAATCTGGTCATCAGGATGCGTTTTACTTTTGAGCTTTTTTCAGAAATGATTGTCACACCAGTATATTCTTCGATCCCTTCAACAAGGTAATCGATTGTTCTTGAGGCGGCAAGATAGGTGAGGATTGAATAGAGCGCTCCTTCAATGCCCAGTATGAATGCAGCGCATGCGAATATTATCACATTGAATACAAGAACCATGTTACCAACGGATATCTCCTTTTTTCTCCAGACATAAAGGGCGAGTATCTCCGTTCCGTCGAGGACACCTCCGCCTCTCATCGAAAGGCCTACCCCTGCACCAAGGAAGATACCTCCGAAAATGGCTATCAGCAGTTTGTCGTGAGTAATAACAGGGAAAGGAATGGCAGCAACCACGACCGACAATCCCGCAATTGCTGCGAATGCCCTTATGGCAAAAGTTCTGGAGATCTGATTGTACCCCAGGATTATAAATGGCAGGTTTATGAAAAATATCAGGAATGAAAGAGGAATCCTTGTGGTGAATGATAGCAGTAGTGAGATACCTGTCACCCCGCCGTCGATGAATTCGTTGGGGATAAGGAATCCTTTCAGGCCGAAGCTTGCAGAAAAGATCCCTGATATGATAAGCAGAATACTCTTTGTATTCTCTTTAACAGCTGAGGACATCTGATTTCATGATTAAACCTGTCCGGCCGCCAATAGCCTGATGCGTCAGTCCCTGAAGGCAATGCTATCGACAATATATCTGGAATCGCCCCTCCAGGGCACAACACCCTTTTTCTCGATGTAATGCACTATCACATTCCGGCCCTGGAGAGTGTCAAAGCTCATGGTCATATCTTTTTTAAGGACTGAAAAGTGAAATTTTTCGGAAGCGATTGCCACATTGGATGTGCTGGCTACACTGCTGAGAATGAGCTCTCCTTCATAGGTTTTGAAGAGAACACCCTTGTTTGAGAATTTCTGAAGCAATCCGGCACGGTATCCTTCACTGTAGGTGAAGAAATATTTGAAATAAACGAAGACAACGATTAGAACAAGAAGGATTCCTAAAATCCAGTTGAATATCCTCTTTGTTTTCTTCACAGCTCCCGACCATCTGGAAGGTTGTGTATTAGTAGTTTCTGCAGCCATTTCTTAATTATGTTAGACTGTTAAATGCTGATGAGTTCAGTTTAGTAAAAAACAACTAAAATTAAGTTTTTTCTGCGAAACTTGCCCAAAGGCCATTAAAGTTTTTAGCCTATTGTTTCAGAGAAGCTTTGGTGAATATATATTCAGGGATCTCCTGGTCGAAGCGGATGTCTGTAACCCTGAACTCGGTTCCGTCGCCCTGCTTCAGCATATCCTTGTAGATCATCTTATGGGGGAACCAGCGGCCGTCGGTCTGCCTGAAATCCGAAAGAGTGGTCCTCTTGAGCAGCTGGCCGCTTCTGGCGTAAAATTCTTCTTTCAGGGGAACAAAGCGTTCGGCATCTATCCACATTTTCAAACTGTGATAAGCAGCATCCGTAACTTTAGCGGTCAGATCAAGGATTATTGTCTTCCTTCCTTCGATCATCTCTTCCCCGGCTGATTCAGCCGAATAGACTTCAGTAAGCTTGCGGTCGTCCATCATATCTTCGTATGAAAGGTCGGATCCCATGACTGATTGCCGGAGCATATGACCTGAAATCTGGATAGTACGGTCGGTTGAAGGAGAATATATCCACAGTTGGTTTCCGAGTTTGAGCATCTTGGTTCCCTGTTCACGGGCAGGGGACAGATATTCGGTAAATGATTTCGTATTGCCCACCACGTAGCTTCTTGACGAGATTATCCTGCTTGTCCGGGTTCCGCGGATTGTCATTTCCGACTCGTAAATCCTGTTGTCTGATGACATGTTGCTTTCAACGCGCTTCAGTAGGTCATCGGCATCAGTCTGGCCGCCAGACTGAAGGCATAACAGTGCAAATATTGAGGCTAAAATTGATTTTGATATCATGGTTTTGTTTTTATGCTTCAAGTTCCTTGAAAAGCCTTGCAGTTTGTCTTTTGTATATTCCCCTGCCTGAAAGCATTGTTCCGAGAACCGTTGAAAAAAGACCCGGAATGAATCCTATATAGAAATCGGGCGGAGTTATTCTGGCCCTGATCGTCGGAGGCATCATTAACGATGATGTTTTCATCATACCTGAGATATCAACGCCGTATTTCTGAAGAAGCCAGGCAAAAAACAGGCCAAAAATGGTACCTATAACTGAACCGGCCAGTCCTATCATGACCGACTCAAATATCATGGTCCTGTAAACATGTCCCTTTTCTTCTCCCATCGCAAGCCTCACGCCGATCTCACCATAGCGTCTGAGACCGCCCAGCAGGCCTGCATTCCAGAGAACCAGCGACATTGCAAACACAAAAAAGAGGGTAAGGTAGTTAGCCCAGTAGTCTGACATTTTTACATAGGTTCCCATACTTCCCTGCTGGCTAAGACTTTTCATTACCGGCAAGAATTCATCTTTGTCGTCTGAATGCATGGAGTTGAATTTCCCGCTTGCTTTAACCGCCTGAACATCGTCATAGAATCCGTTCCGGAAGAAACCGGTTATTTCCCCGGCAGCGTCGGTCATATCGAGGGCTGTCTGGACATCCCTGAAGTCTGCAATAAAGGTTCCCCTGTCGAGTGCTTCGGTTCCGAACAGAATGGTTCCTGCAACGACAAAGTCATAAACTGCCATGCTTCCGTTCATTGTTGATCCAATGAAGGTAACCTTGTCTCCCGGATCAACTAAAAGTTTACGCGAGAAGTTTTCGCTGAGCAGCACTTCGCCGGGATCGTCGGGCAGGCTTCCCCTTACAACCGAATTTTGAAGATTTAACCTTTGCGGTTCAACAGATCCGGGCGACAGAATATCGAGACCCATTCCTATAGCAGGTCCCTGTGCCCTGGTTTCACCGTTCTCATCAGGCGAATCCATAAGTCCTCCGAACTGGATTCGTTGAGACCACTCCACTTCCGGGTAAAGGATTTCAAGGTCAGAAAGAAGTTTGCCTGCATCGAGTATTGCCAGGTCGTTGGGAAGCTGGGTTATGTTTTCAGAATATGGTAAGGTCATTACCTTCAGGTGACCGTAGTTGAATCTGGCATTCATTTCAATAGTATCGCCCATAAAGCCCTTCATGTATGAATGAAGCACCACTGTGAGCATGGCTCCGATTGCAACGACTATGAGCGGTATGCTGCTCCTGCTTTTGTCCCTTAACAGGCCTTGAATAAGAAATTTTATCATTGCAGTTTCCCCCTTAAAGCGTCAGTAGGATTCATTTTAGAAATTCTCCTGGATGGCCAGTAGCTTACCAGTGCAGTTGCCGTTGTCACAGTGAGAATGGTTAATATCACCAGTCCGGCCGGATAAACCGGATAAAGTGTCTGGGCAATAGCCATTCCGAATTCACTGGTGTCGACAGGCATCTTCAGCCCCGACTTTGCCATCCAAGCCAGAAAGGGCAGGCCGTAGATCAAAGAGAGGATGGCCGCAAGGATGGCGTGCATTGTTCCCTCTACAGTGAACAGGCCTACCACCTGGCCTCGGGTGTATCCGAGTGCAATGTATGTTCCGATTTCTTTCTGACGCCTGAAGATCGAAAGTACCTGAGTGTCGAACACTGCCAGGAGGGCGAGAAGCAGAAGGATCACAAAGAGAATCGCCTGTCCTGCTGTTTTCGTTTTTATCAGGCTGTCGACAGTTGCTGTAAGCTCCTCTGATGTTTTATGAACCCAGTTCTGCAGTTCCGGCCGTTTCTTTTCGCTATCCCTGAAGGTCAGCATGGTCGCTTCACCCGGCATCTGCATCATGTTCTGCAGGGTCCCGAGTGATATATAGATCTGACCTGTTTCTATTTCAGGCAGATTGGAGGAGAAGATCTCAGCAATCACTATGTCCCGGGCATCGAATGTGCCGTTCACATCCCTCCACCTTAAAGTCATTATCTCGCCTTTGGATGCTTTAAGGCTTTTGGCCATAAGTGAACCTGCCATTGCAGGAATGGCATCGCAAACTGTATCGAGTTTATGAGTGGGAAGGGCGAACAGTTTCTGATTTGGATCGATCCCCTTTATCACAACCGACTGGAGCCGGCCCTGGGGGTACAGGGTGCCGGGTGCTATCAGCACAGGAACCATATCTCCCGAACGGATCTCTTCCGTAACTTCTTGTGGGACTGGGGCATGGCTGTCGTTAAGAGAAAAGGGATCAAAGGGATCATATGACTCATGCCAGTATTGTCCGCCTCCTATTTCCATATTTTTCATATCGGTTTTAGCTTGCTGATCCCATCCGCTGATTATGCCTTTCATGAAGATAATCAGCACAAATGAAAAGGAGAGGACTATCACGTTCAACCATGTTCTCAATCCTGCTCCGATGAGGTTTCTGTATGCCAGTTTAATTGCAAGTATCATGGCGACCGGGTTTAACTGGATTTGAATTCTTCTCTGTCAATTTTACCGTCCCGCAGGAAAATTTTCCTGCGCAGGTAGCTGATCACCTTGTCATCGTGGGTGGCAAAGAGAAAGGTGGTACTGAGCTGCCTGTTGAGCATTTCCATGGTTTCGAGGATATTGAATGAGTTTTCCGCATCGAGGTTTGCAGTGGGCTCATCAGCCAGCACTATGGATGGCTTTTTTACCATGGCACGCGCAATGGCCACTCTCTGGCATTCTCCGCCCGAAAGCTGGGGGGGCTTTGATTTTATCTTGTCGGTCAGTCCCACCCATTCGATGGCATCAGTAACCAGTTCCTTCCTCTGGGCTGCTGTATAATCAAGCAGCAGCAGGGGGAATTCAACATTCTCCCAGACGGTATGCACTGCAAGAAGGTTATAGCTCTGAAAGATGAATCCGAGGTGGGTTTTTCGCAAGCGGGCTGCTTCCCTTGCTGAAAGATCGCCTATAGATTGATCCAGGACGACTGCTTTTCCGGATGTTGGGACATCGAGGGAACCTATTATGTTGAGAAGGGTGGTTTTTCCTGATCCGCTGGGACCCACGAGGCCTGCGAATTCGCCTTGTTTCAGCTGCAGGTCGATACCGTTGAGAGCAGTGAATTCGCCCTTCCCCATCGGAAATTTCTTAACCAGGCTCTCGGTTGTGATTACATAGGAGTTCTCCATTTTAGACAATTTAGTGATTGAAGACGAGCATTACCTGTATTCCTTTTCCCGAGAACAAACTGCCTGTTCCGGTCTGTGCAGGGAGATTGTATGCACGGGGATTCAAATATCCCATAACATAAATCATGAAGTTGTTATATTGTTTTTCCCAGGAGGCAAAATTATATATTTTGCCATTGGTCCAGTCATAGTAGATGATTGCACTCAGCTTGTCGAATAATCCGACCGGGTAGCTGAGAGTAGCCAGCGAGAAAGTTGTCAGGTTGGCAAATCCGAATGGTTTCTGGTCGAATGAAATTGCAAGATGCTCATAAGCAACGTATAATCCGTTTCCCAGGCCAAAGGTGTAATCGATTCCTGCGTTCATTATTTCCTGGTTGGTCAGTGTTCCCATATCAATCCTTTTTCTGGTCCAGGAACCTTCTACCCAGATACCTGTTACAAGGTCCCACCTGGCGTCGATTCCGAAGCGGTCTTCAGGTATTCTGTCCAGTTCTCCGGGAAACATTGTGTCTCTGTTATCGGCATTTCTGTGATGATAGGAGAATCCTGCTTCTCCTGCCGGTACCGGAAGCTGTATTCTTCCTCCGAATTCAGGGATTTTTTTATTTGAAGGGATTATTTCCCAGGCCCTGGGATCGTGGTTGCCATAAAGTCCCCACAGCCATATATTGGCATTGTTAAGGAAGTAATAGCGGCCGAGAACTCCCCAGACACCGTCAGTCAGTCTCAGAGGGTCACGGGGATCCATCTGATCGAACCACATAAGCGGGCGGAGGATTGAAGCTGAGCCGAAGTTTATTTTCTGCAGTCCGAGCCGGAGTTCAAACTGATCGGAGGAGTAGCGGGCCCAGAGTCTGTAGGGTTTTATCCTGGCCTCACAGGAGGTTTCCTTTGAGGGCCCTGCAGACAATGTTCCGAAAATATTTGCTGAAGCTTCGAAATCAATAAGTCTGCTGCGACCGGTTCTGACTCCATAGTATGCAGTGGGGATGTACCGGACACCTGAAGCGAAAGAGAAATCATTATTGTGATTGCCGTTCATCCAGGCAGAGGCCTGCCCGCTTATTCTTACAGTATCATCAGTCTCATAAGCCGGTTCCCGGGAAAAAGAAGGGTTTCCGGAAAGTGCTGGTATGAATGCAATGAGTAGATATATTAATTTCATCATTTGATTTCAAACGAACATCAGCAGACTGAGCGACATCACCAGCATTCCGGCTACAAGGCCTCCGATAGCAATATGATGTTCACCGTATTCCTCGGCAGTCGGCAGAAGCTCATCGAGTGATATGTAGATCATTATACCTGCTACTGCTGCGAATATTACACCGAAGGTGGCATCATTAAAAAAATGCCGGAGTATGAAGAAACCGATTACAGCTCCCACTGGTTCTGCCAGGCCCGACAGGAATGACAGCCAGAAAGCTTTTCTTTTGCTTTTGGTGGCATAGTAGACGGGTACTGACACTGCCACTCCTTCGGGGATATTGTGGATTGCCACTGCCACTGCTATGCTTATTCCGAGGGTTGGATCGGTGAGTGCAGCCAGAAAGGTGGCAAGTCCTTCGGGGAAATTATGAACAGCAATTGCGATGGCAGAGAACATTCCCATTCTCATCAGCTTTGTCTCACTAGGTTTTTCCTTTTGTTTGCCGTTTACTACATTTCTTATTTCGTGGGGGTTTTCATAGGAGGGGATAAGCCTGTCAATCAGTGCAATGAGTGCAATTCCTGCGAAGAAGGAAACGACGGTGTACCAGTATCCCGTTCTCTCACCGAAAGAAATGACCAACGAATCCTTTGCTTTTACGAAGATATCTACCAGGGACACATAGATCATAACACCTGCTGAGAAACCGAGGGCTCCGGCCAGGAACTTGGGATTGAATCTTCTGGAAAGGAGAGACATCAGGCTTCCAATGCCGGTCATAAGGCCGGCGAAAACGGTAAGTCCAAGGGCAAACAGGAGATTATCGGTGTCCATTTTTTAGAAATGTTTTTGTAAATCTTCCCGAATCATTGTTCAGTACTTGTTTTCAAAAATAGTCTTTTCCCGAATTTAGCAATGAACCATATTATAAGAACTATTATCAGGGCAGCTATTATGAGGGGGATGAACAACGACAGAACCGAGGTTCCGAAGGCGGCTGCATGTTCGCCGGTCGCTACCACCGAGTTACCGGCACCGGCCGTCAGTTTTGTCGATGCAAGCCTTGTCAGCACCGTTCCTCCCTGAACGGCAGCTGCGGCTCCTCCGCCAAAAAGGAATCCTGACACCCACCTCAGGAATTCATTGTCGACAGGCAGGACAGAAGTGAGCAGTATTGTCCCGCCTCCGACAGCAAGCGGTGTGGCTATGGTATCGAGAAGATTGTCGACGAAGGGTATGTAATATGCAAGGATCTCGGCGGCCGTCGCTGTTCCGAAGCTTATTATTGCAGGCCAGCTTGCAAGCCACTGAAATCCTTCAGTAACGGGGAATATATTCATTTTTGCCGCAATGCTGGCTATGAGCATCGGCACGAACACCCTGAATCCGCAGCTTGCACTCAATCCTACCCCGATAGCAACTGCCGTAATAATTTCCTTTTCCATTATTTATTCAGAATTATTCCCTAAAGATATTGCAGAATAATTAAATTGGGGCTTCTTGTGCATTCCGGTGTTGATTATTTTTCTAACTTTATGCTTCGATCATTAAAGGTCGGATTTTCTAAAATTGGAATTTTCTCTAAAACTTAAATCAAATGGAAGAAAATAAGAATCAGGAGCCGGTTGAACCAAAAAAAGAAGGACTACTGGACAAGGCAAAGAAACTGCTTGACAAGGCTGATGATTTCATCGATGACAAAGTCGAGGACGTGAAGAAGACAGAGGCATTCAGAAAGGTGAAGGAGACCTATGACAAGGCTGAGGATTTTGTTGAGGACAAGATCGAGGATATAAAGGAGAGCGATGTAAAGGAGAAACTGGAGGCATTTGCCGACAAGGTGGAGGACAAAACCGAGGATGCAGTAGCAAAGATGAAGGAATTCGGGAAGAAGACTGCTGCAAAGACAGCCGACAAGCTCGAGGATATTGCTGAGAATATCAAGAAGAAGACTTCAGAAGGTGAAAAACAGGAGAATGCATGATCCTGTGCTTGAAATAAAAGGGGGGGCGTTGCACCGGCGACACCCCCCTTTTTATTTAGTCGACCCTTAACAAGTCTTGTTTTTCAATAAATCAGTACAGCTGCATATTT
>CAYSBL010000055.1:0-15338 GCA_964429295.1 uncultured Rikenellaceae bacterium
TTTATCTGGGAGTCAGTTACGAATTACAAAATCAAAAGGAAAAAGCTATTGCGGTATATTCACAATATATAAAAATATCAGGGTGATAAAATGACAGGACTTAAGGAATTGGTTGTTATTTTTGAAAGGAAATCCAAAGTTAGTTAAACCGGCATGATTTGTTTCCTGAAAGTATTCATCGGAAGCAGATAACAGGTAAAGTTGCTGAATGAATTCTATGATTGAATTAATGAAAAGCGTGGAAGGGAAAAAAAATACAGAGCTGGTTGAAGGGATAAGGGAGCTTAAAAGGCGAAAGAATGCGATCATCCTGGCTCATTACTATCAGACTGGCGATATTCAGGACATAGCTGATTTTATTGGAGACAGTCTTGCCTTGTCGCAAAAGGCTGCAGACAATGGAGCTGACATTATACTGTTCGCCGGAGTCAGATTTATGGCTGAAACGGCAAAGATACTTGCTCCCGATAAAAAAGTGCTTATTCCTGATATGGATGCAGGATGCTCCCTTGCTGATTCGTGCGATCCCGTTCAATTCAGAAAATTCATCCGCGACAATCCCGGAAGAACAGTTGTTACTTATGTTAATACAAATATTGACATCAAGGTTCTTTCCGACATTACCTGCACTTCAACAAATGCTGTTGAAATAATAGAATCGCTGCCGGAAGGAGAAAAAATTCTTTTTGGTCCCGACAGGAATCTGGGGAATTATATTCTGAACAGGACAGGACGCGACATTGCGGTTTGGAACGGCGCATGTCATGTTCACGAGGAGTTTTCACTGGAAGCTATTCTTGAACTTAAGAAGCAGCATCCGGGTTCAAAGGTTATAGTTCATCCGGAATGTGAGCTTCCTGTCAGAATGATAGCCGATTTCATTGGCTCTACATCGGCTCTTCTTAAATTCACGTCTGCCGGCAACTCAGATTCATTTATTGTTGCAACGGAACCTGGAATAATACATCAGATGATTAAAAAGAATCCCGGAAAAAAATTTATTCCGGCGCCGCCCAAAGATTCCACATGCGGTTGCAGTGAATGTAACTTCATGAAGATGATCACTATTGAGAAAATCTACAAATGCCTGAAGGATGAGAAACCAGAGATAAAGATCGATAGAAGGATTCTCTCGAAAGCCCGAAAGCCGATAGTAAGGATGATGGAAATATCTGAGAAACTTGGATTATAAAAAATGATGAAAAGAATATTCTTTCTTTGTGTTATTCTGTTAACAGGACTTCTGGCCCGCGGACAGACAGCCGGTTCTCCGGGGGATGGTTACCAGGTATTCAAATATCCCAACGGCACAGTATCGAGCGAAGGTGTTTTGAAGAATGGAAAGCCCGACGGATTCTGGATTAGCTATTATGTAACAGGCATAAAAAAATCGGAAGGAAAATATACAAGTTTCCAGCTCGACAGCATATGGGTCTTTTTTGACCAGGCGGGCGATACTCTCGAGAAGATAAATTATCTCTTCGGAAAAAGAAACGGATACTCATTCAAATATGGTAAGGATCCATCCGAAGGTTTATTCGTGAAATCGAAGGAACTTTATGCAGGAGACAGAAAAGAAGGATTGGCTTATTTTTATTTTCCCGATGGTAAGATTCAGCAAACTCTTGCATACAATGAAGGAAAAAAAGAAGGGCTTTCAAAGGAATTCGACAGGGACGGCAATGTGATAACCATTTTTGAATATAATAACGATTACCTTATCAGCAGAGAAAGGATAAACCGTGTTGATGACAAAGGACTTAAGCAGGGAGTATGGAAGGAATTTTACCAGGGTGGAAGTGTAAAAACCGAGAAAAGCTACCGCGATGATCTTCTTCACGGTTATTTCAAGGAATATGACACGAGGGGAGTCCTGGTGATGACCATGCTCTACGACAGCGGATCCATAGTGAAATCTGAGGTGGAGGATCAGGCTGATATAGAAATCGAGAACAGGTACGATGGGAACAACAGGCTTGTTTACAGCGGTCCTTTCAGGAACAAGGTACCGGTTGGAGTTCACAGGGAGTACAGTGCCGATGGAAAAGTAACAAATGCTTACGTTTATAACGATAACGGATTGCTTATTTCAGAAGGGATAGTGGATGAAGCAGGTCGTTTTAACGGTAAGTGGAAAGATCTCTATCCTGATGGTAAAGTCCAGGCTGAAGGACAATATACCGACAACAGGAGGACCGGTTTATGGAAATTCTATAATAGTGAGGGAAAGCTTGAGCAGACTGGATCGTACAATAACGGCCGGCCGGATGGTTTGTGGAAATGGTACTACGGAAACGGGGCAATACTGAGAGAGGAGGAGTATTTTCAGGGACAGCGCGACGGAGAATACACCGAATATTCGCAGGATGGTAAGATTATAGCCCAGGGAGTCTACACTGACGGTGAAAAGAATGGCCCGTGGAAATATGATTCAGGAGATAATACAGAAGAGGGAAAATATATTGTAGGTTTGCGCGATGGATTGTGGAAATCGTTTTATCCTGACGGCACTCTCAGGTTCAAGGGTAATTACATTCAGGGTAATCCCGACGGCACCCTGACCTACTATCATGAAAACGGAAGAGTCAGGGAAGAGCAGTTTTATCGTACTGGAATAAAACAGAGGACCTGGAAAAAATACGACGAGGAAGGAATGCAGGTGATGATGATAACCTACAAGGATGATGTAGAAGTAAGCATTAACGGGGTTAAGATCCAGCTTCCGGAGAATGATGTGAAGCTTATTAAGTGAAAAGAATTTATCCCTTAATACAGAGATGCTCCCGCCTGCCCCTGCCTGATTGCGGTAATATATCTCTTTGATTGTTTTATTGATGGACGAGAAATTTGATTTAAGGAAGGATCATCTTACCGATACCGAAAAGGAGTTTGAGAAGCAGCTCAGGCCTGTCACATTCAGTGATTTCAAAGGTCAGAAGCAGGTAATTGACAATCTTGAGGTATTTGTGACAGCAGCACGCCAGAGGGGGGAATCACTCGACCATGTACTGCTCCACGGACCTCCTGGTCTGGGAAAAACGACGCTTGCATCGATTATTTCAAATGAACTGCGTGTAAACCTGAAGGTCACTTCAGGTCCGGTCCTTGATAAACCGGGCGACCTTGCCGGTCTTCTCACCAACCTTGAAGACGGTGACGTGCTGTTCATTGATGAGATACACAGGCTCAGCCCTGTAGTTGAGGAATACCTATATTCGGCAATGGAGGATTACCAGATCGATATCATGCTCGACAAAGGTCCCAGCGCCAGGTCGGTTCAGCTTACCCTTAATAAATTCACCCTGATAGGTGCAACAACCCGTTCAGGACTATTGACAAGCCCTTTGAGGGCAAGGTTCGGTATCACATTTCACCTTGAGTACTACGACCATGAAGTTCTGACGGGAATTGTACTCAGGTCATCAGGCATACTTGGAGTTAAAATCAGTGACGATGCGGCGGAGGAGATAGCCAGGAGAAGCAGGGGGACGCCAAGAATTGCAAATGCCCTTCTGAGAAGAATAAGGGATTTTGCCCAGGTCAGGGGTACGGGAAGCATCGACCTGGAAATAACACGTTACGGACTCAGGGCGCTGAATATTGATCAGCACGGACTTGATGAAATGGACAACCGTATTCTGCTGGCTATCATTGACAAATTTGGAGGCGGTCCGGTCGGCCTGAATACTATTTCAACTGCAGTTGGAGAGGAAAGCGGAACCATTGAGGAAGTCTACGAACCTTTCCTGATCAAGGAGGGATATCTGAAAAGAACCCCGAGAGGAAGAGAGGCAACAGAACATGCGTACAGGCACCTTGGAAAGAATAGCGGACGCGACCTCAACGGGAGGCTCTTCTGATACTTCTACGTTCTTGACAGGACATTGCTGATCTTTTCTAGTCCTTTTCTGTTCAGTATCCTGATTTTTCTTCCATTAAGCTCAACAAGCTTATCGGATTTAAATTCCGAAAGAAGCCTGATAACCGATTCGGTTGCTGTTCCTACAATATTGGCAAGCTCTTCGCGCGTAAGGGATATCTCAAGATTGTTATGCTCGTCCAGTCCGAAATCATTCATCAGCAGCAGGAGAATCTCTGCAAGCCTTTCGCGTACAGTTTTCTGGGCAATGTCCGTTATGAAAGAGTTGGCTTCTCCAAGTTCGTGGCAGGCCAGCTTAAGCAATTCAAGGGAGAAGGCTGAGTTTGCTTTAATGAGAGTGACCAGTATCTCTGACGGGATGAAACATACCTGGCAATCTGCGATGACCTTTGCCGAGGTGCATGCCGGCTCATTGCTCAGGACGCTTCTGTAAGCTATTATTTCTCCTTCTTTGGCGAACCTTATTATCTGTTCCTTGCCGTCAAAGCCTGTTTTGAAAACCTTAATGATACCTTTATGTATGCAATAGAAGCCGCTGATACGGTTTCCTTCCTGATATAACACATCACCGCGCCTGTACTGCCTGAAATCCTTTTCAAAGTTGATCATCTCAACTTCTTCCGGTGTAAGGTGTTTAAATATGGAATTTGTCTCCAGAGCGCACCTTTCGCACAACGGAACATGTAAATCATGCTGTTTCATCCGTAAATAGATTTAATATCAATCGGTCGGTGACTACAAAACTTTTTTAAACTGATCGAGAAATCTCATATCATTTTCGAAGTAGAGCCTCAGGTCATTGACCTGGTACTTAAGCATTGCAGCACGTTCGATACCCATCCCAAAGGCAAATCCGGTGTATTTTTTGCTGTCGATCCCGCAGGCTTCCAGCACATTGGGATGAACCATTCCGCATCCAAGAACCTCGAGCCAGCCAGTGTACTTGCAAACATTGCATCCTGAGCCGCCGCAGATAGTGCAGCTTACATCCATCTCAGCCGAGGGTTCGGTGAAGGGAAAATATGAAGGCCTGAGGCGTATCCGGGTTTCCTTTCCGTAGAGCTCACGCGCAAAGAACAAAAGAGTCTGCTTCAGATCGGCAAATGAAACATTGTCATCGATATATAAACCCTCTATCTGATGAAAAATGCAATGAGCCCTTGCAGAAATGGCTTCATTTCTGAAGACTCTTCCCGGTGAAATGGTCCTGATAGGAGGTTTCTGGTTATTCATTACCCGCACCTGAACCGAAGATGTGTGTGTTCGCAGAAGGATATCGGAAGGATTTGAGTCTTCAGGAGAATTCCTGAAAATATAAAAAGTGTCCTGCATATCCCTTGCCGGATGTTCGGGAGCAAAGTTAAGTTTTGTGAACACGTGGTCATCGTCTTCTATCTCGGGCCCTTCTGAAACAGTGAAGCCGATTCTGGTGAAAATGTCAATTATCTCCTTCCTGACCAAAGAAATGGGATGACGCGATCCTGACGGATATGGAAATGCAGGCCTGGTCAGATCATTGCCGGATGATGATTCATCAGTCGATTCAAGTTCTTTTTTAAGGGAGTTGTATCTTTCCTGCGCTTTTTGCTTCAGTTCATTGAGTTTCTGGCCCACGTCTCTTTTGAGCTCCGATGATATACCTCTGAAATCTTCAAACAGGGAAGTTATCAGGCCTTTTTTGCTAAGGTATTTTAGCCTGAATGATTCGAGTTCTGCAGTTGAAGCGACTTTTGCGGAATCTACCTCCTCAAGGAGGGTTTTTATTTTATCTAGCATTTTGAAATTCTAATAGTCTTGTAAATCAATAAGTTTCTTTATAATTTCTTTAACCCCCTTTCCCGTTTCCCTGCCTGCGCTGCCGCTTCGGCAGACAGGCCCCAGCGGGGAAAAGCTTCGTACTCCGTCCCCATTGGGGGAAGGTTGGGAAGGGGGTCTGAAGTCAAACAGATAATTCTGTATATCAATGAATAAAGTCATTCTTATTTATTTAGTAATAAGCTTAGCTACCTGCCCGCTATTTTCATGCTGATTATCCTGATGTCATTAATTGGTTTATCGGCCTGGTTGGTAGGAGAGCCGGCAATCTTGTCAACGATTTCAAGTCCTTCGACAACTTCCCCAAAAACAGTGTATGTGGCATCCAGACGCGGAACGCCGCCAATGTTAGTATAGGCATCAATTTGTTCCTGTGTCAGTTTATGCTCGCCTTCGGTGGTAAGGTAATTAAACATTTTTAACGAAGCTTTTTCCTGTATCTCACTTTCAGACAGAGGATTGCCCGCAATTCGGGCACTATCGGCAGTTTCCCTGATGAATTTACTGAAAACAACCTGCCTCAGTCCGCTGTTGACCCGTTCCACGGTTGTTTCAATTTCTCCGGCCGTGTATTTTTTACCCTGGACAATATAAAACTGGGTTCCTGATGACCTCATTTCCGGATTTACATCATTGCCCTGTCTTGCTGCAGCAAGAGCTCCCTTCTTATGAAAATATTGCTTGCGGAATTCAGCCGGAATGGTGTAGTTATCAAGTGTATCGATCTGTTCCTTTGTCAGGCCGCTTCTGGTTTTTGGGTCTCCTGCCTGAATCATGAAATCCTTAATCACACGATGAAATAAAATTCCTTCGTAGAATCCCATATTGACAAGTTTTATGAAATTGTCACGATGAATGGGAGTTTCATCGTATAGTTTTACTTTTATGTCTCCCGCTGTTGTTTTGATCAGAACCGTGGTGTTTTCGTTTCCTCCGCGGGTATTACACGATACAATCGTGAAAATTAGGGTGATGGAAGTAAGATATCTGAAAACGCTGTTCATGAAAAAAGATTATTGGTTAATAACGTTCTGCTAATCTGATGGCAAAGATATTTAACTTTGCGCGATCATGAAAGAAATGATTTTAAAATGAATCCTTTTCTGTTTTAACCCTCTGAAAGGCTTGAAAACAGCGGGGAAGTGAAGGAAGGCTGGAATCATATGGGAGAAGTAAGGACATTGGCAAAACAGACAATGGTTTACGGCTTGGGAACCATTGTACCGCGTTTTCTTAATTATGGAGTTGTTACATTGTTCTATACCAGAATATTCACGAAATCTGAATACGGGGTAATAACTGAGCTTTATGCGTGGATGGTTTTCCTTCTCATTATTCTGACTTACGGGATGGAAACCGGATTTTTCAGGTTTTCACAGGATAGTAAGGATTATGACAGGGTTTACAGCACCACACTTATAAGTCTGCTGGTTACATCATCGGCTTTTCTTCTGCTTGTTAATATTTTCATCGGGCCCGTTTCAGCTATTTTGAAGTACAGTGATAATACCGATTACATCAGGATGTTTGCTGCCATCGTGGCTATAGATGCTTTCAGTGCCATACCTTTTGCAAGGTTGAGAAGGGAGAACAGAGCTTTGCTTTTCAGCGCCATCAAGATCACGAACGTTGTCATCATAATTGTCTCGGTGATCTTTTTCCTTCTTGTAGCTCCGAACATTTATGAGAAGAGCAATGGCTGGTTCAGGGAGATCTACGATCCTGAGTACGGGGTAGGTTATGTTTTTCTGGCAAACCTGATAGGCAGTTCTGCAACGCTGCTGCTCCTGATGCCCTTTATCATTCTTCGTAAGCCTGTGTTTGACAAGGAATTATGGAAGAGAATGATGGTTTACTCAATACCGCTTCTGGTAACGGGACTGAGCGGCTCAGTGAATGATACCCTTGATAAAGTGATTCTGAGGCGTATGACGGGTGAAGAAAACGGACTGGCCATACTTGGTGAATACGGAGCAGGCTATAAGGTAGCAGTTCTGATGGCTCTGTTCATACAGATGTTCAGATTTGCAGCAGAACCTTTCTTTTTTGAAAGGGCAAAGCATAATGACTCGAAACGAACTTATGCAGAAGTGATGAAATATTTCATCATAGTGATGCTTATAATTTACCTGGCAATAAATCTTTACATATCAGGCTTCCAGTTCATTATTGGAAAAGATTTCAGGGGAGCTCTGGGAATTGTCCCTGTTGTCGCCATGGGATACCTGTTTTACGGGATTTACATAAATCACAGTATCTGGTACAAGCTTACGGACCTTACAAAATTCGGGATATACATTACATTGATTGGAGCTGCTATAACAGTTCTCATAAATGTTATTTTCATACCGGTTTACGGATACCTGGCCTCTGCATGGGCTCACGTTGCGTCCTACGGGTCAATGATAATAATGTCCTTCGTTTTTGCTGAAAGAAGATTCAAGGTGGATTACGGATTAAAACAGTTCCTCCCCTATTTTGCCCTGGCAATAGGAATGGTTTTGTTTGCAAGGTATTTCAATTATCCAGGTATTGTTTCCGAACTTGCTGTAAATACTGTATTAATACTTATTTTTATCGCTTTTGCACAATACAGGGACAGGATAATTACATTAATGATCAGGAAGAAATAAAATGAAAATCAGGATAGTCAATAAGTCGCGGCATAAGCTGCCTGAGTATACAACGCCTCATTCGGCCGGCATGGACCTCAGAGCTAATATTGATTCAGATATAGTAATGGAGCCTTTTGCCAGAGTACTTGTCACAACAGGCATTTTCCTTGAGATACCTGAGGGATATGAAGCACAGATAAGACCCAGGAGCGGTCTGGCAATAAAACACGGAATTACAGTTCTTAATTCTCCTGGCACGATTGATGCTGATTACAGGGGAGAGGTCTGCATCATCCTGGTGAACCTGTCGGGGGAAAAATTCGTTATCAGGGATGGAGAAAGGATCTGTCAGATGATTATTGCAAGGCATGAAAAGGCTGAATGGATTGAAACCGACAGCCTGGTGGAAACAGAACGGGGAGCAGGAGGTTTCGGTCACACAGGAAAACATTGATAATGAGGAAAATCGGGATTTTTTTACTAATGTTGACAGTCGCAGTTGCGATGATGTCATGCAGCAAAAAGCTTATTCCGGGACTGAAAGCAGGAAAGGAATATGACCAGTCGGCATTTGATTATTTGTTTGTTGATGCTGTAAGGCAGAAGCTTATGGGTAACTTCGGAGAAGCGCTGAAGTTTTTTGAACAATGCCTGGTGCTGAATCCGGAAAGCGATGCTTCTTATTACCATATGGCTCAGATTGTTTTGTCGACCGGCGATTTTAACAATGGGAAGAAATATGCCCTGAAAGCATGTGAAATGCAACCCTCAAACCTTTGGTACAATATGCTTATGGCCGGCATATATCATCAGCAGAACAACATCGACAGTGCAATCATTTGTTATGAAAGGGCGGTCAGGGGAAATCCTGATAAGGTCGATCTGCAGGTAACACTTGCAAAGCTATATTCTCAGAACAGGAGTTTTGATAAGGCGCGCAACATCTTGAACAGCATAGATGAAAAATTCGGAGTCAACGAAAACACCACCTTAAGCCTTGTGGATAATCTTGTGGCTGAAGGTAAATACAAAGAGGCTCATTCAAAAATTGAACAATTACTGGCAGGAGATCCCGACAACATTGTTTTTAACGGGTACAGGGCTGGAATTTACAGGCATGAGGGAAAAACGGAAAAAGCAAGGGAAGTATATAACAAACTTATTGAGCGTAATCCGGGCAATCCGGCCATACAACTGTCATTATGTGAGTTCATGCTTGAGCAGCGTAATTTTGATGAGCTGTTTGATCTGCTTGGAATTGTTTTGATGAATAACCAGGTTACAAAGGAGGAAAAGGTTTCGCTGGTTGGAGAGCTTATTGGAAATAAGGACATAATAGAGAATCACAGGAGCAAAATGGAGATCTCGTTAATGATCCTCGAATCATCATTTTCCGATGATGACCTTGTAATCCTGATAAGACCCGAGTTCCTGCAGAAAGCAGGTGATAATTCAGCAGCAGCCGGTAGACTGGAAGAGATAATCAAGGTCAATCCGGACAATTATTATGCCTGGGAGAAGCTACTGCTTGTGTATTACGATATGAAGGATTATGAGAAGCTGCAGAAGAGAGGGGCTGAATGTGCCACCAGGTTCAACCGGTCTGTTATAGCCAAAATGCTTTATGCCACGGGAGCCCTTGAAAACGAGAAGTTTGACGTTGCACTGGAGGAGTTAAGAAAAGCGGATATCCTTGCAGGTGACAACAAAGAGCTTAAGCTTCAGATCCTTACAATGAAGGCGGATGTTCTTTACCGAAGCCGTAATTACGGGGAAGCGTTTAAAATCTATGATGAAGCGCTGAAGATGGACGACAGTGATGTTACATTGATGAACAACTACGCATATTACCTGGCTGAGCAGGACATGAATCTGAAGGAAGCAGAAGAAATGGCCAGGGCTGTTATTGGAAGGGAAAATACCAACAATACTTTTCTCGATACATATGCATGGGTGCTGTACAAGAGAGGAAAGACAAGGGAAGCGGCAAGGATAATGGAAAGGATTATCAGCTCAGGTGAAGCGGATGACGCAGAATATTTTGAACATTATGGCTTTATACTGAAAAAAATGAGAAAGTGCAGGGAAGCTATCGTTTATTTTGAAAAAGCCCTGAATCTTGACAAATCGAAAACAAGCTTGGTGGAGGAAATTGAGAGTTGCAAAAGATAGTATATACGATTATTATTCTGGCAGTGATTGTTTCTTCCTGTTCTACGGCAAGAAAGGCCAACGGTAGGGGGGAAGAAAGGGCAGTTGAGGATAATGTCTCAAACAGTCTGGAATCGGTTATTTCGAACAACCTATCGAATCACGACTTTTATATCAGGAGAGCTGATATAAGGATAAGACAGGAGAATGTGACGGTAAATCTGAATGCTTCAGTCAAGTTCAGAAGGCCTGATTCGCTTATGATTTCGATCAGGTCATCATTTGGAGTTGAAGCGGGAAAGGGATTTCTTACATCAGATACGGTGATGATCAACGACAGGTTCAACCGTAAGCTTATGGTAGGCGATCCGGAAGAGCTAAGGGCGAAATACGGAATTGATCCTGCGATGATCTTTGTAATACTTGGCGACATGATTGTCAGTAAAGTTGACAACAGGAGCATGCTGAATTGTCAGCGTGGGGAGTTCAGCAGAAGATATAACGTTGGCGGAAGGACAGTGGAATATACTGTTGACTGCCAGAGAAGAAAGGTTAAGAAGGTGTATCTTGAAGGCGATGTCCGAACGGGAAATATTACTATTTTGTTATCGGATATAATTAGAAGCGGTAATATCTCATATCCGGGTAAAGTGATTATCAATGATGATCTTATGAAGCTGGATCTTGAAATTGAAATCAGAAGGATTGATAGTCCCTGGCAGGGAAGTATGGGAGGTGTCGGGGGAAGTGGATACCGTGTTGTAAGAATAAGATGAAGAAATTTCTGTTGACTATAATTATCCTGGCTTCAGTCTTTCATGCGGCGGCTGCACAGACAAGGAAGGAGCTTGAGGAGCAGCGTGAAAAGACTCTCCAGGAGATTTCCTATGTTGACAATTTGCTTAAGGAGACATCAAAGGAGCGAAAGGAAAGCCTGAACGAGCTCAACATGATCAGCAAAAAGCTGAATCTCAGGGAATCGGTTGTAAAAGGCTTGCAGGAGGAAATATCGCTTCTGAATGACAGAATAGGGCTTAACAATCTGGCTCTTGGGATTATGGAGGGTGATTTGATTAGTCTGAAGAAGGAATATGAACAGGCGCTGCTTGGTTCATTTCGGTCTTCAAAGGCCAGCAATGAAATTGCCTACATTCTTTCTGCAAAAGATTTTAACCAGGGCTACAAAAGGTTGAAATATCTGCAGCAGGTTACAAAATTCAGGCGTCAGGAGTCAGAAATCATAATGGAACTTAAAAGCGAGATAGAGCTATCGAGGAAAAAGATGGAGGAAGACCTTGCAAAGATTTCACAGTTAAAAACCAGGGAAGAACAGCAGAAATATCTTTTGCAGGATGAGAAGAACAGACAGCAGAAGATTGTGAAGACGCTAAGCAGTAAGGAAGCGCAGCTTCAAAGGGAACTGGAGGAAAAGAAGAGAATTGCAAAAAGGATTGAGAGCGAAATTAACAAGCTGATAGATGAAGAAAGGAAGAAATCGGCAACAGCAGAGCTCAGTCCGGAGCTTAAGATATTAAGTGATAATTTCATGGAAAACAGGGGCAAGCTGCCATGGCCAGTCGACAGGGGTGTAATTACAAGCCATTTCGGGCTGCATCAGCACCCTGTGCTGAAATATGTTACTGAAAAGAATATCGATATTGAAATTACCAGTTCTGGGGTTACACCGGTGAAAAGTGTTTTCAGGGGTGAGGTTGCAAGGGTTTTTTCGATCAGGGGAGCAAATATGGCTGTAATTATAAAGCATGGTAAGTATTACACTGTTTATCTGAATATTATTGAAGTGAAGGTTAAGCAGGGGGACAAAGTTCAGACAGGCCAGCTGATCGGACGAGTTTTCAACGACAGTGATGATGGAGATAAAGCAGTACTGAAGTTTATGTTATCGGAGGAGACGGATTATTTGGACCCCGAATTGTGGATTTCGAAAAAAAATTAGAAATTGCATTATTTTTGCGGCGCAATTAGAAATTCTGCTTTTATGGCTAAAATGTACAAGAGATTGAAGGTAGAGTCAAAAACCAGCAGTCTCAGGATAGTAGAGAATGCGATTGATGAGATGACCGGGACTATAGGTGTGAACCAGGATAATTATGGAAAGATCCTTGTAGCTACCCTTGAAGCAGTCAATAATGCCATTAAGCACGGAAATAAGGAAGTAGAGAACAAGCTGGTTGACGTTGTAATTGAGTTCATCGACAATGAGCTGAGGATAACTGTTACTGATCAGGGAGAAGGATTTGATCCTGCAAGAATCCCTGATCCGACGTTACCGGCAAATATCGAGGCGCTTAGCGGAAGGGGAGTCTTCCTGATGACAAAGCTTTCCGATGCGATTACTTTCAATGAGAAGGGAAACAGTGTAACTATGAGTTTCAAGGAGGTTATTGATTGAGCATCAGGATTTATTATGACCAGATAAAGTACAGGATCCGCAAAGCAGGAGAAATTAAAAGATTTCTGGACAAGGTCATCAGGGATGAAGCAAGGGTCCCGGGTGACCTTGTCTTTATTCTGACGGATGATGAGAACATACTGCGCATTAACAGGGAGTTTCTTAAGCACGATTATAATACGGATGTAATTTCATTTGACTATTCTGAAAGTGAAAGGGTGAATGGTGAAATCTACATAAGTATCGATACAGTGAAAAGAAATGCGGGAGAGTACGGATGCAGAATTATCGAAGAAGCAGTGAGGGTAATGATACACGGGTTGCTTCACCTTTGCGGATACGATGACAGGACCGTGGCAGAGCGGAAGAGTATGTTTGGGAAACAGGAATTTTACCTGAAACAGATCAGGGAGAAACTGCTATGAATTTCACTTATGAGGTTATAGTTGTGGGAGGCGGCCATGCCGGTTGCGAGGCCGCACATGCAGCTGCGAAAATGGGGGCACGGACGCTTCTTATCACCATGGATATGACCAAATTAGCTCAAATGTCATGCAATCCGGCAATGGGCGGAATAGCAAAAGGTCAGATAATCAGGGAAATAGATGCTCTTGGTGGGATGAGTGGTATTGTGACGGATGCAAGTATGATCCAGTTCAGGATGCTGAACCGTTCAAAGGGTCCGGCAATGTGGAGTCCGAGGGCCCAGTGCGACAGGCAGGGATTCAGCATTGAATGGAGGAGGATTCTGGAGAAAACAGACAATCTTCACATATGGCAGGAAGAAGCCAGGATGCTGATTATGGAGGGGAGCAGGGTTAAGGGAGTCGAAACAGCTTTCGGTACGAGATTCATTTCAGATGCCGTGATTCTGACAAATGGAACATTCCTGAACGGACTCATGCATGTTGGATTCCGGAACATTAGCGGGGGAAGATCCGGTGACGATTCATCAGAGGGACTTAGTGAGCAGCTCGCCGGTATAGGATTCACGGTTGAAAGACTTAAGACCGGTACAAGTGCCAGGCTTGACGGCAGAACGATAGATTTCTCCGTTATGGTTGAGCAGAAGGGTGACGAGGAGGGAAGGACTTTTTCATATATGGGTACCGGCGGTGTCAGGGGTGAGCAACTCAGCTGTTTTATGACACATACAAACAGCGAGGTGCATGAAGAGTTGAAAAAGGGTCTGGAATTCAGTCCGCTATACACCGGAAGAATTAAGGGAATAGGGCCAAGATATTGTCCCAGCATTGAAACGAAGATTGTAACCTTCAGTGAAAAGGAAACTCACCAGCTCTTTGTTGAACCGGAGGGAAGGTATACAACGGAGTATTACCTTAACGGGTTTGCAAGCAGTCTGCCGCTGGATGTCCAGGTAAGAGCGCTAAGAAAGGTTAGGGGACTTGAAAGAGTGGAGATCTTCAGACCGGGGTATGCGATAGAGTATGATTTTTTCCAGCCCACGCAGCTTCGGCACACACTTGAAAGCAAAAGAGTGGACGGATTGTATTTTGCCGGGCAGATAAACGGAACAACCGGATACGAGGAAGCGGCTGCGCAGGGATTAATGGCAGGAATTAATGCAGTTTTGAAGTTGAGGGGCAGACAGGAGATGGTTCTTGGTAGGGATGAGTCCTATATTGGAGTTTTGATAGATGACCTTGTTACCAAGGGAATAGATGAACCTTACAGAATGTTTACGGCAAGGGCGGAGTACCGTATATTGTTGAGGCAGGACAATGCTGATGAAAGGCTTACCATGAAAGGGTTTGAAGTTGGCCTGGCGAATAAGGCAAGAGTGGAGAGAATGAATAGCAAAAGGAAGATGGTTGATGGAGTTATAAAACTTCTTGAAGATACGAAAGTAGAACCGGAATCAATGCAATTGTTTCTTGAGAGTGCTGGAACGGCCTTGATTAGGCAGAAGACAAAAGCTATAAATATAGCTTTGCGTCCTCAGATAACAGTTAAAGCCTTGTTAGCCGAAATTGATCCGGAATACATTTCGAGGCTCAGGGATTCCGGTTTGATGGATGAGGTTCTTGAATCAGCAGAGATCAGAATCAAATATGAAGGATATATCCAGAGGGAGAAGATAATTGCTGAAAAGATAAAGAGACTTGACAGTGTTAAAATTCCAAGGGATATTGATTATTCAGAGTTGTTATCAATTTCAACGGAGGGAAGGCAAAAGTTATCCAGAATAAAGCCGGAAAATATTGGACAGGCAGGCAGGATAATCGGAGTCTCACCATCAGATGTGAATATTTTATTGATGTACCTCGGCAGATAGCGTTCCACGTGGAACAATTCAGTTTTCAAATTGGTACTTTTTTGCTCTCTACTATTAAGTTGGCATGTTCGGAACTATAGAGGTAGATACCTGAATCCAGTGAAGGAAATTCCAATATTATAATTCCCTAAGTTAAAACTGACACTTTAACCTGCATCTCTAAAGGAC
>CAYSBL010000055.1:15438-20978 GCA_964429295.1 uncultured Rikenellaceae bacterium
AATATTATAATTCCCTAAGTTAAAACTGACACTTTAACCTGCATCTCTAAAGGACCATGAATATCAATACCCGGGTAGCGCTAGTGGCCGTGCCCCAACCCCTGGCTTAAGCCAGGGGCTAGACAGGCGATATATACAGTGTCCGGTCAGCAAGTCAGTATCAATACACATCATGCGAACTTATCATGTAGCAAAACATGGTCCTCAATCATCCCGAAAAACATCATCCCCAATGTATGTTCGTGCTGCAACCCCTGGCTTAAGCCAGGGGCTAGGCAGGCGATATATACAGTGTCCGGTCAGCAAGTCAGTATCGATACACATCATGCGAACTTATCAGAGGGTAATGCATAAACAGCAGACATACTAAGAAGCATCACCTCCAATGTCGTGTGCTCCAACCCCTGGCTTAAGCCAGGGGCTAGTCAGGCGAGATACACAGTGTCCAATCAGCAAGTCAGTATCAAT
Source organism: uncultured Rikenellaceae bacterium (assembly GCA_964429295.1). Lineage (GTDB taxonomy): Bacteria > Bacteroidota > Bacteroidia > Bacteroidales > VadinHA17 > LD21. Next base: position 15,907 of record CAYSBL010000055.1, read on the forward strand.
ACACATCATACGAACCCATCAGGGGGTAATGCATAAACTGCAGACATACTAAGAAGCATCACCTCCCATGTCTCGTGCTCCAACCCCTGGCTTAAGCCAGGGGCTAATCAGGCGAGATACACAGTGTCCGGTCAGCAAGTCAGTATCGATACACATCATACGAACTTATCAGAGGGTAATGCATAAACAGCAGACATACTAAGAAGCATCACCTCCAATGTCGTGTGCTCCAACCCCTGGCTTAAGCCAGGGGCTAGTCAGGCGAGATACACAGTGTCCAATCAGCAAGTCAGTATCAATACACATCATACGAACCCATCAGGGGGTAATGCATAAACTGCAGACATACTAAGAAGCATCACCTCCCATGTCTCGTGCTCCAACCCCTGGCTTAAGCCAGGGGCTAGTCAGGCGAGATACACAGTGTCCAATCAGCAAGTCAGTATCAATACACATCATACGAACCCATCAGGGGGTAATGCATAAACTGCAGACATACTAAGAAGCATCACCTCCAATGTCGTGTGCTCCAACCCCTGGCTTCAAGCCAGGGGCTAGTCAGGCGAGATGGACCCGCTACAGTCAGAGAACCAGGCTCACTGCACATCCAGTTAGCGGTAATAATCCTCACCGGCAACTGGCTTATGCCAGTTGCCGGTGAGATACAGCAGTATGGCAGCTTGTCAAAAAACTCCTGAATAAGTTGAAAATCTCATTCAGCGGGCCTTGACTTTTATCAAGCTGATGCTTTCCTTTATGTTTTTAATTATTTATTGAGTATCTGCAGTATAATGATATCAAAACTAAATGAAAAAATATGATTCTTGTTTCATTTAAGATTGTATATCAGGTGAAGGGAAGGGGTTGTAAAGTTTTTGATATTTTCAACTATCAGAATATTACAGACGAATTTCACGCTGTGCCTTATAATTACGATTAATCGTGTATCATTTATAAAAAACGACATGAAAGCAAAACGAAACTATTTCCGATTCGGCAAGATAGGTTTTTTGTGCCTGGCAGCAATTCTGTTGCTTGCAGGTTGTGCCGATGCCGTCAACGTTCAGGAGTGTCTGTCCGATAAACCTTATGGATTTTTAAGTGGACTATGGCATGGCTTTATTGCACCGGTTTCCTTTATTGCGAGTTTATTCAGTGATTCAATTGCGATGTATGCAATAAACAATAATGGTGGCTGGTACGATTTTGGTTTTGTAATAGGTGCTGGCATTTTATTTGGAGGCAGTGGTTCTGCTGCCAGGAGGTAATAGTATGGCATTCAATGAAATAAAAGGGAAGCTGGTGGATATCTTAAGAAGAGAGATCTATCCGGCTGTGATTGAGATTAGTAACGGAAAAATTCTGAGGATAACCCGGGCCGATCATGCGGAGGAGTGTTTTATTCTTCCTGGATTAATTGATTCTCATATACATATCGAGAGTTCGATGCTGAATCCCGGTTCCTTTGCAAGAGCAGCTGTTTCACGTGGAACAACTGCAGTGGTGTCGGATCCGCATGAGATTGCAAACGTCCTGGGCATTCGGGGCGTTGATTATATGACGGAAGATGCTTCAAGGGTACCGCTCAGGTTCTATTTTGGCGCTCCTTCGTGTGTGCCGGCGACATCATTCGAGTCTTCGGGTGCGATAATTGACCAGGAAGGAGTCCGCGAATTGCTTGAACGGCCAACTATCAGGTATCTTGCAGAGATGATGAACTTTCCGGGGGTTATTTATGACGATCCGGAGGTTTGGAAAAAGATCAGCTATGCCGCAAAGGAGGGGAAGCCGGTTGACGGGCATGCACCCGGACTAAGCGGTGACGCCTTGAAGAAATATGTTTCTGCAGGCATTTCAACTGATCATGAGTGCACAACAATTGAGGAAGCCCGGGAGAAAATAGGCCTGGGAATGAAAATCCTCATCAGGGAAGGAAGCGCTGCCAGAAATCTTGAAGCTCTGAAGGAGTTGTTCAGGACTGATCCGGAAAAGATAATGCTCTGCAGCGATGACCTGCATCCAGAAATGCTTGTAAAGGGGCATATCGACAGGCTGGTTGCAAAACTTGTTTCAGAAGGCTTTGATGTCTTTGATGTAATACGCAGCTGCAGCCTGAATCCTTCGGTCCACTATGGTATTTCAGCCGGACTGCCTCAAAGCGGAAATCCGGCCGATCTGATTATTGTTGATAATCTTCATTCGATGAAGGTAAGGCAGACATGGATCAATGGCAGAAAAGTCTACGACAATGGCAGGGTGCTGTTTGAATATGCAGGCTCAGAAGCGGTAAATAATTTTAATAGTTCAAAAATAAAAAAGGAAGAAATCCGAATCCTGGCTTCAGCAGGTAATCTAAGGATTATTGAAGCATTGGATGGCGATCTGACAACCGGCGAAAGTTCTTATCCAGTGAAAAAAGGGGAGGAGATAACCCCTGATATCAGGACAGGTATTCTTAAAGTAGTTGTCAAGGATCGTTACCGCGACCTCAGGCCGGCAACAGCTTTCATAAGGGGCTTCGGACTGACCGGCGGGGCCTTTGCAAGTTCAGTTGCACACGACAGCCATAACATAATATGCATTGGAACCAACGACGACGATATTGTTGATGCCATTAACATGGTAATTGAGGGGAAGGGCGGTCTGGCTGCAGCAAAAAATAAAAATTTTGACTTTCTGCCTTTGCCGATTGCCGGAATAATGTCGGATGAACCGGCTGAAAAGGTTGCTGATGCCTATGAAAGAATTTCGGAACTTGTGAAATCATATGGATGTACTATGTCGGCACCTTTTATGACACTTTCATTCATGGCCCTCCTGGTAATTCCACAACTCAAACTCAGTGACAGGGGTCTGTTTGATGTGAGAAGTTTCGGCTATACGGATTTATTTTATGACTGAAAACCATGGCGGCTAATGGCCATGGCCTCGACTTTCTTCCTATTTCTTATCTTTATTGCCTGAATTTAATTGTATATGACAGGCAGGGAAGATATAAGAAACACTTTATCAGGACTTCCCGATAATCCGGGTGTTTATCAGTTCGTCGATTCCTCCGGTAAGATAATTTACATCGGAAAGGCAAAGAACCTGAAGAAACGGGTGTCTTCATATTTCTCGGGAAACCAGTCGGGTAAGACAACAGTCATGCTAAATAAAGCCGTAACAATCAGGCATATAGTTGTTGATACCGAATCTGATGCATTACTTCTTGAAAACAACCTGATAAAGAAGTATCAGCCCCGTTACAATATCTTGCTGAAGGATGACAAGACATTTCCCTGGATCTGCATAAAGAATGAACCCTTTCCCCGTGTATTCAGCACCAGAAATGTTATAAGGGACGGCTCGCTTTACTTTGGTCCCTATACTTCGGGACTGATGGTCAAGACTCTTCTTAGTTTGATCCGGCAGCTTTACAAACTCAGAACCTGCAGTTACAATCTAACAGCTGCGAATATTGAGGCCGGCAAATTCAAGCCCTGCCTTGAATATCACATTGGAAACTGCAAGGCACCGTGCATAGCTTTGCAAACCGATAAAGAATACAACGAAACCATACTCGAGATCAGGGACATTCTCAAGGGTAACCTCCTGTTTGTAACCGGTCAGCTAAAGGACAGGATGAATCGTTTTGCCGCTGAATTACGCTTTGAGGAAGCACAGATAATAAAGGAAAAGATAGACATCCTCGTGAAATTCCGCAGCCGTTCGGCAGTGGTCAGCAATACAATCAGGAACGTTGATGTGTTTGCCTGTACCCAGGATTTGGACAGGTTTTATGTGAACTACCTGAAAGTAGTGGAAGGCGCAGTAGTTCAAGCCTTTACTCTTGAAATGAGAACAAGGCTCGATGAGGACAAGGAATCGCTTCTCGGACTTGCGGTTACAGAAATCAGACAGCGCTATTCAAGCGATTCACCGGAGGTGATTGTCCCGTTTAAACCTGATGTTCAATTAGATAAAGTAAAATATACAGTTCCCCGTCTGGGTGACAAGATGAGGTTGCTTGAACTTGCGGAAAGGAATGCGATATATTACAAGCTGGAGCAAAAAAGGAGGCAGACGGAGCACAAGCAGGTGTCGAGGACCAGCCGAAACCTCGAGAAAGTGAAGAACGATCTTCATATGCCTTCAGTTCCGTTTCATATTGAATGCTTTGACAACTCGAACATCATGGGCACAAATCCGGTAGCGGCATGTGTTGTATTCAGGAACGGCCTGCCAAGCAAGAAGGATTACAGGCATTTTAACATAAAGACTGTAACTGGTCCCGACGATTTTTCATCAATGGAAGAAGTGATTTTCAGAAGATACAGAAGGATGCTGGATGAAAAGACACCTCTTCCTCAGCTTGTTGTTATTGACGGCGGAAAAGGGCAACTCTCCTCGGCAATTAAGAGCCTTGAAAAGCTTGATCTCAGGGAAAGCATTACCGTAATAGGAATAGCAAAGAAACTTGAAGAAATTTATTTCCCCGGCGATTCTGTCCCGATCTATCTCGACAAGAATTCCTATACTCTGAAGCTGATACAGCAAATGAGAAATGAAGCCCACCGTTTCGGGATTAATTTCCATCGCGACAAGCGATCTGCCCGGATGACAGTTTCGGAACTTGACGGGATATCAGGGATCGGACCCAAGACAAAGGAAGTCCTTCTCAGAAATTTCGAATCGGTAGAAATAATCCGCAAGGCAACCCCTGAGGAACTGGAAAAACACATAGGCCGCAAAAAAGCCATAATAGTTACCCGATTTTTCAAAAAACAGGGCTGATTTGAATTAATCAGCGATGCTTCAGATAAATCATATAAATCACTTTATTACAATTATATAATTGCATTTTACGATTACATTAACCCTCTCAGGACCGGAAATTTTAAGCTGATCCGGGGGAAGGGCGGTAATTTCTTATTGTGGAATGGTCGGAGGAAGTAGAAAGAAAAAAGAAAAGGGGTAAGTTTTCTGATCCGTCGATTGAGACCGATAGCAACAGAAAAAATCCGGGAATGGAAGAAGTTCCTGGCGGAGAAGTTAAAAATCTGCTGTCAGGATTCAGCAAATCACGAAAA
>CAYSBL010000056.1:0-2378 GCA_964429295.1 uncultured Rikenellaceae bacterium
CACCAAGAATGTTAAGGACATCGGAAAAAACGGTGGAATGTCTCGATTCCAGGATTTTGCCTGCAACAAAAAATGAAGCTGAAAGAAGAAAAGATATAAAATACAGTATTTTGTTTTTCTGGAATGCCTGAATGGCCCCGTATCCTTTTAAGTATATGTAGATATTAGCAAAGGAGTAAATTGCAAGGACAACGGTAAAGAATATCATGAACTGGTAAGATTTCATTCAGTATAATATTTATAATCCGAGGCTGGAAAATAATTTTTTACCTCCTAAATAAAACCGGGCAACTATGCTAATGTTCAAAAGGCAGTCTTCACAACCCGTGATGGTAACAGCTTTGACTGCTTCTCTCTTTGTATGGAGTGAATTAATGCTTCTGTTAAAGTCCTTGTGGGCTTTCTTCACTGCTTTCATGCTTTTTGGCCGGCCTTTAAGCAAAAACATGGCTGCGGCAAGGTTGTCAAGGATTTTTCTGAGGCATATGATTTTGTTGAGTTTTGTCCCGGGCAGGTTTTTATAAAGAAGGAAAAGGTTATTCCTGAAATTCAGGTAGGTTTTCTTTTCTGAATCATAAGGCAGGGATCCTCCTCCCGCATGATAGATAACAGATTGCGGGACACAGGTAACCCGATACCCTGCCAGGTGGAACCTCCAGCAGAGGTCAACTTCCTCCATATGGGCAAAGAAATCGTCGTCAAATCCACCGCATTTCTTCCAGGCATCGGATCTTACCATCATGCATGCACCTGATGCCCAGAATATTTCAGCAGCATTGTCATACTGACCTTCATCCTTTTCAATATGGTCAAATATACGTCCCCTGCAGAATGTATAGCCGAACCTGTCGATGTATCCTCCTGCTGCGCCGGCATATTCAAAAAAATCCTTTTTGTAGTACGATTTTATTTTGGGCTGGCAGGCGGCAACATCAGGATTGTTGTCCATATGATCAACAAGCGGTCCGAGCCATCCTTCAGTGACCTCGGCATCTGAATTCAACAGAACATAATATTTGGCGGTAATCCTCGACAATGCGAGATTGTAGCCGCCGGCAAATCCATAATTGCTTCCCAGTTGAATTATCCCTGTGTTTCCGGGAATTCCGGCAACCCATTCCAATGAACCGTCAGTCGACCCGTTGTCGGCAACATACACCATTGTATCGCTGCTGACGGAAAGCTTTATTGTTGTCTCCAGAAATTTCTGAAGCCATCCGATTCCGTTCCAGTTCAGTATAACGACAGCAGTTTTAAGCATTTTAAGCCTCTTTTTTGTATTTCCACCTTCTGTGGGTCCACGTCCAGTATTCCGGCTTTCCCATGATCATCTTCTCAAGTCTTTTTACATGAGTATCGGTGATCTGGTATTTTGGGAGCCCCTTTGTACTCTCGAACAGAATCTCAAACGATACTTCGTAAAATCCTCGCCTGATTTTCCTGTAGTCAATAAACAAGACTGCCATGTCGTATTTCGTGGCGATTTTTTCAAGACCAAGAAAAACAGGAGTTTCCTGGTTAAGGAAATCAGTGTAGTATTCGATCAGTGTCCGGGCAGGAGTCTGATCTGAAATGAATCCATACATTGCCCTGATCCCGTTTTTCCTGTTCTCAACGATTCTCCTGACTATCATCTGCATCGGGGCAGGTTCGGCGTTGTATTTTGTTCTCTGATCGTTGAGAAATTTGTTAACGATCTTGTTTTTGACGGGTTTATAGGCTCCTACACATTTGTAATCGGTGAAAAGCGGAGAGGCAGTCGTCAGCCACTCCCAGTTGCTGTAATGGCTGTAAACTGCAGCAATGTCTTTTCCTGATTCAAATAAGTGTTTGATCAGTTCCGGGTTAGTCAATTTCACTCTCCTCAACAGTTCCTTTTTGCTCATTCCGGGCAATTTCAAAACCTCTATAAAGAGGTCAGAAAGATGCCTGTAAAATGCCTTTTCAATCCTCCTGATCTCTTCCGGTGATTTTTCAGGAAATGAGTTGGTGAGGTTTTCCGTAACTATTTGTCTTCTGTAGGAGGGGAAATAATAAAGTAAAAGGAAAAGAAAATCAGAGAAAATATACAGCACCCCCAGAGGTAGAAGAGTTATTACCCGGTTGATGCCATAAAAGATATAATAACCTGCTCTCCACATTACTCACATGCTTTTTTGCTCCATGAATGACCTGGTGATTTCCAGTATTTCATTATATATAAGCGCATTTGATGCCAGTGTTTCGCTGCCGTCAAGGCCGGTCATTTTTCCAGAGAAATCACTGAATATACCGCCTGCCTCTCTTACAATGAGCATTCCGGCTGCCACATCCCATATTTTAAGGTCATATTCAAAAAACAGGTCGTATCTTCCGCAAGCCACGTAGGCGAGATCGAT
>CAYSBL010000056.1:2478-20329 GCA_964429295.1 uncultured Rikenellaceae bacterium
TCTCAATCAGCATTCTTTCGGAACCTTTGTCAACATATGTGACAAAATTGTTCAGCCCCTTTGTTTCAGTGTTGTGGATGTCGAAGGTCTCCGATTCCTTCATAATGAAATTCCCGGCCTTGCGGGCAGCACTTTCTATTTCAGTGCAAAGGGCTTTAAGATCTTTCATATATCAGTCTGTTAATTGACAAGTCATTCTTCCTGAACCTGAAACACCGGTCAGTAACACTCTCCTTATCGTACCTGCAAGTGCCGGGTCCCAAAGCATTTCTGTTCTCAGATAATTCCCGGTGAATCCGGATATCACACCGTTGCTCCGGGTATGTTCAAAAAGAACCTCAGCTGTTGTCCTTGTATTAATCCTGCAGAATTCGGTATGTTTATTATGTGACATATTAATGAGGCTGCGGCTTCTTTCCTCCCTGATTCTGAATGGCACTTTCCCGGGCATTTTTTGAGCCGGGGTGCCCGGACGTTCAGAAAAGTTGAAAACGTGGAGGTAGGAGAGGGGCATGTTTTCAAGGAATTTGTATGTATCCTCAAAACTTTCGTCCGTCTCTCCGGGAAATCCTACAATGACATCAGCTCCTATACCTGCGAGTGGCATGAGCTTTCTGATCATCATCACCCTGTTTTCAAACTGTTCACGCCTGTATCTTCTTCTCATCAGTCCCAGCACCTTGTCTGATCCGCTCTGAAGGGGAATATGGAAATGAGGAAGGATTTTTATTGAACCTGCTGCAAGTTCAATAATCTCATCAGTTATAAGGTTCGGCTCTATGGAGGAGATTCTGTATCGTTCAATCCCTTCCACTCGTATCAGTTGCTTCAGAAGATCAATAAGGCTTTCCCCGGTGGTTCTTCCGAAATCTCCTATATTCACGCCCGTCAGCACAATTTCCTTAGTCCCTTCCCTGGCGATCTGTTCTGCTTCTCTTAATATAGAAGCTATGTCCTGGTTTCTGCTATTACCTCTGGCCAGGGGAATGGTGCAATAAGAACATTTGTAGTCACATCCGTCCTGGACTTTCAAAAAAGACCTGGTCCTGTCGCCGGCAGAAAAGGAGGGAAAGAAGCGATCCTTACCGGAAAGATCACAGGAGTGAACCTCTGGAAGTTCCTTCTTCCCGGCATTTTTCAGGAAAGAGGCGAGATCGTATTTTTCATTGTTGCCCAATACTATATCCACACCGGAGATGGATGAAATCTCTTCGGAATTGAGCTGTGCGTAACATCCCATCACTGCAATGACTGCATCGGGCGACTGATGGTTGAATTTTTTTATTGCCTGCCTGCATTTCCTGTCTGCAATATCTGTGACAGAGCAGGTGTTTATTACATAGATATCAGCTTTTGCACCGGCTCTGACCACTTCAAATTCATTAGCCGGTAACGATCGTGCTATGGTCGATGTTTCCGTAAAATTCAGTTTGCATCCGAGTGTATAGAATGAAACCTTTTTCCGGTTTTTTTCCATTTGAAGGGATCAGGTTTGAAACAGCCGGCCGGAAAGTAATGCCGGCCGCTTCCATTGTAGTTTTATTTTGTGCCGCGGTTTTTTTCCCGGGGAATCAAGGTGAGGAATACATTTCTGAATTCAATATTCTTTCCCTCACTCTGGAGACATATGTGGCCTTTTGAATCCGAGATCCCTGTCGCCTTATTCTGAAGCAATCCGTTTACGCTTACCTCAATGGTGTTTGATTTACAGATGACTTCCATAGTGTTCCATTCTCCGGCAGGTTTTTCATTCGAAGGATTCATTTTTTTAACTACCCTTGATCCTTCCTTCTGCTCGTTCATTTTGGAACCGTTCATGCATATAAAATCGCCGGCATCTCCGGCATGAAGCTGGCATTCAAAACATCTCAGCCAGATTGTATCAGGAGTCTGAGCGTGAATAAATACTCCGCTGTTTGATAATTCCCCCGGATAACGCCATTCAACATGAAGCGTATAATCAGAATAGACGTCCTTGGTTCTCATGTAACCGAAAGGATCGCCGGTAATATTAATTACGCCGTTACGGACAGTAAAAACAGTTGCCGGATCAACAGCAGGATCCCTCAGATAGAATACCCAGTTTGAAAGGTCTTTTCCATTAAAGAGTTTGACCTCAGTGTTTTTCTTGCTTTTTGCAGATTTAGCTGTCTTGTCTTTTTTCGTAGCTTTTTGTCCCGTAGCATCGAAAGAAGCTCCGGTGACGATTATCAGAATTAAAAGCAGGAGTGTTGATAGTCTGTTTTTCATGGTTTATTTGTTTTTATTGTTTCTGATCCGCGGAATACTGACACCCTGATATCACAGCAGCTTGCTGGCAAGCTCTGCCAGTGGGCTTCGCTCTCCCTTAACAAGGTTCACATGCGCAAAGACATCCTGGTCTTTCATCTTGTCTGACAGATAGCTCAAACCGTTTGAAGCTGTGTCGAGATAGGGTGAGTCGATCTGTTCAATATCGCCGGTAAAGACCATTTTTGTACCTTCACCGGCTCTTGTTATTATTGTTTTAATTTCATGCGGAGTCAGGTTCTGGGCTTCATCCACAATAAAGAAAATACTTGACAGGCTTCTTCCCCTGATATAGGCAAGAGGGGTGATTACCAGTTTCTCTTCCTTCATCATGTCGTTGATCCTAAGAAATTCAGGGCTCTGATGACTGAATTTGTGTTTGATGACCGTGAGGTTGTCATAAAGGGGAGTCATATAGGGATCCATTTTTTCCTTCACATCGCCGGGGAGGAATCCAAGGTCCCTGTTAGCCAGGGGAACTATGGGGCGGGCAAGAAAAATCTGCTTGTATCTCTTGTGCTGCTGAAGGGCTGCTGCAAGGGCCAGAAGGGTTTTACCGGTTCCGGCCTTTCCTGTGAGAGAAACCAGCTGAACGTCGGGATTTAAAAGTGCATCAAGGGCAAAGGTTTGCTCCGCATTACGCGGATCAATCCCATAGGTGGTCTGTTTGATCACCCTGTTCAGGAGTTTTGTGACCGGATTGAAGTGTGCAAGTGCGCTTGCACCGCTGTTCTTCATAATAAAAAACTGGTGACCCCTGAGTTCCGGATCAAGATTGAAATCTCCGGCGCTTATGCCTTCAGGGACTTCATAGAGTTTGCTTATCAGTTTGTGATCAACACCTTCAAGTACCTGGATCCCCTTGTACAGATCATCAATATTGGCGACCTTGTCGTTCTGGTAATCCTGTGCCATTATTCCAAGCGATTTGGCCTTCATCCTGAGGTTAATATCCTTTGAGATCAGAACCACTGCCTTGTCCTTGTTGGTGTTACATACATCATCAGCTATTGCAAGTATCCTGTGATCAGGCGTCCTTTCCGCGAATGACTGGCTGACTTTTTCAGAGAAATCGCGGCCTGTTTCTATATGGAGGTTTCCGAGATTTTCCCCCAGCGGTATGTTGGCAGTAAGGAGCATGTCCCCGGAAAGCTTGTCAAGCTCACGGGTGAATTCCCTTGCATGGAAGTTAATGATATCGTTCCCTTTTTTGAATTTGTCGAGTTCCTCAAGGACTACTATCGGAATAATAACATCGTTCTCTTCAAAATTGTAAATGCATTTATAATCGTGCAAAAGTACGTTGGTGTCAATGATAAATAGTTTTTTATTGTGTTTTTTCTTCATGATAAATTATTTGTTATCAATCTACTGTATGCGCAGTATCCGAATAATGCCAATCTGCAAAAATAACTAAAATAAAGTTTAGATTGTTGCTTGTGTTGAAAGTATGTTAATTTGTATCGGCGCTGCCGTCCCGGTTTGCCGTCCGGGTACAAAACCATGAAATATGGATTACAATCAGACTATTGAATTCATGTACAGCCAGCTTCCGGCATATCACAGGATCGGGAAAGCAGCGTACAAGAGTGATCTTGAAAACTCATTTGCCCTTGATGAGTACTTCGGACATCCTCACCTGAGGTTCAGATCCGTTCATGTTGCCGGGACTAACGGAAAGGGATCAGTATCCCATATGATTGCTTCAGTTCTCCAGGAAGCCGGTTACAGGACAGGCCTTTACACTTCTCCCCATCTGAAGGATTTCAGGGAAAGGATAAGGATAAATGGAAGGATGATCCCAAAGGATGAAGTTACATCATTCCTGAGAACGCATAAAAATTTTCTCGGTTCGCTGAAACCCTCTTTTTTTGAGATGACAGTCGCCCTGGCCTTTGACTATTTTGCCAGGGCCCGTGTTGAATTTGCAGTAATTGAAACAGGGCTTGGCGGACGACTCGATTCGACAAACATCATCAACCCCGATCTTTCAGTGATTACTAATATTGGTCACGACCATGCTGATCTTCTTGGAGATACCCTTCTGAAAATTGCAGCTGAGAAAGCCGGCATAATTAAAACTAATATCCCCGTTGTCATAAGTGAAACTCAGGATGAGATCAGTGATCTTTTTGTCATGACCGCGCAACAGAGGAATTCAGAGATCCTGTTTGCCGACCGGGCTTTTGATTGCAGGTTTGATTACCTGAATTACCGCACGGGAAAAAGAAAGTATAAAGTTCTTGAAAAATCCACCGGACGAATCTTCAAGGGAGAAGTCAGTCTTGGAGGAGATTATCAGGCAAGGAATATTCAGGCAGTCTTTCAGTCCGTCCGTGTCCTGCAGAACACTACTTGTTGCAGCGATCTGAATATTATCGACGGGATAAGACGAACTGTCGGAAACACAGGACTGATGGGTCGATGGCACATAGCAGGCAGGAAGCCTCTGGTTGTTTGCGATACGGGGCATAATCTTGAAGGTCTCAGCTATGTAATCTCGCAGCTGAAAACCTGTGGAGCCGAAAAGCTTCACATCGTGATCGGATTTGTAAGCGACAAGGACAGGGCTTCAGTTTTACCACTCTTCCCGTCCGATGCAATTTATTATTTTACAAGGGCTTCAGTACCCAGGGCTCTTGATGAAAAAGTCCTGATGGGCGATGCCGGCAAATGGAATCTTAAAGGTACTTCACATTCCGATGTTCGTTCGGCGGTCAAATCAGCCCTGGAAGCGGCCGGAGAAAATGATGTTGTTTTCATCGGAGGAAGTACTTTTGTTGTTGCAGATGCATTGAAAACATGTAAATTTGATAAGTAAAATCTGTTGATAATGAAAAGATTATTGCTGTCTCTCCTGTTTCTTTCCATTACAGGCCTCATGTCGGGTCAGACTGAAAAGAAGATAGTGATTCTTCATACCAACGATCTGCATTCCCGCCTGAACGGATTCACACCTGAGGCTGAGTATACACCTTCCTCACCTGGTGATGATGAAACCCGGGGGGGATTTGCACGGATAGCTGCCATTCTCAGAAGTGAGAAGAGAGACAATTCAGGGACAACACTAACTGTTGATGCAGGCGACTTTCTGATGGGAACGTTATTTCATTCACTGGAACTTAAAACAGGTTTCCAGCTAAGGCTGATGAAACAGATGGGGTATGATGTTGTATGCCTTGGTAACCATGAATTTGATTTCGGTCCGTCAAAAATAGCTGGAATCATAAGCACATCCCTGGGGAAGGGTGAGATCCCTCCGCTGCTCTTAAGTAATGCGATACTTGATGCTGATGATCAGGGTGATGATGAACTTGAAAAGCTTTATGATTCGATGACAGTTCTTAGAAAACTCATCCTTGAAAGGGATGGGCTGAGAATCGGGTTTTTCTCTCTTCTGGGCAGGGACGCGGTCGACGTTGCCCCGCTCGCAAAACCTTTAAGATTTGCGAAGCAGACCTCCTTTGCGAGGAAGATGGTAAGGGAACTTGAAAGGGATGGATGCGATCTTGTAATATGTTTATCTCATTCAGGAGTTTCAAAGGATAAAAAAGGAAAGTGGAAGGGAGAAGATGTCAGACTGGCGAAAAAGGTAAGGGGAATTGATGTTATAATTAGCGGACACAGTCATTCCGCAATAACTGATCCATTGATAATAAAGGGAGTTCCAATAGTTCAGACCGGTGAGTACGGACAAAACGTAGGGAGGCTTGAGCTTGTCTGGGAAAACGGAAAAATAAGGGTAACAGACTGCAGACTGATACCGGTTGATGACAGGATTACCGGAGAGAGTGATGTAATAGAGGCTGTCGGGGCCCAGCAGGCTCTTGTAACCAGGGAGATATTGGCTCCCCTGGGCATTGGTTATTCTGATCCGGTGGCAGAAACAGATTACCTTCTCGAGTGCAATGAACAGGGGGACTTCCTGTCTAGCAATCTTGGCCCAATGATAGCCGATGCCATTCACAATTATGTGAACAGGCATTCATCAGCCGGATGCGACATCGGAATGGTGGCTGTAGGAGTTATCAGAGACAGGATGGTACCCGGTGTAATGACCGCTCCTGATGTTTTCAGGATCATGTCGCTCGGATCAGGCAACGATGATGTTCCAGGATATCCTCTTTCAAGGCTGTATGTCACGGGAAAGGAACTTAAGAATATTCTCGAGATTCTTATGATAGCCCACAAATCATCACCCTCCAATCACTGTTTTTATTCAGGGTTAAGAGTTAAATATAACCCTGAACGAGGATTGCTGAGAAAGATAAAAAGCATTGAGATTGTCGGATTGAACGGTGAAAAGAGGAATGTGAACTTTTCAGGGGAAGATACCACCTTGTATTCCATTTCTGCCAATTCATACATGCTTGAGTTTATCGGTATAATAAAAAAGATGAGTCTGGGTCTTATCAGGGTGGTCCCCAGGGATGTTTCCGGCAATCCCGTTACAGACATGAAGAATGCTGTCGTTGACATGAATGAGGATCAGCAGGGAGTTCAGGAAGGCAAGGAATGGCTTGCACTGCTGGAATTCATCAGATCAATGGAAGATAGTGATAATGACAGTATCCCTGAAATCGAAAGGAAGTATTCTGTACCTGTAAGGACCTTTCTTGAAGAGGAACGTTAACACAGGGTTTTATCGTAAACCGGATCAGACTACCACTTGCTGAACGGGTTGTCCACAACAATACGTTTTTTCCTGCTGGCAACATTGTATCCGATCTCAAAGATCGTCCTGGTTACAAGTTCCATCTTTTCATAGTCGATCTTGTCCGGGGTATCTCCGGATTTATGATAATCAGTATGAAGCCCTGTTGAGAAGAAAAGAACAGGGATGTCCTTCTTAACAAAATTGTAATGGTCGCTCCTCGAAAAAAGCTGAAGCGGGTGATTTCTGCCGCTTAGGCTGTAATCAAGATCCAGTGCTGTTTTTGAATCCACCTCGTTGGCAATGTCGACAAGTTCCTTGCTCTGGTTCCCGGTTATGACGAAAAGTCCTGTCTTGTCAGTCATGGGGGTGTTTTCGGTGGTGTCAGCCGATCCCCTGACCCTGCCGATCATATCCATGTTAAGATCAGCCACTGTGTTTTCCAGGGGAAAAAGCGGATTTTCCACGTACGACTGAGACCCGAACAACCCAATTTCCTCTCCTGTGACCCAAAGGAATAAGACTGACCGGGGAGGTTTTTTCTCAAGGCTCTGAAATGCCTGTGCAATTTCAAGGATTGCTGCACACCCTGAGGCATTATCATCAGCGCCGGGGTTTACAGTTCCGCCTGTTTCACCTATGTGATCTGCATGCCCTGAAAAAATAACAATTTCCTTTTTTAATTCAGGATCGCTGCCCTCGATCCAGGCGGCTACGTTATTCATTGTTATTTCATCAGTCCGAGATGCTTCAATTATTCTGATCCTTTTACCGGGAATGAGGAAGGATTTAGGCTTGATTTCAGAGTCGATCTCTTTCTGAAGATTTTCGAGCGTATTACCGGTTCCCTTCAGCAATTCGTCGGCAATTTTTCTGTGGACGAACATTATTCTGGGCATGGCCGGCATATCGATGATCAGTGGTTTGGATCCTTTCAGATACTTCAATGATTCCAGTTCCCCTGCTATCCCGGGGTATTGCTGTTCGACGGAGGAGCAGCCTGATTTGGGATCGGAGACTATGATCACTGCCTTAGCTTTTGAAAACATAAGGAAAGTCATCTTTGGCTGGATTCCCATCATTGATGACCACATGGAGCCCTGGAACAGATATTCTGAACCATCTTCTGAAAGCGGTGACCTGTTCATTACAAGAAGGATCTTGCCTTCAGGGTTTAGTCCTTCAAGATCATTGTAATTGTAATTATCAGCTTTTATTCCGTAGCCGGCAAAGATTACTTCTCCCTCGATCTCGAAATCTGAAGCCCCGTTAGGGAAAAGCTGGTAAATGGGTTCTTTGAAATGAACAGAATCATTTCCGGATGTCAAAATCCTTATTTCCGATCTCTCCCGGTCAATGGATTTCTTCATAAGAGTATAAGGCTGCAGGTAACTATTGCCGTTGGCAGGCTTAAGTCCCATGAGTTTGGCCTGTGAAGCCAGATAATTAACTGTAATATCCAGCTCCTTCTCCCCATTGGATCTGCCTTTCATTGAAGGGGAGGCAAGGAATGAGAGGTAGGCTTCCATGTCGGCCGAATTTATTTTATCGGCTCCTGGTGTTACTTTCTGAGAATAGGAAAAAACTCCGCAAAATAATAGTGCCATGATGGCGCCTGGTATCCGGCAGATATTATGAACCATGATTTTATTTTTAAAAAATTAAAGGATAAATGTATAAAAGTTTCTTATGCAAAATCATATTTTATTGGGACAGATTACTATTAGTTTTTTACAAACTTTTGGCTATTAATATCAAACTGAAAATATTTTTTTAGTTTTGCACATCAAATATTCTGTATGGAAGTCAATCCGATTTTCTGGATCATCTTCAGCATAATCATTGTGATAATGCTGGCACTCGATCTTGGCGTGTTCAATAAAAAATCGCACGAAATAAAGCTGAAGGAAGCCCTTTCGTGGGTTGCCGTATGGATTTCACTGGCGATGATTTTCAATCTTGTCGTTCTTACCCAGTTTGGCAGGACAAAAGCTCTGGAGTTTTTAACAGCCTATGTCATCGAATATTCCCTGAGCATTGACAATATTTTTGTATTTATCATGGTGTTTTCATTCTTCTCTGTCAGGAGGGAATATCAGCACAAGGTCTTATTCTGGGGGATTCTGGGAGCTGTTATAATGAGGGCAATATTTATTTTTGCCGGTGTTGCCCTTATAAACAGGTTCCACTGGATTGTAATTATTTTCGGGGCGTTTCTGGTTTTTACCGGACTGAAAATGCTCTTCCAGAGGGAGGAGGCCAAAGTTGACCCAGAAAAAAACGGTCTGGTCAGGCTTTTCAGGAAATTCCTGCCTGTAACTGATAATAATCATGGGGACTCTTTTTTTGTAAGAAAGGAAGGTAAATTCTTTGCCACACCTTTGTTTATAGTATTGCTGGTCATAGAGTCGACCGATCTGATCTTTGCTGTCGACAGCATTCCGGCAGTCCTTGCAATCAGCAAGGATACCTTTATTGTATTCACCTCTAACATCTTTGCTATTCTTGGTCTGCGATCACTTTATTTTGCAGTATCCGGAATAATGGGATTGTTCAGATACCTTAAGATCGGGCTGGCAATTGTCCTTACGTTTGTCGGACTTAAAATGCTGGCTGCTTTCTTTCATTTCGAAATTCCGGTTACTTTATCCCTGTCAATAATAGTCTCAATACTTCTTATATCAATTCTTGCATCTGTTATAATAAAAAAGGATGATTCAACGTCTGATATGTAAGGAAGGATAATTGATTTTTTTTGATCCAAGCCTTAACTTTACATTCGGATGTGATATTTTTTAAGTTGAATCTGACAGGAACAGGAGGGCCCTGATGATTTTGCACAAGCGGAAGCCGGCCATTCCGTGGCTTTTAATAGTCCTTTTCGCCATTGTTGCAGTAAGCAGTATCTTGCTGGGGCTTTTCTATTACAGAAGTCACAAAAGAAACCTTATCAGGGATAAAAGCCTTGAACTTTCGGCTATTGCAGATCTGAAAGTTAATCAGATTGCCCAATGGAGAAACGAGAGGCTGGGAGATGCAAGGCTGATTGGCGGGAATATTCCTTTTGTCAGGCTGCTGTACGATTTTCTGCACACACAGGATTCTTCAGAACCTCAACCTGATATCTCAGCCAGTTTGAGATCACTGGCTGTTTATAATGATTATAAAAATGTTGTTCTAATAGATTCGGTCGGGAAAGTAAAAGGCAATTTCCCGGGTAATGACACCCTTTATGATGAAAATCTGAAAGATTTGATTCCTGAATTTCTGAACCTCAGGACAGGAATCCTGACCGATTTTGCCAGGGCAAATAATATCGATCCAATCTATCTTCATCTCGTAATTCCTCTTGTCAACACCTGGCAAAATGACTCATCAGCATTTGGTCTTCTTCTGATCAGGATAGACCCGGCGGTAGTTCTTTATCCTCTTATACAGACATGGCCGGTTCCAGGAAAAACAACGGAGTCGCTTCTGGTAAGGCAGGAGGGTGAGGAAGTAGTTTTTCTTAGTGAATTAAGATTCAGAAAGAACTCTGAGCTTGAGCTCCGGAAACCGGTTTCGGCCGAAAAGCTTCCTGCTTCCATGGCTGTCCGCGGTGAGATGTCTACTGCTGACGGGCTCGATTACAGGGGAGCTCCTGTTCTGGCCGCAATGAGAAAAGTTCCCGGATCACCATGGTTCCTGATTGCAAAGATAAACCACAGTGAGGTCTTTACAGCACTGAATGACCAGATGACCATGATCGTCATCATAATCATCCTGTTCGTCCTGACTATTGGTATGCTTCTTGGGATCATTGAATGGAATGAGAATGCCAGGTTTTACCGGGAAAAATATGAAGCGGAGCTTGACCGGCTGGCCCTGAGAAAGCACTTCGATTATATTCTGAAGTATGCCAATGACATTATTTTTCTCACTGACAGGAACATGAATATCATCGAGGCTAACGACAGAGCCTTTGAAGCGTATCAGCGAAGCCGGGAGGAACTTTTAGGTATGAGTCTGTACAAAATTAGATCTCCGGAAGCCCGAAGAACTCTTGAACAGGAGAGACGGATCCTTGATGAAATAGGATATTCAACTTATGAAACAGTGCATGTTCGTAAGGATGGTACATATATGCCCTTGGAGATCAGCGCCAGGAAAGTCGAGATTGAAGGAGTAAAATATTTTCAGGCTATTTGCAGGGACATAACCGAGCGAAAACTGGCCGAGGAGACTCTCAAGGAAAGTGAGGAAAGGTTCAGGAAAATATTCGAGGAGAGTCCTATCAGCATTGCTATGACAGGAAAGGATTTGGCAATAATCAGGGCTAACCCGGCTTTCTGTAAAATGCTTGGCTATAGCGAAGATGATGTGAAATCGGTTACTCTCAGAAACTTTACACCTCCCGATTATGCGGCAAGTGATGATGTCGGTCTCCTCCGCCTTGTGGCTGAGGAGATACCTGTTTACCATACTGAAAACAGGTTTATTCGTAAGGACAGCAGTGTAATCTGGGGATCAACCACAATCAGTATCATTCGCAACAATAATGATGAGGTCCAGTACTTCCTGGTGATGATCGAGGATATCACGCAGAGAAAGCAGGCTGAATCGGAACTTATTGCTGCAAAAGAAAAAGCTGAGGAAAGTGACCGGCTGAAGACTGCTTTTCTGCATAATGTATCGCATGAGATACGCACTCCCATGAACGCAATAATAGGCTTTTCTGCACTTCTTAATGAACCTGATACGACTGCAGAGGAACGAAAACAGTTTATTGATATTATTTTTCAGAGTGGAAGCCAACTGCTGTCAATTATAAATGATATTGTTGATATTGCCAATATAGAGAGCGGACAGGTTAAACTGAATATCAAGGAGATGAACCTGAATGCAGCCCTGCGCAGCCTGGATGAGCAATTCAGCTATAAGGAAAAGTCTGATATACTCAGGATCAGCCATAAAGCCGGACTGGCGGATGAGAAGGCGGTTATCCTGACAGATGGTACCAAAGTGATACAGATACTTTCAAATCTGATTAACAATGCCACAAAGTTCACCAGCGAAGGGTCAGTCAGCTTTGGCTATGCCCTGAAGAATGGGAATCTGGAATTTTTTGTAAAGGATACAGGCATCGGAATCCCAAAGGAACACCATAAAAAGATTTTTGAAAGATTTTTTCAGGTTGACAACGTCATCTCAAGGAAATTTGGCGGAACAGGGCTGGGTTTGTCCATCTGCAAGGCATACGTTGAGCTTCTCGGTGGGAAAATCTGGGTGACCTCGGAACCGGGACAAGGCACTGATTTTCGCTTTACTTTGCCCTACAAGCGTCCCCTTATCCCCGACAGGAAGGAATAGTTTCTCCTGCATCTGAAAAAAGCAACAATTTACCCTCTTTATCGTTTATAAGTTTGGTCTGTCAAAAACAGCATTAATGGCATAATATTTGACGGATTTTAGTACTTTTATATCTGAATTCATAGAACAGGTAAAGGCTTCCCGCTATTAAGACTGACCAAATATGAAAAAGGGACCAGATTTCATTATAATTATCGTCACAGGCATTATTGCACTAACTTTCAAGAGTTGTGTAATATTAAAGCTGCCGGATGTCGTAACCGGTCAGGTTACGGAAATCGGACCAACCACCGCAGTTGCCGGAGGGGATGTTACAAGCGACGGCAATGCTGACATTATGGTAAGGGGGGTATGCTGGGATACCCGCAAATCGCCTGATATTGAAGATGAAAGGACTACCGATGGATATGGGACCGGAAAATTTACAAGCAATGTAAGCGGACTGCTTCCTAATACAACATATTTTTTGCGGGCTTATGCAGTAAACAGCGAGGGCGATTCATATGGCAACCAGGTCACTTTCACCACAAGCCTTTATGCTCCGCCTGAACTTACTACCAGGGCAGTTACAAGGATAACTCAGACAACCGCCCAGTCGGGTGGTGACATTACTTCTGATGGAGGTGTACCAGTTACAGGAAGGGGAGTATGCTGGAGCAGCACAAAACCGCTTCCGGATATCAGTGATTCAAAAACATCTGATGGTTCCGGATCAGGAGGTTTTGAAAGCAATCTTGCCGGATTGGCCGGCAATACAACCTATTACGTACGAGCTTATGCCACCAACGCACAGGGAACCGGTTACGGAGCTGCTGTTCAGTTCAGGACGGGCGCCCTTCCGCCGACTGTTACTACTGCTGTCGTCAATGCCACATCCCCAACAACGGCAACTGGCGGCGGTCATGTTACCGGTGACGGTGGATCACAGGTAACTGCAAGAGGTGTGTGCTGGAGTACCACTGCCAATCCGACCATAGCCAACAGCCGCACTACCGACGGGACAGGAACAGGCCCGTTTGAAAGCAGTCTTGGTTCGCTTAGCCCCAACACAACTTATCATGTCAGGGCATATGCTACCAATGCTGCAGGCACCGCATATGGAGCAGACAGGGAATTTTCTTCCGATCCTCTGACAGTATCTGATATTGATGGGAATTCGTACGATGTGATCAGAATCGGAACTCAGCTCTGGATAACTCAGAATCTTTTGACTACGAGGCTTCATGATGGAACTCAGATTGCCCTGACTGAGAATGCCGGAGACTGGGCTTCTCTTGATCAGGGTGGGTATTGCTGGTACGGAAATAACAGCGCCAACGGAAGTACCTATGGAGCATTATATAACTGGATCGCTGTCAGTTCAGGGATCTTATGCCCGGCCGGCTGGCATGTTGCCACTGATAACGACTGGCTGATAATGAAAGATTTTCTTGGAGGGGAGCTGATAGCCGGAGGTAAACTTAAAGAGACCGGAACAGCCCACTGGATAAGTCCCAACACAGGAGCCACCGACGAGTTTGACTTCACTGCGCTGCCTGGCGGCTGGCGCACTGACGCGGGCTCTTTTCAGGGATTGAGGACCAACGGGTACTGGTGGACTTCCACCCCCATTGCCCCTAATGCCTGGTACCGTCATATCCAGAATGACAGTGAGAAGCTCTTCAGGGTCTATGCTGGTCATAACTATGGAATGTCTGTAAGGTGTGTCAAGGACTGACACCTCTTGTTACAATAGTGTTTTAAAAGGAATTGATCCGGAAAAAGCCGGAAACATTCAAAGTGCCGTTATTAAATCAGATCTGCTGATGGCTGCCATCTTAGTATAATCTAATGAATTGTTTCACGCATAGAGGATTTGAAGCTTTTCCAGGCTCACACAATTAATTGCCCGGAATTCAGTTTTATGGAGTAAGTAATTATTTATAATTGATGAAAAGAAAATTCAGGATTTCCAAAGTTCTGCTGACTTCATTGTATCTGTCGGCAGCTGTTTTTTTATCCGGATGCAAGAAGGATCCGGTATTGCCGACAATTTCTACTGTGGCGCCTGCAGGTATAACATCCACATCTGCTATAGCCGGTGGTAATGTTATTTCTGACGGACGTGCGACAATAACTGAAAGGGGAATTTGCTGGTCAGAATCTGTAAATCCTTCAGTTAATGATAATAAGATCGTGAATGGAACCGGGACCGGTGTCTTTTCTTCTGATATTACAGGGCTGGAGAGGGCAACCACGTATCATGTAAGAGCTTTTGCCGTTAACAGTGTCGGTACTTCCTACGGCGAAGATCTTCAGTTTACTACACTTGCAATACCTCCAACAATAACCACCAGAACCGTCGGGCAGGTGACATGGACAACTGCGACTTCCGGCGGGACCGGATTGTCTGATGGAGGTTCTGCAATTACTGCAAAGGGAGTATGCTGGAGCACTTCTTCAGGCCCGGTGGTAGCCGGTACGCATACAGTGGACGGCTCAGGGCCGGGTGACTTTGTGAGCAATCTGACTGGACTGACTCCTGGTACAGAGTATTATGTAAGGTCATATGCCACCAACGGCCAGGGAACTACGTATGGTAATGAATTGTCTTTCAGAACTCAGCCGGTTACAGTACCTTCTTTGGCCACTGATGCAGTAACTGGAATCACATTGACCGAAGCGGTTTCGGGGGGCAGTAATATCCTCGAAAATGGGGCTGTCATTACAGAAAAGGGTATATGCTGGAGCACCTCCGGTACTCCGACAATATCAGGCTTACATGCTTCAGCAGGTTCCGGAACCGGAACGTATACAATTGAAATTGACGGACTGAATCCATCAACGATATATTATGTAAGGGCCTACGCAAGGAACAGCGCCGGAACCGGTTACGGTCCGCAGGTTGCTTTCTCAACCAGTGCTTCGGATATTGACGGGAACATTTACAAAACAGTTATCATTGGTACTCAATTGTGGATGCAATCAGATCTGAAAACGACGCGGTTCCGTGGAGGAGCAGATATTCCGTTTGTGACAGATAACACTGCCTGGAGCAACCTTACTTCACCGGCCTGCTGCTGGTTTGACAATACTCAGCAGGGAAGCGGATATGGCTTAATATATAACTGGTATACAGTTGAAGCTGGTGGTTTATGTCCCTCAGGATGGCATGTGCCTACGGATGAGGAATACAAAACACTGGAGAGATTTCTGGGAATGACAACGGCAGAGTCAAATGGAACTGGCTGGAGAGGTAACGACGAGGGGAACAAATTGAAGAGCGCCACCACCTGGGTGCAGGCAAACGGAACGAATTCCAGCGGATTTTCAGCTATAGGTGAGGGCTATAGATATGGTGTGGATGGATCCTTCAATGATCTTGGTGTCGTTGGTTACTGGTGGACTTCCACATACCATTGGGATGGCACAACAAAAGCGCTCTATCGCCGTTTAGACAGTAGTGAAGGAAGGATATACCGTGAAGGAGTCATAAAGGCAGGTGGAAAATCTGTCAGATGCCTTAAGGATTGACAGGATAAGTTAGTTTTTAATATGATCCGTTGCGAAATTTTTATTTGAATGTGTTCATACAACTTAAAAAATGAGTTTAAATCAAATCTTAATCTACTTACATTATGAAAAAAGTATTGAATTTTTTGGTCTTGGTTGTTTTTCTTGCAGGTGTTGCTACCCTCAGCAGCTGTAAGAAGGAAGAGATCCCGGTGGTGACGACCACTGCGGTCAGCGGTATAACAACTACCTCAGCAGTGTCAGGGGGTAATGTAACCGATGATGGCGGTGCTGATGTTACCGCGAGGGGTGTCTGCTGGGGAACCTCAGCAAATCCTACTGTATCAGGTTCCAAAACCACTGACGGAACAGGAACAGGTTCATTCTCGAGCAACCTTACTGGTTTGACACCAGGTACGAAATACTATGTCAGAGCTTATGCCACAAACAGTGTCGGTACTGCATACGGTGACGAGGTTGAGTTTACAGCAACCCCCATTGTAGGGGCAACAGTGACAACCGCCGCAGTTACTGTTTTCAGTTACACTACAGCCACTGCCGGTGGAAACGTTACAGCAACCGGCGGGGGTAACGTTACGGCCAAGGGAGTATGCTACGGAACTGCTGCAAATCCTTCGATTTCAGGTGCTCATACCACAGATGGTTCAGGCGTTGGACAATTTACAAGCAGCCTGACAGGCCTGGCTTCGGGAACAAAATACTATGTCAGGGCTTATGCAACCAACGACTCTGGTACCGAGTATGGACCACAGGTTGAGTTTACGACACTTGCAGTTGGTGAACCTGATCTTACAACAGGAGCTGTTAGTGCTGTAACCGAAGCTTCAGCAACAGTGGGCGGCAATGTCACTGCTGATAACGGAGGTGCAATAACTGAAAGAGGTCTTTGCTGGAGCACTGATGAGAACCCGACCGTAGATGATGAATCCATGGCCGCTGCTCTTGGAAACGGAACCGGTGAGTTCACTGCCACAATTACCAGTCTTGATATGGGAACCCCATATTATGTAAGGGCATATGCCACCAACTCGGCAGGTACCAGTTACGGAGAGCAGGTAACATTCAACACTTTGCTTATGGATGCTGATGGAAACTCATATGAAGTAATAAGGATAGGATCTGCTGTCTGGATGGCAGAGAACCTTGCAACCACCACTTACAAAAATGACACTCCTATTCCGACCGTTGCAACAGGTACTGACTGGGCAAATCTTGCAGGCCCGGCATATTGCTGGTATGACGACAATGAAGCAGTAAATAAACCTTTGTATGGAGCGCTTTATAACTGGTTTGCAGCAAGCAATGCCAATCTTTGTCCTGATGGTTGGCATGTAGCAACTGATGCGGATTTTATTTCACTGGAAATGGCTCTTGGTATGACACAGGCTATTGCTGAGGGTTCTGGCTGGCGCGGAACAGATCAGGGCACACAGATGAAGAGCACCCAGGGATGGTCCAATGACGGAAACGGTACCAATTCAAGCGGTTTCACTGCAATGCCGGGAGGTTACCGTTACTATGACGGCGGACTATTCCAGCATGCCGGGAATATTGCTTATTTCTGGACTTCATCAGTAAGCACTGCAGATCGTTCAATGATGAGGCAACTTGACTATGCTCATGAAAACGTGCAAAGACAGAATGCTGATAATAACGCAGGAAAATCGGTCAGATGCGTTAAGAATTAGTTCAGGTTATGCGTTGTAATACCAGAAGGATCTGGTAATCAAATGATAAAGAGGCTGTCTGGATTGGACAGCCTCTTGCTTTTTATGCTTTTTGGAAATGTCGCTGGCAGGCACAAAGATTACTGCTGGATAGAACGATCCTTATACGAAATATCCAGCACGGCAATCTGCTTTTTGTAATCAATCTTCCTGATTTTATATTTGAGTATCTCTCTGCCGGTAAGATCCGATAGTTCCTTCAGTATCTTTTGCTTCTTCCCGTTTTTCATCAACTCCAGGTCCTCCAGAATTATCGTGTATGTCGTTGTGTTGTTCCTCAGGGCGAACTCCTCCAGAATTACCGCTGAGGCAATTATGA
>CAYSBL010000057.1:0-1115 GCA_964429295.1 uncultured Rikenellaceae bacterium
GTAAGACCGCGATCGCCGAGTTCGAGCCATTTCCGGTCCTCGAACCTCGAAACGATCTTATCGATGGTGTCGCCGTTAACGCCGTAAGCGCTGAGACGGGTTGGCACTCCGAGCGATTCAAAGAATTCCACTGTAAGGTCGATGGCTTTCAGGGCACGTTCATCATCGGTTCCTTCGGTTATATTCCAAACCCTCTCGCCATACTGCACCAACTTGGCCTTCTTTTCTTCGAGGAGAGCCTTCCAGAGCCCCGGAAGCACTATCGCAAGGGTTCTTGCATGATCGATGCCATGCAGTGCCGTCAGTTCGTGTCCGATGCTGTGAACCGACCAGTCGCCGGGCACACCGCACTGGATAAGACCGTTCAGCGCCATGGTGGCCGACCACATCAGGTTCGACATAGCCTCATAGTCGGCAGGGTTTTCAAATACCGCCGGTGCCTGTTCGATCAGTGTTATGAGTATGGCTTCTGCGAACCTGTCCTGGATGGGAGCATTGACCGGGTAGGTAAGATACTGTTCGGTGACATGCACGAATGCATCGACGATTCCGTTGGCTACCTGCCGTTTGGGAAGTGTTCCTGCCGCATCGGGAAGGAGGAAGGAGAATACAGGGAATACCTGCGGAGAACCAAAGGCAAGCTTTTCGCTGGTCGACTTTCTGCTGATAACAGAATTCTTGTTCATCTCACTGCCGGTGGCAGGAAGGGTAAGAACTGCCCCCAGGGGAATTGCCGAAATGACCGGCATTTTCTTTGCAAGGATGTTCCACGGATCGCCCAGCTTGTAGGGGATGGCAGCCGCAATGAACTTTGTGGCGTCGATCACCGATCCGCCGCCGACAGCAAGCAGGAAATTGATGTTCTTTTCCCTGGCCAGTTCCACCGCTTTCATTGCAGTTTCGTAAAGAGGATTTGGCTCGATACCCCCGAAATCAGTAACGTCAAATCTCTCAAGGGCAGCTCTTACACGTTCGTAAACGCCGTTTTTCATTATGCTTCCGCCTCCGTAAAGAAGCATTACTTTGCTTCCTGCAGGAATCTGTGTTGAGATTTTCTGGAGCTGGTCCTTCCCGAAAAACACTTTTACGGGATTATAGAATTCAAAATCTGTCAT
>CAYSBL010000057.1:1215-5547 GCA_964429295.1 uncultured Rikenellaceae bacterium
AACAACTGAGGAGCGAATTCCGACAAATAAGTCCTCCAGTTAGTCCAGGTGTGTCCGCCTTCGCTTTCCCTTTATACATAGGGGAACTTCATTGCATCGAGCTTGCTCCTGAATTCAACGTTGTTCTTGTAAAGGAAGTCGGTTTTGCCGATGCCGATCCAGTAAAGCTTGAATCCATTCTTAAGCTGTTGCTGAAGAGTAGCATCGATATTATCATATACTTTGGATGTAACTTTTGGATCGCTCATTATTGCGGCTGAGAAGAGTCCGATATAGTCGAACATGTTGGGGTAGAATCTCGAGATGTGCAGTGAGTGGTAGCCTCCCATTGAAAGACCGGCAATCGCCCGGCCCTGCTTTTCGGTTATAACATTGTAATTACCTTCAACAAAGGAAATAATATCTGTAAAAGTCTCTTCATATTTCCCGTCCATGGTATTCGGGAGCTGCATAGACGGCTTTTTAAGGCCAAGGCTCGATTCACCCGGGGCGGCTTCCTGGACCACGTTGCCGTTGGGCATCACCACAATCATGGGCTTTGCCTTTCCCCGGGCGATAAGGTTATCCAGGATCTGGGATGTTCTTCCGAGGTTGATCCATGCTTCTTCGTCGCCACCCATCCCGTGAAGCAGGTAAAGCACAGGGTATTTTTGTTTCGAGGTCTCGTAACCCGCCGGAGTATAGATGGTGATGCGTCTTTTCATTCCAAGCGATGGAGAGTCGTACCATCTTCTTGCAACCGTTCCGTGGGGAACGTCATTCACCTGGTAAAGGTCGCCCTTTCCTCCGCCTACAATCAGGATGTTGGTTACAGTGGCTACATCCCTTACCATATAGACATTATTTGGGTCAGTATTTCTTATTCCGTCGACCAGGAAGGAGTATCCATAAAGGTCTGAATCAAGGGGGGCTGTGGTATATGACCACAGGCCTTTATCGTCTCTGGTCATCAGTTCCGAACCCGGGGTCCAACCCTGGTACGGCATCCATTCGCCTGTCAGCTTTACTTCTTTAGCATCAGGAGCCTGGAACCTGAAGGTGACCGAATTATCAGCGTTGATCTCGGGGGAAATGATGTTTGCCCCTCCGAAAAGGGCCTGTTGTGAGAATGATATTGATGAAAGCGTGATTAGTGCAATCAGTGAAAGGAGGAAATGTTTCTTCATGGATTTAAAAATTTTAATGAGTGTCCGGGATCAGGATAAAAAAGTTCGTTTTAGTATGATGGTAATTATATATCTCCATTAATAAATGAGTCTTATTTTCTCCCATAACCCCCTTTCCCGTTTCCCCCAAGGGGGAAAAGCTTGCTGCTCCTGCCCCCTTGGGGGAAGGTTGGGAAGGGGGTGACGATAAAAGTAAATAATCCCTTGCTCATCTATTCCTATTGTAGCAAATCTTAACAATCTGATAAGAACAATTTAACAATGAACACGTGAATTTACGGAAATGTTCCGGGGTGGTCAAATCATGATCCGGTTGTTGTTCTGAATTTTTTTCCGTCCTCCCTGCAAATTGACTTGACGAGCCGTCGTGCCGACATGATACCTGTGGGCAGTCCGCCTCCCGGTTCGACCCACTGGCCGCAGAGGTAACATCCTTCAAGTCCGGGCAGCCTCTGCGATAATGGTTTGAACATTGTATCAGCGTTTTCGGGAGTGATGAACCATCCCTCGAAGCTGCCTTTGCGATTGCCGGTATATCTTTCAAAAGTAACAGGAGTGGCCAGATCGGTCATTTCGATACGTGATGAAATTCCGGGGAAACGCTGTTCCAGCAGGCTGATTATCTGTTCCTTGATCCGGGTTTTCTCCCTGTTGTAGGCTGCCCTGTCGGCATTAAGTTTGAGCCAGTAATCATAATCGGCATTCAGCATTACGGTAAGGGCAGTCTTACCTTCAGGTGCCATCGAGCGATCGTGGTTGTACAGATGGACTGCCAGACGTTCGAGGCGTTCTCCTGCTATTTCAACCGGTTCCTTCAGAGGGAAGCTGAACCCGGAAACAGAAAGAGGAACATCATCAAATGACATGTCCACTCCGGCGCCGAAAAACAACAGGGAAGGGAACATTGTCCAGTTTTCATACATGTGACGGATTTTCTCATCAGTGTATTTGCCCTCGAGCATTTTGAAAATGGTTGTATATCCGTCGGCAGCGGAAATCACCCTTGATCCGTGGATGATGGTTCCGTCATCAAGCTGTATCCCGGTTGCCTTATCGTTTTCTGTGATTATCCTGGCTACCCGTTTTTTGTATTCTATTTCCCCGCCAAGATCTTTGTATCTTTTTTCAAGCGCTTCCGACAGAGGCATGGATCCTCCCATGGGATAGCCTGCATTTCTTTTGTGAAGATAAGCGAAGGTAAAGAACATGAAGACTATCGAGAAGTCCGGAAACCAGATCTCATCGAGAGCCTTTTTTAGTGCAGGGTTCCTGAAGCGTGCTGCGAAGTCCTTGCCCGTTACCTTCATCCATTTCCTGAGTTTGCTGCCGTTTGTGGCAAGGAACAGGAGGAACCTGATCATTTTTGTAAATTTTTTTAAAGCAGGTGTTTTCCCGGAAGGCTGGTCAAATTTAAGGCACATCCTTATGGCGGCAATGAATTCCCGGATATTATCTTCATCCTCCGGTGCAAATTCAAGAAGATGTTTTTCCAGCCGGTCAATATCCGAGTAGAAATTCAGAGTACGTCCGTCTCCGGTTTCAAAAATGGCGTACCGGTCGAAATTTATGAATTCCCGGTTTGGTGTAACTCCGGCCTCTTCCCAGTAATCATGCATGATGCTGTCGGGTGATGATCCGACGAACCAGTGAATGCAGCCGTCGATGGTGTAACCTTTTCTTTTCCAGGCGGTGCAGAGTCCCCCCGGTTTGTCGTGCATCTCGAAGATCCGCGTGTTGTAACCGTTCATCCTGGCATAGATACCGGCGGCAAGACCGGCAAAGCCTGCCCCGATAATCAGTACAGGATTGTTGTTGATCTGTTCAGACATTTTTTATGGTTTTTGTTACAGGAAAATCAGTTTCTTTGCAAAAGAAAAGATAAGAATCTTATTTCAAATCAGATATGCGAAAAATTTTAAAATTATTTTTTGTTTCGGCTGCATCAGTTATTTTTTTTCAGCCCGCTGTTTATTCACAACCTGCAGTCAGACCTGGCAGGGAATCAGTAAAGGCCCCGTCTGTTGCTGTTCCGGTTATTGTTAACGGTGAAGCTCAGAGAATACCTGAATTTGAAGATCCGGAGAAATGGATAAGGCATGATCTCTGGGTGGAAACTGAATTTGACACCGACGGTGACGGCCGGAAAGACAGGATGCATGTTGATGTTACCCGTCCTGCGCAGACAGAAGATGGTAATCTGAAACTGCCCGTTGTGTATGAATCGAGTCCGTATTTCGCAGGGACAGGATCATCGGCAAGCCAGTATTTCTGGAACGTGAGGCAGGAGCTGGATGCCGATCCCCCCGAAAGGGCGAAGATGCCTCCCATACAGAGGAGGGGCCAGCGGCCTGTGATATCCAGTTCCCAGACCAGGGCATGGGTGCCATATGGTTTTATTGTAGTCCATTCGTCGGCTCCCGGGACCGGACTGTCGCAGGGATGTCCGACAGTAGGAACAAGGATAGAAGCGCTAGCCCCGAAGGCAGTAATCGACTGGCTCAACGGGAGGGCAAAGGGCTACACTTCTCCCGATGGTACAGAAGAAGTAAAAGCTTATTGGACTACAGGCAAAGTAGGGATGATCGGGACATCCTATAACGGAACGATACCTTTTGCAGCTGCCACGACCGGGGTACAGGGACTTGAGGCCATAATTCCTGTTTCACCGAACAATTCGTATTACCATTATTACCGTTCGAACGGCCTTGTCCGCAGTCCGGGAGGCTATCTGGGCGAAGATGTTGACGTACTGTACGATTTTATACATTCCAATCCCGATAACTGTGAATACTGCGACAGTGTTATAAAAAGGGGTGTGATGCAGGCCAGGCATGACCGGAAAACGGGCGACTACAACGATTTCTGGGCTGAGCGCGACCTTATGAATTACATTAGCGCTTACAGGGCAGCCACATTGATGGCTCACGGATTCAACGACTGGAATGTAATGATAAGCCACAGCGCCCGGTTTATTGATGTTTTGAAGAAGAAAGGAGTTCCGCTTCAGGTTTATTTCCACCAGGGCGGCCACGGAGGCGAGCCTCCTTTCCGGATGATGAACAGGTGGTTCACCAGGTATCTTTTCGGGGTTGAGAACGATGTTGAAAAAGATCCCAGGGCATGGATCGTCCGCGAGACTGACGACAGGCAGGAGCCAACAGCCTAT
>CAYSBL010000057.1:5647-7928 GCA_964429295.1 uncultured Rikenellaceae bacterium
CTTCCCTGGATCGAATCACGCAATCCCCGGCCCACTGACAATATCATTACCCGCGGCTGGGCCGACCTCAGGAATTACAGATCGCTTACTGAAAGCGAGCCTCTTCAGGTGGGCCGTTTTTATGAAATGACCTTTGAGCTTGAACCCGACGACCAGGTTATTCCTGCAGGCAAACAGATAGGGCTTATGATTTTCTCGAGCGACAGGGAATACACCCTCTGGCCTGATCCGGGCACCAGGCTTACTGTAGACCTCAGCGGAACTGAGGTTACAATACCGGTTGTCGGAGGAATTGAGAGGGTGAGATTCGAGTAGATTACCTCCAACCCGAAAGCTTTTGGGCCCCCCAGAAGATGGCATTTATCCCCGCTTGTTCCACCCCCCAACCCCCCTAAAGGGGGGCTAAGAATCAGATATTGAGCGATGTATTACAACGGGAATTTTCCACGCTTACATTGTTTACTTTTTCGGATCGAAGCTTATGCGGGGCTAGGAATATCATTCGATTCACCCCCCCATAAGTAATTGTAATTCAGTAGACTAAAGCCCCCCTTTAGGGGGTTGGGGGGCAAACAAAAAGGGGAACTGGACAATTCTATTTTGCAAGAAGATGTGTACAAGGAGTAGCTTTGGTGGGGCTGGGGGCTAAAAAAGGTTGGGACATTTGAAGAAGCATTTTTTACTTCTTTCCCCAATCTTTATTGGGTTCCGGACCCATTACAAAACCAAGCTTGCCTCCTTTCATTATATCCCCATGACTGATCTGCGGTTTATCAAGCGGTTCGCCATTCAGGGTGGCCGACTGGATATACTTATTTACAGGTGAATTATTTTCTGCCTCTATGACGAATTCCACTCCCTCAGCCGGTCTGATGATGGTTTTCCCGAAAAGAGGGCTGCCGATACTGTAAAAAGGACTTCCGGGTGTCACAGGATAGAATCCCATCGAGCTGAGAACATACCAGGAGGAGAGTGATCCCATATCCTCATTTCCGCATAATCCTCCGGGCCCCGGCCGGTATAGTTGTTCACAGATCTGTCTTGTCCAATACTGGGTTTTCCAGGGCTCTCCCGAATAATTGTAAAGATAAGCCACATGATGCGAAGGCTGGTTGCCATGGACATACTGGCCTATTGTGCCGACGACCCCGATGTATTTCGGACCAGAGATGGCAGGATCCATATCAAAGAATGTGTCAAGCTTTTTATTGAACTTGTCGTTGCTTCCGAAAAGGGATATCAGACCTTGTACATCGTGCTGGACTGACCAGATATATTGCCATGCATTCGACTCGGTGTAATGGCGGTTTGGCCTTACACCCACAAGCAGGGGATTAAAATAGCGGTAATACCTGTGTCCGTCTTTTTCCACTATTTCCTGTTCTCTCCCTTCAGCCATTTCCAGGAAGCTGCCGTCCGATTTACGGGGCCTCATGAATTCAGTTTCGCTGTCCCATACATTTACGTAATTTTTTGCCCTCTCCATGAACATCAAATAATCGTCTTCCTTTCCCAGGGCGTGCGCCATCTGTGCTATACACCAGTCATCGTAGGCAAGCTCGAGAGTGTTTGAGACAGATTCGGTGACCCTGTCAACAGGGGTGTAGCCGGATTTCAGATAGTATTCGAGTCCGGATCGTCCTGAACTCAAGGGAACCGGAGGTTTGGGCTTCCCGAGCGCCTTGATCCTCATGGCATCATAGACGAAATCTGCATTGAACCCGTCATGCCCTTTAAGGTATCCGTCCACAATGACCGGGACCAGGTGATCACCCACCATCGATTCGCGGTAGATATTTGCAAAATGCTGTGCGGGGAGCCAACCGAAATCCCTTATCTTGGCTTCGATCGACTTAAGGAAATCGTTGACTCTTTCAGGAGCGACTATTGTAAGCAGCGGATGCTGCGACCTGTAGGTGTCCCAGCATGAAAAGGACCCGTAAAAATCATAACCGGATGCTTCGTGCACTTTGCCGTCCATGCCGAAGTATTTACCGTCAACATCCTGATAGATGTACTGCGACAGTAACGACCGGTAAAGCGAGGTGTAAAAGATCTCCTTCTGATCAGGAGTGGCGCCTTCGATTTCAATACACGACAATTCCTTGTTCCAGGTTTCAAGAGCTTCCTTCCTCACCCTGTCGAAGTCGCCGTCACCCATTTCAGCTTCAAGGTTCTTCCTGGCACCCTCGGGACTTACATATGACAGGGCAACACAGGCGGTTATCTGTTCATTTTCCGAAGTGCTGTAATTGACAAATGCCCCGATCCTTTCTCCTGT
>CAYSBL010000057.1:8028-19238 GCA_964429295.1 uncultured Rikenellaceae bacterium
CATTGACAGTTTCAGGGAAGGTATAGCGGTGGAAGGCCACTCTTCTTGTTGATGTTAGTTCGACTTTTACGTTATAATCACTGAGTATCACTGAGTAATAGCCCGGAGAAGCTATTTCCTCTGAATGGTCGAACCTCGACCTGTATCCTTCGTCGGGTTTGTCGGTCGGTCCCGGCACTATCTGCAGTTTATTCCCGACCGTGGGCTGGAAAAGTATGTCGCCGCCGCTGGTCATTCCGACGCCGCTGTAGTGTGTATGGCTGAATCCCATGATTGTGTTGTCGGCCCAGGTATAACCTGCGGCGTATGTCCAGCCTGCGGTCTGGCAGTCGGGACTCACATGCACGAGAGCCCAGGGAAGTGAAGCACCCGGGAATGTGTGTCCGAAATACCTGGTCCCGATAAAGGGATTGACAAAATCTGCCGGACTGTTCTTTCCCTCCCGGGAACTAATGGATCCCCATTTGTCGTCTTTGCCAGCTCCCTGATCAGCGGGGGAACACGATAAAACAATAACCAAAGTCAGGCAGAAAGATGCCGCCTTCAACAGTAATCCCTTGTTAAGCATGAGATTATAAGAAATTAGTAAATAACAGAGCTATCCCTTTATATTTTAATGAACAGTTTGTTCTTGTACAGCCAGTAGCAAATATACCACAGTCCTGCCCATATCCCCAGGCTGGTCAATGTCCTGACAGTAGTTTCTCCGCCCCACGAGAAGATAAGTTTTATGAAAGGCTGGATGATGGTCCTTATGAAATCCGCTCCGCCTATATGGAAGAAGATGTAGATGAATATGCTGTTCATACCGACTATAATAAAGAACCAGGAGCCTTTTTTGAATAGTTTTTTCACATCGATCAGCCAGTAGCAGAAAGCAAGTGCAAGGATTGTCCAGCCGCCGCTGGCAAGCACGAATGATGATGTTGCTATCTTCTTGATTATCGGGGTGATGTTCAGTAAGTCGAGCGCATAGCCGGCGGCAAGTGCAGCCGCACCCGCTATTGCCAGTGCACGCAGCTTGTAAGTATGACTTTTTTCGCTCATAAGCAGTTTCCCGCAAAGAACTCCCCATACCGTGTGAGCCGTTGTGGAAACGAAGTTCAGGGTTGCCCATTCGCTGGCTTTTTCGACACCCTCTATCTTATTGTTGAACCAGGCTCCGAGGTTCTCATAGTTCACCCACGGGTGGTTGAATCCCTCGACCGGGAAGAAGCGGTATGCAAGATCGATCAGGAGCAGGATGGCAAGGCTGAAGATTATCTGGAAGCGGAAGCTTTTATTTCTTATCAGGTATGCTACAATATAGGTTACTGACAATTGTGCAAGGACATTCTGGAACCTGAACACCAGTTTGTCAGCTTCAATGAAGTAAAGAGCCCATCCGAAGAAGAGCAGGAGGAAGGCCCTGATCCATGCATGCTGGTCTATTTTCCTCTGACTTTGTCCCTTTCTGAGCCTGTTGGCAACGGCAAAAGGAATAGCCACTCCAACGATGAACATAAAGAAAGGTTGTATCAGATCCCAGAAATGAAGTCCGTGCCATTCATGATGGTGAAGCTGGTTTCCGAAGAAATGTACAACCGGATTTTCAGAGCGCATGAGAATTGAGAAGAGGCGGGTTGCCTCACCTGCAAGGAGGAACATTGTAAATCCGCGGAAGAAGTCGACCGATGTTATTCTGCCTGGCAGGACGGGACTGGTTGCTTTGGGTTCTGACGACATTTTGGAAGGGTTGAGGTTATTTCAAGTTTAATAAATTATTTTACGTTCCCGGAAACCGGCAAGGTGCACGGCAGTGTTTGTCAGTAGCTTCTGAACAGCAATTCCGTGCATTATATCCGGGACAAATATTTCAGTATGGTTGTTGGTCAGAAAAACATAATGGGCATGTATCATTGCCCTGTGCCATCCTCCGGGAACATGTCCTGAAGGGAAGGAAGTTACCGGCTTGTAATGGCTTCCGCTAATCTTTCTTGACCAGGTTCCGGATTCCTCTGTAAAATACTCGAACTGGCCCGGATTTTCTGATGAGTACCTGATGGCGCCTCCGGTGGCATAGATCCCGAACGACAGGCTGTCGCCAGTTCCTGAGCTGATGCGGCTTGCCGAAAGAGTTCCTGCCGAATGGTTTTCCCTGTCATACAGAGATATCTGGCTGAAAAGATCCGATCCTTCCGGAACGTCATCATATTCACCTGCCTGAACAGCACCTGTTATCTCCACTTTTTCACCAATGAATGCTATCAGGAGGCTCAGGATGTGAGACCCCAGGTCGGCCATTGCCCCTCCGTCGGGAGCCGGAGTCAGCCGGGTAACGCGTTTTTCGCGGTATGATTTCCTGAGGTAATCGCTGTGATAATATCTAAATTCAAAATGTATTGGCTTTCCCAGGGCTCCCGATCTCCAGAATGCAAGGGCATCTCTTACGGCAGAGGTGTAGAGATACTGGAATCCGACCTGAACCTGCAGGCCGGGACGGGAACCGATGATCTCAAGAATACCTTCCTCTTCCTCGCGGCTGGAGCAGACAGGTTTTTCGAGGTAGATCCTCTGTACATGGTCCATGGCTGCTGCTGCCCTGAAATGCTGATAATGGACGTTATTTGGGCCAAGGATGAAAATGGTGCTGATCCTTTTGTCGGCCATGAGTTCTTCTGCAGGGCATGCTCTCTGAAATCCGTACCTGGCAGCAAACGATTCCATGCTTTCCTTCCTGGCCGAGCTTACTGCGGCCAGTTCCACGGGGGGAGAGTCAGGGTAGTAATATTTGAGGGAATTAAGGGAGAAAGCATGGGAACGGGCTATTCCGCCGGCTCCCAGAAAACCAATGACAGCTTTTTCGTGTTCCATACCGGAGCGTTTCTATGAATCTCAAGACCGGATTAAGATAGTCTTAATACAGGTATCAGAGGCAAAGGATTATCAAAAATCACAAAAAAATCATATATTCACCAGTTGCAGCCGTAATAATTTTTTACGTTTAACGGATTACTTTCAATAACCGCAAACATCACAGAAATGAAAAAGCGTACATTCATAAAGTCAGGGTTACTTGCCATGGGTGCTTTGATTACCACGCGCAAAGGCTATCCGCTCGAATATTACCCGATGCCCTCCGACAGGAAGTGGGCGGTGGTTTACGGGACATGGTGCGGATCAGCCAGGGATGCTTCCCTGTGGATCTCCGAAGGGATGGATGGAATTGCCAACGTGTTCGATGTAAGGGAAAATCCCGATCTGTCGGGATACCAGCATGTCATTATCGGCGGAGCCATAAGGGCGGGAAAAGTATCGAAAGAGCTGCAGGATTTCATTTCCGCCAATAAAGATCTTATCAGAACAAGGCTGAGAGGATATTTTGCAGTATGCGGAAACATGATGAAACCTGTGGGGCCGGAGCAGACAAAGCTTCTCATTGATGATCATATAGCTGCACTATGCGGAGTGCCGGGTCTGCCCTCAAGGGTTTTCCTGGGAAGGATAACATACGGCCTTATGGAGCCCGATGTAAGAAAGCAGATGGAGGGTTACAAAATGCCGGAATATGACAATCTCAAAAGGCCGGAGTGCATGGAGTACGGTAAGATGGTGCTGCAGGGGACGAAGGAATAGAAGACTGAATGTCTTGCAGGTCCTGCAGGTCCTGCAGGTCTTGCAGGTCAAAAAAAGGTTCACGACTTGCACGACTTGCACGACTGTTACTCCTTCACAATCTTGTATGCGTGCCGTTTTTCGGTCCCTATCCTCAGGAAATAAAGGCCTGGACTTAGTCCCGACAGATTCACAACGGAAGTATCGGATTCAAGTTCCCCTGACTTTACTATCTGACCCGACAAGTTTATAAGGAAATAATCTGCAGGAATGAGTTCTGCGAGGCTTTGAATCATGATATAGTCATTGGCCGGGATGGGGGAGATTATGAAATTGTTCAGGTCATCAGGGGTGGGTACCGGGAGCCCCAGGTAATTGCCCAGGAAACTCCTCAGGTCGACAAGATGTATCTTCTGTTGCTTCCTTATAAGCGGCTCGTAGGAAAAGGCCTCGTTTGTTATGAAGAACCGGGTACCTTTAGTGGTGGTGATGGCCTCCACCTGGTGGTAAGGCATCATTAGTTCTATTTTGCGTTTGTTTCCTCCAAAGAATCCGGTGCCTGTAAAGTCGTACAGGAGGTAGAGAAAAGGTTTCAGTTTCCTGCTATAGCCGGTGAGGACTATTATCCTTTTGTTTTTGTCGTAGACAGCACCGGTGATCAGGCCGTTTACATCCAGTGATGCCCTTCTTTTTGCATTCCAGGTACCTGGAGTCTTTGGGACTGAATAGAGAGTGGTCTGGTTGCTTGCCCAGCCCTTGGTGAAGAGGTAGAGGCTGTCGCCCGATACTATGAAGGCTTCACAATCGAAATCCGAATCATAGGAGCCTGCGTCAAAATCGGTTTGTTCGGGATAGGAAAAGCATATCGAGTCGTAAATATGAGTATTATCGGCGATTCCCTTCTTTGATATCATGTACACCTTGAGATCGGTGCGGTTTCCCGAGTTGTTCCCGAAATCTCCGACATAGATATAATCCTCATCCTGTGATATTTCCTCCCAGTCGGTGTTGGAGATGCCAAGGAGAGGATATTTCCTTGTTACTTTTCCGTAAATGGTGTCGAGGGCATACAGATTGATGTCGCTATTGTCGTTATGGGTCCAGAACAGGTTATCCCAGAAGATCAGCCCGGATGTTTCGGCAATTTCCGTTTCGAGGTCAAGGCTTCCAAGGGGTGATAGGTTTGCCGGATTGTACCTGCAGCTGCCGTCATTGATTATGGCTTCCGGATCGTAGTTGACGGCAAGCCGGTCAGGACAACCTGATTGCTGGGCTGATATCTGAAGTGCTGAAAGGAAGAATGCCGCCAGGGCCGGTAATAGCCTTGTCTTCATGAGCAGGTGAGTTGCAGTGATAAAGATAAGAATATAATGCGGATCAGATCAAAACATTACCTTTGCCTCTGAAAAGTAAACGGATATACAGTAGTGAAAAGCAAGGTTGAAAAAGCGGTTACGCTGATGGAGTATCTCAGGGAGCTGTTTCCCGATTCACCCAGGACCAGGATAAAGAAACTGCTGCAGGGAGAGACCGTCCGTGTAAATGACAAGCCGGTAACATATTTTGCGACACCTCTGAAGCCGGGAGATATTGTTGAGGTGAACAGGCAGGCCGGAAATGCAGCCAGGGCAGGGCTTCCTTTTCCTGTATTGTACGAGGACGGATATGTCATTGTTATCGACAAGCCTCCCGGAAGGCCGACCTCAAGCACCGACGGCAGCCTGAGTATCCAGAATATGGTATCGGAGTTTCTGGAGAAGCAGAGCAGGGGAAAATTCAGGGCTCATGTGGTGCACAGGCTCGACAAGGAAGTCTCGGGGGTCCTGCTGTTCGCAAAGACAAGGGAGGCAATGGAGTTCATTAAGGATAAATGGGAACAGACTGAAAAACACTATTATACACTTGTGGAAGGGCTGCCCGAAAAGGGCGAAGACACCATAAGCAGCTGGCTGGTGGAGGACCGTTCGCAGAAAGTCCATTCGACAAGGAACCCGGAAAATGCGAAGTTTTCAATTACACATTACAGGGTGATAAAAAGGATAGCCGACCATGCTCTTCTGGATGTAAGCACCGATACCGGAAGGAAGAACCAGATAAGGGTTCATCTTTCGGATATAGGATGTCCGATTATCGGCGACAGGAAATACGGGGCTTCGGATGAGTTCCGCCGGAGGGTGAGGCTTCATGCTTTTTCCCTTTCTTTTCCACATCCCGGAACAGGCAGGATGATACTGGTAAAATCGCCCATGCCTGAAGGGTTCCTGTCGCTAAAACAGAAAGACGAGCGTTACAAGAAATGAGGCTGGCTGCCGCAGGATTTCATTCAGGCATCATTTCCCCTGACAAAATCTGAATCATTGAACAGTTTTTCAAGCTCATCCGATATCTCAGCCGGATTGGTGAGAGGCATCTCTCCGTGGTTGATTTCATAACCAAGCAGGTCGGCCTTCTTCATTTTTTCGAGCACAGGCAGTTTCGTCCTGTTTGTAGTTTCGATATGGTTGCCGTCGTTGTCGATTATGATGAGCTTTGGAAGGAAGACGCCTTTTCTGCCGATGAAATCATCCATTATCCTGACCCCCTCCTCGAATTCTTCCATGGTGGTCCGGCCCAGAGCTTCATATTTCTGGAGCTTTTTATCGTCCCAGGTAAAGACGTTGGCGAAGCTTTCGGATATCTTTTCATCGATAGTGTGATCGAGGTTCAATGTATCGTGTCCGGAGGGCATCAGAACCACCTTTCCGCCTCCGCCCTCTATGTTTGCGGCATATCTTGGCAGGGTGACACCTGATATCCATCCCTGGAGATGCTTCATATAAACCTTTCCGACCTGTATCGGAGTTATGAAATGCACTATTCCTTTTTCCTTGTGGCACTGAAGAAGGTAGTAGGGGTGGACTCCGATCCAGAACATCCTTCTGAAGGTTTCAGCGAGCGACTTGTAATAATCATTCACGTGGTTCAGAAGGACTGTCTGGTTCCTTATTGTGAAACCATGGTTTCTGATCCTTTTAACCGCTGCTGCCAGGTCGGTGGTTATTTCCTGGTAGTGATTGATGTGAGTCATGAAATAGACATACTTTTCGGGCCCCCTTGAGTATTTGTTGGCCGACTGATTGATAAGTTCGAGCAGATCGTCGGTGACTCCCATCGGCATAACCACAGGTACGCGGGTTGCGATCCTTATAACCCTGAGATGGTCTATTCTGCTGAGTTCCTCAAGCACGTAGGCCAGTCTTTTTTTGCTAATCATGAGGGCATCGCCTCCGGTTACGAGCACCTCGTTGATGTTCCTGTTGTACCCGATATAGAACAATCCTTTCTGCACTTCCCTAAGGTTCACATCTACCGATGAATCGAGCGATTTTGCTCTCTGGCAATGGACGCAGTAGGAAGCGCAGCTTGTGTTTTCGGCTACAAAGAGGGCGATCCTGTTGGGGTATCTTTGGTAAGCAGCGCCGAAGCTTCTTGAGCCTTCACTCATAGCAGCTTCGAGGCCTGTATCGGGGAACAGCAGGTTTGCCGGCGTTGGAACGCTTTGCCAGAAAATAGGATCAAGCCGTTTGTAAGGTTTTTCTCCATGTGCCAATTCAGGATGAAAGGGATCTTCCTGCATCAGAGAAGCGTAGTAGGGGGTGATACGCATGGGTTCCTTGCCCTGTCTCTTCAGCTCAGAAAGAGTTCTGGCTATCTCAGCAGCCTGGTAATCAGTAAGTTTAATTACTTTTTTGAGATCTTCAAT
Source organism: uncultured Rikenellaceae bacterium (assembly GCA_964429295.1). Taxonomy (GTDB): domain Bacteria; phylum Bacteroidota; class Bacteroidia; order Bacteroidales; family VadinHA17; genus LD21. The sequence continues at coordinate 15,365 of CAYSBL010000057.1, forward strand.
ATTACGGATAGAATTCCTGAGCTGCCATGAGCGGTCGTTCCATTGCTGTTCGGTAACATCTTTCCAAAGTTCTATTGTATTGTATTTCCTGGGTGTAAAAAAAATAGTATTCTCATTCTCCATCTTCACAAATCTTTTTAAGGGTTAACATGCAGTATTTATTCGTCAGAGTTGACGCCTCTTGTAAAGATAGTCAAAATCAGCCAGAAACTGGAAATAATCAAGCTGCTTTATTGATCGTATTGAAAAATCATATCGTTTTGGGTAAAAAAATTATCGTAAAACGATAACCTGGTTATTGTTTTACGATAAAAATTCGTGGATTTTTCTTATTCAACCCGCTCCGGGGTTGACAACATGTGGGATGCATTTTACCCCGGACGTAACCGGGGCTACTGGACGTTAAGGCCTCCGGCCTTGATAAGTCAGGCACGGGCAATTACTCACGCCTCACAACTCACGCCTTACAATAGTCTCAGGCTGCTTCCATTATTCCTGACCGACTCCGGCCATATGCTGGACTGAACCTCGCCAATATGTTTCTTTCTGAGAAGGAACATACAGACCCTCGATTGTCCGATCCCTCCCCCGATGCTGAGGGGAAGCTCGTGGTTGAGGAGCATACTGTGGAAGAGGAGTTTTCTTCTTTCAGTGCAGCCCTGGATGAGGAGCTGCCGTTCCATTGCTTCCTCGTTGACCCTGATACCCATTGACGAGAGTTCAAAGGCTCTTTCAATAACCGGGTTCCATACTATTATATCGCCGTTGAGACCCTTATAGCCATCTTCGTTTGGGGAGCTCCAGTCGTCATAGTCGGGAGCTCTTCCGTCGTGAGGTTCGCCGTTACTTAGTGTGGCCCCGATCCCGATAATGAATACAGCGCCAAAGATCTTTGCGATTTCGTTCTCACGCTGTTTGGGAGTCAGGTCAGGGAACTCACGGAGAAGTTCTTCTGCATGAATGAAATAGATGTTTTCAGGAAGAATGGGGACATATTCGGGATGGATTTCGAAAAGAGCCGTTTCAGTTGCTCGTATTGACTGATATATTGCCCTGACTGTCTGCTTAAGGAACTCGATATTCCGCTGAGAGGGAGAAATTCGTTTTTCCCAGTCCCACTGGTCAACATAAACCGAATGTATCGGGCTCAGGTCTTCGCTCGGTCTTATGGCCCGCATATCTGTAAGAAGTCCCCTTCCGGGTTCAATATTATATTCCCTGAGCCTGACGCGTTTCCATTTTGCAAGCGACTGAACGATAACAGCGTTCTGGTCGGAGATTCCCTTCACGGAAAAACTTACAGGTTTTTCAATGCCGTTGAGATCATCGTTTATCCCGGTCCCGTCGAGAACGGCAACAGGGGCTGAAACATTGACAAGGTTAAGACAGGCTGCCAGTTTCTTCCCGAAATAATCCTTGATGAAAAAAATAGCCTCCTCCGTCTTCAGCATATCCCGGCAGGCCTCCACCCTTGTACTTGTCTGTTCCTTAATCATAAACCCGTTCTGGTTTTAATTTATAAGGCAAATATAGCTATTAAGTTTTAATATAAAAGCAAAAAGGTAAAATTATTTAATATATAGTAATAATTGGACGGCAATAATTAAAGAATTGAATGAAAAATCAGGGTGTGATGGGGGATGTGATCCGGTGTGTAAAATAAAATCCTGGACAATTATGAAGTTCTTGTGAATGTTTATAAATTGTAGCTGCCCTTTGAAAGAGATGGATTATGGACAGGTATATAAGGGAATTGATAGCGGAAGGGGAGAATCAGAGGCTTGACTTCAAGTACTGCGTATCTGACAGCCGGAAGATAGCGCGTACCCTTTCGGCTTTTGCCAACACAGACGGAGGCAGGTTGCTGATAGGTGTCCGCGACAACGGGAGCATAGCCGGGATCAGGTCGGACGAGGAGATCTACATGGTCGACACCGCCGCACAGCTTTTCTGCCGTCCTGTGGTCGAGTATTCTGTAAGGCAGCACACTACCGGAGGGAAGACCATTCTTGAGGTGATGGTGGTCAGGGGGAGCGAAAGGCCTTACCAGGCCATGAATGAAGACGGCAGGTGGATATCCTGGTTCAGGCACCTCGATCAGAACCTGGCCGCCAACCGGGTCCTGCTTCAGGTATGGAGAAAGGAGAAGAAGGGTTCAGGGGTGATTGTGAAGTTCGGCAAGGTGGAGAATTCGCTTATGGAATACCTTCAGAAGAACGGTTCGATAACCCTGTCGAAGTTCAGGAAGATGTCCGGGATAAGTGCATACAGGGCTGAATCGATACTTGCCAACCTGATTATTTTCAGGGTACTGGTAATGAATGCCTCGGAAAAGGGTTTCTTTTATTCACTAAAGCCTGACGGAAAGGGCGGTGAAGAACAGAAACAAAGCGGGTGATGCAAACACCTTTGGCAATTTTATTATAAAAGTGGGCGGACCGGAAGAAAAAATTCCTAATATTGGAACCTTAAAATAAAATCAGGACCTTTAATTCACGGGGGAAAAAATGACAGCGGAAACCCGCATGGGATTTGACAATGAGAAATATCTGAACGAGCAGACGACTGCTATTCTCGAGAGGGTCAACAGGTTCAACCAGAAACTCTACCTTGAGTTTGGCGGGAAGATCCTCTATGACTATCATGCAGCGCGTGTACTTCCCGGATTTGACCCTAACGTAAAGATGAGGCTTCTTCAGAAGCTGAAGGATAAAACAGACGTAATACTTTGCATTCATGCGGGAGCTATAGAAAGGAAGAAGATAAGAGCTGATTTCGGGATCACATACGATGTTGATGCCCTGAAGACAATAGATGATTTCAGGGAATGGGGACTGGACATAAGTGCGGTGGTGATCACCCGTTACCAGAATCAGTCGCCTGCGAAAGCTTTCAGGAACAAGCTCGAGATGAGGGGCATAAAGGTTTATCTCCATTATCCTACCGAAGGCTATCCTACGAATATTGACCTTATTGTAAGTGAGAACGGATACGGGGCCAACGAGTATATAAGTACCACAAAACCCATTGTGGTTGTGACGGGCCCGGGGCCGGGGAGCGGAAAACTTGCCACCTGCCTTTGCAATCTCTATCATGAATACAACAGGGGGATCAAGGCGGGTTATGCAAAGTTCGAGACCTTCCCGATCTGGGATCTGCCTGTCGACCATATGGTGAATCTTGCCTATGAAGCTGCAACAGTTGATCTTGAGGACAGGGTTCTGATCGACGAGCATCATCTTAAGGCATACAATGTAAAAACAGTCAATTACAACCGCGACATAGAAGCATTTTTCCTGCTGAAGAGGATCCTGGAAAAGATCACCGGCGGTGAATCGATGTATCAGTCGCCGACCGACATGGGCGTCAACCGTGCCAGTTCGGGCATCGTCAATGACGACATAATCAGGGAGGCTTCATATCAGGAGATAATCAGGCGTTACTTCAGGTGTACCGTTGAATATGCAATGGGGCTCGTTGAAAAGGATACTGTCGACAGGATAAAGGCCATTATGAAAAAAGCCGGAGCCAAGCCCGAAGACCGGAGGGTTGTCTGTCCGGCAAGGGATGCCGCAAAAGATGCGGAAAAGAAAGGCAAGGGCAATAACGGGGTAAGCAGCGGGGCAGCAATTGAGCTTAGTGACGGGACCATTATAACCGGTAAGAATTCTCCGCTTTTACAGGCATCCTCAAGCCTCATCCTGAATGCTGCAAAACACCTGGCAGGGCTTCCCGACAGGATGTACCTTCTTCCCGAAGCCATTATTGACTCGGTGATGCATCTTAAAAAAGTGGTCCTCGAAGGAAAAATGGTGAGCCTTGATGTTGACGAGACCCTTATTGTTCTTGGGATCAGCGCTCTCTCCAACCCGGC
>CAYSBL010000058.1:0-17314 GCA_964429295.1 uncultured Rikenellaceae bacterium
TCACGTCCTTGTTTTATTTTTCCCTTCCGTCACTTTTCTTATATTTACACGATTTACGACAAAATCCAGAATTCATGGCAAAACGTTACAAATGGGGCATACTTGCCCCCGGAAGGATAGCAGCGAAATTTGCAAACGGTCTGAAAGTTCTTGAAAATGCGGAGTTGTATGCTGTAGGATCGCGTGATGCGGTGAGGGCGAAACGGTTTGCCGAAGAGCATGGCTTTAGGAAGTATTACGGCTCATACGAGGAACTTGCTGGTGATCCTGAAGTGGATGTGATTTACATCGCTTCACCGCATTCGGAGCATCACAGTCAGGCCCTCCTGTGTCTGCGGAATAAAAAGGCTGTTCTGTGCGAGAAAGCATTTTCGCTTAACAGCAGGGAAACCGATGAGATGATTGCCGAAGCCCGCCGTCAGGACGTTTTCCTGATGGAAGCGCTGTGGCCGCCTTTTCAGCCGTTTTATATCAAGGCTCATGAAATAATCGGATCAGGGATTCTTGGCAGCATAATCAACATGCATGCCTGGTTCTCGTTCATACCTCCCTATGATCCTGTTGACCGTAAATTCAACATCTCGCTGGGAGGCGGTTCACTTCTTGATATCGGCATATATCCTGTTATTGATGCTCTTACCTTTCTGGGAGTTCCCGATGAAGTAACGGCTTCTGCATCCTTCGGACAGACAGGATCGGAAGAATCGATAAATGCAATACTGAAATATAACTCAGGGAAACTGGCTGCCATTTACAGTTCTTTCAGGACAAACAACGGGATAGGATGTGATCTGCTGTGTGAGAAAGGGAACCTGACTGTTTCCAGGGGCCGCGACATGAACCAGAGGGTAATCCTTGATCTTCATGGAAAGGAAAAGGAAACTTTTGTATTCACCCCGCCCGTGCTTGGGTATCACTGGGAAGCTGAAGAGGTTATGAACTGCCTCGACAGGCAGTTGAAGGAAAGTCCGGCAGTTCCGCTGGCGTTCAGTGCCGGGCTGATGAAGACCCTCGACAGGATAAGGGAATCGGCCGGCATAGTATTCCCTGGCAGAGATTAGAATTTAAACTCATTCTGCCCGTTGTCAATGTTTTAACTGAGCCCTGAACAAAAAGGTTACACTTTCATGTCTCATTCTGAAAGCATATCAGGAACCGAACGTTCAATCTTTCTTAAGAAGTTATGGCTGAGCATGCTGATCCCGGGTGTATTTGTATTCCTGATGTGGCTGGTTAAGATATGCGAGATTTTGTTTGAAATTGAACTTTCCAGCCTGGGAATTTTCCCGCTGGAAGCAAAAGGACTTTCCGGGATATTGTTTTCGCCTTTCATTCATTCCGGATTCAGGCATCTGTTCAACAATTCGCTTCCTGTGTTTTTCCTCGGCACAGCCCTGTTTTATTTTTATTCCGAAATTGCTGTAAGGGTATCTCTCTGGACCTGGTTTCTCACCGGATTGTCAGTATGGCTGGCAGGGCGTCCGGCATGGCATATTGGGGCAAGCGGACTCATTTACGGCTTTGCTTCATTTCTGTTTTTCAGCGGCATTATACGGAAATATTTCAGACTGGTTGCCCTGTCGCTTCTGATTGTATTCCTTTACGGATCAATGGTCTGGGGAATTTTTCCCGATATCTACCAGGATGTTTCCTGGGAATCGCATATGCTTGGCTTTATATCAGGGATAATTCTTGCCGTCGTGTACCGGAACGAAGGTCCGCAGGAACCGGTCATTGAGTGGCCTGATGAAGAAGAAGGCGAAGAAGAGGGTGACGAGAAGCAAAATACTGCCGGAGAAATTTCATAAAGCCCCTGGGACGCATGATCCCAAATCCTTGTTAAAAAAGATTAAAAGATGTCTATATCACCCCGCTGAAGGTCATCGGATCGGGGATATTGCGGATATTTGCCCTGTAGCAGATGATTTTTATTTTAATTCAATTATGCGTATGAAGAAAATAACCGGACTCTTTGTCCTGATCACCCTTAGTGTTTTTATTTCCCCGGCATTTTCACAGGAAGTTGTCACCTCTGATACATCCAGGATCAATGCCGTGAAGATCTTTCTTGATTGCAGGGATTGCGATATGAACTACACCAGGCAGGAAATACCATACATTAACTATGTCAGGGATGTAAGGGAGGCAGAGGTTTACATTCTTGTCACTGATCAGAATACGGGAAGCGGAGGGGAACAGTTTACCTACGTATTCCACGGACAGGGAAAATTTAAGGGGATGAGTGATACCCTGACCTATACAACCAGTCCTGACCAGACCAACACCATCGAAAGGGAAAAGAGAACCGACATGCTGAAAATGGGACTTATGAGGTATGTTGCCAGAACACCTCTTTTTGATGAGATCAAAATAAGCCATAACGGCAATCTTGAATCACAGGAGGTCGTCGACAGGTGGAATAACTGGGTGTTTGAATTATCAACTGAACCCCGGTTTGACTCCGAGGAAACCAACAAGGAACTCTTCCTGAGGAATTCGATTAATATTAGCAAAGTAACACCTGACATAAAGCTTGAAATCGAAATGGATCATTTTTACAGGCGGGAAAAGTTCATTGAAGATGCCGGGACTGAAGATGAAACTGTAAATATTTACAAGACAAGTGACCTGGTGATCGAAAACCTGTTTGTAAAAAGCCTGAGCGAACACTGGTCAGCCGGCCTCAGGTGGGACATAGGGTCGTCGACGCGTGAAAATTACAATCTGGCGACCAACATTCTTCCTTCAGTAGAGTATGATATATTTCCGTACAGTGAATCGACTCACAGGCAGTTGAGGATACTCTACGGCGCAGGCCTTCAGGTGAATAACTATATAGATACAACCGTTTACAATAAGGTTAAGGAGAATCTTTTCCTGCAAAGGATGAATATAGCCTTTGAGGTCAGGAAGAAATGGGGTTCTGTATCGGTTACGGTTATAGGGTCTAATTTTTTCCATGATTTCTCAAAGAACAGGGTACAGCTTAATTCATCAGTGAACATCAGAGTATTCAAGGGACTTTCGGTTCGGGTACGTGGCGGTGTAGCTCACATCAACGACCAGCTCAACCTTAAGAAAGGCGGCATCACGGAAGCCGAGAGACTGTTAAGGCTGAGGGAGCTGGCAACAAGATACCGGGTTGACGGAGGGATTACGCTGACATATACTTTTGGCTCCATCTACAACAATGTAGTCAATCCGAGGTTCAACTCATCCAACTTTTATTTTTAGAGGATAGTAACACCTGATCAGAATGTGATTAGGTTGAATCAGGGATGTTTTATCTTATCCCTTGCTTATGTTTTTTTGTACATTTACTGCTTATATCGGAAGTACGATGCACGAGCGGTTCAGGTACAAAACCGGGGAAGACCTTCGAAGCAAGGCAGCTGAGCTTGGATTTGATCTTCCCTGGAGTGATGACTTATCTTCTCTTTTTCTTCCGTACGATATGGCGGGCTTCAGGTTTGCCAACCGTTTGGTTGTGCAGCCGATGGAGGCTCATGATTCGGAAAATGACGGTTCTCCCTCGGAGCTTACCCGGAGGCGGTATCTCAGGTATGCATCGGGGGGTAGCGGGATCATCTGGTACGAGGCAGTCTCGGTGGTACATGAAGGACGATCGGGCCCTCACCAGCTTTGGATCAACGGAAAAAATGCTGACAGTTTTGCACGCCTGAATGATGATGTAAGAAAGCATGCTGCGCTCCAAGGGTCTGATCCGCTGCTTGTTATTCAGCTTACCCATTCCGGACGCTACAGCAGGCCGGAAGGTAAGGCGAAGCCACAGGCAGCCGCTTTCAATCCTGTCCTTGACAGGACTCCGCCCTCCATTGTTTCAGATGATGATCTTAAGAGACTTATTGACAATTTTACCGAATCGGCCCGGTTGGCATGGCGGGCCGGATACAATGCTGTTGATATAAAGGCATGCCATGGTTACCTGGTGATTGATCTTCTGGCTGCAAAATCGAGAAAGGGAAGTCTGTTCGGAGGAGAGGAGACTGAAAGAAGGTTCCGTTTCCTGCTTGAAACGATTGACCGCATAAAGGACGAGGTTCCGGAGATAATGGTAACGTGCCGCCTGGGGATTTCTGATCTTTACCCCGGAGGATTCGGGGTAGATGAAAAAGGAGAGAGTGATTTTACTGAAAGCATTCTTCTGGTTGATCAGCTTGCCACAAGGGGTACAGGTCTTTTGAACATTACGATGGGGAGCCCGTATTATAATCCTCATGTAAACCGGCCGTATGATACGCCTGTTCCGGGAAGCAGTGTTCCCTCAGAGCATCCCCTTGAAGGTGTAATAAGGATGATAAAGGGTACAGCAATATTCAGTGAAAGGTTTCCCGGTATTGCAATAGTCGGATCGGGGTGGTCGTATCTCAGGCACTATGCCCCCAATGTTGCTGCTGCTGTAATCAATGGCGGAAAGGCTGCTTTTGCAGGATTTGGAAGGAATTCCTTTGCTTATCCTTCAATGCCGCTCGATCTGAAAAACACCGGGAGGGCTGATCCAAAGAAAGTTTGTATAACCTGTTCCGGATGTACAAGGCTTATCAGAAACCTCAGACCGGGAGGTTGTGTGATCCGCGACAGGGAGATATACGGGGAAGAGCTTAAGAAACTTATAGCCGATGGAAAGTGAAAAGATGCAGTTCGGCCGTTTTTCTGTCAGGTATTACAGCCTGAACACCCTGATCATCGGTAGCGGGGCCGCATCGCTCAATGCTGCAGTGAGCCTGCACGGTCTGGGGCAGAAGGATATTGCGGTTGCTACTTTGCATTGGGGAGGGGGCACCTCGAACAATGCCGGATCCGACAAGCAGACCTATTACAAGCTTTCCCTTGCCGGCAGTGAACCCGATTCCGTAATTGATATGGCACGCGATCTCTTCAACGGAAGATGCATGCATGGTGATATTGCGCTTTGTGAAGCGCAGGGTTCGGTTCAGTCGTTCATTAATCTGGTCAGTCTCGGAGTTCCCTTTCCCCGCGATAGATTCGGGTCCTTTGCAGGTTACAAAACTGATAATGATCCGAGGGCAAGGGCTACCTCGGCAGGTCCGTATACCTCGGCAATGATGTTCAGGGCCCTTGCCCGGGAGGTAAGGAAGAGGAAGATAAAGGTGTTCGGCTGCCATCAGGTGGTGGAGCTTCTGACCTCAGGGAGCAGTGTCACCGGTGCTGTTGCCGTGGATGTATCGGAGAAAGATCCCTTTAATGCCTTTGTGGTTTTCAATGCAGTAAACATCATCCTTGGTACAGGCGGACCCGGCGAAATGTATGAGGACAGTGTGTATCCCGTTTCCCAGACTGGTTCAGCGGGTTTGGCGTACAGAGCCGGAGCTTCCGGCCAGAATCTTACCGAGTCGCAGTTCGGGATAGCATCCATCAGATTCCGGTGGAATCTGTCGGGAAGTTATCAGCAGGTTATTCCTCGTTATTTTTCGACTGACCGTTCGGGGAATGATGAAAGGGAATTTCTGAACGAACACTTCAGAAGTTACAGAGATCTTACAAGGGCTGTTTTCCTCAAAGGTTACCAGTGGCCTTTCGACCCGGCCAGGATATCAGGAGGCGGATCGTCGCTTATTGATCTTCTTGTTTGGATTGAAAAGGTCCGGAAGGGGAGAAGGGTATTCATCGATTACAGGAAGAATATTGCCATTAAGGGTAATCCGGTTTTCAATCCGGCCGAACTGGATCCCGAAGCCGGAAATTACCTTGCCGGCTGCGATTCGCTTCAGGACACTCCTGTTGAAAGACTTCTTGCGATGAACAGGCCCGCATATGATCTATACCTGGACAAGGGCATCGATCTGGCTTCTGAGCCGCTTGAGATCGGGATATGCGCCCAGCACAACAATGGGGGGCTGAAGGCCGGCATCTGGTGGGAGTCGGATCTGAGGCACCTTTTTCCGGTTGGTGAAGTAAACGGTTCACACGGGGTTTCGAGGCCGGGAGGATCAGCGCTCAATTCCGGGCAGGTAGGGAGCCGACGCGCAGCTGAATTTATAAGCAGGCGTTACAGGAATAAGCCTCCATTCAGGGATGAATTTATTTCATCAGCCGGCAAGAACATTCAACAGGTTCTCGATATTGCAGGAGAATGGCTTTTGTCGCCGGAAAACAAATCAGGGAAGGAAATCCTTGCTGAGCTTCAGCACAGGATGTCGGAAGCGGGAAGCGCAATGCGCAGCAGGCAGGCGGTTTCTGTGGCAGCAGAAGAGGCTTCATACCTTTATTCATCAGTGCAGAGCCGGCTCGGGGCAATCACATCCAAAGGGATTGCTGCCTGTTTCAGAATATCGGATCTCTGCCTTACTCACTGGCTTTATCTTGAGTCGATCAGGCACTATGCAGAAGAAGGAGGAAGGAGCCGCGGGTCATATATTGTGACAAATGGAGGGAAAGAGTACGTTAACAGTCTTGCGGAAAACCCTGAGAATATTGAACTATGCCGCTACGACAGGGATATTGAATCAGCCATCCAGGAAGTCAGGTTCGTAAAGGGCAAAATTGTTTTCACAGGAACAATGGCAAGAGAGATTCCTGCGCAGAGCCTCTGGTTCGAGAAGGTATGGAAAGAATATCTTGAAGATTATTCTGTTGAGGACATCAACAATTCAACAAATTATTAATTTTACGCCTCTAACCAAACCTGAAAAACTCATTTCTCATGAACGGGAAACCTGTAGCCGTCATTACAGGAGCCTCAAGGGGTATCGGTCGTGCGGTGGCAATTGCCCTGGCCGGTGAAGGATATGATATTGCCGCCATTGCCAGGTCAACCAACAGCGAGGGCATGGAAAACCTCGGACCGGAAGTTGAGAAGCGCGGGGCACAATTCTTCCCCATAGGGCTCGACATTTCATGCACTCAATGCCAGAAAGAAGTTGTTTCCAACATACTTGAACGGTATGGCCGCATCGATTTTCTGGTAAACAATGCCGGTGTGGCACCCCTTCAGAGGAAGGATCTCATCGAGATGACTGAGGAGAGTTATGACCGTGTCATGAATATCAACCTTCGGGGTCCCGTTTTCTTTGCACAGAAGGTGGCCAGGGAAATGATCTGGTTGAAAGGCCAGCTTCAGGAATACAATCCATCGATAATTTTCATAACGTCAGTCTCTGCCGAGCTCTCTTCGCCCAACAGAACCGAATACTGCATTTCAAAAGCCGGTCTCAGCATGGCCTCGACTGTTTTCGCCGACAGGCTTGCCGGGGAAGGCATCCGTGTCTTTGAGGTCAGGCCAGGGATCATAATGACCGATATGACCATCAAGCTTACCGGCAAGTATACAAAGCTTATCAACGACGGATTTGTTCCCCAGCGAAGATGGGGAACTCCGGAGGATGTCGGAAAGGCAGTCGCATCCATTGCCCGGGGCGACTGGGATTTTTCCACCGGGATGGTGTTTGAGATCAGCGGCGGACTGAACCTCCACAGCATGTAGGGAGGTAATTCCCTTATAAGATTTGATGGCGCCGATTGAACAATCCTTCAGTCTTCATTGTTATTTGTGTAAATTTTATTAAAGTAAGACAATGAAAAAAATATTACTGATTATGGCACTGACAACGGCAACCGCAGGTTATGCAGCTGCACAGGAAAAATTCACTGCAAACAAGGAAAAGACAACATTATCATGGCTTGGGGAAAAGGTTCTCGGACAGCATACAGGTACCATAGATATCAAATCAGGACATCTCACATGGATTGACAACAGGATTGCTTCGGGCGAATTTGTTATTGATATGACTTCAATTGAGTCGGATGAGAAGCTCGACAGGCTCGTTGGTCATCTCAAATCGGAAGATTTTTTCGGGGTAGACAATCACCCCGAATCGAAACTGGTTATTACCGAAAGCACTCCCTTTGACAAGGGTACCGGAGTTTTGAAGGGAAGCCTCACAATCAAGAATATCACGCATCCGGTGGAATTCAGGGCCACCATGCAGAAGGAAGAGGAAGGCAAATGGTTCTATGCCAATATTGTTATCGACAGGTCGAAATACAATATCCGCTATGGGTCAGGATCATTTTTTGACAACCTTGGCGACAAGACCATCTATGATGAGTTCAAGCTCAAGGTTAATCTTTTTGTCGGGAAATCATGAATCGCGAGTGATTTCCATTGACAGGGCCCCGGGATTAAATTCCGGGGTTTTTTATTTTTTACCAGGTATTGGAAAATTCACAAATCATGACAATCTTGTACTGACCAATAAGATTGTATATGAATAGTGGTTCTTCGGCAGGCGCAAACAGGCAGAAGCTTGTTTACGAGGGATTTCTGGTCCCCTTCATACTTGTTACCAGTCTTTTCTTTCTCTGGGGCTTTGCGCACGGGTGCATTGATGTCCTGAACAAGCATTTTCAGGAGCTTCTCAGCATGTCTAAGGCGAAATCAGCCTTTATTCAGTTCGTCTTCTACGGAGGCTATTTCCTGATGGCTGTTCCTGCAGGAATGCTGATGCAGAGAGTCGGTTACAAGAAGGGCATCATCTTAGGGCTTCTTCTGTTCGCCGGAGGAGCATTTCTGATGTTCCCTGCAACTTTCATCCAGACTTTCGGAAGCTTTCTCTTTTGTCTTTTCATCATTGCATGCGGGCTGACCTGCCTGGAGACGGCGGCAAATCCATATACAACTGTTCTGGGTCCGCCCGATTATGCCGAAAGGAGGATAAACTTCTCCCAGTCGTTCAATGGTCTCGGATGGATAGCTGGTCCGCTGGTCGGGGGTATGCTGATCTTCTCAGGCAGTGGAAACGGAAACAAGTTTGCTACAATAGCTCTTCCATACATGCTAATCGGATCGCTTGTTCTGATTGTGGCTTTTCTCTTCTGGAGGATCAAGTTTCCTCCGGTAAAGGAAGAGACGGAAGAAACCGGGAAGGAAAATACGGGCAGTATCAGGGATCTTCTTAAGTATCCCCACTTCATTCTTGCCGTGGTTGCACAATTCCTTTATGTTGCAGCGCAGACCGGAGTGAACAGCTTTTTCATCAACTATGTTACCGAGGAGCTCCCTTCGCTTAGCAACCGGCAGGCTTCCCTGATACTTGGCATAGGAGGAATGGGACTGTTCTGGCTTGGACGTTTTACCGGCAGCACAATATTCATGAGGCTTGTAAAACCGAACAAGCTTCTTGCCGTTTATGCTGTGGTAAATGTAATTATGATGGCCCTGGTGGTGGCAGGGCTTGGATGGATATCGGTGATAGCCCTGTTCTCAACTTATTTCTTTATGTCGGTAATGTTTCCCACGATCTTTGCCCTCGGGATCAAGGATCTCGGACCGCTTACCAAGAAGGCTTCCTCCTTCCTGGTTATGGCAATAGTAGGTGGAGCTCTTATACCCTTGCTGATGGGTTATATTGCTGATGTATCAACGATGGCGATGGGATTCATAATACCCCTGGCATGTTTTGCGTTTATAGTTTATTATGGCCTTTCAGGCTATAAAATCAAAACCACCAGGGAGTGACTAAAATAAAATCCGGAGAAGCGATATTAAAATTCTGCTTTTTATTGTTTTTTTTCCAACTCCTGTTGTCGTGTGAGTTTGAACCTTCCGGAATATATAACCGTGCAATAGAGGAAAGCAGTTCACCCCCTGAGATAAACATAGTTGAATTAAATCTTACAAGTGATACCGTTTATCTGTTTTCCGGGAAGGACGTAAAATTCAGTTTTACCAGTACTGATCTGACAATATATGAAGTAGACTTCTATCTCGACGATAGTTTTTATGCATCAGCAAACTCCTCCTCCGGAACTTTTACCCTTGATCCGCTATCAATATCAGAGGGCAGCCATTCCCTGCAAATCATTCTTCTGACAAAATCAAAACAACAAACTATCGCTGATTACTTTGGTGGTACGGCTTATACGTTTTCGAAAAACTGGGTTATTATTGTTGATAATGACTATGAAACTGAAATTAACTACAATAACTCCGATGGAATATTAAACCTTTCATGGACAAAGTATCCTAACAACGATTTAAAGAATTACATACTGTACAGGTGCCTTACAATATACGGTTCAAACAAAACTGAGATCACGAGGCTGGATGCAAATGAATACGTTGATCCTATATATGTCGGAGAGCGAATCCGATACGAAGTGGCTGTTGAAACCCAGGATGGAAAACAGTTCACATGGGCATATATTGATATGCCGGGAGAAATACCAAAACCGGTTATAAGGACAGATCAGGATGGTAAGCAGTACATTGCATGGGAGATAAGCCGTTACCGGGATGCAATTAAATCATACATATTATCGTACAATGCTGTCGGAGGTCTTTACTATGGAGACGTGATTCTGAAAACAACCATTGATCCGGAAGATACTCTTTATGTCGTGAATTCGATTCTGGTTAAGCTTTCGCACCTGAAGATGCACGTCGTACCTGCCGATGACAGGTACTATAAATCCCAGGACTATTATCTTTTTGAATCCTTGCTTTCAGATCCCGTATTTGGAACATCTTTTAAACAGAATGGACCATATTATTCACTGAAACCCGTAAGTCCTGACGAATTTCTCGTTAATACGATTAATGCACTTTACAAATATTCAATTTCCGATAACCAGTTTACAGATAAAATACTTGCAACATCGCTTCAGGGTTGCAGCAGCTGCTTGTTTTACAGTGTATCAGCATCATCATCTGGAGCAAAAACCCTGATTTTTGTACCGGGCCTTCAGGAAATATTTTGTCTTTTAAATTCATCTGATCTGTCAGACATTATTTATGCAACGGTTAATATTACGGACGGCCACTATAATGTTTATCCGGTTTCTGATCAGGGAACAGGTCCTGTTATGTCCAATACCAGTCAGGGCAGGATATATATGTATGATTATAATACCAGCTCCATACTTGATACTATCGAGAGATCATTTCTCGATTATGAGACCGTTAAAATATCTTCAGGGGGAGATTATCTGTTTTTGAAAGATGACTTTTTAAGACTTGCCAGGTATTCGGACCATAGGCTGAATCTAATTTACACCTTTGAAACATATCCCAGATTCTTTGAATTCAGCGCTGCCAACCCGGATCAGGTTGTGATATGGGATGGGGAGACTGTTTCAGTAAGAAACTGCAGCGACTATTCAGTCATAACAGCATTCTCCATACCTGCCGATGGTTCAATTCTTAATATTGATTTTAACAGTGACGAATTTCTCAGATACTCAAGCGGGCATTTTTATGTTCACCGATTGTCGGACGGCACAATAACCCATGATATCATGACAAATGCACTGGTATGGTACGGACAAAATTCCTGCTATCTCATGGGACACAGAATAGTGTTTACAGACGGACAATTTTTCAATATAGACTGACACCAATGTTAAAGATATTTCCTATTATTGCTTTGTTCGTAATAACTTCACTGGCAGGCTATTCACAAAGTCTCGATGCAGGATTTCAGCTCGGGACCGGATTCTATTCCATGAGCGGGTTGAAGTCAATCAATAATGAAGTGGTCAGATCACTTCAGTTTGATTCAGAAATAGTATCTGACTTTCCGCCGTATTTTGCTTACAGGCCTTTTATACTGTTCAATTTCGGAAGTTACAAATTCGGAATAAGATATACCTTCAATTCCACAGGATCAAGGGTTTCATCGAAAGACTATTCCGGTGAATACAGATTTGATATGAAAATAAGATCACATTCCCCTGAACTGATAGGTGAAATTGAGCTTGAAACTTTCGGAATATTCAGGTTATTTTTCTATAACAGCCTTGGAATAATCCTGTCTGACCTTGATCAAAATGAAGAACTGGAAATACTGGGGGACATGGTTGCCGGGGGACGTTATAAGTATAAATCCTTCAGTCCTGTTGGGGAGTCAGGTTTTACAGGAGTTTTGCCGTTCAGCAAATTCGATGCGGAAGTAAGCCTGGGCTACCTTTACCAGGTCGGTTATGGAGACTATAAGAGCCAGACACAGCCGGGAATGATTCTCGGCGACCCTGATACCGGTAAAAAGATAAGCCGGGGATGGAATGGTTTCAGAGCCGGAGTTTCACTGGTATATCATTTTAAAATTTAATGACGATTCTTTATTTGGCAATGATCTGCTAAAAATATTCTCAATATTCAGGTTATTGAGTAGAAAGAATCCCTTGATCAGGAATCGTTTGGTCCTGGCGAAGCAGGTATTTGAACGGGCTCAGGCAATAACAACCAGAGGAAATAGCAGGAAGTGGGATTATATTCATGAGGTAAACCTTGTCTTGTCCATTTACTTTACCCGATTCATATATTGGATTCCTTTTAATGGTTTTTATCGAGTGCCAAGGATCAGGGAGATCTCTCTTTTTATTAGTGCAAATCTTTCCCTGTCCATTCTGGCGCCGATTATTTCGATCACTTTGCCGGCCATGAATGATCCGAGGATACCGCATTTTTCCAGGGGAAGGTCATTGGCATATCCGTAAAGGAATCCGGCGGCATAGAGGTCGCCTGCTCCGGTTGTATCGACGCATTTGACCGGGTAGGCGCTGATTTTAACTGTTTCGTCGACTGTTTTTAGCCACGATCCTTCAGCGCCGATTTTCAGTATTACCGTGGATGCCATTTCTGAAAGAACCGGGAGAGCCTGTCCGGCATCGAGTCCGGTAAAAGCTTTGGCCTCCTGTTCATTGGCGAAAAGGATATCGACATAGCCTGACACGATTTTGCTGAAAGATTCTTTATGTTCTTCCACCACGTTATAGCTGGCCAGGTCGAGTGCAACAAGCATGTTTTTGCTGTGAGCTATACTGCAGGCAGTTTCAACTAGGGCCAGGTTGTTTATTATGTAACCTTCGAGGTAAAGGATGTCATAACCTTCAAAAAGCAGGGGATTGAGGTCATCGGAATTTAGTTCAATTGCAGCGCCAAGGTGAGTTGCAAATGTTCTTTCGGAGTCTTGTGTAACAAGTGCCACAGCGGTTCCGGTGGGTGAGTTTCTGCGGATAAGAAGTGTATTTACTCCTGCTTTTTTCATATCCTTCTCGAAAAAGTCACCGATATCGTCTCTTCCTATCGAGCCGATGAATCCGGTATCTGCTCCGAGCATTGCCAGTCCGTGGATGGTGTTGGCTGCTGATCCGCCGGAGGTCCAGGTTCTTGGGAATATCGCTGTTGCAGCTTTTATTCCTTCAGATTTTTCCCTGTCGACAAGCTGCATACTACCCAGGGGCAGTTTGAATTCCCTGAGTATATAATCACCCTGAAGAAGTGTCATAATATCAACGAGAGCGTTGCCTATTCCCAAAATCCGTTTCATCGAAAATTTTTCGCAAAGATATTGCTTAATTCACATAAAGGGCTTATTTTTGGCACGCTTAATTTGAGAGCAAAGAATCTTCCTCAGTAGCTCAGTTGGTTAGAGCAACGGACTGTTAATCCGTGGGTCGCTGGTTCGAGTCCAGCCTGGGGAGCAGAAAAAAGAGTGAGAGTGAGAGCGAGAGCGAGCACTCTCATTCTTTTTTCCTCATAACTCACACTCACACTCACACTTTTCTCTTTGACTCGTCCTGAAAAAAGTTTACAGATTAATAATTAAATTCTGATATCAATTTACACTCCAGTCAACATGGAGATTCTTTACAAGATATTGTGAAATATTATGTTGATATTGAGAAATCAATAAGTAACACAAAGTCTATCCCCTTAAGTTTAGTTGGACAAGAAATAGAATTTATCCCTCTTGAAACAAATCCTAATTGTTTATTAAAAAATATAAGGCAAATTGCTCTTAGCGATTCATTTATTTTTGTTTGTGGCATTAATAAATTATTACAATTTGATAGATATGGAAGTGTAGCTACCCCCTTTTCCCTACAAAGTAAAGTTGGGCATTTTTCTTTTTTAGCATTAAAAAGTCTTCACGCTCGCACTCAAACTCACACTTTCTTCTTAAATTTGAGACTGTCTCGCTAAATCTTTTCGCCTTATGTTTGATTTTAAGAAACTTATTGTCTATTCAAAGGCTAAATCTTTTTGTCTAAACTCAAAAAGTATTTTAAGTCTGGGTAATTCAGACAAAGTAACCCGTGACCAGTTCAGAAGAGCTTCTTTCAGTATTATGCTTAACATTGCTGAAGGATCGGCACGCTTTACAAAGAAAGATAATAGGAATTTCCTGATTATTGCCAGAGGAAGCGCATTTGAATGTGATGCGATCCTGGGGTATCTCTTTGAATCAGGAAGTATAAGCAAGGAGTTATTTCAGAAATATGAAGATATACTTGAGGAGATTTCCCGAATGTTGTTTGGAATGATAAAGAAACTGGAAGAATCCTGATAAGGTTACTTTTCTCAATACTCGCTCTCACTCTCACTCTTTTCCTGCGGGTGGCTTTTTTGTTGTAACACAAGAAAAACGCCAGGTATGATGTGATTTCTAACCAGGATAGCCCTTTGGTTTATCTTGTAACTTCCAGAAAATGTTCCTGCCCCCATTCAATCAATTTTTCTATTAAGGGCATCAGGCTTTTTCCCAAATCAGTCAACGAGTACTCGACTCTTGGAGGAATTTCGGCGTAAGCCTTTCGTTTTAAAAGATGATCTCTATCCAGTTGTTTTAGTGTGTTTGTCAGCATTTTTTGTGAAATGTCTGGTATGTTATTTTTCAGCTCGGAATAACGCAGTTTGCCATTTGTATGAAGGTTAATCATAATAAGTAATGACCATTTATCAGCAAACCGACCCAGAACATTTCTGACCGGACATGCAGGAAATTGTAAATCAAGTGCACCCATCTTAATAATTTTGCCACAATATTAAGAAATTAAACTCTAAAAGAGAGTAATATTCTTATATTAACATTATAATACTAATGGATTTCAAGAATCTTTTATGAAACATATTATTTTATTTCATTGATAATCAATAATTCTAACTTCCTGGTGTGTAGCGAACCAACTTGCACGCATATTATTGGTCCTTTATCTTTGCATCATAAATTCAAAAACAATAAAAGATAAAAAAATGGAAAATTTCAACATGACGGAATTAGGAAGTTTGGATAGTGTCACCCGGGTTACTCTGAGAGATATACTCGGGCTTACCGGGGCTGAAGTATCAGTCAACCGTTTGCAGGCGGGGGCAGAAATCCCTTTTGCTCATTCTCATAAGAGAAATGAGGAGATTTACATTTTTACTTCGGGTAAAGGATTGTTCTGGTTGGATGGGACCATGCATCCTGTTAAAGAAGGAAGCTGCTATAGAATTTCACCTTCCAGCTCAAGGTCAATTAAGGCTGATGCTGAATCGGGTTTATCATATATCTGCATCCAGGTTGATGAAGGTTCACTGGTTCAGTCAACTCAGAATGATGGAATAATTTCACAAGAGAAACCTCAGTGGAAATAAAATAAAGTATTTTATTTTAAAATATACCTTGAGTGAAATGAAAGCTATAAAATTTGTTCTTTCTGCACTGCTTTGCATATGCGTACCAAATTATGCTCTATCTGGTCAGAACAATGATTTATACATCAATGTCAATACAGGTAATGATACTAACCCCGGATCAAAGGAACAACCTTTGAAATCACTCTTTGAAGCAGCTTCAAGAGTGAATAGTGCTAATGGAACGGGATCTATAACCATCTATCTGTATGAAGGAATCTATGGCCTGGATAAGACAGTGACTTTCCATCCGGTAAACTGGCATTTTACCAAAGAACAGCGATTAACTATAAGGGCTGTGGTATTACCCGATGATCAGGAATGGAATCAGGGAAAAATGCCGGTCATTGTTTCAACAATGCCACTTGATTTTAAACCATACGGAAGGCAGGATCCATTGGGAGGTGCATCATATGGGATCCAGGTTGAAACAAGTTTCGTCACAATCCAGGGATTAAGGGTATTGGGTACTCCGGTTCATGAAACTCCATCCAAGGGCATGGTAAGGCGAAATTATCCTATTGTAAGAGAAGGCAGAAATCTCGAAGACCTAAGAATTACTCAATGCTTATTTGTTGGGGATAAGGTTGCTATACCAAATCATCTGGCTGTTCTGGCAAGCGGACAGGGAATAGTTGTCGATCACTGCGTATTTTATCATTGCAAAGATGCTGTTGTCTACTGGTTTTCTGACAGACCTGCTGAACATTGCGAGATGCATCATAATCTGATGATCGGGAACTATGGCGCAGCTATTTGGTCATGGACTCTTGCAGAAGATTTCAGATTCTATAATAATGTAGTGGCAAACACAAATGTTTTCTGGGTCCTGAACAGGGATGAGAAAGTATCCTTTTCATTGTCCAATTCCCTGATAGTTGGATATAATGAACTGGTAAACAAAGGAGGTGGTGCATTTGGTTTCGGAGAAAAAGGCAATCCCGACAAGTTGAAGTTCGGGAAAGATGTGGTTATTAAGAAAGAGGGGATCTTACAAATAGAAGAAGACCCAACCAAACGGAGTTATTTGCATATTATACCTGGAACAGAAGGTTCCAATTTTGGAGCAGGTCTGTTCCTTAAATGATTAAAAATAAACCAGGAACTCACCTGGTTGCAACTTTCAGCAGTCAGTCGAACGAAGAGCGAGAACACTCGCTTCATTTCTCCTCACTCGTTTTCTCACACTTATTCTTTACTGGTCTGCAGGTATAAAGGAATGAACCAGATGAAGAAATACAGACACCGTATGTGTTATGTGTAGATAAGTACATTATAATCGGAGTGTTTGAGGTCAAAAATTTGAGATCACAAATTGTGACCTCAAGATTATATTTAATTTTACAAGACTCAATCATATAGTTTTGTCGCAAAAGAATCTATCGATTGTTCCTGATGAAATAATAAGCAGCAAGATTTATGTTATCAGAGATAAGAAGGTTATACTTGATCAGGATTTAGCCGATCTTTATAATGTTGAGACAAGAGTTCTTAAACAGGCTGTAAAAAGGAATATTGAAAGATTTCCTGATGATTTTATGTTTGAGTTGTCCAGGAAAGAGTTTTCAATCTTGAGATCACAATCTGTGACCTCAAGTTGGGGTGGTTTAAGATATGCTCCAATGGCATTTACTGAACAGGGTGTTGCAATGTTATCGAGTGTCCTTCGCAGTGATAAAGCCATTATGGTGAATATTCAAATAATGCGGGTATTTACAAAAGTCAGGGAGATGTTGATGGACAATTTGAATATTCGTCTCGAAATAGAAGAAATTAAAAAGCAATTGTCGAATCACAATAAAAATATAGAACTGGTTTTCAGAGCCTGTGAAAAATTTTGTGTAAACTGGTAACTGCCAGGTTTAAAGAACGCCA
>CAYSBL010000059.1:0-16652 GCA_964429295.1 uncultured Rikenellaceae bacterium
CCTTTGCCTTAAAGCCCAGAGTCCCGAAAGCTTTGTAAACACCCTGATCGGAACTGCTCCTGCAACAACTGTCAGCGCAAAAAGACACAGTGAAGCCGGATCCGAACTGAAGGGACAGACATTTCCCGGAGTTGGACGCCCTTTCGGAATGACGCAGTGGACACCGGAAACCCGGGTTACTGAAACCAAATGCATCGCCCCATATTACTACAACGACAAATATATAACAGGCTTCAGGGGAAGCCACTGGATGAGCGGCAGTTGTACACAGGACTATGGCAGTGCTACCCTCATGCCTTTCACGATTGGAACCCGTGATACAATTACCAGGCCTCCGGTGTCGCAATTCAGCCATAAAAATGAAACCGCCCGGCCTTCATATTACAGCGTCATGCTCGACAGGTACGACATCCTGACAGAACTTACGGGATCGGTAAGGTCGGGCATGATACGTTTCATATATACGGGAAAAGAAAATAGCTGTGTGTTCATACGTATAAACAGTGATGAAAATGAAGGCAGCATACTAGTCAACAAGGATAAAAATGAAATTATTCTATGTAATCCAGTTCACCGCATTTACCAGGGATGGGGAGCCGGTGCAGGATTCAGCGGCTGGTTCGTGATCAGGTTCGACACTCCCTTTGAAGTGATGGACAAACTGAAGACAAACCAGCAGATTGCAATAAGTTTCGGTAACGATAAAACCGTCACAGCCAGAATTGGTACTTCATTCACCTCAGCCGTCAATGCAGGTAAAAATCTTGATTCGGAAATACCCGGCTGGGATTTTGAGCAGGTACGCCGGGAAACTGAAGTCATCTGGAATCAGACTCTGGGTAAGGCAAGGCCGGCGGGCGGGGATAAGGATGCGATGGAAATGTTTTATACAGCATTGTATCACTGCTACCAGCTCCCGAGAATAGTAAGCGATGCTGAAGGCTGGTACCCGGGTTTTGCAGGCGATACTGCCGTTCACCGGGCTGACGGATTCGATTATTACGATGATTTTTCGATGTGGGACACGTTCCGTGCCCTTCATCCGTTAATGACCATTCTGGAACCTGAACGGACGCTTCACATGGTCAGATCACTGGTGCTAAAGGCAGAACAGGGAGGATGGCTGCCCATATTCCCGGCCTGGAATAATTACACTGCAGCCATGATCGGAGATCATGCTGCGGTAATGATTGCCGATGCGTACCTGAAAGGCATAAAGTTTCCGGAGGCGGAGAAAGCATACAGCTACATGCGAAAAAATGCTTTTGACCATCCTTCTGATGATGAATACATTGATGGCAAGGGAAGAAGAGCGCTCAACAGCTATCTCAGGTATGGCTTCATCCCTCTGGAGGACAGCGTATGGCAGGCTTTTCATAAAAGGGAACAGGTATCCAGAACCCTCGAATATGCCTTTGACGATTATGCCCTCGCCAGAATGGCTGAATCAGTTGGAAACAGGGAGGATCATGAAACTCTTTTGAAAAGATCCGGGAACTGGAGAAATGTATTTGACACTGAAACGGGATTTGTAAGGGGAAGATTTGCGGACAGTAGCTGGATCAATCCTTTTGATCCCTTGAACAAAGCAAGTTTCATATGCGAGGGAACACCCTTCCATTATACATGGTATGTTCCTCACGATATCCCGGGACTTATCCGGATGCTGGGAGGCCAGGCAGCTTTTGCAAAAAAACTCGATGCTTTCTTCAGCGGAGGACATTACTGGCACGGTAATGAGCCCGGGCATCAGATACCATATCTCTATGCAATGGCAGGAGAGCCTTCAAAGACCCAGGAGCTGGTAAGAAAGATCATCACCGAGGAATACGGTACCGGACCGGGAGGCCTGAGCGGCAATGAGGATGCAGGCCAGATGTCGGCATGGCTTATTTTCTCCATGATGGGATTCTACCCTGTATGCCCGGCGTCAAACCAGTATATCATTACAACTCCTTACTTTGATGAAGTAAGGATAATGCTGCCGGGGGGCAAGTTCTTTCTCATCAGTTCAGTCTCCGCAAAACCAGGAAGCAGGTACATCAGGGCCATTACCAAAGACGGCGGGATTTATCCGGACTGGTATATCACACATGAAGATATTGTTAAGGGAAGCAGGTTTACGTTTCAGCTTACGGATAAGCCAGGTTCATTTACACCGAGGTAAACATTGCCTCATAATGAGGTATAGGATCAAAAATACCCCCTCCTGCCTGGTAGTACTCTTTATTAAGCTCGTATACACCCTTCTTCACACTCACCCATGAAGCATCCTTTCGAGGGTGATAACCAGCCATGATGCTCCAGTTCCTGTAATTCTGATGGCCGTTGCTTTCCAGAAGTCCAAGGTTCCCAAGGCCGGGAAATGATGCCAGACGCGCTGCTACATTTTTATTCCATTCCAGAAGAACAGGATTGACTGTCAGATCGGCACAGAAACATGGGACAGAACGCTCATGGGCAGCCTTCGCAATCTTCATTGTCATGCTAAGGGTTTTTGCTATGGCCTTCAGGGCAATTGCCCTGTAGCCCATTTCCATCCTCCTGACCGCATCCTCCAGAGTATGTGCCGTCTCATCTGCAGCCAGCCTTACTGGTATATCACTTACATCAATCTCCATATCCTCGGCAAAGGGTTCCTCAATTAATGCTATCTGCTCAAAGGCTCCTATACTTTTAGCATGATCAAGAAGCCTGAGAAGTGCGTCCTTACTCTCATAACGGCCATTGGCATCGAAATAATACGGGATTTTCCCGTCAGATGTGTATGGCGTCCCAATATTTCCAATCGCCCCATGAATCTCATCAAGCCTTGCCATATCCCTGGCCAGCATTTCTTTCTGACTTCCGGGCTGGCCTATCTTGATCTTCATGAAGAAATAACCCTGTTCAGCAGCAGCACGAATCTCACTGACGGGAACCGTATACGCAAACAATGGGACACCTGCAACTTTCCGGTGCCTGTTTCCAAGGGCTGGCCTGTATTCCGGCGGAATCAGATCATCAAACGATTTAATGCCGTTTTCACGGGCATAAAGGATCCAGGCGGCATTATCAACTCCTACCAGCGAATTCAGGGCAAAAGTCTTCCGTAATGAGTTGTTTGAAGTGATCTTTTTCCCATAATCAAATATCACCGGAAAGATCTGTTCCAGAAGTTCAACCGGTGAGTAAAAGCTCTCCCCCCTGATAATCTGAAGCGCCTTTTCAGTCATGGCGTACATGAGAGCATTTCCGCCGCTCTCCGAGTTCGATGCAAAAACATTTGCGTCTGACCAGAGTATGCTCTGAGTGCAAAGTCCTATCGAATGGATTCCTGCAGAGCTTTCAAGGTATGCTGCGGTTTGCCAGAGCTCCGTCAGATAGCCTCCCTTAAAACCCAGCGGCCGTATCATAGGCTCCCTTTCAAAATTTGAGCTGACCTTTGAAACTGTAATTTTGCAGGGATTATATGAATTGTACCCTGCTGAGAATAATTCAACAGGTGAAGAAACAGATGCGACTCCGGCCGCCAGTATCCCGTTTCTTATAAACTTCCTTCTTGTCTGAATACTCATTTCATCGGGATTAAAGTAACAACAGGTCATCAATAACCATAGGACTCCTTTAAGATACCAATATCGCAAAAGAAACTTGAAAACTATTACCTCACTGTCATTACTTTGCTTGTGGAAAATACACTGCCTCCCTCAGTTATGCCCATAACCACAATTTTAAAACCGGATCTGAAATCGGAAGTGCTGAACGCAACTGAAGTTGTCCCGTCATTACCAGGCCTTACTGCCGGATCCCAGAAGAGTGTATTCCTGAAGTCAGGGATGCGGCTGCTTTTAGTGCCGGCACCGGAATAATCGGGGGCAGAAAAAGCCTTTACCTTACCAAAAGCCTGGTAAGCAAGCCTTATTGCTTTATCAGGAAGAGGAACATTGCTGAAGTCGCCGGCCTTTGTTATAACATTGACCAGGCCGAAGAAAAGGTACTCTCCGATGAAATATCTCGATTTGACCGCATCTATCCTTTCAACCAGTTCCGGATCGAGTCCGGCTATAACAGAGGGGTCCTTCACAACAACACCGTCAATAAACAGAACGGGAGGTTTTTCATATGCCCTGTTCTCAACAGGATCAAAGACCGAAATCTCATACACACCCTTCTTTTCTTTCATGAAGACTCCCGGCATAAGCTCAAAGAATACCTCATGCATCACCGGAAGCTTTATATAGTCGGCAAGGACAAGCTCAATGTCGGGCTTCCCGTAAAACCTTCGTTCCCCGCTCACGAATGAGGCTGCAGGCATTGTGTCAGGAAGCTTTTCGGAACCATAAATCTTCATTACCTGGTAATTTACCTCCTGTTTTGAACCAGCGGCCGGCTCATAAGCAGGGGTTCCATGACCTGCCTGCGTCAACTGAGGGTATTTTTCGGGAAAGGGAGATTCAAGCCTTATGTTGTTGTTCCTTGTGTTATCCTCAGGCTGGATTACAAGATCCCTGTAATTCTGATCGACAGGAACTTCAAACCTGAAATATCCATCCCTGTCAGTAACGGCATACCTGAAGGCAGCATTCTTTCCTGGGACTGAAAGGAAGAGCACCTGACCGGTATCAGGCTGAAGAGTGGTCCTGTCAAGAAGACGGCCGTATATATAATGAGCCGCAGTTTCCCGATGATACCTGAGCTCAGGTTCCTTCGACGACAGAATTGCATCCCAGTCGATCCATGAGCTCTTCAGGCCGCGGATCATCATATCGATGGAATCCAAAGGCATGCCATCCCTTACAGCTTTGTAGATTTCATCCGGAATCTGCCCGTATTCAGATCCGAAAATCATGTAATCCTCAATTCCGGGAAAAGTCTTTCCGCCTGCTGCCGAGACTGAGATACTGAATTGTTCTATTTTTCCCGATGCAGATGGTATCTTAATCCCTGCGCTGAAGGCTTCTCTCGTGCCCGCAAGTGAGTCGACTTCTATAATGCCGGAATTGTAAGATCCCAGGGGAGTGTAGATCAGTCTCTCAAACACAGGCCTTCCTGCACCTGAAAACAGAGTCAGATGGTTTATTCCGGGGCTCAGCCGGTCTTTTGGAATTGTGATCACCGTTGAATCGGCAGGCAGGCTGACCGGTTTGTTTAGATCTGACACACCGTTAGTCCGGACAAAAAGATACAGAGTATTTCCGGCTGCTTTTCGATAGCTCCCGGTGGAACTGACCGTAAGCATGATATTCCCCGACCGGTCCCTTCCGGTCAATACTGAGAATTCAGGTCCGGTCTTTGCTGCCTGCATTGCTGATACTGAAATCTGAGGTTTTGCCAAACCGCCTGAACTATATTTCTTACCGCTTAGAGCGTTTGAAACATAAACAGGTTTCATGAAACAGTTGCCTGGCAAAAAATTCCTCATCCATCCGGTGTAGGCTCTGAAAGTATATATTCCCGTACTAAGCGAATCGGGCAGTTCAAGAACTCCCGGGCCAGTTCCTTTTTCAAGATAAATCCGTTTCTGTACCACCGGTCTGTTCTCGGGATTCAGGATCTCAATGTATGCAAGACTGCTCCCTTCCGACAATCCCGGATCTGTTCTGTCGAAAAGATATGCTGTGAACCACAGGTCCTCACCGGCCACATACTCTTCCCTGTCGGTATGTACATACATTTCCTCCCGTGGAAATGAATTGCAGTATGCTGTGAATTTACGTTCAAGCACATCAGAAAAACCGGTGTTTTCCTGCCCTGTAACCATAAGTCCGAGGAGAAACAGCAGACCAGCTGTCAGAGTCGGGCGATTGACCATTACTGACAGGGTATTCATTTTTCTATTCATTTTCCTCTTCATCCTTTTCAATCCAAAACTCAGGTTTGGTCGTTGTACCCCTTACGGAACAATCGGCACAGAATTTTTTCTCGGTAAGCACCCTGAAAGGAGGCATTGCATACATCTGCTCTTCAAGTATCCATACTCTCGTATTGAGCTCAGGTATTTCGCCCCTCCCGAAAACAGTATCGGAGACACAGTCGGAATACAGGTTTATAATTCCTTTGAAATATTCATCAATATAAAGCCTCCCTGAGGTCTTTGCCGAAACGCTGAAATAACCAAGGACCTGCCTTGACGGATCCTCCACACAAATGATATTGCCGGGGATGGTTCCTGGCGTAATATCATACAGGCTTCCAACTTCCTCCGAGATATTCTGAAGCTTCTCCCAGAATGCAAATTCATCTTCATTCAGAGAATACTGGTTTACAAGTATGCTGTATCTCACTTTAAGCCTGTCGGTTTCGCTCGAAATGAACTTAATGGGGAAACGGGATATCCTGGAATCGCTGAGGACAGAGGTGCTTTTTATGTTTATATTGTCAGAGTTGGAGGATATCCAGCAGGTATTGTTCGTGACCGGATATGGCAGCTGGAACTTCCATGTTTCGGAATAATCCCACCTGAAGAACCGGCACTGACCCGTAGGGTCGCCGGTATTCAGAAATACATTGCAGCCCTCCTCTGCAATTGTATACTGAGTCTTGTCTCTTATAAGCACTTTTTCATAAAACAGGCTGTCGATAGGGGGAACAGGATACATCTTCATCGGCAGTGATTCATATGAATAATAATCCCCTGAGGAACCCGGATTGATCCTTAACGTGTAAACCCTTCCGACAACCGCCCGAAAAATGGCAGGATCAGTCACATAGGTGCCCCTGACAGATGACTCCTTTACCCAATAATTATTTCCCTGATCATCGTTTATGAAAACAGTGCATCCGGAAACAGGCTTCAAACGCACGGAAGGAGAAACCCGTTCGCCAAGAGGCATGGACTTAGACAGTCTGATCTGGAAGGCCTCGGCCTGGTCGGTTATCATCGCCTCAACTACCAGCAGATCAGGATCTTCATCGGTTTCCGGAACAAAACTGCTTATACATCCGGAAACCATCAGAATGGCAGGCAGCAAGAAATATATATAAAGTTTTCTCATTTCCTTAAAAGTCAAAATTGAAGCTCAGCGACGGAATCGCCTGCCCGAAAACCGAAAGCTTGTAACCGTTAATCCTGTTGTTTTCATTCTTAAAATAGATTGAATAGACATTCTGCCTTCCCAAAAGGTTATATACCGAGATAATCCAGTGAGGATTGGCTATCTTGTTCGATCGCAGGTTGCCGCTCAGTTTTAGCGAAAGATCCAGTCTCATGTAATCGGGGATCCTGTATTTGTTCCTGTCGGAATAGTGAACCATGAGTATGTCGCCCAGATAATAAATTGCAACCGGGTAAGTGACGGGCCGTCCGGTGCTGTAGTTGTAGTTGGCCGAAAGGCTGAATCGCCTGGAGAACAGGAAATTAAAAGTGGCAACAAGATCGTGAGGCTTGTCAAAGCTGGCCGGAAACCATTCGCCCCTGTTTATTGTCTCATCACTGAACCGTCCGGTGCTCTGAAGCAGTGTCCTGGAATAAGTGTATCCGAGGCTCCATCTTACCCTTCCCTCATCCTTTTTCATTGAAAGTTCAAGGCCGTAGGCTTTACCTTTCACATTAACAAGGTCCTTTTCAATATTGCCTGCCATAACAAGATCGGTCCCGCTCTTGAAATCAACCATGTTTGCTATGCGCTTGTAGTAAAGCTCTATTGATGTTTCAAGGGAACTGTTCAACAGCATCTGGTAAAATCCCGCCGCCAGCTGATCCCCCGTCTGGGGTTTCAAGTGATAATCACTGAGCTTCCATGTGTCGGTTGGCGATATCGTAGTCGTATTTGAAAGCAGGTGAAGATATTGCCTTGTCCGGTTATAGTTTAGCTTCAGGGAATTGCGCGGACCAGTCCTGAAATTGAATGACAGCCTGAATTCCGGACCGCCATAGACTTTGTATATCTTTCCCGACCCGTAATTCAGGGTGTCGGTCACAGTCGAAAGGTTTCTCGGATACCGCGGATCATAATTGTAAAATGTACCGGGGCCCAGGGCGAAATATGAGGAGTACCTTATTCCCGCATTGACGGAAAGAAAATCATTTACAACATATTTGTCATCTATATATATCCCCGATTCGACTGCTCTCTGAACTGCAATCCTTTTGGGTATGACTAGGGAGGAATCGCCGGAAGGCAGATAGCTTCCCGGAAGAATTGAATATCGGGTCATGTCGGCTCCGAAATTGACTTCGTTCCGGCCCTGGTACCAGTTGAAATCAGCCTTCAGACCTGTACTGTTTACTTTATGTGAGAGTATGAAAGCCTCTTCCGGAGATGCATCGCTTGACACATTGTACCTGTAGTTACTGTTGTTGGCAGTAAAAAGCGAAAAGAACCTCTTGTTGAAGAAATGACGCCACCGAAGTGCCACAATGCTGTTGTCGTAGCTGTAAATGGTGTCGGAATTGAACCTGAAAGAATCGTGGCTGAGGTATGACGAGATGTCAATTCTGTTGTTACTGTTGATATCCCAGGCGATCCTGCCGTTTACATCATAGAATGATGCCATGCTGTTCTTCAGGGCAGCATTGTCGATCAGGCCGAAAACCCAGTTGGAATAGGTCGACCTCCCTGTGAGGATATAGGAACTTGTATCCTTTTTTATCGGTCCTTCGAGCAAGAGATGAGCCGTCACCGGACTTATTCCGGCATTACCGCTGAACTCCTTCCTGTTTCCGTCCCTCGGTGCAATATCGAGCACAGAAGAAATACGCCCTCCGAACCTGGCCGGAATACCTCCCTTGTAAAGCGTCACATCCCTGATAATGTCGGAATTGACTGCAGAAAAGAATCCGAAGAAATGTGAAGAATTGTAGACCGGAGCTCCGTAAAGAAGGATGAGGTTCTGGTCGGAACTCCCTCCCCTTACATTAAATCCGGCAGAACCCTCTCCCACCGACTGCACCCCGGGGATAAGGAGCACGCTTTTTATTATATCCGACTCTCCCATTGAAGTCGGCAGCAATTTAAATGATGTAATATTTACTTTCTCCACTCCGACTTCATACCTCTGAAATATCACGTTACGGTCCGCAGAAACTGTTGTCTCCTTAAGTGGTATGAGCATGCTGTTCATTTCGATATCCAACTCGCCCGGTCCGTATAAATTGACGTTCACCTGCTTTTCCCTCATTCCGATAAACGTAAATCGTATCTGGTGAATACCGCGAGGCAGGGTCAGTGAATAAAAACCATACTGGTTGGAAAGAGCTCCCGCCGCAAGTTCCTGAACAAACACAGTAGCTCCGGCAACTGGCTCCTTAGTGTCGCGATCTGTAATATAACCCGTAACTGTAACATTTCCCGTTTTAAACCTGTCGGCCGGATTGCCAATGTCGACAAAAAGGTTTCCTGAAAGCTTCTGCTTATCCTGTGAATCAAAATACTCCGTAGGAGCTATGAAATTTCCCTCAACTGAGGTTGCGCCTGCTCCATCAGGAAGCTTAACCGCAAAATTCCTGGTGATAATAACATTTCCCCATTCATCTATGAACCAGAACAGAGACTTGTCCCTGAACATATTGTCAAGCAGATCCCCGAGCGATCCCATTCCCGGAAAAATGCCAGGCCGCATGCCGCTCACCCATTCCTCCCTGAAGAAAAACTTCAGGCCAAGCTCCTTCTCTGCAGACTCCACGAATTCACCAAACGACTGTCCACTGTAATCCCACGTGATCCTTCTGTCAACCTGGGCAGTAAGAAGACCGGAAACCAAAAAGGCAAAAGCCAGAAAAAAAATCTTTTTCTTCATTAGGAAGTACTAAAGCTGCAAAGTGTTGTAATAGTCAACAGCCGGTTTGATACTCTCAGGGTCCTTTTTAATAAACCTTATACCATTGCTTTTCATATATGCCCTGACCTGCTGCCTTTTTTCCCCGAATAAGCGAAGCAAATCACCCTGGCTCCCGATCCTTGAAGTTATACCGTTAATCTCCAGATATATCCTTTGGTTCTCGGTAAAAAGGTCATATTTATTTTCAACAGCAAGAACAAGGATTTCCTTGATGTATTTAACATAAAGGGAAGCGGTGCCCTCGCTCAGAATATTTACAAATCCCGTGAGCGACCTTAATGAATCAGTCCTGAGATTACGGAATCTGAATGACCGGCTGTTAAATTCCAGCGAGAATTCATCAATAAGTTCCTTATTAAGCTGAAGGATTATTCCCTTATTTGTCAACAGGAGAAGTTCATCACTGTAGGAATCTAATCTCAGAGATTGTCCCCGAAAGGTGCGGCCCGCCAGAGATACGCTCCCCGGCACGAAACCGGAATTAAAAAAGAACTGGTCTCCATGTATCCTGTAATACAGGTTTCTCCAGACCCGACCGTTATAGAGAACCTGAATGTCGACGGTATCTTCCGGCATTGACTCTGTTGCAGCCACTGATTGATTTACCGCTGAAAAACCACCAGCGAGCAGGAGAAAATAAAGGATGACTTTCATTATCCGGATACTTCGATTGAAAAAAGATCCGTGAAATTAATTAATTAGTCAGCCATTGACAAGACAAAAGCTCATAAAATCAAGTGCAGAGTAAATAAATGATCCTGCCGGTGAATTTATAAATTGAATTTTTCCGATTGGCATCCGGGTTCCGCCTGACAAAGCAACTCCTGCTATTCCCTGATTTCCTGGATATTCAGAATCTCTTTGTCATTCTTCCTTCTCTGAAGTATCCGTGAATAATCCAGGGCCTTTCTCGTTTTGTAATCTTCCCATGCTTTAGCTGCCAGTTCCATGGCATTATCAATTTCCCCGTTGATCTCTGAAAGAATAGCCATGTTGTACCAGGCTCTCCCGGCAATTTTTGCTTTCGGATTTGCAGTCTCCCTTTCCCAGAATGTTCCTGCTTCATCCCATTTTCCCATCTGGGCTTTTCGCTTTGCAATTTTAAAATTATCTGTTCCCTTGACGAAATAATCCCTCGTAACATTAAGCCGGTAAGGAAGTATCCTTTGCGCATAGGTACTGCCGGCATTGCGGCTCACTTCCCTGATGGCGTTCTTCCTGTCCTTGAGAGCCTCCCCGGCAGCCAGCAGACTGATTCCCTTTGCAGTAAAGCCGAGAGATTCGGCAAAGCTGAATTCATCGAGAACGCCGGCTGCAGATGGATAGTAGATCCTCCATCCTGTCTTGATAATGGTCTCCATGGTGACCTGGAATCCAAGGAACGGAAGGTTGCCGAGAGCAGTCTCAACACTTCCTGCCGAAGAAGTGGAGATACGGGTATCAGTATCAAACCTCTCGAGTGCGAAGAGGGCATCGATACCCTTGACCCTGCAAATACTGTCTGTAATCCTGGCAGAAAGCAACGGAGGAAGTATGCCGATCCTGGAGGATCGGAAATCAATATCCTCAAGCAATGCCACCTCTGTGAACCGGTCATTGTTTCTTAGTTCTCCGGCCAACCCGGCAATGCTTTCCCAGGCGCCATCCCTGTCAAGGTCGGTGCCCTCGAGCGAAAGGATCCTGTCGAGTGCATCCAGCGTTTTGGTCTCATCGGTGGGCATACTCCGGTTTATGATACCGACCTTCCTTACATCAGGCGGCATGGTGACCGGCGCAGGCTGAAGAACATTGATATACAGTTGATTCGTCTTACATGAAACTGCCAGTAAGGCAGCAAAAAGAATTATAGTAAATTTTCTCATAGTTCCCTTATTAAATATCCGGTATTAAATATCAATTTTTGGAATCACTCCCTTCCCCTCCCGGTAGCGATCGGGATCCCACAGGAGAGAAAAGCATTCCTTCCTGCCGCTTCTCCCATGTGTTTGAATGTACCCCCTTTCCCGTTTCCCCCAAGGGGGAAAGGCCTTGTATGATTCTCTCTTCCCCGGCCATCCCGAAAACTATTATTCGTGATCGGGTTCCATAGCACGAAAAGCTTTCCGCCCCTTCCCCCGTGGGGGAAGGCTGGGAAGGGGGTCACAACAATAAAAATAAAATCTCTGCACATCACAGCATATAGTCATTGATTTGAATATCAACAGGCATACCCGGATCAGTTTTCAGGTCCGATCTGTACTACCCTTATGTTCCTTAAAGCTGCCGTTGTACTCCATGATGAAATACCAAAGGGCTTAGACAACTCTACCTCAGGACGTATGGACAGATGGTTGTCTCCAATTGTGAAATCAACCACCTGCTCACCGTCTATCCAGGCAAGAATTTTTCCATCATCCACCCTTAGCCGGATATTATACCACCGGTTCTTCTCAAACTGTCTGAGAGTCGTCGTTTCATTCTCAGAGGCGTCCATCCCGTTAATGCTGCTCAATCCTACTACAGTCCCGCCCCAGCCGCCAATAATGAGGGATATGGGATCCTTCCCGGCCGGAAAGGTCATTCCGCAGAAAAAATCAGTGCCATCAACCCTCATGGCCTCCAGGCTTACCTCATATTTCTCCCCGGGGAAATCCTCCTTCCATGTGATGCCGGTGCAACCGTCTCCCATACCAAGAACGATAGTACCTTCCGATACATAAACCGGGCCCTGGGGTCCGAATTCGGTAATCTCCCACCCATTGAGCGATTTGCCGTCGAAAAGCCAGCCTTCCTCCCTGGAAAATTTACTGTCTCCTTTCACTGAACTCCTTTCCTTCGGCCTGCAGCTGAATCCGATAAACATAAGTACTAATATGAAAATACCTGTGATCCTGTTCATAGTCTTCCTTATTGATGAATTGTACAATAATGATAGTCTATAAAATTAGTAAATTCTTCAAATTTTAATAATTTTGACATATCAATTCAAAGCCATGGATTACAACTGGGTTCTTGAATACAAAATCAAAATCAACAGGTCAGGACTCTGCTGATCATCTCCCGGGATCTCTCCCATTTCTGAATATGTAGGATTTGATATTATTATGATATATTTATAATATCATTATTATATCAAAATGATATAAATAATTTCTAATTAAAGATAAATACAACAATGGACAAACTTATAATAACCGGTAACAATCTTACCGTCAATGATGTAGTAAATGTTGCCCGCCACGGGCAGAAGGTGGAACTCCATCCCGATGCCAGGAAAAGGATAAACGAGTGCCGTGCGATGCTTGAAAAAAAGATTGCGGCACATGAAATAATGTACGGCGTGAACACCGGAATTGGTGAGTTCTCGGAGATCGTGCTTAACGATGACCAGATCAAGGATTTCCAGAAGTATCTTGTATATAATCATGCAGCCGGCATCGGTGATCCTGCTCCCATTGAAATAGTCAGGGGAGCCATGCTGGGAAGGATAAATGTTCATTCACACGGTAACTCCGGTAACAGGATTGAGATCACCGAGACTCTTGTTGAGATGCTTAACAGGGGAGTTACTCCATATGTTTGCCAGAAGGGATCGGTTGGCGCATCCGGTGATCTTGCTC
The DNA here is from genome assembly GCA_964429295.1 of uncultured Rikenellaceae bacterium. Lineage (GTDB taxonomy): Bacteria > Bacteroidota > Bacteroidia > Bacteroidales > VadinHA17 > LD21. The sequence continues at coordinate 13,362 of CAYSBL010000059.1, forward strand.
CAATGTCCCAGATCGCACTTCTGCTGCTGGGCGAGGGGAAGGCTTACTTCCAGGGAAAGCTGATGGAGGGCGCAGACGCCCTGAAGGAAGCCGGAATAAAGGTCCCCGGGCTTCAGGCCCGTGACGGACTTGCAGCAATCAACGGATCGAACATGCTGACCGCAATGAGCGCTATCTGGCTTGTTGACGCCAACAACTGGCTCAAACAGGCTGAAATAGCAGCTTCAATGTCGCTCGAGGCGCTTAAAGCCAACATGAAACCTTACACTCCTCTTCTTCATGAGGTAAGAGGTTTCAGGGGAGCTGTCAGAAGCGCCAAAGCCATAAACAAGTGCATTACGGGAGGCGACCTTAAGGAAGGAAGGGTAAAATCGAAGGTCCAGGATGCCTATTCGATGAGATCAACCCCCCAGGTAATCGGCTCAGCCCACGACATGCTGGCCTATGCAAGGTCGCAGGTCGAAATAGAGCTTAACGGTGTCGGCGATAACCCTGTCTTCTTCCCGGATAAAAACATTCAGCTGTCAGGTGCAAACTTCCAGGGATCACCGGTCTGCGTCCCTATGGACATGGCCGGGGCCTGCATAACGATGGTCAGCGTGATGTCGGAAAGAAGAATGAACAGGCTTAACAACCAGGCTCTGAGCGTCGGACTTCCTGATTTTCTCACAAAGGGAGCCGGAATGTTCTCGGGACTGATGCTTAGCCAGTACACTGCCGACACACTTATCGTGGAACAGAGGATCCTGTCAGTGCCTGCATCAATTCAGTCGATCCCTGCAGCAGCCGACCAGGAAGACTTTGTATCAATGGGAATGAACACTTCAATCAAGAACAACCAGATTCTCGACTGTGCCTACGGGATCCTCGGCATAGAATTCATGGCAGCCGCCCAGGCTCTCGATTTCAGAAAGGAGGAGTACAGTTTCGGGGCCGGCGTTCAGAAGGCGAAGGATGTTATCAGAAAATATGTTGATTTCCTGGATATCGACAGACCCCTGTATCCCGACCACACCAGGATGAAGGAACTGGTGAAATCGTGTGAAATACTTCACGAAGTCGAGAAGGTTACGGGATCTCTTGAATAAAAACAGGTATATTTGTATAAACCTATCCTGAATATGAAGAAATATATAATGCTTTTACTGATCATTGCCGCCGGCTGCTCACCACAGAAAAAGGGAGAAGAAAAAGGCGGAACCGCCATGCAGGCGATAGACGATGCAACCATAACATCATTGATTGAAAGCATCAGGGCTGACAAACCAGGGGCTGAAATCCGGATGTTTGAAAAAGGCGTAAGGCACGCTGCCTCACTTTGGAGACAGGAAGACGGAACTGCCGCTGAATTCTCGGATTTTGTAAAGAACAATTACATAGCCGACCCCGATGAGCGAAAGCAGGTCTTTGTCAAGATCAGCAACTTCATGGAATCGATGTCGGGAAATTTCAATGAGATAACACTCGACCTGAGGAAGAACCTCGATGAAGCCACCGGCGAAATAGATGATATCGACAGGATGTTCGGCACATACTCGCCGGGATCACACTTGTCCGACGATTTCTATTCAAACAAGATCGCCTTTTACATCGCTCTCAATTTTCCATATTACACTCTCGGGGAAAAAGAGCAGATGGGGCCTTCCTGGAGCCGTGAGGAATGGGCTATGGCCAGACTGGGCGACATGTTCGTTTCAAGAGTACCCGCCGAACTCGGTCAGGCTTTAAACACTGCAACTGGTAATGCCGAAATGTACATAGCAGAATACAACATCTGCATGGGCAAACTAAGAACCGACGACGGCCGCCAGTTATTCCCGGACGATATGGTACTGCTGTCGCACTGGAATCTTCGTGATGAGATCAAATCCAATTATGCCGCTGGTGAACAGGGAGTTGAGAAACAGGAGATGATTTATAAAGTGATGGATCGTATCATCAGGCAGGAAGTGCCAAAGGCAGTCATCAATAATCCGGAATATGAATGGGCGCCATTCCAGAACAAGGTGACTAAAGGAGGAAATCCGGCTGAAGCAGAAGCAGAACCGGAACCGGATACCCGCTATGAGCATGTTCTGAACATTTTCAGGGCTCACAGGGCTATCGATCCCTACAGTCCTGAAATGAACACGGGGATACTCAGGAAGTTCTCGGCTGAAATGGAAATCTCGCAGGAGGAGATTCAGGCTCTTTTCGATTCATATCTTAGCTCGCCTGAACTTGCAAAACTCGGCAAACTGATAAGTGAGAGACTCGGAAGGGACCTTAAACCATATGACATCTGGTACGACGGCTTCAAAGCCAGGAACAGCTATCCCGAAGACAAGCTTACCGAAAAAACTTCAGCTCTGTATCCCCGACCTGCTGCTTTCAGGTCTGATATGCCTGAAATGCTTAAGAAACTTGGCTGGACCAGCGAACGGGCAAAATACATAGCCGACAAGATTGTAGTCGATCCTGCCAGGGGCTCAGGTCATGCCTGGGGAGCTGCCATGAGGGGAGCCAGCTCACACCTGAGAACAAGGGTATCCGAGAAGGGAATGGATTACAAGGGATATAATATTGCAGTTCACGAGTTCGGTCATAATGTGGAACAAACCATATCCCTTTACGATGTGGATTACTACACCCTGTCGGGCGTTCCTAACACTGCCGTGACAGAAGCCCTTGCCTTTGTGTTCCAGAAACGCGATCTCGAACTGCTTGGTATCACAAATACTGATCCTGAAAATGAAAGACTTGAGGTTCTTGACGCTGCCTGGTCCCTGATGGAAATAATGGGTGTTGGAATGACAGAAATGCTTACCTGGCTTTGGCTTTATGAAAATCCCGAAGCCACCCCAGCCCAGCTTAAGGAAAAGACAATAGCCTTTGCAACCGAGACCTGGAACAAATACTTTGCTCCCATAATCGGGGTTAAGGATTCCCCCGTACTGGCGATCTATTCACACATGATAGAGGTGCCGCTCTACCTGCCCAACTATTCATACGGCCACATTGTGCAGTTCCAGATTGAGAAATACCTGAAAGACAAAAAGCTTGCAACTGAAGTTGACAGGATGTTCTCACAGGGGAAGCTTACTCCGCAGCAGTGGATGATGGGCGCCGTAGGTTCGAAGATCTCTACGGAACCTATTCTTGCTTCACTCAAGGAGGTACTTGAATAAAAACACTGCACAGAGTCAGCAGCAGAACTGAATATAGTCAGGCAAAAAACAGGAAACATCAAAACAGTCATTATATGAAAATAAAGATCGAGGATTATCCGACCTTCAACAAGGAATGGGACAA
>CAYSBL010000060.1:0-15152 GCA_964429295.1 uncultured Rikenellaceae bacterium
TAATCAAAGCGTTAGAAAACAAAACCGCACTAATTTTGGGAGGCGTCACAAGTCATGACGGCATGAACAACACGGATCCCCTCCTCGGAGGGGCAGGGGTGGGTTTCAGGCAATAATCAAATCATTTCGAATTTTTAGTAATAGCGTCTTGCAGCACGCGGTACGAGGTTTTTTTTGTCACCTGTTTTTCATGTTTAATGTAAGCCCTTCGTCCTGTCATCAAATACGCCCCATTTTATTTGGTGCGATACATTGTTAATAATAAATTGGTGTTGTAAAGAGCAGGAAAAATGGACGAAGAAAGTGTAAAATGCATTTATCCCTACTGGGAACTGGAGACAGGAAGAATCATTGAAGATGCCTCACTGTTGTTCGAATTCTTTGTCAACTGAGTAAAAGGAATTCAGTTCTCCGGCGTTACCATCAGTGATAATGATACCGCAGTTTGTTCTTCATAGATAATCCGGCGGGTCTTGAACCCGCCGAAGATCATATTCTCCCTGTTCAGATGGAATTGTACCCTTTGAAAACCCTGGAGTTTCCACTAACCTCCAGCTGACCTTCCCATGTAAGCCTGTCGCTTCCGATGCCCGAAATGGTCGCCCTTGAATTTCCGTCAGGCCTGATCGTCATTGTGACATCATAATGCCCGATGTTGGTGAGCAGGCTGAACTGCAGAGTGTATATCAGTCTTTTCTCATCCGGACGCAACTGCCATTTGCCAATACGGCCTTCAGCCGTTACGCCTCCTACTCCGTTCATGCCAAGGCCCATGGTGCTCCCGGTCTGCAGTATTCCCGACTCGCCTTGTATCTTGATGAAGTTCAGCAGGGGGGTCACAGTAATCCTGTCGCCATACCTGTTCTGCAGATACTGAGCTTTCAGCACAAAATCCCTCTGCTTGAGGAGGGTGTCGAGAAGCCTGAAATTTGCCTGAAGCCTTGCTTCCCTTATCTTTTTCATCTCCTGCCTGGTGATTCTGCTGTCCTGAGCATGCAGACCTGCCGGTATCAGCTGGAGCCCGGCAGCCAGGAGAAGAACAGCTGTTATGTATTTAATCGTTTTCATTTCAAGTAGTTTTTAGTCAGTACTATCAGAACAAAATATGTACCATTTCGGCCTGTCTGGCATAAAAGAAAAAAATGCTAAAAAATGATATCGTTTTGGGTAAAATACTTGTCGATATTCATATTGAAAATTATCGAAATTCGATAATTATTTGTTGTGATTTTTATCATATTTGATTTATACGGAAGTGCATCCGCGACAGGGAGGGCAGTGTCAGCCGTTAACAACAAGCTTCTGGGAAAACAGGGTAAGGTCGCCTGATCCAAACTGGACAATATAAATGCCTTCCCTGAAAGTGACCGGGATCTGAAGATCTTTCAGACCGGGATCCATTTTTGCTTCATAGACGACTTTCCCGGTAAGACTGATAATCCTGATAAAACCGGGATTGAATGACTGATCATCGATACGGACCTTAACTGTTTCCCGGGCAGGATTTGGATAAAGTTTTACAGGCAGTTCTTCATAGCCGGCGTTGCTGATGTGCCTGTAGCCGAAAACCCTGAATTCGGAAATATGGTTCCAGCTGTCGGATGAATTTGAGTGGCCTACAAGTTTTACAAATCTGTATCCGATCTGCGACTTCGTTTCGGGGAAATCGAATACATGAAGGTCGCCTGAGAATCCGCACGAAGCCGTTTTGATTAGGACCGGCTCCCAGTTTTCCTTGTCATTCGACCCCAGTATATCAAAATAAGCCTCGGCTTTCTGTCCTGGCTTGAACGCGATCCTGATATGCTGAATGCTGAAGGGTTCGCGCAGTTCCATCACAACCCATTGCTCATCGCCGTTGGCCGACCACATGGTACCTATGTTGCCGTCGATTATGTTGTAAGGATAGTTGGGAGTCTGAAAACCACTGGCCTCTATGTTGATAACCTCAGCCGATTTTAACTCTGGCTTATATGGGTAGATCTTAACGGGGATCGTCTTCGACTGGGTTGTCTTGCCATCGCTTACTTTCAGAATGAATTCCACTGTCTGCGTTTCGTTCACCACCGGACTGAGATACCTGATAAGCGAACCGGTCGATGAAGAGACAGAGAGATTCGCCGGGGTAACCCATGAATAGCTCAGCTTATCCTTGTTTGCATCGTAGCTTGCAGTTGCATCGATTTCACCGACAAAACCCGACAGGTTTTCGGATGAGTAGTTCACTACTATCACCGGGGGATTGTTGACCGGAGCCGGAGCAGGAGTTACCGGGGGAGGTGTTACCGCCGGAGGCGGAGGTTCCGCGGGCGGCGGCTCAGCAGGCGGCGGAGTTACAACCGGAGCTGCAGCATAAATAATCGCTCCAACCTGCCATAGGCCGTTCTGGCTTGTGGTCTCGGGAGCCTTCCCCGCGCTCCATACTGCATTGGTCGACAATCCGGTCGACCATGCTGATCCCAGGTCAACTCCGCGATCGAGCCGTGCGGAGGGAACAAAAGTCGTGGTGCTTTTGAAATTCGGATTTATGACTACCGAATGCTGGTCGTATCCCATGGCCTGCCACTGGGCAAATGTTTTCCTGGAACCGTCAACTGAAAAAACCGGGGTGCCCGATTCACAATAGAAAATATTGTAGTCGCTTTCAAAACCGGAAAGACACCTGCTTTCAATTGTTATGCTGGGAATCTGGTGGACGGTGTAGAAAATGTTGTTCTTGATCTTTGCGCCTGTTGAGGCGGCCGGGACAGGCCTGTCGTTGTTGGCATCTATGTAGATAAGCGTGCCCGACTGAAGGCTTGAGTAAAAGGTGTTGTTGTACACCTGGACTCCGTTTATGCCTTTCATCCTGACCGACATCTTAGAGTTTCTGACAATGTTGTATGAAGCACCGTAACCCGGTGAGTATGTCATATTCGTACCAGCATCCGATCCCGATTTGAAAAGTATGCCATAAGGAGTCTTGTCGAGGTAGTTGTACCTCACGGTAAAGTTGATGTTGTATCCCATGAACATTCCGTGAGTGTTTGATGAAGCGTCTGTGCCGTTCCAGGTCAGCTTGTTCCCCGTGATAAAGGCTCCGTCAAGATTGTTATTTGTGGTCATGGGCACTTCATCCCCGGCCTGGAGCAGATAGCCCGAAGCGTTCACAGAAGTGACAGAGTTGTTCCTGTAAATTAGCGAAGTCTTTTCTGCTCTTGGAATGTTGACTCCCGCCCAGTTTCCCGTGACGGTGTTGTTTATGGTCGTGCCTTCCATAACGAGGGAAACCTGCGAAAACAGCACATATGGTACGACCGAAAGAGATATAATTAGTATAAGTCTTTTCATTCAATCATTTTATGTTTCCAAGTTGACACCGACATCTTATTAACGGTGAAAAAGCCGGTTTGTTATACAGCTCCGGCGACGATGTCGGATACCCCCCCGATAACCAGGGTGCAAAAGTAGTAAATATCAGTCAAACAGCAAGCTGATATGATTTATATTATGTTAATTACTTCCCGAACAGGGTCCACTCCCTTCCCGGCATGTTGCGCAGGAACTCTTTCTGGTAGCTGAATTCAGGGTGTTCGGAAAGGAATTTATCTGCATCAAAGGATGTCCCGCAGGGATGCCCCATGATCGCCCACATTTGCATCGATGAAGCGAGCCTGGTATCGGTTGCCTTTGCCTGAACTGCGCCGGCTGGAGTAAAGGGGTCCCATCCCATATCGGAAGAACCCAGTTCATCCTTGTCGAGATGACCGCAAAGAGTCAGTCTGCTCAGCCTTTCTTCCTTTCTCCAGGTATCATAATGATCGCCCATGAAACTCATGGCAAGACCGACATCGATCTTCCCCCTGTTTTCGTTTATAAGCTGCCTCCACCTCAATTTGCGTGCGTTGGGTGAGGTGCTCATTATTGTTGAATCATACGCGGTTTCTTCCCTGATCAGCTTGTTGTGGACCGGATAATTGGCCCCTGCAAAATACCCGTCCCTTGTGCGCTCCAGGAACTGGTTCTCAAGCCCGAACTCGAAACGTGCTATCTCTCCTGTCCGGATGTCACCGAGAAGCCAGTCGTTGGCATAGCCGCCATTATTGTTCTCCTTCATCACGGCAACCCATTCCTCTATTGACGAGGCGAACTGCAGAGCCTCACGGGCCCTCACGAATTCGGCAGTGCCTGTCGGATCGAAGCCCCGGTACTGGGTTATGGTGGTTTCCGTGACTATCAGCCCAGCACTGTTTATACCGAAGTCGGATCCGCTGTGAATGAATCCCGGAAGGGCATCCATTATTATTCTGTGCCCCAGATCCGGCTTTATGCTTAATATGATGTTCCAGCGCTGTCCGATAACGTATTCTACCCATGTATTATGGGCAATGACAATCTGTCCGTCAGTGGTCCAGGATCCGGTCGCGGCAATGGCGCTGCAGTGACCGGGAGGATTCGGATAGGGTGCATCGGGATTGCCTGTTGATTCCAGCCAGGGAATGTAATACCACGACATCTCCATTATGGAGTTCATTGCCAGAACATCCTTCCTGTCGATGGCGCCTTCGCCTTTCTTTTTATTTACACCTTTTACAATACCGTCAATCTCCTTCTGATACTCGGCAGGAATGTTGTCCCAGAACATAAGCTCCGATTCATCCCTGAAAAAAGCCCAGTCCTTCCCGGTGGTCCTTGCATTGAGCACAGACATCGCTCCCCTCAGGTCAAGAATCTCATCCGCAAGCATGTATCCGTGCTGATACCCGATCACCGAAGGACTTCCTTCAAGCTTAATTAGGATCCAGCCGTTGTTTTCGGTCCGGGAACTTTTCTTCATCAGCTCCTCGTGGTTCAGGGCGCTGCCATCCCCCGGAGCTTTCCGGTTCTGGCATCCTGCAATTGCAATTACCGGCAACAGCAGAATGAAATATAAAAGTTTACTTTTCATCGGGATTAAAAATGCAAGTTAGGAAAATATATCGATCCGTGACAGGCAGGAAAGGGGAGTTTTGAAGACATGAGGTGTGCGGTACGCGGTTAGAAAGGTTGCTGGTTGCTGGTTGCTGGTTGCGGTCATTGCGAGTCCCGTTTCGGCGGGACGAAGCAATCTTATCCCCTTTCCACAGTACTGTCTCCCCTCACACCTTTCCTAAAATCTTAGTCATTTTTCTTCCTTTATTGTTGCGTAACTATTGTGATAGTTGTATATTTGCATATGAGGGAAGCTGAACTGTATTCCCCGGCACTCATTCCTGTTTTTGATAATGATTAAAACCAAACCCGATCCACTATGAGACGAAAATTTAAAAACCAGGCCCTGACAAGGGCTGAGGAAGAGATCATGCAGATAATCTGGGACATGAAAAGCGCGATTGTCAAGGATATCCGCATGAGATTTGATGAACCGCGACCGGCCCGTAACACCGTGTCCACAGTGGTTCGTGTACTTGAAAGAAAAGGCTTCGTGGGACACAAAGCCTATGGTAACACGCATCTTTACCATCCACTGGTATCGAAGGAAGAATATTCAAAACGTCAGCTTTTCAGACTTCTTGACGGTTATTTCAACAGTTCTTTTCCCGCTCTTGCTTCTTTCTTTGCCAGGGAAAAGGACCTGTCGGTAAGCGAGCTTGAGGAATTGCTCGAGGATACAAGAAAAGAACTCGGCAAAAAGAAAAAGAAGAAGTAAAAATCAAATGGAAACATTTGCCTTGTACCTGATCAGGTCAGTCTCATGGCTTGCAGGTTTTGCAATTGTTTACTTTCTGTTTCTTAGAAATGAACGATTCTTCCGTCTGAAAAGGATCTACCTCCTGGCCGGAATTCTGGCAGCCTTATTTCTGCCTCTTATCACTTTTCATTACCGGGTTGTTCTTTTGGCTCCGGTTGAGGAAAGCATGCCCGGTATTCCTGATGCGGGAGATTCTGCCGAAGCGTTAATGAATGCTATCCCGGGTGAAAAACGGTTCGATCCGCTTATTCTGATATGGATTGTTTATATGGCAGGGATTTTGCTCTTGATCATAAAAGCAGTTCTGAATGCTCTAAAACTGGTGAAAATCGTAAAGTACACGAAACCCTCACCCGGGATCAATGCAAGGGTGATCAGATCGGAGAAATTCGGCGGATCATTTTCCTTTATCAGGTACATATTCATAAATCCTTCAGTAAGGGAAAGGGAAATGGATCTGATCATGGATCACGAAATGGTACATGTCAGCCAGAAGCACTGGTTCGATCTGCTCCTGGCAGAGCTGCTCCGGATCATCCAGTGGTTCAATCCCCTTGCCTGGATCTATCCCGTATTTATCCGTCAGAATCATGAATACATTGCTGATGAGACAGTCCTGAAACGGATCCCTGATCCTGGAGTCTACAAAGCAGTTCTTATCAACCAGATGATGGATGCAAAAGTATTCAGTCTTGCAAATTCATTCAGCTATTCTCTTAACAGGCTTAGATTCGAGATGATGAAAAAATCAGATGTTTCTCCTCTCAGAAAAATGAGGCTGCTTATAGTCCTGCCGGTTTTTGCAATTATTTTCTATGCTTTCAGGAGTCCGGAATACCATTATCCGGAAGCACCGTCACCCGTAATGGAGACAGTATCTTCTGTATCCATGATCCAGAAGCAGGCCGGAGGATTGGTGGTTGATGAGGAAGGCAATCCCGTTCAGGGTGTGAGGGTGCTGGTTTCAAAATCGACAATATTCACTACAACTGATTCGAAAGGGAGATTCTCTCTTTCCAATTTACCGGATGGTTCTTCCCTGATCTTTTCATGTCCGGGATACAAGACCTACATTATGCTTCCGTTGTTAACCTCAAACAAGGGAATCCGCGTCAGGATGGTAAAGGATCCTGAGTTCAAAAAAGTTCCTGTGATGACCAGTGAAGGGTCCGAGGTGAATGCCCTGGTCGCAGTGAACGGGATTCTCAGGTCCGACGGACTCCAGAAAGTTGAACCGGATGCCATCAGCTCCATAAATCTGCTCAGGGATGATCAGGCTGCAGGCAAATACGGCATGCGGGGCAGGGAAGGGGTGCTGGAGATCACTACGGTGAAGCCTCAGGAGATCCCTGAACCGGCTGTTCAGGCACCGCCGCCGGATTTGCCTGAAAAACAAAAGGCGGAAAAGATCCTTAGCGACAGCATACCCGTTAGGTCCCGGATTCCGGAAGGACCGGACATGCAGGAACCATTTGTAGTTGTTGAGGAAATGCCGATGTTCCCGGGCGGGGAGAAGGCCCTCCTCGATTTTCTCCAGGAGAATCTTGTGTACCCCGAGAAAGCAAAAGCCGACTCGATTCAGGGTAAGGTCATTGTGAGATTTGTTGTAAACACAAAGGGTGAAGCTGAGAGCGTGGATGTGATTAAAGGAGTTCATCACCTGCTTGATGCCGAAGCTATCAGGGTTGTTGATCTGATGAATGGTTTCAAGCCGGGTAAGCAGGGGGGACAACCAGTAAATGTCTGGTATATGGTACCGGTGAATTTTGAACTTAAGTGATCAGATCCGATCCGGGTATCTGTTACCGGTTGAAGGAATTACGGAGGCGGGGGATCAATCCTCCGCCTCTGTTGTCAGGAAGGCAGCCCTTACCGATGGCGGACAGGGGGAATCAAGTCCGTTAACAGCCCTCCATATCACTTCATTGAAATCAAAATCGTTCACCCTGTCCTCGACGCTGAAATCAAAGGTTTCGCTCAGAGCCTGCCACCTGTTCTTACCCGTGTTCTTTTCATTCAGGTCAATATTCGCCGGCCTGTATGTATACGGAGGATGAGCCGGAGAAGTGTTGAAACATCTCCAGAGCGAATTGGCGGCGGCGTCATACTGAGTCATCGGGGGTAATCCGAGAACGAGTTCCATGGTCCTGAGAAGCGATGTGGTGGTATAAGGGGTATGATCGACAAATCCCTGCTTTACGAATCCTCCGGCAAGAAGAGCCACGCTTCTGTGGGCATCCACGTGATCGGGTCCGTTCTGTGCATCATCCTCAACCGAGATTATAAGCGTTTCATTCCAGATGGGACTGTGGCTCAGATAATCAACGAACATGCCAAGCGCCAGGTCGTTATCGGCAACATGTGCAAAGGGTGTATGTTTGCCGAGGCTCAGTCCCTCCGTATGATCGTTGATAAACCTGACAGTATTGAACCGCGGAACTGAATTGATGGCAAGAAGAGAATCAAAATCGTTTTTCCACTGGTAAAAACGGACCGTATCCATTACCGACTGATCCCATTCGGTGAAATTACTGCAGAAGTTGTTCTGCAGCACAGCCAATGACGGTTTGCCGCCGCTTACGAACTCGCCGTAGGTCCGGTAACTCACTCCGTGTTTCCTGCACATATCCCATAAGAAAACTTTGTTGTTGGCTACTTCCCTGGCTCCTTCGCCCGGATAAGTGCCTCCCCTTCCTCCATAACTGGTAGGCCAGTTCTTCTCAAGAAAATCAGTGGCATAGGCTCCCATTGTCCAGTTGTGGCCGTCGGCACTCACTTCACCATTAACATAGAAATTATCGAGCAGAACAAATTCCCTTGCAATGGCATGATGGTTGGGTGTGACCTTTTCACCGAACAGTACAAGGCCCGGATCACCGTTGCCTTCCGGTATATCGCCAAGTATCTGGTCGTAGGTGCGGTTTTCCTTTATCACATAAAATACATATTTAATCGGCGACGGATCACCGACCTTGAGTGGTATTGGATTGCCCGCTTCTCCTTCGGCAGTGAGCTCATTGTCCTTTGAATATGGCGTATTTTCGTAAACGGCTTTTGAATACTCTCCGGCGGTTTTTTCATCGGGTGTATCAATCATGCTCATGGTTCCCCTGAAAAGGCCTCCTCCTATATACTGAACCTTTATTACCTGCTCCCGGCCTCCTTCGTGGTGGATGACTACATCGCCGCTCCGGGCCGGATTGGGGCCATATGGATTTGGAAGGGATGTCATCCCTTTGCCGTTGGTTACCAGGATCGTGTTGCCCGATACCCTCACACTTGTTGGATACCAGCCTGTCGGAATGAATCCTTTTCCCTTGCTTCTGCCGGGTGTTGCAACATCAAACACGGCCAGACAGTTGTTGTCGGCATTGGCGACATAAAGAGTCCTTTCATCCCTGCTCAGGGCTACTCCGTTTGTTGTCGATCCGCTCGGAGAACCGGGATAAAGGGCTGAGTTGAGAGTCTCGATAACCCTTCCTGCCCTGGTGTCGATAACAGAGACATTGTTGTCGTTGGCATTGGCAACAAAAAGCCGGCTGCCGTCAGAAGTGATGCACATGTCGTTGGGATTGTCACCTACATTTATGGTGCCTCTGATCTTTTGTGAGAAAGTGTCGAAGATCACCACTTTGTCGCAGCCCCAGCAGGATGCGTAGAGTGTCTGCCTGTCGGGCGACAGAATGCATGTGTATCCCTCGCCTCCAAGGGGAGTCTGTGAAATGATGCTCTTTGTCATAAGGTCGACGGCATAAAGCATATTGTTCTCCTTGGTAACCGCATATATGACTTTCCTTTTGTCGTCGAGGGCTATACCTGCGATGGATATTCTCTCAGGCCATGGTTTGCCTATCATGATAGTGTCGGTGTTGATCAGCTCTTTCCGGCGGATCCTGTATTTTATTATCCAGTTGTCGTTCCCCCCGGAAGCATAAAGTTCTTTGCCGTTGTCTGAAAAAGCAAGGCCCAGCCACGATTTACCTATTATGACAGAATCGGTAACAATCCCTTTCCTGATATCCACAAGATGGATCATCTGGGTGCTCTGTCCGTTGTTGGTTATGGCAGCCAGTTTGCCGTTGCGCGAAACAACAATATTAAGGGGGAGATCACCGAGCTGAATTACCTTCCCTGCTGGTGTAAGGTGCCATCCGTTGGGAAGTAAAACACGCTGTGAACTTAAGTCACCGGAAATCTGGGCTGACATGCTGATTGCAATCCCGGCAAGCATCAGAATCAATAAAGTCTTTTTCATGAACTGGTTATTTTTGTTATTTGGAATTTCCTTGCAAGTCACTGCCGGACGGCATGACATCAGGCTCCGTCCGCAATGGGGTTTCATACAAATTTATTCCTTCTGGTCTTCAGCACCTTAAGTGCATTCTTCCTGATATTTATCCTTACATCACCCTCTATTGTCACCGGCTCACCATCGATCTGAAACCTTGTCTCCTTTGTCCTTATTGTCACCTGGCGATCAGCCAGGATATGTCTGTAATACCTGGATGTGCCGAGTCTTTTTGTAAAAAGTTGATAGATAATAACCGGGAAAAGCAACTTCGGGAAAGGCTTCAACATTACAATGTCGACCATCCCGTCGTTTGGAACGGCATCGGGAGCAATGAAGGCATAGTTACCGAATTGCCTGGTATTGGCTGCAACCAGTACGAAAAGGTCCTCACTGACGGTATCTTCGCCTTCAATCATTATTTCCGCACGGAAAGGGCGGAGACGAATGAAATTCCCGATTGTAACCCAGACATACGACCAGAAGCCACGGGTGCCGAGCTTATCGAAAGAGTGGGCAACGAAACTGTCGAGACCGACTCCGGCAACGTTGAGGCATGGTTCATCGTTTACAGTGATCATGTCTATATCGAAGCTCTCGTTCCTTTCAATATCCTTAAGAAGCGACCTGACATTGGGCCTGAATCCAAGCTCCCTTGCAAATCCGTTGCCCGATCCGATTGGAAGCACTCCGAGGAGTTTGCCTGTCCCTGCCAGCCTGGCTGCAATTGTGTGAACAGTCCCGTCGCCTCCGGCGGCTATGAAAATATTGTATTTATCGAAGTTGTTTTTGATCAGGTTACCTGATTCATCAACACTCAGCGACTTGTAATAAGCCAATTCATCCCGTCGTCTTTTAAGCTCTTCGCTGACAAAGAATTTTATGGGAGGAATCCCCGCATTCGGATTCAGAATGAAAAGGGCTTTGCTGGAAGCAGGGTCAGGCATGATGGTCAGGGGTCAATACAGGGTAAATGTAATAAAAAAAGCTCAGTAGTTCATGGATGGGAGAGGTTTGTTATGCTGGTTTTGCCGGTTATGCCGGCTTCGCACTTCGAAGCTGCAGCGAAGAAGTGTTCTGCCAGTTCTGCCAGTCACTGCAAATCAGGCGAATCCCATTTTACTGGAAAGCTGAACATAACGGATCCCCTCCTTGGAGGGGTAGGGGTGGGTTAAAACGGTGTGAGAGTGAGAGCGAGCCTGAGAAAGAACAAGAAAGGGGATGGGGCATCCGGTCAGCAAGTAATCAGTATCACCCTACTCGCAGGATTGTTTATTTTATCCCAAAAACTACATCCCCTTTGAAGCGCTTCATAATCTATTTTGTTGTAATTTGGATTCCGGTTTTGGACAGGGTTACCGGGTCGGAACTGTTATAACTAAAGCTTTTCTCAATGTCAGAATCAAAGTTTTATCATTTTTCGCAATCGGGTTTGTTCTACGGTGTGGAATCACTGGCCGAAGCTGTTACTGCACTGAGGGAGGGAGGTTTCATATGGCTTAACTATTACTGTCCTGAGAAAAATGAGCTGAATAATCTGATCGACCTTCTGGGAATTCACCCTCTGTCGGTCGAGGACTGCTTCGACGATAAGCAGGTTCCCAAAATCGAACATTTCCTGAACAATACTTTTATCCTCTTCAATGCCTTCAGCTATGAGGACAAAACCCTTTTTACCGACGAGGTTAACTTCTTTATCGGAAAAAACTTCCTAATAACAGTAAGCGGACATAATTCCGAAAACAGGAGACCTTTGAAGAATATTGCCGAAATAGTAGAGCATGATACCCTTAATGCCAGGACAAGCCCGGCAATGCTGCTTCACAAGGTGCTCGACTTTCTTGTTGATCAGAAATACAGCGCATTCGACACCATGGAGGATGAACTCGAAGAGGCCGAGGACTTTCTGATGGAGGATGTTACAACCTTCAAACCCATGGAACTGATCCATCTCCGCAGAAACCTTGTGATGCTCAGGAAAAGCCTTTACCATGAACGGGAGATCCTGGTTAAGATCAACAGGCTCGACTGCCCGTTCATTCCGGAAAAAGCGGTAGTCCCGTTCAGGGATATCTACGACCACCTTTCAAAATTCTTCGAGCTCACGGAAACATACCGTGAAATTGAGACCAGCCTTATGGAACTCTATACCTCCCTGCTCAATAACAAAATGACGCAGATGTCGAACGAGACCAATGCCACGGTCAAAAGGCTGACTCTCATTACCACGGTTTTCATGCCTCTCACGCTTATTGCAAGCATAGGCGGCATGTCTGAATGGACCATGATGACCGGGGGTGAAGGCAACTGGAAAAGCGCCTACGCATGGCTGATTGCAGGAATGGCATTAATAGCATTAATAAACCTGTTGCTGATCAGGGGCCTTGAAAAGGGTATCTTCTCGGGAAAAAGGAAAAAAGCCGAAGAAGATTAGTCATCCGGATGGATATCTTCTTCATGATGCATGCCCTCAGCCTGCGACATCACCTCGTAGATATTCAGGATCTCATCCCTGTATTCTTCGGGAGCATCAAGCTGCCCCCAGCCGGAATGGACCTGCCACAATCCGTCGTAGGCCGAATCGTGGTAAGATCTTATCAGATGAGGAATGCCTTTTTCGTTCAGCAGCCCGTCAATGAGTCTGGCTTCAATTTCATTATCCAGGATAAGTATTTTTTCAGTTTTACTCATGTGCAGATGTTATGATATCTAAAGATAATGTTTTTTTGCTGTTGTCCGGCAGAAATCATGCCCTGGTGAAGTACTTTCTGTACAGACCTGCTTTCCGATTATTTTCTTTTCACGGTGATGGTTCCTCTTATGTTGGCTGCCGGATCGCTTTCTGACCTGACCGTCAGGCTGATCTTTGCTTTCCTGGATGTTAATCCGTCAAATGTAACGTAAACCGGAACCTCCCCTTTTTCGCCCGGATGCAATGAAATGAATCCGTTGAGCAGGGTGACCGGGCACTCTTTCCCGTTACATGCTGCAGTAAGCCTGAAGATATCACTGTTAAGCCACCCCGAGGTGTTCTGATGATGCAGCGCGGTATCGGCAGCAGCCGGCTCGCCGGTGTTTCTGACCGTAAAGACCACATAACCGGAACCTCCCTTGATCTTCCTTTCCCGCGGCAGGGTGACGATCACTCCTCTCTTCTGAGGTCCGGATCCGTCGAGCGACCTGACACCCAGTTCATACGACAGTATTCCGTCTTCATTTTTTTCCAGGTCAATTACATAAAAATGAAGACGGTTATGTACATCGGTCCACTCCGCGAGGCTGCCCGAATTCAGCCCGGCATGGAACAAAGCATCGTTGAGCTGCCTGTAATCGGCTATCGTCCTCATTACTTTCTGACCGTCAGGTTTTACATAATCGACCATATTGATATCCTCCGGATGGGCATCGATAACCCAGTTGAAGCAGTTGAATCCGTTGGGACCGCCGTTACGGCTTTCCTTATCCTTGTTCTTTGCCAGCAGCACGCCGTTGTCGGGACAAAAGGAATCATAGCCAATCCTCTGGACTACCTCGAGCGAATAATAATCATAATTCGGGATGCCCGGCGACAGCGGATTTGTTGCCGGATCGTCTGCGGGAGTCCTGTCGCGGGGTTCAGCGCCGTCGAGCCTTACAACTATTCCTGCGAAACTTCCGGGCAGGGGTTCCACAGCCCTCGAAGTGACTTTTGCCACCACAGGGCCCGATTTTGCCAGATCCTCCCTGCTAAGGGTGAGTACCTGCTCCTTGTTGAGGAATCCGTTTATCATCCTGTTCCTTAACATCAGTCCGGCAGGCATAGCAGCGCCCATCGACGGCGGAACCACCCACCTCATGTGAGGTCCGCCCGGACCGTTGAAACAGCCCCTGTCCATCATGTCCCAGGTTCCCGATCCCACCCTCCTGTATGGTTCCACATATGGATTGTTGTTATTGTCGCCTATTGAAAAAGCATAATGACCCAGCTCATGGGTAATGGTTCCCGAGTTTTCTCCCTGGCGTATCGATGAGAGTCCCCATTGCATCTGGGCTGCTTTCCATGACGTCCATGGCACATAGCGTGTTGCCGCCCAGCGGGGCTTCGTGGTATCGGGATTTCCCCATTCGGCAGGAATATCATCTTTCGACAGGAATTTCATTTCACCGAACTCCTGCCACACTCCTGTTTCATCATATCCTGCATATACTCTTAGAACAGCATCATACTGCGATTTGAGATCTCCCCTGTCTGCCTTCCACAGCGAATCTACATGCCGTTCCATCCTCTTTGAGGGACGCCTGCCGTGGGGAGTGAATTCGTGCTGCCCCCATTCATTGAGGCCGTATTCCCAGAGGTTTGCCGGCATTCTGTATGGGCCGAAGGCATCCAGGGCAGTAATACCGAACCTCCCTCGCGATTGTTCCATCCAGTAGCCGTTGATGGTCTGGCCATGATTCACCTCAGAGGGCTTGAGCCAGAAATCAGAATAAAAATGCGGAACATCGTCCCTTAGGATCGGATCGATCTGCGGATTGCCGAAGAGATCCGAGTGTTTCGGCTGAGTGATGACAAATGGCTGATCGGGAAAATCAACTGCGACCAGCGCCATCCTGAACTTCCGCTGTGGCTCAAGCGACGGATCAGCCCAGTTCCTTCCCGGTATCGCACGGTAATCATCCCAGGTCATGTCATCCTGGTCCTGAACGATTTGCGGATCGATCGGCCGCGGCGGGGACGAAAGGTCGCAGGAGGTCTTTTTCAGCCCGGCCTGATTTGTTTCAGTAGTCTGTGAAACAGATGCAAGGCTGAAGGATGTCAGAAGGATTATCAGAATGGATTTTTTCATTGGAAATCGGTTATGGATGCAAATTAGGAAAAAATGACTTAAACCTGAAGAAAATAACGGTTATGTTAACTATGCTTTATTAACGATCTTCCCGGGGGGACACCACCCCCAAACCCCCCAAGGGGGGTTTTAAGAAGCAGATATTGAATACTTTGTATTATTGTTGGGATAAAAAATGCAGAATGATTGCCGGATTTCAAGCCCCCCTTGGGGGGTTTGGGGGTAAAACGGTAAATGGGGTACTTCCTGTAAGGAAGTTGTCGGTTTTCAGTTCTCACTCTCGCACACACACCGCTTTAACCCACCCCTACCCCTCCCAAGAGGGGAT
>CAYSBL010000061.1:0-14076 GCA_964429295.1 uncultured Rikenellaceae bacterium
GAGAGTGTACTGGGAGGATATCTCCGGTCGATTGAATTTGTCTATGCCGAACCAGGAGTGAATCGCCCCCTGTCGCCACGGGATTCGGAGGTAAAGAATATTCACAGGATAAGTTACCGTAACCAGATAAACAAGGTCGCTAATGCCATTGATGGAATAATCTCAGGTCTGCTGAAGGAAGCAGAACCAGAAACCGTAAGACAGGAAACTGAATTTGAACCATCGCCGGCTACCCCACCTCAGGTGCTAAAAAAAGCCAGAGGGCAGGTAAGCGAAAGAAAGAACAGGATGGTGTTTTCGTTCAGTTCTGCAGTGATAATCCTTGCATTGGCTGCCATCTACCTTTTTTCAGCAGGAAGTTCCCTTCCATTCTCCAAACGCGACTGGATAATTATAACTGACTTTGAAAACCTGACCGGTAATCCGGTGTTTGACAAATCTCTTTATACCGCGTTTTCTCTCAGTACAGGTCAGTCGAGATATATAAATGTAGTTTCGAGGGCCAGAATGAAAGAGACCCTGACAAGGATGAAAATAGCCGATCAGTCATTCGTTGATGAGAGAACAGGAAGGGAGATGGCTGAGAGGGAAGGGATCGCCTTATTTGTTGTGCCGGGAATTGCTGAGGTGGGGAGCCAGTACAGCGTTACCGCAAAAATCCTTGAGACAAAGACCGGTAATACACTGAAATCCGAAGTCCTGTATGCTCAAAACCAGGATGAAATACTGTCGTCCATAGGCAAACTTTGCAGAAAAATCCGCAAGGATCTCGGTGAGTCGCGTTATGATATTTCATTGCAGGACAAACCGCTGACCAGAGTTACAACTTCATCTCTCGATGCCCTGAAGCAATACTCCCTGGGTATTGAAAGTCATCTGAACGGCGATTTCAGTGATGCCAGGAAATTCTATGAAAATGCACTGAAGATCGACACCGGATTTACTGCAGCCAGGGCATCCCTTGGAAACATCCTTCTCCAGAAATTCAATGATCCCCGGGGGAAAGAGCTGCTGGGAGATGCCGTACGAAACCTGGAGAACCTGACTGACCGCGAAAAATACGGTATAGCGGCTTTTTATGCAGAGCATGTCGAAAAGAATTATGAAAAGGCTGTTGACAATACGGAAATCCTGAGGAGATTGTACCCCGATGAACCGGTGTTTCGTAACAACCTTGGATGGTACCATCAGCAGCTCAAACATTACGATATAGCCCTCTCGGAATACAAGGAAGCGGTCAGGATCAATCCTGAACAGGGACTGACTTATTCGGGAATATTGTGGATATATGGTGAATTTCTGGGAATGGTTGATTCCGTAATCGTCTGGGGTGAAAAAATGATTGCCGACAACCCTGCCAATGCCTGGGGGTATTTCTATCTGGCTTCAGCATGGTTCTGCCGCGACAGCATGGAAAAGAGTCTTAGTCTGTTTAAAAAGGCATCAGAAATTGATCCGGATTTTGTCGATAATGATTTCAGGATTGCTCATACCTGCCTGTACCTTGGGAAATATCAGGAAGCAATCAAGGTCCTTGAACAGATTCTTGCCAGAAATCCTGCAGATGCATCTGCAGTTTATGATCTGGGGGTTGTTTATGAAACGATGGGGAAGGAACAGGAGGCAAGGAATTATTTCCTGAGATTTAAAAAGAATGCTGAAGAAAACTGGTTAAGGGACTTTCCCGATTACTATGGCACTTATTCATCGCTTGCTGCTGTGGCAGCCAGACTCGATGATCCGGGATTGTCGGACCAGATGCTGAGAAAGGCAATCAGTGTGGATTCCACTCAATATCTTGAATTTGCAGAAATATATTGCATTCAGGGAGATGTTCAGGGTGCACTCAGGTACCTTGAACAGGCTCTTGATAACGGTTACAGGGATATCTACTGGCTGAATGCAAACCCCGACCTTGCAGGACTGCGCTATGATATCCGTTTCCGGAAACTGCTGGACAGGTACTTTAAAAAGGAGTGATCGTTTGCCGCTTTAAGCCTCAAGCCTTGATGCCTTCACACCTCACGCCTCACGCCTCACACCTCACACCTCACGCCTCACGCCTTCCTCTACAGCCCCAAAACCTCTTTTCCCTGTTTGAATACTATATCCACTGGAATACCGGCGGCGTTCACCCGATCGAGATCCCTGCGCAGACTTTCGGTCATAACCCCGTCGGCTTCAACCCAGGCTTTGGCAGCGTCATAATCACCATCTCCCTGTACTGTCAGGATTTTTCCCACCAATGATTCAACAGCCTTCTTCATCTCCTCAAAGTTCACTTTATAATAACCGTTATCCTGGTAGACAAAGGCCCCGTTGTCGGCAAAGTATTTCAGCGACAGCATATTCGCTTTGCCGTGTGCGCTGGAGGCCCCGAAGCGGGAAGAACGGAAGATCCCTGCAAAGAAAGTGACATAGTTATTCATCACCTCGCCACTTGTTATTTCGCCCATCTCATATAGCTTTGTCACAAGATAAAGGCCCATGATGTCGGCCTTGGCTTCTTCGAGTGAGGAATACTGTTCCTTCAATGCCTCCCTTATCGTACCCTTGCCGTTTATGGTGTTCTGAACACCCATGCCATGAGCCACTTCATGGAAGGTTGTATTTTCGAAGAAGGCATCAAAGGTGATGTACGGGCGCTGGCTCTCGTCAATCAGCATGGTGGCAATAGGCATCAGGATGTTGTCGAATTTCGCCTTCATGGAGTTCTTAAGCTGGAGTTTGCGGCTGCCGACAGCAAGATGTATCTCCGGATCGTTGGGCAGGTTGATGGCTATGGTCTTGCTTCCGGCATTGCAGTCACCTGCATAGTAGATCGCATCATAAACATTCATGTCAGCATCAATTCCCGGTTTTTCTGCCTTGTAGGCCGGATCGACGGGAAGGCCTTCCTGAAGTTCCGGAAGCATGGCATTGAATTTCTCAAGCTGAGCGCTCCATACTGGATCTTTCACCAGCACGAATGCCTCATGGGCAGCTTTATAGCCGAACAGCTGATCTTCATAGTTCTCTATCGGTCCCACCACAAAGTCGATATTCGACTGTTTCATTTCCATCCAGGCAAAGTCGCTGGGCTGGTAATTGTTGGTGAGCAACGCATCTGCCCTCATGGTCAGATATTTTTTCAGTCCCGGATCTGCTGCCAGCTCAGCCGCTTTGAGCATCAGTCCGGCAGCCTTCGAATGCTGTTCCTGATATGCCTCCGGGTACGGCACCGAAACAAGCTTGCCTTCACTGTTTCGTCTCACAATGGTGTAAAGACTGGTCTTGTCCGGATCATTCCATTCTTCAAATTCCTTTTTAGTCATGTCAGCCGGATAGAATTGTGCTCCTGGGAACTTCTCCCCGAATTCCGGAATAAAGGGAAGATTGTTGTTCAGCCTGTCCCATGGACCGTAATGGATCTTAATGAAATCCCTTGCGTACTCATTTTTTACCTGAGCGAGGAGTTCTGCCTTGTCGCCGTACGCCTGCATCCAGTAAATATCATCCATTATGGCTGCGGCATCTATCAAAAGGCCGACAATTTCTCTTTCCTGGCTGCTGAGCCAGCTGAGGTCGGTAGTCAGTGTTACCTCTTTGAATCGTGCTAGACCGGCTTTCATTTCTTCTGTAAGTTTCTTGTCCGCGGAATTGCATCCTGTCAGCAATGCCGCCAGGATGATCACAAGCATCCTGATGACCTTAGTGTTCATATTTGGCGGGTTTTGTTATTCAATGGCAAGTTAGGAAAAGTTTTGATCTTATTGTGCGTTTGACATGAAGTTGGCAGTTGGCAGGAGGCAGTTGGCAGGGGTTCATGGCGTCAGGGCATTTGGCGAAAGCCACGTACCGCACGCCGCGTACCGCAAACCGTGCACACCTTCGTGACCATTTCAATCCTGACATGGTACTTGATGATTTGAACAATAAAAGCTATCTTTATCGGATCATTAATACTTTCAACTATGGGAAGATTAGGTCTGACGGAAATTATACTCATTCTGCTGGTGGTGGTGCTTCTTTTCGGCGGAAGAAAAATACCCGAGCTCATGAAAGGTCTTGGACAGGGACTTAAGGATTTCAAGAAAGCTTCCAAGATAGATGATGAACCCGATAAGATGAAGTCTGAGTCCAAAGAGGACGAAAAGAAAGCCTGAAAACCATATCGTTTCAGGTAAAAAATTTATTGAATTACAATAAGCAGGTTATTGAATTACGATAAATTTTTGTTGTTATTTTCAGCTTATCAGGGCATTCGTCCTGTTCGGGATTCAGTCGGTGGGAAGGAATCCTGGAGCTTTCCTGTGTAAGGTGCCCTGTTCATAACTATAGGCTATTTCAATTAGCAATGGTTCACTCCAGGCCCTGCCGAAAAAGGTAATGCCAACAGGCAGGTTTGAAATGAAACCCATTGGGACGGTAATTGCGGGGTATCCCGAAATTGCCGCCAGAGATGAACTGCCGCCGATGAAATGATCACCCAGAACCAGGTCGGTTTTCCATGCCGGAGATCCAGTTGGCGCAACCAGGGCATCCAGGTCATTGGAATCCATTATTTTATCAATCCCCTCATCTCTTGTGGCCTTTAACATTGTCCCGAGCGCTTTTTTATATTCAGGAGATTCAAGATCTCCTTTCCTGTCGGCCATTTCAAGTATGCCCTGGTCAAAATACTTCAATTCAACAGTATCACTCTTGTTGAATTCAATCAGTTCGCTAAGGCTCTTCACCGGTGCATTTTCACCAAGCCCCGCGAAGTAACTGTTCAGGCCGTCCCTGAATTCGTACAGCAATACCTCAAATGAAGCATTTTCATAGCCTGATCCCCGCGGTGCATCAACCTCAATTATCTGTGCTCCCATAGAGGCCATAACGGCAACTGCTTTTTTCATGAGTTCATCAACCCTGGCTGAATAGCCTGCTGAATTCCTGATTAGCCCTATCCTTTTTCCCTTAAGTCCGTCCTTTTTAAGAAAAACAGTATAATCAGTAAATGATCTTCCTTCAGAGCGCAGTGTAAGCTTATCCATGGGATCAGTACCTGTAATTGCACCGAGGCATCTTGCAGCATCCTCCATGGTTCGGGCCATGGGACCGGGTGTGTCCTGGGTGTATGATATAGGAATAATGCCTCTCCTGCTTATCAGTCCGACAGTGGGTTTTATCCCGACTATCCCGTTGTTGTTTGACGGGCAGACTATGGAACCATTGGTCTCGGTACCTATGGCAACCATGCAGAGGTTTGCGGAGACTGCAACACCTGATCCGGAGCTTGAACCGCAGGGATTCCGGTCGAGGATGTAGGGATTTTTTGTCTGGCCGCCGACGCCGCTCCAGCCGCTCGACGAGGCCGTACTTCTGAAATTAGCCCATTCGCTCAGGTTCGATTTTCCGATAATGACGGCTCCGGCCTCCCGAAGTTTCGCAACTACCGGACTGTCGGATTCAGGGTAGGAGTTTCTCAGCACGGTGGCGCCTCCTGTATTGGGCATACGGTCGTGGGTGTCAATATTATCCTTTATAACCACAGGTACACCGAAAAGGGGTTTCCTGCTTTCTCCGGCAGCGAGTTGTTTGTCGAGCTCTGCGGCAATCTGCATGGCATCGGGATTGATCATTATTATTGAATTCAGCTCAGGACCGTTCCTGTCGATCTGTTCAATCCTTTCAAGATACGCTGAAACCACTTGCGAAACAGTGTACTTTTTTTCACTGTATCCTGCCTGTAGTTGCGAAATGGTCATTTCAGTGACCCATGAAGCATCCTCCTTGCCAGTAGTTTCAGGTTTTTCATTTATCCTGCCACATGATGCAAAGTGCAGAATAAGGCTCAACGTAATGATGGTAAGTAATTCTTTCTTCAATTTGATTGTCTGTTTTATGCAGGGTTATTCTCAGTAAATGAAAAGGAAGAGCAGGGGAAGAATCACTCCGATGGCTGTCAGAACAGCTCCTCTCCGGGTTATACCGTTTTTCCCTTTCACAAGGAAAAGGCCGGTGACAGTCACAAAAATCAGGCTGAGACAGAAGATATCGCTGAAATATTTCCACCATCTTCCGGGATTGTAGTGAAGGAAG
The DNA here is from genome assembly GCA_964429295.1 of uncultured Rikenellaceae bacterium. Classification (GTDB taxonomy): domain Bacteria; phylum Bacteroidota; class Bacteroidia; order Bacteroidales; family VadinHA17; genus LD21. The sequence continues at coordinate 6,067 of CAYSBL010000061.1, forward strand.
TTGATCTGGTAAAAAAGGGGCCGTTTGCTTACCCTCTCAATGGTCCCTTCGCCCGTAACGGTATTTATCCTTACTGATCCGTCGTCGACGAAGATGGTAAGGATGTTTCCTGAGGGGTAATAGAAAGTCTTGTACTCCGGGCTTCCGGGGATAGTCCTGAGTATCTCTTTTGCAGCGTCCTCATTTAAGCTTTCCCTCGACACCGGGATGTCAGTCCGGAATGACCTGTTATCTATTATGTAGTTCGGGTTCCAGTCGTTCTTGTGGTTCAGGGCGATTCCGGACAACGCGTAGATAATCGTCATGCCCGCAATCAGATATCCTATGTCACGATGGGTTATCCTGTTGAATTTATTGATATTCATGGAAAAAAATTGAAAAAGGTCAGTTTGGGACTGACCTTTTAATTAAGTATTTAAATAGCTGCTACTTAAGAACGGTGTGCTTTGAGTAGACCATCATCATATCGGCAAGCGCCGTTTGTGAAGCAAGTGCTTTTTCAGTTTCGCAGGTATCGGCTCCGGCTTCAGCAAGTGCAGGTGAAGAAGCATGAGCTCCGTCGTGAGTCTCAACTGATGCTGCAGCAGGCTGGGTTAGTTTACCTTCAACCACAACAACACTTCCAAGAAGCTCGGTCGGGAATTTCGGCATTTCTTCTCCGGCCTGAATGTAAAGCCTTACATCCGGATCATCACCTGTGATGAACAGTTTCTTTCCGCTGTGCATGCATACATGGACAACCTTGCCTTCCACACTAATGTTTTTCCCCACATATTCAGAAGGATTGGCAACAAGTGAAGCAAATTCAACCTTTACCGGACCCTGGTCCTGGCTGCTGCCGGCAGATTCCCTGTTTCCTCCTGTACCGCATGAGATCAGCAAAAGTGCGATCACTGAAAATGAAAATAGCTTCTTTATCATATTTTCTGACAGTTTAATAATGTTTTTTAAAAGCCCAAAGATATGAAGAAATTTTATTAAAAATCAAATTGTCAGAGCTCCCATCCCTGGCGGTACTCTCTTGTCAGGAACTGGTTGGCTTCAGGAATGTTGGTTATCTTCATATTAGCCGAATCATATTCAACCCGTTGCCTGGCTCTCAGAGCTATAGCGCCGAGGTTGATGGTTTCAGTGACCGGTCCGGCCAGAAGAAAGTTTCCGGGCGTCTGTGATCCGTTCCTGAAGGCATCGATCCATACGTTGTCGCCTGCACCGCCTTCGTCAGCACGGTTATAGTTTTTGACGATGTATTCCATTTTGCTTTCGGGTAGCAGTACGGGATCTTCGCCTCTGAATCCTGCAAGGATTTTACCCCTGTCGCCGACGATCATCATTCCTTCCCGCGGCAGAGATTTGCCTGATGGCCGGAGTTCCTCCGGGATGAATGGTTTCATTCCGCCGTCGTACCAGAAGAGTTCAAAGGGAGGCAGAGCGGGTTGTTCCGGGAACTGGAAGCGGATCATGCACGAAAGCGGGAATGCCACGGTGTTGTCGACACCAACTGCAACGTTGTCACGCAGGGTACATGTTGTAGTTGCATTTGCCTCGGCGCTGAATGCAGGTTTCTCTATGCCAAGAGCCAGGAACAGGTTGAACAGGCTGTAATGTCCCATGTCGGCTATGCTTCCTCCCCCAAAATCGTACCACCCGCGGAAGACAGCGTGAGTGTAGTTGGGGTGATAGGGCCGGTCGGGCACCGGTCCGAGCCAGAGCTGCCAGTCAAAACCTTTGGGGACAGAAGGCTTGTCGGCCGGAACCGACTGCCACTGAGGCCATACCGGTCTGTTCGACCAGTTATGGATTTCCCTTAAAGTTCCTATGAGCCCTGCCTGAATCCAGGTATTTATCAAAGCTGAACCCGGCCTTTTGTTCCATGCCAGCAGATGCGTGCTCATTCCTGTTGTCTTTGCCGTTTCGATGGTAAGCCTCCCTTCGCGGATCCTGTTGGCAATTGGCTTGTGGGTAACAACATGCATGCCTTTCTTCATCGAGGCAATCGCAACGGTGGCATGAAGATGATCGGGAGTCATGTTCTTTATGGCATCAATATCCCTTTCCTTCTCAAACATTTCCCTGAAATCGGCATATGATGAACATCCCTTGTAGCTGCCTGCATCTTTCGATTTGGCATAGTATTTATTCACGAATTCCTGACCAATGTCCCGTCCTCCGGGTATCCCATTGAATTTTTCTCCCCACGAAGAGTCTCCGAGCGCCTTGCGGATGCCGTCCCTGATGCCGTTACGCGACCAGTCGACATAATCGGTCGTGAATTTGTTTGGGTCGGCAACAGCCACTATCTGGACTGACGGGTTGGCAATAAGCCCGGTCATTTCCCTCATTCCCTGCGTCCCGCAGCCTATATAACCCAGGGTTAGTTTGTCACTTGGTGCCACATATCCCGGTCCGCCAAGGACCTGGCGAGGCACAATAGTCATTGCAAGGGAAGCGGCAGCCGCCGATCCCAGAAATTCCCTCCTGTTGATCTTTTTTGATTCTGACATAGGTAAATGATTATGGGTTAGGTTTGTATGGACAATTATGCCCTTTGAGCAATTCCGGACAGTATCAAATTTACAAAATGAGATAATACAGCGATATATTTCCTTGCGGTTTTATTTCTTATATTTTGATTTATCAGGAAAGAAAGACTATGATAAAATACTTTGAGATATGCGGAATATTTAACTCTGTCTGAGTGTCTATTATTAACAACCAATAAAATCTTATTGAAGATGAAGAAAAACTTTACCATGCAGATACTGTCAATTGCAGTAATGCTTGCTTTTCTTTGCATGCCGCTGGCACTCAATGCCCAGGGCTCAAAGGCTAATTTTTCGGGAAAGTGGGCTTTCAATGCCGAAAAGAGTGAAATGGGCCAGCAGGGCCAGGGAGGCGGAAGAATGGGAGGCATGGGTGGTGGTGATTTCACCGCAACCCAGGATGCCAATCTTCTGACTGTCGAAAGAACCCGCCAGGGCAGGGATGGTCAGACCATGAACATCACCAGCAAATACACCCTCGACGGCAAGGAAACCGTTAATACCATGGGAATGGGCGAAAGCAAATCAACCGCAACATGGTCGGCTGACGGTAAATCACTGACCATTGTAACAAAGATGGCATTTGAACGCGACGGCCAGTCGATGGAATTCAAGACAACTGAAGTCTGGACACTTAACAGCTCTTCTTCACTCACCATTGCCTCAACGAGAAACACACCTAATGGTGAGGTTACAACAAAAATGGCCTATGATAAGAAATAAGAATTAGGAAATAGGAAAAAGAAATAAATAGAAACCGCAGGGCATATCTGTTTTGCGGTTTTCTATTTTCTGGCAGTTATCCTTTCGTTGTTGACCTGCTTTAGCTCCTCGCCCCTGACAATGAAATCGCCGGCGTTTTCGGGAGTGAGAATATAAACAGCCTGTTTTTGTTTCAGTCCCTGTTCGATTATGGTATGCTTATCATTAACATCCCCTGTTACTACAATCTGTTTGGCCTTATCCCTGGTATACACGAAAGGAATACCGTCGGCTTCAGCATGTACGCACTCAGTGGGAATGTAAATAACATCGGTGTATCTCTGAATTACAACCTTGTTGCTTGTTGTCATTGCGGGCCTGAGGTCGGGATCGGATCCGTCAAGTTTCACCATCACTTCAAAAACCTTTGAGTCTGAATTTTCAAGCTGCTCTCCGATGTTGGCAACAGTATAGACCTTGCCTGAGAAAACTTTGTCGGGGAAAGCATCAACCCTTATTTCGACATTCTGACCGGGTTTGACCTTCCGTATCTCAATTTCGCTGATATAGATGCGGGAAAGAAGCGAAGTGAGATCGGGTAATGTGGCAACAATCCTGTCGGACATATTAATTGTCGATCCTGTCTTTATCTTTGTGCCCCTGCGGTCTCGTTTGTAAACTACCATGCCTGGCGATGGCGCAGTTATCGTAAATCCGGCAAGCACTTCTTCAAGACTCTCAACTCTTCTAACAATTCTGTTATAAAACATATTTTGCCTTATCAGGTCTCTTTTTACCTGGGCTACCCTGAGTTCGTATCCTCTTTTCCTTTGTTCCAGTAATCTTTTCTGCCTTTCCAGATTTATTTCAGCCTGCCTTATCGTGGCAGGTGGTTCGAATTTGGAATTGCGGAGTGTTATTTCAGCCTCTTCAACCGTATGGATCTGATTCCGGATGTTATTTCTCAGATTTGTCAGTGTTACAGCCGTATCCATTTTCTTCATCTCAATGTTGTTCCTGTATTCGTTGAGCCTTTCGCGCTCATCCTTCAGGGTGTTGTCGTATTGTGTCCTGTCGAGGGTGGCAACATAATCACCGGTATTCACAATGGTTCCTTCCGCAACCATATCGGTTATCCTCAGCGGCTGGGCACGGAAATCCCTTCCTCTGCTTACTTCGGGAGCTTTAATATCCACTGCGTTCTCTGCAAAGATCTCGCCTGGTACCGAGATTGCCACTTCAAAATCGCCCTTTACAGCCTCGGCAAAGAGAAGACTGCGATCCTGCCGGGAGGTTAACTTGTTGAAAACGAACAGGGCAATCATTGTGAAACCAAAAACTGCCAGTGTTATTATAATTGTCTTTTTCATCCGGGAAAAATTGATGAATACCTTATTATGCTTTAAACTGTAACGAAATTAGGAAATTTTGACATGCCATTCCCTTGATTTAAACTTATTTAACATATTTAACAATAATTCAGGCAAATTGTTGAGGAAAGTAACCGGTTTACTGGTTCAGTTAAAAGAAAGCAATGAAGCATATAAGACAGCATAAAAAAATCCCCCATGGAAGGGGGATTTCATAATGATCTTATAAATGCCTGAAAGTCTTGCGGCCTTTACCTCCTGAACATGCCTCCCAGGATTGATCCAAGAATGCTTTTTCCCTTGGCCTGCTGTCCGCCTCCTCCCTTCAGTATGTAGCCTGCGACATCGTCAATTATGCTGCCGTCGCCGTCGGCATCAAGCAGAGAACCGATTCCCCCAATGCCTCCGGCTGAAGTGGTCTTTTTCTTCGACAGTGCTCCAAGAATTATGGGAGCAAGTGCAGGGATCATTTTCATGATCGTACCGGCGTCAATGTTGAGTGATTTTCCAAGAGCCTGAGCTGCCTGAATTCCTCCGTTGGCTCCGAGAAGTCCGCCAAGGTTAGCATCGGCAGTGGAGTCACTTGTCTTTGAAGCGATCAGATCCTGTATGTTATCAAGGACAGACGGGTCCCCGTATTTATTCAGGATATGGTCAACTCTTGCATCACCACCCCTTTCGTCTTTCTGTTTCTTCAAACCACCCAGAATCAGCGGAGCAAGTTTAGGAATAAGCGATTGAACCGTTTTCTGGTCGAGACCGGTGTTGGCTGCCATCTGACTGGTAACTTCGCCACCATAAGTCTTCATGAATTCATCAATGAAATTTGCCATTGTTTGTTATTTGTTTTATTAAAAAAATATGGATGAACCGGCTAAAATGAGCTTTCATCCAATCGAAAGATAGATATGTTTATCCTAATTTCAAAGAAATATCTGGATTATTCTATATGTATCCAAAGGAAAAGTAATTCAATGGGTTATAAATTTCGTTGCTTTAACCTGTCTGTGGATTACTGACTGTGGTATCAAAATATGCTTATATTTATACACCATATTTTTGAACCGGACGTTTAAATTTTATACCAAATCATCATATTATGAAGACAAAACTATTCACAGGTTTTATTTTTATTTTTCTCCTGTCATTGTCGGTACAGGCACAGGAGGGAGTAAGGTTCGGTGTTCTGGGGGGTGTTAATTTTCAGAATATCAATGGCAAGGATACAGATGGCGATAAGCTTGAAAATGATCTCAAGACGGGATTTCATGCCGGAGTTAATGCCATTCTCGGAATTGCTCCGGAATTTTATCTTCAGCCCGGAATCCTCTTCTCAACGAAAGGCTGCAAGTTTGATGAAACTGATGTGAAACTTAATGTTTCCTATCTTGAGATACCTCTTAACTTTTTGTATCGGGGAGAATTCGGAAACGGGTTTGTCCTCATTGGATTCGGCCCTTATCTTGGATTCGGCCTCAGCGGCAAGCTCAAGGATAGTGATGGTAATTCAATCGACGTTACGTTCTCGAACGATTTCCAAGCAAACGGAACCTGGTATATGAGAAGGTTTGATGCCGGTGCCAATGTATTTGCAGGATACGAGCTCGCTTCAGGTATCTTCTTCCAGCTTAACACTCAGCTGGGCCTGATAGGGATCAATCCTGAAACTTCAGATTCAGGTTCTGAAACCTTGAAGAACACTGGTTTCGGACTTTCAGCCGGCTACCGGTTCTGAACAGGATTGAATAATATTTGCACAGGAGAGTGTCCTTGATATGAGGACCCCTCTTTTAATTAAAGTACATTATCGGATCTTTGAAGCGGTCTTCTCAATGGTTTCGAGAAGCAGCTGCAAATCCTCTTCTGTAGTCAGGGGATTGATAATGGTGACACGCAGCCAGAGTTTATCCTCCAGTTCGGTCTGAACGATATAGAATTTACCTTCTTTTATGATTCTGTCGCGGATGACGGCGTTCAGCCGGTTGAGTTCTTCAGTTTCCAAACTGCCGGGATTATATCTGAAGCATACGATATTAGCATGAGGTTCAAGGGCAGCTTCGAAACTGTCTTTCTCCTTTATCATTTCACTGAAACTCTTTGCCAGGTCGTAGCGGCTGTCGATATAGTTGCAGAAGTATTCCCTGTCGTAGTATTTGAAAGCAGTAAAGGCCACAAATCCGAGTGAGCTCTTGGTACACTCAAGGGTTCTCTTTGCGCTGTTGTACCACTCATTATCATTCTGTTTTTTAAATAGATAAGAGGCCTTCTGTGCAAATGTCTCGTGCGATCTGCGTCCGTCGCGGAACAGTACCATGGTATTCAGAGCCGGTACCAGCAGCATTTTGTGAAAGTCGATCACTACCGAGTCGGCTCTCTCAATTCCCCTGACAAGGTGCCGGTATTTGCCGGAAAAGAGGACACCCATTCCGTGTGCCCCGTCAACATGAAGCCAAATATCGTGCTTCCCGCAGAAGTCGGCTATCTCCATAAGATCATCATAGGAGCCAGTGGCGGTTGAGCATGAGTTGGCAATTACTGCAGCGGGCTGAATTCCTTTTTGAAGCGCTTTTTCGTAGTACTTTCCGAGAAGGCCGGTACGCATCCTGTTATCTTTATCAAAGGGAACCCTGATAAGTGCATCGTTACCCAGACCCATTATCTTAACATTTCTGGCCACGCTGTAGTGTGACTGGTCAGTCACCATGAATCCGGTCTTAAGTTTCTTTTCAATGCCCTCTTCCCATACGTTATAAGGCGATTTTACCTGTCTTATAGCCAGCATGGCGGTCAGGTTGCCTGCGCTCCCGCCATGAGTGAAAATACCATCTGCATTATTGTCATAACCGATCATTGCGGAAAATAACCTCACGATATTTCTTTCCATTGCCATGGCAACCGGGCCCATTTCATATATTGCCGCTCCGTTGTTCAGCAGAGTGGTGCACAGCTGTGCGAGCGCCACATGAGGCAGCGGCGAGGTTACCTGGTGGCCTATGTACCTCGGGTGGTGAAGGTGGTTTGATTTGTCAAGGACATCTCTGATATAACCGGTGAAGGATTCGGAATTGCCCGATTTAAGTTTCTCGGCATAGTAAGCTGCAAGCTCATCCGGATCGGTACGGGGCAGAACCGGTATATCAGGCCTGTCAACAACTTCTTTCAGGTAGTCGGAAAGGAGGTCGATTATTTTGTGGCCCTCCTGCCTGAAGAGTTCAGGATCAAACGGAGCGTCCTGATATTTTTGTTTGCTCATCCTAAGTGGATTTTTTGCGGTGATCTGGTTAAGGATGCAGACATCACCGCTTAAAATCACAAAAGTAAAAATAAAAAGGATAATCATAGAGGGGGCTAAAGCCCCCGGAAGGCTTTTGGAGGGCTTCTTACCGTTGGCTGAA
>CAYSBL010000062.1:0-13993 GCA_964429295.1 uncultured Rikenellaceae bacterium
TGATAACAGCTTCTACCTCGACAGAATAGCGGAATGCAACGGAAGAATACTTGAAATAGGCAGCGGGACCGGGCGTCTCTTAACCCGGGCTCTTGAAAACGGCGCGGATATCCATGGTATAGACATCAGTCCTTCGATGATCGAAGTGCTTAAATCAAAGTTGCAGCCGAAGTACCACGACAGGATCAGGCTGGGAAATATAACTGATTTCAGATCGGAGTCAGGCTGGGACCTTATAGTTGCTCCTTTCAGGGTGTTCATGCACCTGACCGGCAAAAACGATCAGCTCAGTGCCCTGAACAATGTCTGCACCCAACTAAATCCCGGAGGAAAGTTCATTTTCGATGTCTTCAACCCCGATCTTAAACCACTTCTCACCGGCCTTGATAACATTACCGATTTCGAGGGGGAATATGAACCGGGAAAAACCCTCCGTAGAACAGTCTCAACCGCGCCCGACCTGATAAACCAGGTAATCAATATTACTTTCAGGATTGACTGGAACGACGGGGAAGCAGACCATTCCAGTGAATGGCACACACAGCTGCGCTATTTTTTCAGGTTCGAACTGGAACATCTTCTCGAAAGATCGCTGTTCGGAAGTTACCAGATCTCGGGCGACTTCGACGGCGGTACCCTGACAAATGACTCAAAGGAATTCGTAGTTACCTGTTTCAAATAATCTTTCTGATCTTATGAAAAACCTAAGCCATGCCCCGGGAAAATTGATGAGACTCTTTATTCAGGCAACAGCCATTACCGTTATTTCTGCCGCAATTTTCTCATGCAGAAATAATTCTCCCGAACCCGTTGATTACGTGAATCCATACATGGGGAATATCAGCCACCTCCTTGTTCCCACCTACCCTACAGTTCACCTTCCCAACAGCATGCTCAGGTTCTACCCAAACAGGGAGAATTTCACTTCAAATACCCTGAGGGGATTCCCCCTCAATGTGATATCCCACCGCTCGGGAAAAATATTCAGCCTTGCACCCTCCGGGGACAATCGTGAAGATATCAGGAGCATTCCCGAATTTACGTATGACAACGAGACCATTACTCCTTATTTTTACTCAGTTACTGTTGAGGATCCGTTATGTGATGTAAAATTCGCCCCTGCTGCAAAATCGGGATTCTATTCACTGGACTTTCCGGAAGGAGCCAGACCGGGAGTGGTGATACGCACCACAGGACCCGGAGAACTTGAAGGCATTAGCAGCAGCATATCCGGATTTGATACATTTAACGGCGTAAAAACATTTTTATATCTTGAATTCAGTCCTGAACCGTCGGGATTCGACTCAGACCCGGACAAACGAATTATATCGGCAGGTTTCAATCCTGAGGCAGGACAAGAAATAAACATCCGTTACGGTTTATCATATATCAGCACCGATCAGGCCAGAAGAAACCTTCAGAGAGATATCACCGGATGGAATATAGGGGAAGTATCATCGGCTGCCAGGGAAAAATGGAATTCGGTACTCTCCTCTGTTCTGGTTGAGGGAGGGACCGAACAGCAAAAGAGGGTTTTCTATACCTCCCTGTACCGCTGCTTCGAAAGGATGACCGATATTACGGAAGACGGACAGTATTTCAGCGCCTGGAGCAGCCGTACCGAATCAGCAAACGACACCTCTTTCTTTACCGACGACTGGGTTTGGGACACCTATCTTGCACTTCACCCATTGCAGGTTATCCTGAACCCCGGCGACCAGGATGAGAAGCTAGCTTCCTACATACGTATGGCACGGCAGTCGGGTTGGATGCCTACCTTCCCCACAGTTGCCGGAGACAATCACGCTATGAATGGAAATCATTCTGCAGCAGTCTTCCTGGATGCCTGGAACAAGGATATCCGGGGCTTTAACCTGGCCGAAGCCTATGAACATCTTAAAAATACGATCCTGCATGAGACTAAACTGCCATGGGTAAGGGACAGCGCCACCTGGCTGGATGAATTCTACGACCGCAGGGGATTTTTCCCTGCCCTCCGGAAGGGAGAACCCGAAACCTGCCCGAAGGTGCATTCCTTTGAGAAGCGCCAGTCGGTGGCAGTAACTCTCGCATCATGCTACGACGACTGGTGCATGGCACAAATGGCAAGGGAACTCGGGAAGGAGGACGATTACACTTTCTTTATCAAAAGAAGCCTTAATTACAGGAACCTGTTCAACAGCGATACGGGATTCTACCATCCGAAAGACAGCCTGGGAAACTGGATCGAGCCGTTCGATTACCGCTTTGACGGCGGAATGGGAGCCCGCGACTACTATGACGAAAATAACGGATGGACATATATCTGGCAGCCTTACCATGCCTTCGGGGACCTGATCTCGATGACGGGCGGGCAGGAAGCCTTCGCCCTCAAGCTCGACCGGCTGTTCACCGAAAGTCTCGGCAAATCAAAATGGCAGTATTACTCTACCCTCCCGGATGCCACCGGGAACGTAGGACAGTTCGTTATGGGCAATGAACCCTCAATGCACATCGCCTACCTGTATAACCTTGCGGGTAAACCCTGGCTTACCCAGAAACGGATCAGAATGCTGATGAACACCTGGTTCAGGGACGATCTCATGGGAGTCGCAGGGGATGAGGACGGAGGCGGTCTGTCGGCATTCTATGTTTTTTCTGCAATGGGTTTTTACCCCATAACACCAGGGGTACCTGAATATCAGATAGGAAGCCCCCTGTTCAGCAAAACAACTATCCGGCTTCAAAACGGAAAGACTTTTACTGTAATTGCAAAAAATAACAACTCTGAAAACAAGTATATCCAGTCAGCCTTGCTCAACGGCAGGGAATTGACCGGAACTGCACTTGACCACAAGGATCTTGTTGAAGGTGGAATCCTGATCCTTGAAATGGGCGGCAAGCCAAATCGGAATTGGGGAATTCACGGAACAATTAATTAAATATCCGATGAAAGAATTATGGATCAGGGGATTTATCGCACTTACACCATGCATTCTTGTTCAGTGCCATCCTTCAGACAGAGACAGAACCCTGTCCGAACGGCCTAATGTCCTGATTGCGGTAGGAGATGACATATCCTGGCTTCATATGGGAGCCTATGGATGCAGCTGGGTCAGAACACCGGCATTTGACAGGGTCGCAGAAAACGGAATCCTTTTCAGAAATGCTTATACTCCAAACGCAAAATCCTCTCCATCAAGGGCATGCCTTCTGACTGGCAGGAACAGCTGGCAGCTTGAGGAAGCAGCCAACCATGTACCGTTCTTCCCTGCTAAATTCACGACGTTTGTGGAAGCACTGGATAATAATGGTTATTATACAGGCTTTACTGCAAAAGGATGGGCGCCCGGTGTTGCTGTCGACAGTGCAGGCAATCCAAGAAATCTGACGGGAAAAGCTTTTAACTCTGAAAAGCTCACCCCCCCTGCCACAGGAATTTCAAATTACGACTATGCCGGAAATTTTGAGGCCTTCCTTAACGCAAAGGATCCTTCCTTGCCATTCAGCTTCTGGTATGGCGCACATGAACCGCACCGGAGGTACCAGTTCGGATCGGGAGTAACATTGGGTGGAAAAGATCCCGGAGATATCGAAAAAGTTCCCGGGTTCTGGCCCGATAACGAAACAGTTCGAAATGATATGCTTGACTATGCATACGAGATTGAACATTTCGATTCTCACCTGCAGAAAATGATAGATCTGCTTGAAACAAGAGGCGAACTTGATAATACAATCATCATAGTCACGGCTGATAACGGTATGCCTTTCCCCCGTGCTAAAGGACAGTGCCTTGAGTATTCAAACCATATGCCCCTTGCTATCATGTGGGGAAAGGGTATTAAAAATCCGGGGCGCGCTGTTTATGACTATGTAAGCTTTATTGATATCGCTCCTACAGTACTGGAAGCCTGTGGAATAGCTCCGGAAGAAAGTGGTATGCAGCCTGTCGAAGGCAAAAGCCTGATGGGAATATTCAAAACACGCCGTGCAGGTCTGATTGATAAATCGCGTGATTTTGTTCTTATCGGCAAGGAACGTCACGATGTCGGCCGTCCTGATGATGCCGGCTATCCGGTAAGGGGAATTGTAAAGGAAGGATATCTTTACCTGGTAAATTACAAGCCTAACAGGTGGCCCTCCGGAAATCCAGAAACTGGTTATCTCGACTGTGATGCAAGTCCTGTTAAAAGCCTTATTCTTAATATGAAGCGGACAAACCAGTCAGATTATTACTGGAATCTCAGCTTTGCGAAAAGACCTGAGGAAGAATTGTACAATGTAAACTCTGATCCTGAGTGCCTTGTGAATCTGGCACCTGATCAGGGTTACTATCCGTTGAGGCAAAGACTCCGCGAACAAATGCTTGAGGCTTTGCGGGAACAGAAAGATCCAAGAATAATCGGGGATGGAGATATCTTCGACAAATATCCCTATTCTTCAGAAGCAGTAAGGGATTTCCATAACCGATATATGAAAGGCCAAATATCAAGAAGCTCTGCCGGCTGGGTCGATTCAACCGATTTCGAATAATGAAATCCGAATTCGATGTAATAATTTCCGGCGCCGGTCCGGCCGGATGCACTGCTGCCCTGGCTTTAGGATCATCAGGCCTGAAAGTTGCGCTGATGGAAAAGGAATCTTTCCCCCGTGAAAAAGTGTGCGGCGACGCAATCCCTGCCTATGCACACAAAGTGCTGGCAACAATCGATGATTCATATGCAGCTGCACTTGAAAACCTGGAAGGAAAAAACCCTGTTAGCCTCTGCCGCTATACAGCTCCCGACAGGACAGTCTTCGACATAAATTTCAGAGAAAACGGTCTGGTTTGCCGCCGGACGGTTTTCGACTCCTTTCTGCTGGACCTGGTTTCTCGCCCCGGCAATATCTCTGTTCTCACCGGAACACCGTTGAAGGATATAAAAATTACAGAAGCAGGAGTTTCAGCTTTCACGGCCGGCGGAAACATAATAACATCAAAGTTGCTGATCGGCTGCGACGGAAGCGCAGGAATCTCAAAAAAACTGCTGTATCCTCCGGACAACGACCCCAGGGAAGGTTCTGTGGCTGTCAGAGCCTACTTCAGCGGAATAAAGGACAATCCCGGGGGAACCCTGGAGTTTCACTTTCTAAAAGATCTCCTGCCGGGATATTTCTGGATATTCCCGCTTCCCGGAAATGAATTCAACGCCGGGATCGGAATGCCGTCGGGAATTGTAACATCAGGGAAAATAAGCCTCAGAGATACAATGATGAAGATCATTGAAACCGACCCGGTAATCGGACCAAGGTTCTCAGGCGCCTCAATGACAGGGGAAATAAAGGGTTATTACCTGCCGCTTTTCACCAGGAAAAGAAAGATCTCCGGCGAAAGACTCATGCTTTGCGGAGATGCTGCCTCCCTGGTAAATCCGGCAACCGGAGCCGGAATCGGACAGGCCATGCAATCAGGAAGATATGCCGGATGGCACGCCTTGAAATGCTTTGCAAAAAACGATTTCTCGGAAGAATTCATGAAACTGTACGATAAGACAATTCATGACAAACTCTGGAAGGAGAACAGAAAATACCTTTTTATCCTCAGGCATATGCTAAGTCACGAAAAAAGGCTGAATATGACCCTGAATCTTGCAGCTCACTCCCAATCAGTATCTCGCCTGGCAGGTAAAATACTAGTTCAGTTGCCGGCTGTACTTTTACTCGCAGCCATGATTTGAGATTCCCTGAAAAAGTTTTACTGCCACAGGGCTCCATTTCTGAACAATTTTCTAAATTCAGCGTTTATTGTAAAAATCCTTACCCATGAAAAAACCACTAATGCTTGCAACAGTATTACTGCTGTTTGTAACTGTTCCTGTTATGTCGCAGGGTCTGCTCAACAAGGTAAAAAAAGCCGTTTCAAAAGAGATCCTTGAAATTACCGGTGATGATTCCGGATCTGCCTCAGCCAAAGCCGGCGCTGAACCTGCTTGTGCCTGCGATGATGCAGTATTTTTAATCGACCTTGGGAAATATAAGCTCGATTACAAAGAGACTTCAGTAAGCATGAAGGATGACGGTAGTATCCTGGTAAGGGATAAGATAGGAGGCAAATACTATATTGTAAGTAACGGCACCACGGAAGGGCCCCTTGGACAGGACGATGCAAGGATAAGAGGATTCGAGAGCATTGATGGGGAAGATACGGAAAACTATAAAGACGATGAGTGGGTGGCCAGGTATCCCGCGTATATCTCGCGTTCGGGAGAAAAGTACCTTATCCGTTTTGGCGGTAAAAACTACGGTCCCTATGCCCTGATAAGCGATTTTGCCGTTTCACGTTCAAAGGACAAGTTCGCTGCAATTGTTACTGAGAATATTCTCATGAGTGAATCCGAAGGAAAAAAGCTGGAAGAAGCGATGAATAATGCTAAAACCGACCAGGAGAGAATGGATCTGGCGATGAAAATGAGCCAGCAGATGCAGAATCAGATGCAGGCAGGCGGTGCAGAGTCGATACAGCCCAAAGCCGTCTCAAACATCCCCGGGGCAACCTACGATATGATGACCTGGATGGGAGGCAGACTGAACAACAGGATTAAGATCGATGATATCCTTGTAAAGGCCCACGACAGGATACTCGACCTGAAGGGAAATATGGTAATGAAGCTAAATCAGAACGATTCCAATGCCGGGGAGGTTTTCGTAAGCTCAGCAAACGACAGATATGCCTCATATATTTATGGAACCCTTACTTTCAGCGACAACACAAAACTCACTGAGCTTTTCAATCCCTTCCTGTCAGGAAAAGACGGAAAGGCTTACCTGAACTACATGTACTATTCTCCGGGGAAAAATGCCATTATGCAATGCTTCCTGCCTTTTTAGCCTGACAAATACTTAAGGTTATTGAAATGATGGTTAACCGATGGGCAGGAAGTAAGATAACTCCCTGCCTGATATTCCTGTTGCTGTTCCTGTTTGCCTCCGGCGGAATGACCCTCCAATGCCGTGAACCTCAACAGGATTACAGGAAGATCTTTGGGAATGACTGGGAAAAGGCCGAAGAATTCGTAGAAGAGAATGAGGAATGGATGAAACGCCTGTCGAAGATCCTTGATATCTCCTACCCCGAAGCAGTTTCGGTCGTGTTCCCTGAACTTGTAAGATATTCAGCCCTGCGCGACAGGATAGAAGTTGCCATGCTTCAGACACTCTATATTAACCTTGGTGACGAGTATGCTGATTTCTCAACAGGATATTTTCAAATGAAGCCCTCCTTTGCCGAAGCTATTCACGTCAACAGCAATCTCCTGAGAGGAAAGCTGAAAAATCATTTCAGGAAACGAAATGAAATAACCAGCCCCAGGGAATTCAGGAGAACCATTGTTGAGGATATGCAAAAACCCTGGATGCAGTTCATCTACCTGGCCGCTTTCATAAAGATATGTGAAGCCCGGTTCAGCATCAGCGATCTTGATGAGGAGCAACGGATAAGATTCCTCTCCACGGCATACAATTACAGTTTCCTGAAAAACCATGATCAGATTCTTGCAATGACCGGAGGCAGGTATTTTTCATCCGGAACAGCTAACCACAGGAATTATGCTTATTCCGATATCTCAGTGTACTGGTACACAACACAGCGCTAATAATAAGTGCCCCGGAAATATTTAGATATCTATTTTTTTAGTACTTTCAACCGTTGATTTCGGACCTTGCAATTCCTGCTTTGTAAAAAATTCGAAAACGGAATGAAGCTTAACCTGATTGTGGCTGCAGCCATCATCCTGCTCTGTTCCTGCATGAATACCAGACAGCTTGCCGACACCCTCAAGTCTCCACGTATTCATTTCGGGAAAAGAGGTGGATTCACCAACATCCCCCTGGAGTACGTCCTCACAGAAAAAGGGCAACTGTATAAACTTGAAAGTGACTCTCTTTTTAAAATCAGCAAAGTTTCTTCCGGACGCCTTGATAATATAAACAACCTGATCGGTAACACGGGTTTCAGGGATCTGAAACTAAATGATCCAGGGAATATGACGTACTTCATCAGAGTGGTAACCTTAGAATACGACAATGAAGTAAAATGGCATGATTCATCAGATATGCAGGGCCTTGCCATGATTTACAATGCCCTTATGGAGACCACACTAAAAGAAGAACAATGACAAAAAAACTGCTTTTGCCGGCATTGTTTCTTTTACCGGCTCTTGTTGTCACGGGACAGAGTTCAAATTTCAAATCGCACACAAAGCTCCCCTGCGGGACCGTCAGGCCCGGCTTTGAATTTGTAACTGTAAACCGGAATGGCAGACCGGGATCAGATCCCGGATCAAAGTCCGCCATATCTCCCTCTCTTGAAAGATTGCTTCTTGAAGGAGGTTCCCAACAGTTAGGGAAAGTAATACGCAAGGATGGTAAAGTTGTTTACATCGAGAGAAAAGCCGGCGCGGCAAAATCAGAGCCTGCTTCCTCTCCGGAGGAAAGGATGTCGGAGTTCCTCGAAGAAACCAGAAACCTGAATGGATTAAAAAATCCGAAGGAACAGTTTGATGTCACCCGGATAATCGAGGACGGTAACGGGATAGTTCATCTGAAAGCTGTTCAACGGTACCGGGGGATCGAAATATACGGATCAGAAGTTACGTTCCACCTTTCGAACCTGGTGGAAAGGTTTACCGGACTTTTTCACAACATTGACAATGAAATCAATACAACGCCTCTCATCACCCCTGAATCAGCGGTTATAAAGGCTAAGTCCGACCTGACGCCCAGGACCGTGGTAAAGGAACTTACGAGTGGAGAAAAGAAGCTTCTGAAATATGAGTCGCCTGAAACCGGACTTCTCATTTACAACAGGGAAGACGTCGGATACTCGCTTGCCTGGGAGGTAACCATCAGGCCAAATGTGGTTGAAGTATGGAAATACTTCATTGATGCTCAGACAGGAGACATTATCCGCTTTTATAATGCCACCTGCAGTGACGGCCCGGAAACCGCCACGGCACTCGATCTGAACAACATTTCCAGGACCATCAACACCTATCTTGAGAACGGGACTTACTACCTTCTCAATATTGCCGAACCCATGTTCAATCAGACAACCGGGGAGGGGATGATAGTAACTCTCGATGCAAACAACACCTCAACCACCGGACTCGATTACAGGTACATCACCTCCAACAATAACACCTGGAATAACAAACCGGCCGTATCGGCACATTACAATTCAACCAGGGCTTATGAGTACTTTCTTAATACTCATAATCATAATTCAGTGAATGGCAGGGGAGGAGATATCATATCATTCATTAACGTTGCCGAAGATGATGGCAGCTCCATGGAAAATGCATTCTGGAACGGCCAGGCGGCATTCTACGGCAACGGCGGGGAATATTTCAAACCCCTGGCCGGCGCCCTCGACGTAACGGCACATGAACTGGGACACGGGGTGATCGCCAATACCGCCAACCTTGAATATTACGGCCAGTCCGGAGCAATCAACGAAACTTACGCTGATATTTTCGGATCAATGGTCGACCGCGACGACTGGCTTATCGGTGAAGACATTACCAGAACCACATTTTCCCCGTCGGGTGCTCTAAGAAACATGGCCGATCCGCATAACCTGGGAAAAGAAGGGGACCACTACTGGCAGCCAAAACATGTCTCGGAAATGTACCTTGGAACGGAAGACAACGCCGGTGTCCATATAAACAACGGAATAGGCATCCATGCTTATTACCTCTATGCCACTGCAGTGTCCAAAGACAAGGCTGAGCAGGTTTTCTTCCATGCCCTGACCAATTACCTGACAAAAACATCCCGTTTCATTGATTTCAGAATAGCAGTTATCCAGTCGGCCTCAGATCTTTTCGGAGCCGGATCGGCCGAGGAAGCAGAGGCAGAAAAGGCATTTGACGCCGTGGGCATCTATGAAGAGGAAGTAGTTCAGCCAGACATGGAATTTGAAGTGAACCCGGGAACCGAGTATATCCTGTTCTGCAATACAGATCCGGCTTACACAACAACACTTGCACTCTATAACGGCTCACAACTCAGCTCCCTTTCTGAAACCGAAATGAAAAACAATCCGAGTGTCACCGATAACGGTGCGGAAGCAGTCTTCGTTTCAGCCGACAGCAAGATAAGATATGTCAGCCTCAACCCGGTTAAACCGGAGGAAATAATATCCAACCAGGAATTCTGGGACAATGTAGCCATCTCCAAGGACGGAAACAGGCTTGCAGCCATTTCGACACAGGTTGATACCTCAATCTATGTCTATGATTTTACCTCGCGGAAGTGGGCCAAATTCAGGCTGTACAACCCGACTACCAGCCACTTCAACACCGATGCCGGAGGTGTTCTGTATGCCGATGCCATCGAATTCGACATAAGCGGGGAATACCTGATTTATGACGCATGCAACGTTCTGAGCTCAAATGTTACAGAAGACATATACTACTGGGATATAGGAATAATAAAAGTCTGGGACAAGACAGGAAGAAAATTCGGTGACGGGTCAATATTCAAATTATTTGGATCGCTTCCTGAAAATATCAGTATCGGGAATCCTACTTTCTCAAAAAACTCCTCATCAGTTATTGCATTCGATTACATTGATGGCAATTCAGGAAGCTACGCAATACTTGGGACAGACCTGAACACAGGGGAAACTGATGTCATTACGGAGAACTCAACTCCTGGCTTTCCTTCATACTCCAAAAATGATGACCGGATAGCCTATTCAGCGCTCACCACCGATGATGAGGAAGTAGTGGCAGGAATAAATCTTGCCGGGAATAAGATCACAGGCGACGGCAATCCTTTTGCCATGATATTGAATGCCAGATGGCCTGTATATTTCGCAACCGGAGAAAGAGACCTGGGACTGGCCCCAGTATCAGATTTTACTGCTGACTACAAAACCGGGAGTGCACCACTTGAGGTCAAATACGTCGATCTTTCAGTCAATGATCCGGCTGTCTGGAAATGGACCTTCGAGGGAGGCGTTCCGGCTACATCTTCAAAGCAGAATCCCTACGTGGTTTACAATGCACCAGGAACATACAGGGTGTCACTTGAGACCCGAAATGAATTCGGCGTTAATGTCATCACAAGAGAAGCTTATATAACTGTGAGCATACCGACAGAAATCACCGGAGCAAACGCCGGGGACTTTCGTACTTACCCAAACCCTGCGGGTGAATGGCTCAATATTGAGTGCGGGACTGATTTCTCATTCAGGCTGCTCAACCTGAAAGGAGAAACTGTAATGACCGGACACAATTCAAGGCAGATCAGTCTTTCAGGAATAAAACCTGGCTTCTATATACTTGAAATGACTGCAGGGAACATGGTTTCCAGAGAAAAAATCCTGAAAAAATAAGAACCTGATAATCAAAACTAAAATCAGAAGAAATGAACACAAAAGCACTTTTATGGTTCGGACTGAGCCTGATCTCCGCAGTGGCGGCATTGATCATTTTCTTCCGTGGACTTGATGTCAAGGCCTTGCTGTTCCTGGTCTTCGGTGTGGCTGCCGTACTTCTTTTCAGGATGGGGCTTTCAGAAAAGAAGAAGAAGAGTTGAAAAAAAGACGGCGTTGTTTATGACGCCGTCTGATTGATAGTATCAATTCCCCTTGTATCAGAATCTGAATCCTGCTGATATGCTGAATCCCAGGTTCTTCTTAGAGGTCTGGTCGTTGGGCAGACCGTAATCCGAGTTAAGCTTCAAAAGTCCCATCTGACCGTTGAGATGAGCAAAAAGTCCGTTGTACAACTCGTAGCCTATAAGGGCTCCGGCCCCGGCGTCCAGTCCTCTGTAATAGACATAGGTTGCCGGTTCATTCGTTGCATCATTCCTGAATTTTACCTTTAGTTCGGTGGTAACCGAGCCGATTTTTGTACGTTCGTTCCCTAAAAGTCCATAGGCTCCGTAAGGCCCTGCCCCGAGAAGAAGATGCCCATCCCCGGCCTGAGGCCTGAACAGAACGAACAAAGGCACTTCCACATAACCAAGATTGGTTGTTTTGGTAATGTCATCGATGACTATGTGCTGCCTGGAACCCTTGAAGCTGACCTTTATGCCCGGCTGGATCCACAGATCCCCTGACAACGGCAGGAGAACATTAGCGCCTGCATGAATTCCCGGATTGTACTTGTTATCAAGTTTGTCGCCCCAGTAGTTTTCACCAATAAAGGTCTGAATCCCTCCGCCGGCAAGAATGCCGAACTTTACCCCGGCATCAGCTTTAACCCTCTTCTTCTGCCCTGATGCCTGGGGAATAAGCACACTCAGAATAAGAATGATAGTAGTTAGTCGTGTCTTCATCAAATATCAGAATTATTAAAATTATTCAGCCGCTTCTTTTTTGGCTTCCTCTATCATCTTCTGGTTGGCCGAGATCAGGAATTCAACGCGCCTGTTCTGAGCCCTCCCCTCATCCGTTTCATTGTCATACTTCGGAAGCGTCTCTCCAAATCCCCTGATAGTAAGCCTGCCGGGGCTTATTCCCTTAGCCGAAAGATGGCTGGATACCGACGTTGCCCTTCTTTCAGACAAACCCTGGTTGTAGGCCTCAGAACCCCTGCTGTCGGTATGTCCCTGCAATTCTATATTGGTATCGGGATACTCATTCAGAATAGTTACCAGCTTGCCGAGGTTGGTAATAGCATCAGACGACAGCTCCGACTGATCGAATCCAAAAAGTATCTGGCTATTGAATTCCACGATTATTCCTTCTCCCACTCTTTCCACTTTTGCATCCGGAACCTTGTCCTTGATCTCTTCAGCCTGCTTATCCATCTGATTCCCAATTATTGCACCTGCTGCTCCGCCAACAGCTGCACCTATTATGGCACCAAGGGCTGTATTTCCTGAAGCACGACCTATTACTGCTCCCATTGCTGTTCCGGTGGCAGTACCTACCGCCGCACCTTTCTGCGTCTTGTTCATCGATGCGCACCCCTGTAAAACAAGGGCGGCACTCAGAAAAATAAGCGTAAAGTTTTTTAATTTTTTCATTACAAGTGGTTTAAATAATTTAAACATCATCCCTGCTGAAGATCCATTAAAAAAGAACCATCAGTTAAACTTCCTGCAAAATAAGAAATTGTTTGTTCAAAAAAAATCACTAAATTACTAACAGTTCATTAACGGGAATTTTCATTTATCGGATACCGTTATTTATTTATTATTCAAAATGTTATAAAAAACTAAAAATTATGGCTGTACTAAAAGTTATTGAGGTCATGTCATCTTCGGAAAAAAGCTGGGAAGATGCAGCTGCCACCGCAGTGAAAGTTGCAGCAAAAACCGTCAAGGAAATCCGCTCAGTATACGTTCAGGATATGAGCGCTGTGGTCAACAAGAACAAGATCACTGAATTTCGTGTTAATGTCAAAATCACCTTTGAAGTCTTAGCCGGCTGACAGGGAAAAAATGATCTGTAAATTTTATTCTGACCTGAATGCAGATTATTCAACAAAAACAAATCTGAATTTTTGATCTGAATTATTAATCTAAAATTAAAATCATGGGACTAATTTCATTCATTAAAAATGCAGGAGAAAAAATCTTCAAATCGGAGGAGAAAAGAGAACAGGAGAAAGCTTCACTGATCCTTGCTCATATCAGGAAGTTCGGATTCGACACCAGCGATATCCAGGTAAAGGTTGATGACGACAAGGTGATCCTCATGGGAAGTGTTGATACCATTGACAACAAGAACAAGGTTATTGTAACAACAGGAAATATTGAAGGGATAGCCAAGGTCGATGACTGGCTGGTTGTAAGGAATCCTCCTGTTGTTGCTCCTCCGCCTCCTGAAAAACAGTATTATACCGTCAAGAAAGGAGATTACCTCTCCAAAATTGCAAAGGAGGTTTATGGCGACGCAAAGAAATACAATATCATATTTGAGGCAAACAAACCGATGCTCAAGGATCCCGACCTCATTTATCCGGGACAGGTACTTGTAATTCCGCCCTTGCCATAATCAGCAGACAAACCTTCTTAAATA
>CAYSBL010000063.1:0-13639 GCA_964429295.1 uncultured Rikenellaceae bacterium
GGCTGATGCACCTGAAAATAAAAGCATATTGCTTTTTTGCCTGTTACACTCATATCTAGTTCTTGTTTTGCCAAATCACTCTGTAATAAATATCCCTGACATGTCGTGCCGAATTATCCCATTTCAGTCTTACCACCTCTTCCTTTCCGTTCTTGATAAACATCTTGGAAAGCGCAGGATAATTAAGGATCCCGTAAATAGCATCAGCCATCGCGTCTATATCCCAGAAATCAGTCTTTACTGCATGAGTAAGTATCTCTGATACTCCCGACTGCTTGCTGATTATAACGGGTACGTTCGATTGCATTGCCTCGAGAGGAGAGATCCCGAACGGCTCGGAAACCGACGGCATTATGTATACATCGCTCATTTTGAGCATAGTGAAGACATCCTTGCCTTTCAGGAAGCCTGTAAAATGGAAGCGGTCGGTTATATTAAGGGCTGCGGCCCTTCGCATCATTCTTTCCATCATATCTCCCGATCCTGCCATTACAAACCTCACGTTGGGCATAACCTTCAGCACCTTGTGTGCAGCTTCAATGAAATATTCAGGACCTTTCTGAAGGGTTATCCTCCCAAGAAAGGTAACAACCTTATCATCAAATCCCTTTTTCATGGTAACTTCCTGTGAGATCTTGACGGGTTCAACAGCATTGTATACCGTTTCAACCTTCTCAGGATCAATTTGATATTTATTGATAACTATATCCCTGGTAAGATTGCTTACGGTGATTATCTTGGATGCGGCATCCATTCCCAGTTTTTCGATACGATAGACATCGGGGTTGACATTACCTCCGCTCCGGTCAAAATCGGTAGCATGGACATGGATCACGAGAGGTTTTCCCGAAACCTCCATTGCAGCTATACCTGCAGGATATGCAAGCCAGTCGTGAGCATGGATTATGTCGAATTCGTTCTCTTCGGCAATAACTGAGGCAACCACTGAATACTTGTAAATTTCATCCATCAGGGTACTGCCGTATTTTCCCGAAAAATCTATTGTGCCTTCGTTATTGGTCTGCACCAGCAGTTTGTAGCCTGATGTTTCGGAGTTGATCCTTTCCCAGAACTCATCGGGATCGGTATATGGGACAATCTTTGAGGATATCTCGATCATCTCAAGGGGGCGCCTGAATCCTTTGTAGTGGATTTTCTTGAATGCCACAGGCACCCTGTTCGCCCCGATAAGCTTTACCCTGGTCTGGTCTTCATCGCCCCATGCCTTCGGCACGACAAAGATAACCTCGAGGTCCTCAAGTGTCGACATACCCTTTGTCAGGCCGTAACTGGCAGTTCCCAGTCCGCCGGAGATATGTGGCGGAAACTCCCAACCGAACATTAATACACGCATATCACACCTGTTTTTATTATAAAGAATATTTATTCTCAAGCAGATCCATTATTCTCAGGATTTCACCCACGCTCCATGCCTGGGAAATGGTTCCGTTTGGTGCGTGGGGTGGATCACCGTCGTGGATCTCGGAGACCGTACTTACGCCATGTTCACTCATTACCTCTTCGAATCCCCAAATAAGCTTCTTCACCCTTGCAACGCCCTGAAGGCCGTAGACTTTCAGCCATCCCTCACAGAACGGTCCTATCAGCCATGGCCATACAGTACCGTTGTGATAGGCTCTGTCCCTCTCTTCCTGGCTTCCGCGGTATGTCCCCTTGTAAAGGGGATTCCCGGGCGACAGCGTACGCAGTCCTCTCGGGGTAAGAAGTTCCTTTTCGGTTATGTCGAGAACCCGCTTCATCTGGTCTTTGCTAAGCATGGAAAACGGAAGTGAAACGGCGATAACCATATTGGGCCTGACTGAATAGTTCTTTCCTTCTTCATCGTTGACATAATCGGCCAGGTAACCCTTTGCATGATCACAGAACAATCCATGGAAGGAAAGGTTTATAAGTTCAGGAAGGGTTTCATATTCCTTAATGAATTTCCGGTCCTTGTTCTTCATTGCCAGGTCGAGGGTAAAACAGACGGCATTGTACCACAGAGCATTTATTTCAACTGCAAATCCGTTCCTCGGTGTGACCGGCACTCCGTGTACTACCGCATCCATCCAGGTAAGTGATTTCCCGGGAGCATCGGCATAGATCAATCCGTTCTCTCTCATTCCGATATTGAATCCGGTACCTGCCCTGTAAGCATTGAGTACCGATTTCATAGGCTCACCGTAACGTTCCCAGGCATCGGTGCCTCCGTTTTCAAGATATTGCTGGACAGCCCAGAAGAACCAGAGCGGGGCATCAACGGAATTGAATGCCGGGTTATCGGGATTTCCCATGTTGGGAAACAATCCGTCCTTCATACTTCCGACCTGCGTGTCGAGAACCTCGCGGTAAAGGTGCAGCTTTTTTGCCGGTCTGGCAGTTGCCAGCCCGGGAAGTGCTATGAAGGTATCCCTTCCCCACGATCCGAACCACGGATACCCGGCAATGATAAGTGTCTTTCCCTGGCGTCTTTCAATAAATTGCTGTGCTGCATTCCTGAGGCAGTTTAAGAAGTTACTTCTCGGGATCTTGCCGCTCACATTCTTTGTGAATTTTGACTTGAAACCTGTCGGTTTTTCTTCCCGGGTGGAAGCCGAGACCACAATTACATCACCCTCAGCGGCATCCAGCTCGAAAAAACCTGGAGTGAAAAGATCCTCGGAATAGTCATATCCTCTTTTTTGCTCCTCGATATACTCAACTCCGAGATACCAGTCGGGAACATGAACAAATTCAGCCTTTGCAGAGAATTGCATGTGAAGGTAAGGAAATCCCTCGTAAAGCTTCATTTTTATCCCGTTAGGAATGAATTCAACCTTGGTGTTCGCGGCAAGATTTGCATGTGTCAGTTCATGTATATTCCTGAAAGCAAGGAAAGGGCGAATCTGAAGCTTCATAGGCTCCGATGCTTCAAGAATAGTGTACCTTGAGAGGTATTGTTCCTCATAATGGACAAGGAGCCTTTCATGTTTTAGTTTCACACCCCCCACCCTGAAAATCCTTGAAGGAATGCCTTCCATTTCAAGCTCCTCAATATACTTGTGGCCCTTGGGGCTGTAATAGTCGCCTTTATATTTCCTTAATCCCGTATTAAAACTCTTGTCGTGATTCACAACAGTTGTATCCACGGAGGAAAGAAGCACATGCCGCTCACCCCCGAAAGCATCAATGGGGCAAACGAGCAGCCCGTGATACTTCCTTGTATTGCAACCGACAATAGTTGTTGAAGAGTAGGAACCTGCACGGTTAGTCCTGATCACTTCCCTCGAAAGTGAAAATTCGAGGTTGACAATCTGTGCCTTTTCGAACTTGATATAGCTCATATGCAAATCTTTTTAATATGTCACTAAAAAGTCTTAAAAGATACTTCATTTTATTGAACCTTGCAAAGACAATCCTATAAAATCCTCACAGGGTTCTACCTGAAAAAAAAAAGAATAACTTTGCATCTCGATAAAACAAACTAAATAACAAACAACCTCCTCTGCATGAACAGAAAGCTGGCTTTCATCCTGTCGACCGCCCTCCTTCTCGCGGCCTGCCAAAAAAACAATGTCGAAATAACCGGGATCCTCGAAAATACGTTGCCGGGGCAATATATTTTTCTGCAGGAGCTTAAACCTAATGAGCTTTTAAATGTTGATTCCGCCATAGTTTCGGATGATGGAAGGTTTGAGTTCAAAAGGAAGGTTAAATTTCCGTCATTTTATCTGCTCAAAATTAATCAAAATAACTTTCTGACAATGCTGGTTGAGCCCGGAGAGAAAATAAAAATGACATCTCATTATGATTCGCTCAATTATCCGGTTGTAATAAGCGGGTCTGAAGGGACAGGGATAATAGCCGATTATAATAAGACCCTGCTGAGAACCAGGAACAAAATACGAAATCTCAACAATCTTTTCGACAGTAATTCCGGCAGAAACGACATGGCTGCCTTTATAGATTCGCTTGACAGGCTTGGCGACGGTTACCTTAACGAAATGAACGGCTTCGCGAAGAACTTTATCGATCAGAATATTTCTTCGCTTGCCACAATTCCGGTGCTGTATTCCATGCTTACTCCCGATCTGTATGTACTCGATCCTCAGAAAGACCTTTCATATTTCCTTAAGGTCGATTCTTCTCTGTACAGCCAGTATCCTGAATACGGCCCTGTTATCGACCTTCACAACCAGATAGAAGAAATGGTCGCCTATTTCAGCACATCCGGTCAGCAGGCAGCCACGGGCGGTGAAGCCATGGAAGCCCCGGAGATTGCCCTTCCGAATCCTGACGGCGACACGATCAGGCTGTCATCAACAAGGGGAAGCTATGTTCTTCTCGACTTCTGGGCAGCATGGTGCCCTCCGTGCCGTGCTGAAAACCCAAACCTTGTACAGGCCTATAATCAATACCGGAACAAAGGATTCCAGATCTATCAGGTTTCACTCGACAAGACACGCGAGGCCTGGGTAAAAGGAATCGAGGATGACGGACTGGGAAGGTGGATCCATGTGAGCGACCTTGGTTACTGGAATTCTTCAGTAGTCCCGCTTTATAAAATTGAATCCATTCCGGCTAACTTCCTGCTCGACAAGGATGGCCGGATAATTGCCACCAACCTCAGGGGAGAAGCATTGCAGAGAAAACTGGAAGAACTGTTCAAATAACCTTAAACCGCTAAATCCAAAAGGAAATTCTGTCTGATGATGAAAAAGATATTGGCATTAATGATCCCTGTGCTTATCCTTTCCGGATGCCGGGGCAAGGACTCATTCACAATCTCAGGACATATAAGCGACCCGCAGAAGAAAAACCTCGTCCTCAACAAAGTTGATGTTGACAGGCTGATCTTCATAGATTCTATCAGAATAACCGGCAGCGGCAGTTTCAGATTCAGGCATAAGGCGGAATCTCCCGATTTTTACCAGATAGGCTATTCCGATACTGATTTTATAACTCTGCTTGCCGGACCGGGTGAAAAAATAGTTTTGACCTTCAAGGGGAAAACAACTTCCGGCGACTATGATGTTTCGGGATCAAGGGGCTCGGAGGACGTAAGGATGCTCGACCAGAGGCTTTCCGAAGGAAAAAGAACACTCGACTCCATCAGGAGTGTGTACAACAGTATTCCGGAGACTGCGGAAACCGAAGCTGAAAAAAGCAGGCTTGAGGATGAATTCACAGCTGTAATGCAGGGCCTTCGCAAAAAGAACATTGAATACATAGTAACCAATCCCTCGTCAATGGCATCTCTTAAGGCCGTTTACCAGAGGATAGACGAAAATACCTATGTCCTGTATGATCCCCGCGATCTCCAGTACCTGAAGATAGTCTCCGACTCCCTCGGACGACATTTTCCCGGATCGAAGAATGTAAGGGCTCTGACCGAAGATGTGAAGAAGGAAATGAATCAGCTTGTATCAAGGCAGATACAGAACATAGCCAGCAATTCGCCCGAGATCGAACTTGATCCTGACCTTCCCGACGTCAACGGGAAAAGGATAGCATTGTCATCGCTCAGGGGGAAAATTGTCCTGCTTGCCTTCTGGTCGGTTAATTCCAGGGAATGCCTTGCGGAGAACATCCAGCTCAAGGAATTCTATAAAACATATAAGAACAAGGGCTTCGAGATTTATCAGATCAACATCGACGAAAATGAAGAGAGATGGAAACAGGCTGTGTCGTTCGATGAGCTTCCATGGATAAGCACAAGGGAAGAAGATCCGCTGGTGCTTGAGAACGTGCGGCTTTTCAATGTGCAGTCTGTGCCAGCTAA
Source organism: uncultured Rikenellaceae bacterium (assembly GCA_964429295.1). Classification (GTDB taxonomy): domain Bacteria; phylum Bacteroidota; class Bacteroidia; order Bacteroidales; family VadinHA17; genus LD21. The sequence goes on from CAYSBL010000063.1 coordinate 5,762, forward strand.
CTATCTTTTCGACCGCGACGGGAAAATAATAGGCACCAACCTGCACGGAAGATCGCTCCAGATAAAGCTCAACCAGTTGTTCAACAATCAGGGCGGAAATTGAAGGGAAAGGGGAAAATATTCTTTGCATCCGATTTTCATCTCGGATTGAAGGCCGGAAAGGAACCTGCAGAAAGGGAGAAGCTGGTGGTACGATGGCTCAACACTATAGCACCGGAAGCGAGAGAGATATTCCTTGTAGGAGACATCTTTGATTTCTGGTGGGAATACCGGCTTGTTGTTCCCCGGGGATTCACAAGGTTCCTCGGAACGATTTCCGGCATAACCGATTCGGGGATTCCTGTCCATTTCTTTACCGGGAACCATGATATGTGGGTAAAAGACTATTTTTCAGCTGAATGCGGCATGACGGTTCACACTTCGCCCTTCACATGCACCATCGACGGCCGGAAATTCCATATTGCCCACGGGGAAGGACTTGGAAGCAGGAATACAGGATATCATATACTGCTCCGGATATTCAGGAACAAGCCTCTCCGGGTACTCTATTCCATGCTCCACCCAAGAATAGGAATTGGCATTGGTCAGGAATGGTCGCAGCATTCGAGGTTTGCAAAGGGTATAACACAGGATTTTATGGGCGAGGACAGGGAGGATCTGCTGCGGTATTCACGCTCAATAATGGAAAAGGAACCTGCAGATTATTTTATCTTCGGCCACCGCCATCTGCCGATGACCTTCAGCAATGGCAGCAAAGGCCGGATACTGTTTCTTGGCGATTGGCTGAGTGATGGAAGTTATGCCGAATGGGATGGCAGCGATCTATATCTGAAAAGCTTCAGCTGATCCGTTGGCGTTCTCAACCCTGACCGTGAGCATAAAGTATTCATAATCCTCATTTACCTTCTCAAAAAGATACTCGAGCTTGCCTCCCGATCTGCGGGCCATGGAAATAAGACCCATGTTACCGGTGCTGTCGGTTTCAATCGACTGGGCTGAAAGGGCTGCAAAGAACAGTGTCTTAAGTTCATCGGCACTGAAACTGTTTATATTATCTATCTTTAGTTTAAGTTCCCCGGCCATTGACCCTGACATAAGATTTCCGGTGGTCAGAACAAATTTGCCATTCTCAAGCCTCACCAGGGCAAGAGGCATTCCGTATTGCTCCTCAGCTTCTTTCCCGGGATTATATTTCGATACATTTTCAAGAATCTCTACCATGATGTTAAAAACCTTTCTTCTCAGCCTTGCATCAACATCTTCATCAGCAAGCCTGGCTTCGGTTATTGACAACACTTCCTCTCCGATTCCAGCTGTCATATGACCCGACCACGCCAGATGAAGGTTATTTCCCGCCATCAATTTCTCGAGGCTGAGAACCTGCCGGCCGCTGTACTTATCGCGGGTAATTCCGTTTCTTATCCCCATGCCCGATGAATCGACAGTTTTGCTCAGCACGAAATACGACAGCCCTTCTCCAAGGGGAACAAAATCAAAATCCAGCCTGTTACCCGTTTTCAGGGCCATCTCAAGCAAACCCAGTCCGGCTCCGCCCTTTTCACTGAAACCCGGTGTTTCCAGAATCTGCCTGTAAAGTGATTTGATTTCCGGAACGTCAAGAGAATTAACCTTTTCCAGCTTCTCCCGTAGCAGGACCGATTGGTTATCGGTAATTACGTTCCCTGTAGTAATCGTATATCCGCCATCGGTTTTTGAATAAGAAACAAGCGGCATAACAGCATGCTCGCTATGCCGGCCGTGTTTGATAATATTCTGAAGACTTTCGAGTACATACATGAAAAGCCTCTTCCTTCCCACAGGATTGAAGGAGTCTTCCTCCATTTCATTTTCAAGAAGAGTAAGAAGGGGAAGAGAGTTCTTTTCTGTTATTTCTCCCCTGAAAACAAACAAAAGGCGGTCCTGCCTAATTATTTCCTTAATAGTACCTGTTATATCCATGCTGAAGATGTCCGTACCATTATAACGACAAAACAGGCCGATTCGTTTATACTATCCGAATAATAACTTTAATTCATCGCACACTAATTACCTATGATAATTTGATTTTTCCAATTTTTACTTAACTTTTACCCATTAAAGGCTAACATCCGGATCATTGCCATTATGCTTACTGTTTTCAACATACAACGATTCTGCCTTCACGATGGAAGCGGTGTCAGGACGAACATTTTCTTCAAGGGATGTCCGCTGAGATGCATGTGGTGCAACAATCCCGAAAGCATCGATCCCTTCCCGTCGCTTATGTTCGACAGGAGGAAATGCCACATGTTCGGTGACTGCATCCGGATCAGCAGCGGTAAAATCCGTGCTTCAGGCGGTAGTCTGGCAATCGACAGGGACAACATCGGCTGCTTCGAAATGTTAAGGGATATCTGCCCTTCCGGGGCATTAACCATTGCCGGTGAGTTCATGAGCGTCGACAGCATATTGACTGAAATAGAAAAGGACATACCTTTCTATGAGACCAGCGGCGGCGGAGTCACCCTGTCGGGTGGCGAACCCTTTGCTCAGGATGATGAACTTATAGAGCTGCTTGCCGGCATAAAGGACAGGAAAATACATATATCAGCCGAGACATCGCTTCATGTGCCCTGGGAAAATATTGAAAGATGCCTCTGGCAGGTGGATGTTTTCCTTGCCGACCTTAAACACACCGATCCTGATAAATTTGCCTTTTTCACAGGAGGCAATGCAGGCCTGGTAATGGAAAACTTTAAAAGACTCGATTCAAGCGGAAAGGAATTCGTGATAAGGGTTCCGGTGATTCCTGATTTCAATTTCTCAGGTCCGGAGCTCAGTTCCATAATCGATTTCGCTTCGGGACTGAAGAACTCGCATGAGATCCATTTCATTCCCTTTCACTCCCTGGCCAGGGAAAAATACCTTTTCCTTGGAAAGGAGTATTTCTTTGGCAATAAGGCAAATGTGGAGAAATCCGAAATTGCTCCCTTTGTTGAATATGCTGAAAAAAAGGGACTTACAGCAAAAATTTTGAATTGAGATGACAACTTTTCAGAAATCATCCGCCATCACTCCGAGGATTGCCAGGCTGAAGGAAAAAATACTTTCGGCCCGGTCGACCATATGCACTGAACGTGCAAGGATATATACCAGGGTTTACAGGGAACACGAGGATACACCGGTGCTTCTTAAACGGGCATACGCCCTCGACCTTACCCTGAAGGAAATGACGATCTTCATCGATGAAGGCGAGCTGATCGCCGGTAATCAGTCATCTGCCCTGCGCGCCGCCCCTATCTTTCCCGAGTATGTCACTTCGTGGATCATCAGGGAACTGGATGAATTCGACAAGCGCCCGGGAGATGCCTTTTTTGTTACTGAAGAACAGAAGAAGGAACTCAGGGAACTCTGCAGATACTGGGAGGGAAAAACACTTATTGAAAGAGGCTATTCCCTGATGTCCCCGCTTAACAGGGAAATTCATGAATCGGGAATAATAAGGGCTGAAGGAAATCTGACCTCCGGGGATGCACATATAGCAGTCAATCTTGAAAAGCTTCTCTCGATTGGGCTGAACGGATACCTTGGCGAGATTGAAAAAGCCGAATCAAAGCTGAAGGGATCTGCAAAAGAGCATGAAAAAAAGAAAAATTTCTACAGCGCGCTGAAAACAGGGATAAGATCGTTCAGTGCTTTCATTGAAAGATATGAAAGGCTTGCCCTGGAGCTCTCGCTTAATGCCTCCGGAAAGGAGAGGAAAGCCGAACTTATCAGGATCAGTGAGAACTGCAGGAACATAAAAAACAATCCCCCCTCCGGATTCTATGAAGCCCTGCAGCTCACATGGTTCGTCCAGCTTGTCCTGCAGATCGAAAGCAACGGTCATTCGGTCTCACTAGGAAGATTGGACCAGTATCTGTATAAATACTACAAGGCTGATATTGCTTCGGGAAGGTTATCGGCGGATTTTGCACTGGAACTTCTTGAGAACACCTGGCTGAAGCTTTTGTCGGTCAACAAGATAAGATCATGGTCTCATACAAGGTTCTCTGCCGGGGGTCCGCTTTACCAGAACGTGACAATAGGTGGACAGACAACAGACGGACGCGATGCAGTGAATGAGCTCAGCTTCCTGATTCTCGATTCGGTCGGCAGGATGAAGCTTACCCAGCCCAACCTGTCGGTCAGGTTTCACAGGAACATCAATCCGGAATTTCTCAGCAAATGCGTCGATGTGATAGGCAAGGGATTCGGTATGCCTGCCTTCAACAATGATGAAATAGTCATTCCCTCGCTCATCGGGCTGGGAGTGGCTAAGGAGGATGCTTACAATTATTCGGCCATAGGCTGTATCGAAATTGCCGTTCCGGGAAAATGGGGATACAGGTGCACCGGGATGAGCTTCCTGAATTTCATGCGCGTTTTCCTGGCAGCGATGAACAACGGTCTCGACACCATGTCGGGAAAAACCTTCTTCCCCGGCATGGGCAGGTTTGAATTCTTCAGGAGCTTCGAAGAAATGATGTCGGCCTGGAAACAGCAGGTCAGTCTTTATGCAAAGGCTTCCGTCGAAATCGATACGGCTGTCGACCTTGCCCTGGAGGAGCTTGTTCCCGATATTCTTTGCTCAGCTTTTGTTGATGACTGCATTGCCCGCGGAAAGACAATCAAGGAAGGAGGCTCGGTTTATGATTTCATCTCAGGACTGCAGGTGGGAATTGCAAATCTTGGCAATTCTCTGGCAGCAATCAAAAAGCTTATCTTCGAGGAAAACAGGATTAGCAAGGACATGCTGATGAAATGCCTGATGAACGACTTTGAAGGGCAGGAAGGGGAAAGGATCAGGCAGATGCTTCTGAACTTTGCCCCGAAATACGGCAACGACGACGATTATGTAGACGGTCTTCTTGTTGAAGCCTACAAGTGCTATATCGAGGAGCTTGAAAATTATCATACTACCCGTTATGGAAGAGGTCCGGTGGGATGCGCCTATTATGCGGGAACATCGAGCATTTCCGCTAATGTACCTTCCGGATCGGTAGTTCCGGCCACTCCCGACGGAAGAAAGGCATATACACCGGTGGCCGAAGGATGTTCTCCTACATCCGGCACCGATGTCCTTGGCCCGACAGCAGTGTTCAAGTCAGTCTCAAAGCTGCCGACAGATAAGATACTCGGAGGCGTGCTGCTGAACCAGAAACTATCGCCGTCCTCCCTGTCGGACGAGACACAGAAACAAAAGCTGATCTCCATACTGAAAACTTTTTTTGCCACACTTAAGGGCTGGCATGTACAGTACAACATCGTTTCAAGGGAAATCCTCCTCGATGCCAAAAGGAATCCTGAGAAGCACAGGGACCTTGTTGTCAGGGTTGCGGGTTACTCGGCCTTCTTTACCACCCTGTCGCCCGACACCCAGGATGATATAATTGCCCGTACAGAACAGACACTATAGAAATATGGAAAAGATACTATGCGGCGTTGACCTCGGCGGCACGAAGCTTTCAGCAGGGCTTGTGCGTCCCGACGGCAGTATCCTCGGGAAATCGGTTGTTTACGATCATGTTTCACTCGACGAGGAGGGTATTGTTAATTATATAACAATGATTATCAGGCAGCTGATATCCGTGAACGGATTTACCGAACAGGATCTGGAAGGCATTGGAGTGGGTTTTCCGGGGCATGTCCGATACAGGGATGGATGCACGATAACCACCTCAAACCTGAAGGGATTCAAGAACTTTCCCCTCCGTGAAAAGCTTGGAGGCAATTTCAATGTTCCTGTCAGGCTCGACAATGATGCCAATGCGCAGGCATTCTGCGAGCTGAAATTCGGTGCCGGAAGAGGTTACGACGATCTGATCTTCCTTACGGTGAGTTCGGGCATTGGAGCCGGCATAATTCTTAACAGGAAGATATACAGGGGGATGACTGGCACTGCCGGGGAGTTCGGTCACACCATTGTTGATCCCCGCAGCGAATTCGTGTGTACCTGCGGAAACAGGGGCTGTCTGATGGGTGTTGCCTGCGGGCTGACGCTTCCCGCGCGATTCAGGAAGAAGATTGAAGACGGCATGCAGACGACGCTGCCCCTTCCCGGCGATTCTGATTTCAGCAGGGTGGATGGCAGGTTTATCAGTCAGGGTATTGCCGAAGGTGATCCTGTCAGTATGGCTATTGCCGGTGAGTGTGCCGATTACATCGGGATAGGAATATACAACATCTTCCAGGTTTTTAATCCTCCTTTGGTGATACTCGGAGGCGGGCTGATGAATCTTGGTGATTTTTATTTCAACAGGATACTTGAAAAGTTCAGGGAACTTGCCCGGGACATGATCTATGATCCTATAGCGATTGTCAGGTCGGAAGCCGGGGACGATGCAGGTCTTATAGGAGCTGCAGCCCTTCTGCTGGAATAGTCATTTATCCGGCCCATCCCTCGCGGTCGAGGTTCCGGTAGTTGATCGCTTCGGAAATATGTTCCACGCTTATATGCTCCGATTCCGCCAGGTCGGCGATTGTCCGCGCGACTTTCAAGATCCGGTCGTAGGCTCTTGCGGAGAGGCCTCTGAGGTCCATGGCGGTGCGCAGCAGTTTCCCGCCTGTCTCATCGAGCTGGCAGTATTTTCTCTGCATGGATGCTGTCATCTGGGCGTTTGCATATATCCCTTTCACTGAAGCAAATCGTTCAGCCTGTATCTCCCTTGCCCTCACAACCCTTTCCCTCACGCTTGACGATCGTTCGGATTTTAATGTATCTGCAAGCTTATCATATTTGACCGGAACCACTTCGATATGGATATCAATCCTGTCAAGGAGCGGTCCGGATATGCGGTTCAGGTATTTCTGTCTCATACCTGCGGTGCACATGCATTCCCTCTCAGGGTGGTTATGAAAGCCGCAGGGGCAGGGGTTCATTGAAGCAATAAGCATAAAGCTGGCCGGATAATCGCAGGTCGATTTCGCCCTCGAGATGGTTATTATCCTGTCTTCCAGAGGCTGTCGCATAACTTCAAGGACAGTCCGCTTGAATTCCGGCAGTTCATCGAGGAACAGCACCCCGTTATGTCCGAGTGAAATTTCCCCGGGCTGGGGCACTGTCCCCCCGCCCACAAGGGCGACATCGGAAATTGTATGGTGCGGGCTTCTGAAAGGGCGTCTGGTCATCAGTGCCATGTGGTCGTCAATCTTGCCGGCCACGGAATGGATTTTCGTTGTTTCAAGGGCTTCTTCGAGCGTCAGGGGAGGCATTATTGACGCCACCCTCTTGGCAAGCATTGTCTTTCCTGCACCCGGAGGGCCGATCATCAGCAGATTATGGTGCCCGGCCGCTGCCACCTCCAGCGCCCTTTTCACATTTTCCTGGCCGCGGACATCTGAGAAATCCATGTCGTATTTGTTTGCCTCCTCCCTGAAAAGGCTGTCGATATCTACCTTCACCGGCTCAAAACTCCGCGTGCCGTTAAAAAAATCAAGGACATCCTTAAGCTTTTCCATTCCGTAAACATCGAGACCGGAGACCACAGCAGCCTCCCGGGCATTTTTCACGGGCACCATAACCCCTTTAAAGCCCTCTTCCCTTGCCCTGAGGGCTATGGGAAGAACCCCTTTCACGGGCTGGAGCGTCCCGTCGAGGGAGAGCTCGCCCATCATGACGTACGATTCGATTTCTCCCGGGGAGATCTTCTCGTCGGCCGCCAGGATGCCCACCGCCAGTGGAAGGTCGTACGACGACCCCTCCTTCCTGATATCGGCCGGAGCCATGTTTATCAGAACCTGCTGACCGGGCCACCTGAAGCCCAGGCTGCGAAGCGACGACTCTATCCGCTGCTGACTTTCCTTCACCGCCACATCGGGAAGACCAACCAGAAAAAAGCGTATCCCCCTGGATACATT
>CAYSBL010000064.1:0-13231 GCA_964429295.1 uncultured Rikenellaceae bacterium
GGATGCCAGTTATGGGTAAACCTTCCGGCAAAGGACAAGATGACTCAGCCGGCCTATCGTGATATCAGGCAGCAGGATGTTGAGGTTGTAAATGAAGAAAGTGCAACCGTCAGGGTTTTGTCGGGCCTTTATAAAGGCCGGCATGGAGCAGTGAAAGGAGAATATGTAAAGGTTCAGTACCTTGATGTTGACCTTAAACCCGGTCAGGTCTGGAGTTATAATGAAACACCCAACGATCAGACCCTGTTCCTGTACCTTATTGACGGAACCCTGGCAGCCGATGAGGCCCTGGCTGAGTTTGAAGAGAAAGCCTGTGCAATGCTTATGGCTTCTTCATCTGCCAGCAGCTCAGAATTTGATGAGCTAAAGGTTAAAGCCGGAAGTGAAGGAGCAAGGTTTCTTCTTATTGCGGCCAGACCTCTGAAGGAACCTGTTGCATGGGGAGGGCCAATCGTTATGAATACAGAGGAGGAATTGAATCAGGCTTTCAGGGACCTTGACAACAGGACATTCATCAAGCATGACAAACCTCTGGAGTTCTAGCCAGGTACGCAAGGCATATCTGAATCGCGCCGGAACTCACAATGCATTCAGTAAGCCGACCAGGTGAATTGGCAAGGGGATGGATTATTTAAAATCGGGATTCAGTCAATCCTGACGTTATAAGCACCTCTTGTTATCAGTTTGGTGCCGGGGGATACATTCAAAATTTCAACATATCCCTTGTTCAGCCTTCCAACAAGTATTTTGGCTCTTTTTAGCATAAAGATGCTGTCCTTTTTTCCGGCATATTCAAGTATATAGCGGCTTCCTTCCGATCTTAAAACTGATTCTTCAGGTACTGCTGTCACCGAATCAGTCCTTGTTATGATCTCAGCTGAGATGAACGCATTATTTACAAAGCGGTTGATTTCGGAATCGTTTATTGCTGCATAACAGGTTATTGTTTTGGATTCTTCATCAATGTTTTTGCCAATGGATGTAAGACTGGCTGAATAATATTTCCCCGTATCTCCAAGCAGACTGAATTTTACCGGCTGACCCTCCCGAAGATTATTGAAATCTTTTTCAAACACCTCCATTTTAAGCCTAAGCCTGGCGGGGTCAAACACTTCGGCCAGAATCGTCTGAAGATCAGAATACATACCTATTGAAGCATTGATGCGTGAAATGAAGCCGTTTATCGGGGATCTTAGAGAAAAGGACTCATAAAAAGCTCCTGATTCTATTCGGGATTCGTCCAGCCCGATAGACTTAATCTTAATTTTTAGTGCTGAATATCTCGCATCAGCAGCCCTGAATTCGCTTTCAGCAAGTATCAGATCCTTCTCTGTTCCTATATTTTCCTCATAAAGGGATCTGATTCTTTCATATTCGGATTTTAAGCGTTTCAGCTGGCTTGCCGTTTCCGCCAAGTCTCTCTGGAGTTCGATGAATTCATTTCCGGTAAGTTGAAACAGTTCCTGCCCCCTTGATACTTTCTGACCTCCTGAAAAGTTTATCTTCTGAACAATACCCTTAACGGGAGAACTTATCATAGCGATTCCCGATGGTTCGGCAACTATATTTCCTTTACACCAGATTACATTCTCAAATAAAATTTTTTCAGGTTCTCCTATTGTCAGATTTCCGGCTTTGAATTGCTCCTGTGTAATAATTATTAGACTGTCACCGGCAGCGGATGGCAGCTCTTCTTTTTGCCTGTGGGAACAGGAGGCCAGCAAAATACCCGCAAAGACTATCGGAATGATTAAATAGGTTTTCATGTTCCGGGACAATTAATTTGTTAAATAAATCTGATCTAAAATAATGGCATTGTATTGCAGTATATCGTCGAGATAACCTGTTTTGATCTGAACTGCATTTTCAAAACTGTTTGTGAATTTAAAAAGATCTATTTCGCCTTTCTGAAAGCTGATCAACGCTGTTCTTATTATTTCATCAAACAATATTTTTCCTGACGAATTATAATACTCAATTTTTTCGGCAAGTCTTTTCTGTTCCTTTTTATAATTGTCAATTTTGTTTTTTATTGAGCTAATTTCATATTCTGTGAGCATTTGCCGCGCATCGAGAGATATTCTGGAGGATTTTATTTTTGACTTCTGGCTATTGAAAAAGACCGGAATTGCCACTCCTACCTGAAAGCCATTGAATCTGCCGGAATTCTCGAATTCATTGGTCCCTGAGAAATAGTTTAGCGAGATATCCGGAAGAATTCTGGTCTTTTCAATTCTGAGAAGGGCCTCGGTGTAATCGTTTTGCAGCTTAAGTAACTTTACTCCCGGGTATGATTCAATATCCTTTTCTTCCAGGACAAGAATTTCGGCTTTGTCACTTACTTCAAAATCCTCCTGATAGTTCATAAGTGTCCTTATTTTCTGTAGCTGTGCCTGCATTCTGTATCCTGTACCTTCAAGGTCCAGTTTTACCTGCTGCCTTCTTGCATTTATATTCAGCAGGTCCAGCCGGCTATAATCTCCCTTTTTGAATCGCGCTTCAGCATTCCCGAGCAAATCCGAGTAAAGGCTGTCGATAGTTTTGTAAAGAGCTTCTTTCGCCTTCAGATTCTGAATTGTATAGTAACAAACAGATATCTCTTTCTTTAGATTCTGCAATCTTGATTCAAGTTCCAGTTCTGCTTTTGATACCTCAATTTTCCTTGCCTTCAGTTCAGCTGCATAAAATGAAGGAAAGCTTATATCCTGTGCTATCCCCCATACTTTAAGCGGGTACCCGTTCGGCGCAATATTGTTTTCATCATAGCCATAAGTGACATTTGTCTTGTCAGGGCTGAAAGCAGTTGACTTCAGAGCTATGCTTTCCTGTACCTTCAAAGAGTAAGCATTTATCTCCTTATTATTGGCAACTGCAATAGTAATAATTTGTTCCAGGTCCATCTCCTTTGACTGGGAATGGGATGCCAGAGAAGGCAGGAGAACCATCAATGCAATCAGAGCTGTTTTTGACCTGATTACTCTAAAAGGGAAGAAACGGAATCCCTTAACATTGCTGAAGATTTCATAAAGTAAGGGCAGAGCTATCATGGTTAGCATTGTTGAAGTGACCAGTCCTCCGATAACAACAGTCGCCAGCGGCCTTTGGACTTCAGCTCCGGCGCCAGTTGAAACAGCCATCGGCAGAAAACCCATTGCTGCGGCACCGGCAGTCAGAAGCACAGGGCGCAGCCGGTCTCTTGTTCCGCGAAGGATGAGTTCCCGCATATCAGTAATTCCCTGGTGCTGAAGCTCCTTCAGATGTTCAATAAGGACGATGCCGTTCAACACCGCGATGCCGAAAAGCGCTATAAAGCCGACGCCCGCAGAAACACTGAAAGGCATGCCCCTTATCCACAACAATATCACTCCTCCTACTGTGGCGAGAGGGATGGCCATAAATATCATGAGAGCGTCCTTGAATGATTTGAATGCAAAATGCAGGAATATAAAAATAAGCAGCAAAGCAACAGGTACAGCCACCATGAGTCTTCTTGTCGCATTCTGGAGGTTTTCAAATTGTCCGCCATAGGTTATATAGTTGCCTGATTCAAGAGTTATGTTCTTATCGATAGCGGACTGAATATCTTTAACAACCGATTTGAGATCCCTGTTACGCACGTTTACGCTGACAACCACCCTTCTGTGGGTGTTTTCCCTTGATATCTTTGCCGGACCCTCTGCATAGCTTATTTCAGCCAATTCCTCAAGCGGGATCTGTTTCCCGTTTGCAAGCGGAACCTGCAACTGCTTGATATCTTCAATATCTGTTCTGTTCTGCTCGCTTAACCTTACTACCATGTCGAATCTCCTTTCTCTTTCGAAGATAGTTCCAGCCATCTCTCCTCCGAAAGCTGTGGATAAATAGCTGTTGACTTCCTTCAGGTTCATGCCGTAATAAGCTATTCTTTCCCGGTTATAAACAACTCTGATCTGCGGAAGCCCGGCAGTTTTTTCCAGTATGACATCCCCGGCCCCGGGAATGCCCGTGACAAGGTTTCTAATTTCCACTCCCTTTGCATTTATATAATCAAGATCCTCTCCGAAAATCTTGATGGCAATATCAGATCTGACACCCGTTATAAGCTCATTGAACCTCATTTCAATAGGTTGAGTGAATTCATAATCAATCCCTGGCAATACCGAAAGAGCCTCTTTGAATTTTTCCGCAAGCTCCTCCTTACTTGCGGCATTAACCCATTCATCCTTAGGCTTAAGTTTGATAATCATGTCAATTTCTTCCATCGACATTGGATCGGTAGGAACTTCGGCAGCACCAATACGGCTTACCACCTGATCAACTTCACTGAATTTTGATATGAGGATGTTTTCCATTGAAGTTGTCGTTTCAATTGTCTTGGACAGGGAGGTTCCTGTTTTTAAGACAGGCTGGATTACAAAATCACCTTCATCAAGCGTTGGTACAAACTCGCCGCCGATCCTGGTAAAAAGAAATACCGTCAGGATAAGCGAAAAAACGGCAGCTCCCAGAACGACTCGTTTATGACCGCAAGACCATTTTATTACTGGCTCATAAGTACGACGAACAAACCTCATTATTAATTCTGAAATTCCGTTCTTATTTTTTCTTCCGGGCTTTAAGAAAATACTTGCTGCCACAGGAAGCCAGGTTAATCCGAAGATCATTGCTCCAATTATGGCAAAGGAAAATGCAAGGGCCATGGGACGGAACATCTTGCCCTCAACACCACTTAAAGAGAGAATGGGAATGAAAACTATGAGAATTATTATCTGTCCGAAAATGGCTGAGTTCATCATTTTTGATGAACCCTCAAAGGCAATTTCATTCAGCAGGCTTTGTTTTCCCTCTCCTGTTGCTTTCGTTATCTCATTCTCCCTTAGCATAATTCTCAGCGCAATATATTCGATAATAATCACCGCCCCATCGATAATGATCCCGAAGTCGAGCGCTCCCAGACTCATCAGATTGGCATCTATGCCAAATATGTACATCATCGATATCGTGAATAGCAAGGCAAGAGGTATCATAGAAGCAATTACGACTGACGAACGGATATTACCCAGGATAATGAATACGATAAGAAAAACGATCAGTGCCCCGAATATGAGGTTCTCAATAACTGTAGCCGATGTCTTGGCAATGAGTTCCCCCCTTTCGAGAACGGGATTGATAAAAACCCCTTCAGGAAGATTCTTCTGGATTTCCTCCACACGCGATTTTACCTCACGGATCACTTCTTTTGAGTTGGCATTCTTGAGCATCATTACCTGGCCAAGAACTGTCTCCCCTTTTCCGTTGGCAGTTATAGCCCCAAAACGATTTGCATAACCGAACCGGATATCGGCAATATCCCTGATCAGAACAGGTACTCCGTTATTATTTGAAACCACAATGTTCCCGATGTCATCCAGCGATTTTACCTGACCGTCTCCCCTGATGAAATAACTTTGATTGGTCTTCTCAATGTATGCACCTCCTGAAATACTGTTGTTTGATGCAACTGCATCAAAAACATCGAGAAGAGTGAGATTAACACTCCTGAGCCTTGCCGGATCAACTCCTATTTCATACTGCTTAAGATAACCTCCCCAGCTGTTTATTTCAACCACACCATTTATACCTGAAAGCCTTCTTCTTACAATCCAATCCTGGATGGTCCTCAGATCCATAGGCGAATAAAGATCTTCATAGCCGGGCTTTACATCTATAGTGTATTGATAGATCTCCCCGAGACCAGTTGTTATCGGTCCCATTTCGGGCGCACCAAAACTTTCAGGTATTACAGCTGATGCACTTTTTATTTTCTCAGCTATCAGCTGGCGAGGAAGATATGTCCCCATTTTCTCGCTGAACACTATGGTGACTACTGAGAGGCCGAATTTTGAAACTGACCTGATCTCCTTTACTCCGGGAAGATTAGCCATTTCCATTTCAACCGGTGCTGTGATGAACTGTTCAATTTCCTGGGTTGAAAGGTTTCCTGAAGTCGTTATTACCTGAACCTGGTTGTTTGTGATGTCAGGCACAGCACCTACCGGGATATTCAATACGGCATAAATTCCGAAAGCAGCGATGGTTAAGGTAAAAAGAATGACTATGAGCTTATTCCTGAGACTGAAATCCAGAATTCTGTCCAGCATGGCGGTTAAGTTTTATCGGTTATGTGCTGCGGTGTCCGGAATACGATACAAAACAATGCTGAAGTTAATAAAAGAGAAGGTAATAAGTTTGAGTCTTGCATTAATCATAAAAATATTTATGATTAGTTACCAGATTGGTATGCAGGGAAAAGAAGGATCGGATCTGTTTTCGGTATGGAAACTTCCGGAATATTGCTTCCTTTCCATTCCTGATTCAGTTAATCCGGTTATCTCAGGTCTCCTTTATCTTAATTTCCGAAGTAATCTCCATAGTTTTCCTGTAGACGGCACTGACGCCGCAATATTTTTCAGAGGAGAGGTCAATTGCTTTCTGAAGTTTGTCAACCGGAAGATCCTTTCCTTTAAACTCGTAAATCACATGCATCTTAAAGAAATGCCTGGGATATTCTTCTGTAAGGTCGCCTTCCACGATGACATTCAAACCTTCAATATCAACACGCATCTTTTTAAGGATGGATACTACATCCATGGCAGTGCAGCCTCCAAGTGCGGAGAGCATCAATAATTTAGGACGGGGCCCACGGTCTTCTCCTCCAACGGATGATTCTGCATCAATTATTATTTTGTGGCCATTGACCTCCGTTTCAAAGGCCATGTTTTCAAGCCACCTCGTGGAGACAGATTCCTTTTTTGCCATTATCTTATTATTTTCAGATCTTTTCGGTTTCAACAACCTTTGCCAGTACATCGGCATACGGCAGAATAAGGTATTTGTTGCCTTCAAATTCAGTTTCGGTACCTGCAAATGGTTTGTAAAGAACAACATCTCCCGGCTTTATCTCAGCGTTTTCTGTTACACCCATCCATACTACCGGTGCTGATTTTGGCTTCTCTTTCGCTGTTTCAGGGATGATTATTCCTGATGAAGTTCTCTGCTCATTTTTTGATTCTGTAATGTCAAGCACTACAAGCTGATTTATTGGCTGTAATTCTTTCATGGTTTATAAAGGTATAAAATGTTATTGAATTTCAAGAAGTTCTTTTAAACGAGGCTGGTCGAATCCTACTACGATTTGCCCGTTTATGTCGGTCTGGGGTACTCCCTGCTGTCCTGAACGCCTTACCAGCGCCTCAGCAGCATCCTGGTTCTGCGAAATATCCACATCAGTGAAGGGGATATTACTTTTCCTCAGCCATGCCTTAAGAGTGTTGCACCATGAACACGAAGGGGTCGAATATACCGTTACCCTCTTTGCGGATTTTTTTTCTGAAACCTGTTCACTTCGGAAAAGGCTGCTTTGGGCCAGAGCCTTATAATAACTGCTGTCCTGACATCCTTTGACTATGTTCATGAGCCTGCCGCCGGAAAAGACCAGCAGCGAAGGAACACTTTCAACTCCATACAAGTTATGGATGTCTGTTACATTATTGACATCAGCTGTGAAAATCCTTACCTTATCCATTTCACCGGCCGCTTTTTCAATATTCCTGAAAGCACAGTAGCTCTGTTCACTTCCTCCCCTGTAAAGGAGCAGGAGCGACTTTTCCTCCCGGGGAAGTCTTGTCACAAATTCAAGATATGATGAAACTCTTTCCATCTTATGCTGTTTTTTCAATTTGTTTTATAAGAAAATCCCTTGTCTTGATTCCGACAAAACGGTTCACTTCCTTCCCGTCCCTGAACAAAACCATTGTGGGTATGTTCCTGACAGTAAATTTCCGGGCTAAACCCTGATATTGCTCAATATCCACCTTGCCGACAAAGGCATTGCCGTCAAGCTCTTCCGCCAGATCGTTCAGGACAGGAGCCATCATCCTGCAGGGAACACACCAGTCGGCCCAGAAATCAACCAGAACCAGCCTGTTCTTTGTCTGATGATTGAAATTCTTGTCGGTGAGCGTAAGTATTTTTTTATTGTCCTCGACAACAGGGACATTTTTCATTTTTGACCTCGCAACAAGATATAAAACTGCAAATGCAAACAGCAAGGCTCCGAGAATAATCAATACCGTATTCATAAATTATATTTCTGCCAGTTGTTTCTTTTTAACCTTCAAATCATTGATATAGGAAGATGCAGCAAGGGCAGCTATGGTGCCGTCGGCTACGGCTGTCGTTACCTGCCTGTATTTCTTGGCAGTGCTGTCGCCTGCAGCATAAACCCCTTCAATGTTTGTCGACATGTTGCTGTCAACAACCATCTCGCCCCATTGGTTGAGATTCACAATACCTTTCAGGAATTCCGTGTTGGGAACATAACCTATAAAGATGAAAGCCCCGTCGGTTTTTAAATTACTGGTCACTCCCGAGGCCAGGTTAAGAATATCGACGCTTTCCAGCTTTTCATTTCCAAAGAAGCGTGTTATTGCAGATTCCATGAGAAAACTTATTTTTGGATTGCTTCGCGCTTCCTCGACTGCATGCTCAAACGCCTGAAAATGATCAAACTGATGAACGACCGTCACTTTGCTGGCATATTTTGTAAGGGACACGGCCTCTTCAAGAGCCGAATTTCCGCCGCCGATCACAATGATCTCCTTATCGGTGAAGAAATCGCCGTCACAGGTGGCACAATAGGATATCCCCCTGCCTTTGAATTCATCCTCTCCCCTGACTCCGAGGGTTCTGGATCTGCCTCCCGGTGCAAGTAATATAGCATCCGAGGTGAAAACAGCTCCATCCAAAAGCTCGACTTTCTTTACATCGCTGGTGAGTTCAAGTCTTTTAACCGAAATGTTTGATTTTATCTCGCATCCGAAGTTTAAGGCTTGCTTTTTCATTATTCCTGAGAGCTGATACCCGCTGATGCTTTCCACCCCGGGATAATTAGCAATCTCATGAGTGAGAATCATCTGGCCTCCTGCAGTACCCTCATTGAGTATCAGGGTTCTGACCCTTGCCCTGGAGAGATAAATCCCCGCCGTCAGACCTGCCGGACCGGCTCCGATCACTATTGCATCATAATGAGTGGCAGCGTTCATATTCAGGCTTTTACAGTAGCTGAAAACTCCTTGTCAAGAATTGCTTTCACCTGCTCCCTTGTCTGGATACTTGATGTCGCCCTGACAACTTTTCCGTCTTTGTAATAGATAGTAAAGGGAATCCCCATAAAACCGCGAACTTCTGGAAGCGACCTGATAACATGCGATTCGGGATTGTCAAATTCCATATCGTAGAATTTCACATGCCTGTACTCTTCCTCCAGATCTTCTGCAATTCCGTAAACCGGAATACACATCGGACCCATGCGTCCGCAAATCACCATTACGTTTTCATTTTCACTTATGGCCTTCCTGTGGTCGGCTGCTGATTCGAGATGTTTAAGATTTGTGTATAACATGATTTTAGATTTAAAAATTTCTGCGGCAAAATTACCAGGACTCCGGGAGCCGGAAAAGAAAATGGTTCAGGAGTATTACAACCCTCAGGCTGAAACAGATCAACTTTTTTATTGATTTAGGTCAACTTTGTATTTTACTCCATTTATTCTTAATAATTTGCGCCCGTAAAACCATACGGCATAAGCTGTTTTTCAAATGAAAACAATATTCGAGACCGACAGCGAATTCATCTGTGACATCCAGGCACCGTGTTTCAGGAACCTTAGCCCGGAGGAGATGGAAATAATAAGGGAAGGAAAAACACAGGTCCTTTTCAGGAGGGGAGATAATCTGACAAAACAGGGAGCCTTCACTTCATATGTTCTGTTCCTAATAAAAGGACTTGCAAAACAGTATCTCGAAGGCGACGGAGCAAGGACATTCAATATGAGGATCATCCGACCGGGTGAGTTCCTGGGATTGTCGGCTGTGTTCCATGAGAATATTTTCGGCTATTCTGCAAGCGCCCTTACTGATTGCCAGGCATATCTGATTGAGAAGGAGACCCTGGCTAAGGTTATAAAGCACAACGGGCAATTCGGATTCGGACTTATCCGCAGGTATTGTGAACAGAATAACAATCTTCTTTCCCTGATCGGGAGCCTCAACTATAAGCAAATGAACGGGCGCCTTGCTGAAATACTATTGTATATGGATGGCCTGAAAGCTGATTACCCTGAAATTTTCCAGCTTCTTTCAAGAAAAGATCTGGCTGATTTCGCGGGGATTTCTGTTGAAAGCACCGTGAAGCTCCTTAAATCATTTGAAAAGGACGGTCTGATAGAGCTTCATGATAAGGATATTATATTAAAGAATCACGAAACACTTGTCGAAATAAGCAGAAGGGGATAGTACCCTGGAAACATCCGGAAATAATCTGAGATGAATGAAAATGAATTGATTAAGCTAATTATTCAGGGTGAGAGGGAAAAGTTCGGGATCTTTGTCGAAAAGTATCAGCAGCTGGTGTTCCGGACCTGCATGGGATTCGTTCATAACAAGGAGGACGCTGATGATCTGACACAGGATATCTTCATTCAGGCTTACCAGTCATTGCCTGAATTCAAAATGAAATCGGCTTTTTCTACATGGCTTTACAGGATAGCAGTAAATGCCTCTTTGAACAAGGTCAGAAAATCGGCCGGAACATCCTTTATACAGCGGCTGGAATCTTTCTTTGCTTCAGAAAATCAAACGGCCGGACAACTTATTGTATCTGATATGGAAGATCCGGAGAACATAATTATTAAAAAGGAACATTCCCGTTGGATTCAGAAAGCACTTGACAGCCTTCCTGAAAATCAGCGAACTGCCATTGTACTTAGCAAATATGATGATTTTTCACAAAAGGAAATTGCAGAAATAATGAATACTACGGAAAGCGCTGTGGAAGCACTTTTACAGCGTGCAAAAAAGAACCTTCGTGATAAATTATCAGGAAAGGTTCAGAAAAAATAATAAAAATAGCGCAGGAAAAAATTAAGTTTTGTTTCTAACCATAAAAATCAATTAAAATGAATTGTCAGTTATGTCAGGAAAATCTGGATGCTTATCAGGAGGGAAGGCTGCCTTCCGGTATGATGACTCAGCTTGAGTCGCATCTCGAAACATGCGATTCATGCAAAAGACTAAGTGATATTCAGCTTCTTGCAAACAGGGTGATAAGGGTTGAAAAAGAGACGGAAGTTGATCCGTTTCTTGCAACAAGAGTTATGGCTAATATTGAAAGACTTGACAATGAGCGTTTTGAGAATGCATTACCGGGATTAAAGATACTCCGGCCGGTTCTCATATCATTGTCGCTGGCAGCAGCTGTCCTTTTCGGGATCATGCTTGGAAATTTATCACGCCCTGCAGGGAATACCGGCAAGGTACCCCTTGAGCTTGCGCTTATCAATGACGCTTCACTGGAATCAGTTGATATTCTCTCACTGGAATAGGAGGCAAAAATGAAACCGGAGAACAGAACCAGAATGATGATATGGGCAATAGTGGTGCTTGCAGTTTTGAATATTACTACAATTCTGACAATAATTTACCATCGCCATGAACCCCGCCCTGATACTATTATGCCGGAATCCGGTATGACAGGGGGGGAAAATTCATCAGTAAGATTCAGCGGCCGTTGGTTCAGGGATGAACTTGACCTTAGCGCTGAACAGATGAACAGATTCAGGGAATTCAATCCGGCTTTCCGGCAGCATGTCAGGGATATTAATCTTCAGTTGAATGATTTACGGCGGCTTATGCTGGACGAAATGTCATCACCCGCGAGCGATTCGGCAAGACTGAATTCGCTGGCCGATTCAGTGGGATACCTGCATGCCGACCTGAAGAAACATACATACAGGTATTACATGAATTTCAAGGATATGTGTAACATGGAGCAAAAAGAAAAACTCGACAATATGTTCAGGGAAATGTTTGCCGCGGATGTTCAGACCGGGAGATACGGACCGGGAGGTCCTTACGGAAGGGGACGGGGCAGACGAATTATCGATCAATCATTTTAAAAACTAAAATCTTATGGTTATGAAAACAAAACTTTTTATTACAGCACTAGCCATTGCCGCTGTAACCACAATGGCTTCAGCACAGGAAAAAAGCACGGCACAGGAACAGAAAGCCGTAACACAGGCATCAGCAGGAAATTATGCTGACGCTGACAATAACGGAGTTTGCGATTATTATGAGGCAAACGGCCGGAACAACGGTAACGGCCGGAAAATGGGGAATGCCAGGGCTGCCCATTGCCGTCAGGGGATGACACCCGGCCAGGGCAGGGGAATGAGACCGGCACACGGTCGCGGAATGGGTCCCGGCCAGGGCAAAGGCCTTGCTCCCGGCGGACCAAATTTTGTTGATGAGAACAAAAATGGAATATGCGACCTCAGGGAAACTCCTGCCAGAAAATAAAAAATCCGGTGATAACGAATTAGATTAATAATAAAAAACAATAAACCAATGAGAACTATTAAATATATGATAATCAGTAGCTTTGTTGTAAGCCTGCTTTTTTTGACAGGTTCATGTACAAAAGAAACCAACGATCCTGCTGCCAATGGTTTCAGCAATCTGCTGAATGTTGCAGCTGATGGCACCACCCAGCTTGTTGGCAGCAACCTGGGGACATGTCTGTCGGAGGATCTGTCATTCACGGATGATGAGCTTGAGATCCTTCTTCATATGAGGGAAGAGGAAAAACTTGCAAGGGATGTTTATGCATTTTTGTATGAAAAATGGGGGATCCCTGTTTTCTCAAATATCGGAAAAGCTGAAGACACTCATCTGAATGCAGTTTTATATCTGCTTAAAAATTACGGGGAAGAGTATACCCAGACCGGGGAAGCTGGTGTTTTTGCAAATGCTGATTTTCAGGAATTGTACGCTCAGCTTGTCGAAAAAGGATCCGTTTCAATTGAAACAGCCATGGAAACCGGAGCACTTATTGAGGAATTGGATATCAAGGATCTGAAAGAGTATCTTGAATTTGTTGAGAATGAAAATATAAAGATTGTATTTGAAAATCTGCTCAGAGGATCCAGGAACCATCTCAGGGCTTTCAATCGCCAGCTGGAAAATCTTGGGATTGAATATACTCCTGTTTATATTACTCAGGAGGAGTATGACCAGATAGTCAGCACTCCAAATGAAACGGGAAATGGTAATCAGTCAGGCAACCAGCAAAGAAGAGGGAGACAATACCGTGGAGGAAGGTAGAGTTGACTGAGTGGAAATAAAAAACCCCGCGAATTATCACGGGGTTTTTT
>CAYSBL010000065.1:0-13075 GCA_964429295.1 uncultured Rikenellaceae bacterium
CATTGGCGCTGAAAGAAAAGAAACAAAACAAAACAAGAAATAATAATGATAATTTTTTCATAGGTGAATTTTTTAAATTGCCTACTCATATGTTTTTCGGCTGCCACATCCTACTCTTTTAAGGATTTGCGGATACCTCCCTGATATCATAAACCGCAGGTAAGCGGATTTTGAAAACGACTTCTTTTATGAGTTTATTATCATCCACGCCGGAAAATATTTCCCCGCTGCTAAATCAAAGTCTACCACATATCAGTAAAGATAATAGTTTTATCTGTTTTTGTTTCGGAAATCCATGGAGAGATTTATGATACCAGAAAGGTTACAAATACGCCACCTTGATGCCGGTATCCTTTCACGACTATATTTTTTACCCGATTGTCCAATATTAAGGATCGTCGATAACGCCCGTAAAACCCAATGACGATTCATTACCAAAAAGGCCTTTACAGACAAATAATATGGAAAGATTAATATGAAGAATTAGTTGTGAAAACCTTAATTCCTAAACTTGTAGGTTAACGTGAAATTTACACCTGCGTATTGGTTTGTTCCAACATCAAATTTGAAATTCTTCAGAACCGAAGAGGTAGTTCTGTTATATACAATTTCCCATTTATCAGTTGCACTGCCGACCAAAGCTCCTGCACCGGCAAATATTGCAGCCCAGATCACCGAACCAGCCAGTAATGTGCCTGTATCATAGGTTTCTCCCGATACTTCGTTATACTTGCCTCCCTGAGTAAGTGAAACAATAAGCCCTATACCAAGACATCCGCCTCCTGAGTATAATGCCCACTTGCCAGCATTGCCTTCCCTGGCCTGAACGATATTTACGTCAGCAAGATTAAATGTTTTTTGACCTGATCCGCTTAAAAACGAAACCGACTCTTTTGTTAGTGTCCCGTCTTTTCCCTTGTAGGTAATACCGTCCTTTGTGATAACCTGGACTCTTTTGTAATCCTGGGCAAATGTTGATACCACGATCAACAGGCCGACAACAGTCGACAGAAGTTTTGTTTTCATAATTCTAAAATTAAGTTGGTTAAGAGGTTTATTTCATCTAAAGTTAAGCAGATCCCTTAAAATGATCACACTTTATTAAATAATAATTTTAGAGAACTTGACCAGATATTACATCATTCCGGTAACTTCATTAAAACCTTCCGGACCCGGTTATCTGATGAAATATTGATATTAGCGTTAAACACTCCTGCACTTTTTGCAGAGCCATAAATACTAGCTGCATAAAAGCCCAGAGCAACAGATCCAAAAATTATCCCGTTTGATTTTAAGCCTTCACTGGATATTGATTTGTAAGACAACCATGAAGCTGAGGTCACAAACAGAAAGGAAAAAACAGCATCCTTCCAACGACCTGTATAAAGTTTACCTGATCCAGGAACAACAGCAGAAAACGATGCAGCCAGGTAAGGATTCTTATACCTGATCTTAGTTCCATCCTTTGAAAGATTATTTAAATCGTTGAATCTGGACGATCTATCAGGAAGATCCGTATGAAATTCCGCAAATCTCATTGCTTCCTGCCATTTATGCTGCAAAAGAAGGACTCCCAGCTGGTACTCTGCCTTTGCATTTTTATCCAGTAGTGTGCTATCCTTTAAAAATTCAAGAGAATTTTCATACTGCCCCAGACTTATCAATATCTGTACATATTCATCGGAGAAATCCTCTGACATTCTGTAAAAATCATCCCCGATCAACGTTTTGAACCTCGACAGAGCATATTCATTATCAGGCAAATATCTATAGGAACGAATTAATTTTAGTTTAGCTGAAGTATCTTCCGGTTCAAGAAAGATAACCCTTTCAAATTCATTTGCAGCCAATTCAAATTGCTTTGTTTGAAACAGATAATCAGCGAACTTCCTCGAATTCTCATAATCCAGCAAATTCTGAGCATAAAAGGTCGATGTTGTAATCAACAAAATGCAAAATCCGGAAAACAGCTTTCTATAACGGATCATAATACTTCCTCGTTATCGGATCATAGGCATAATCACGCCTGCCTGCCAGGGAATGACATCTTGATAATCTGTCAAGTCCGTCTAAGATTCCAATGATCCCCTTTTTATTAATGGCCTCCATGGTGTATTGGGAACAGGATGGACTGAAAACACAGGCATCCACATCCTGAGAAGAGAAAAACTCCTTGTATACAATGAAAAGAGAGGAGACGACAATGGCTATTTCCGATTCAGAATTCTTAAGGTAAGATGAAAATTGTTCCTTCTCCGCATTGTGTTGACCGGGAGTACTGAACAGGATCGTATCTGAGACATCCTGCCCGGAAATTGCTGCTTCCGATAAAATAATAAATGCAGCCGATATTGCCATCAACCACAAATAAGCCCCCGGACTCTTATTCATTCCAGTAAAATTCCCATTAAATTCTTATAAAAAACATGCTGTTTCTCATTCTGCCTTATTTCTGCTGCCTGCCTGGCATCAAGAATACCACCTATATAATATCTGTACAGGAAAGGTATTATTACAATAAATCCATTGACAGAAATTACACTGCCTATATAGTAAAGTCCGCCGAGCAGTAGAATCGAGTTCATCCCCCCCCTGAAATCTCCGGAGTAAATCTGGCCTGTTCCAGGCAGTATAATACTAAAAATCGTGGCCAGGGCTTTATCCGGCCTGCGAAGAGACTTGCGGCCCTCAAAAATACTTTCAAGCTTACTCAGTTTCGCTGTGTCGTCTCCGGGCAATGTATTTCTGAGACAATTAAAGGATTCATCAAATTGTTTCATCCCAAAATAACAGATCCCCTGGTACAGGTACTTTCTTTTCTGCTCGTAGCTGCCTGAATCAACCTCTATTTTGTTTGTCTCAATCAGAGCATATCCAAAATTCTCCCCGAGGATCAGGCAAAGCACCTTGCTGAATTGATGATTTGTTTTCGAGCTTCCAATATTAGAATGAACAAATGCCGAATCGTAATAATTGCGGGCACTTGAAAGGTCATTTTCCAAAAGATAACAATCACCTATTCTGGCTCCCAGATTACTTTTCAGTTCGCCATCAGAAAAGAAATATGCCCGCTGATACTCCAGCAGAGCATTTTTATACTGTTTTTGAGCATATAAAGAATCCCCGAATCTGACAATCAAATCAATATCACTGGATTTGCATTTGCCACCGGAATCTAAAAGAATCAGGAGAGCGCAGAGGATACTGAATCGCATATTTGTTCTTCGCTTAAGATGTGAATATTTTATACGAACCCGGACGGTTAACAGCTCACAGATAATTTTTATCCTTTAATCAGTCCGGTTATTAATCCTCGTCATCTTAAAAATGGTAAGTAATCCTGATTAAAAGCCCTGCTCATAAGTACAATCAAAATTTTCCTTGTACCCGGGCCTCTTTTTAGAAATTCATTCTAACCCCAACCCCCCTTGAAGAAACTGTCATATCAAGCTTGATAGTCCGGTAATAAGCCTTGCTCTGACTCTCATTGTAAAGTTCGACTGATCTTGTAAATTGCTTGTTCGCAGGCAATATTAATGGCAAAGCAGCAAGATCCACCACAGCTCCCAATAAAATTAATCCCAACCCGCTCGGATAATCTCCTGAATAAGTTCCGTTATTAAGATCATTTGATTCTTTTATGGACCCTGCCAGGCTGATGGCTGCTCCTGCCAAAACGCAAACAGAACCTCCTATTATCATGGGGGATGCAAAACTCATATTCCTCTTGTATTTCAGATAATCAGGGGCGGAGGCAGGATTTCCGGCCAATAAGCTTTTAAGCTGTGCCGGAGTCAGAGCCTGACCATTCTGATAGTATTTCCTCTTCTCGATTGTAATCTTGCCCGTTGACGGCTGAGAACAGACAAATGCAGATGATAACATAAGCATGCTGAAGAAAAGAATTAATTTTTTCATACTGGTAAAGGTTTTGATTTGGATTACTGAAAAGATTTAGAAAAAATGCTTTTCTTTTTAAGTATTTTGCTTTGTCCAATTTAGAAAAACTTTTTAAATGATTAGGCATCAATCATTAGAAAATATGAAAAGAATATTAAAGAAAATATGAAAAGAATATTAAGGCCAAAAGTGATAAACTGCGGGTACTATAATAGAGAATCCCCTGCCTGGCAAACGGGTCTGACCGGCAGGGGATGTAATTCCGGGGAAATTGGGGAAAAAAGGAGAGTTGTCTTCACCGGAATTGAGGGCAATGAATTATGTTGTATCTCAGTATTTCCTCAACAGGAACACGTCTAAGTTAACAACAAACACACACTGTTTTCCACCCGGTGTGTCAGTATGTGTGAGACCGGTTTTCGATTGTATGAACGGGGTATTCTCTTGTATGAGTCCCCCCCAAACAGGCCTGTCTGTGCTAACTATCCTGTGGAAGTTTTACACTTCCGGGAATGCTCTGAACTACATTTCCCTGACTTTTTCAATAAGGAATCTGAGTCTCTCCTGCGAGACCCTGATCCGGTATTCGATTTTGTTCCAGATGAGAACGCATTCCGATTGCTTCGTATTGATCCTTTTAAGGTAAGAAGCATTTATTATGACCGACCGGCTGACCCTGATAAATTTACGGGACCGAAGCTGCTCCTCAACCTTGTGAAGCAGTGAAGTGATAACCTGACTTTTCCCGTCAGTCAGAAAAAACCTCGAGTAGTTGCCGTCAGCCTCTATGTAAATTATTTCCTCCGGTTCAATAAGGACAATACCCGATATGTTCCTGAAAAAAAGCTTGCTGTAAGAATTGAGCAGAAGCGATGCATCCTGCACCCTTCCTGTTTCCCGGTTGTCGAGGCACCTCATAAGTGTTTCCCTGAGCCTCAGAGGCTCTATGGGCTTCAGCAGATAATCGAAGGCGGCATACTCAAAGGCTTTTATCGCATAATCATCATAAGCTGTCGTGAAAACAATATGCGGATGAACCGATTTTAGCCTGTTGAGATCGTCGAGTACCTCAAAACCGGTCATCCTGGGCATCTTTATGTCAAGGAAGACAACATCGGGATTAAGGGCAATGATAAGCCTGACGGCATCCAGCGGCTCAATGGTCGACCCGGTTACTTTTACCAGTCCGGTCTTTGACAGAAGATTTTCCAGAAGACTCAGGGATTCAGGTTCATCTTCCACAATCAATGCCTCAATGGCTTTTCCGTTCTGTATCCTGTTCATCGTCTTTTTGTTATTAATTCCAGATGAAGAAACGCAATATCAAAAATCCTGCACCAGATTCTTCATGCCGCCAGGCCGAATATCTACAACTCGCTGCTTTCAGGAACATCAAAGCTGTAGCCGTCGGGTATTTTTATCCTTACTTCGGTCCCGGAAGGATTCCCCGAGAGGTCCTTCAGATCATGAATTTCAAATCCTGCCTTTTCCCTGTTGAAGCGGTTCATAAATCCGAAAATGCGGTCAATAGTAGTAATCCCCTGGCCAAAACCGCTTCTTCCCGAAGCCGCTGCAGCATCCCTCCCCACTCCGTTGTCCGAAATCTTTATCAGAACGGATCCCTTCAGCCGGCTTACCCTGATATCCACCCTCCCTCCTTCCTTCCTGTTTTCAAATCCATGCTTGATGGAATTTTCCACAAAGGTCTGGATTGTCATCTTCGGAAGCATACGCTGCAGATCTACATCCCTGTCTATATCAACCGTGCAGATGATCCTGTCCCTGAACCTTAATTTCTGAAGCTCACAGTACCTCTTTACAAAATCAATCTCGTCTGCCAGAGGCCTTATCATTATTGAGCCATCGGCAATAGCCGACCGGAGCAGACCTGACAGGGCAACTATATAATCGTATGCTGATTCCGCGCTTCCCTTCATTATGACCGATCCCACCGACGAGATTACATTGAATGTGAAATGGGGATCGAACTGCCTCAGTATCGAATTCATCTGCAGCCTCATGAGCTCACCCTTAAGCTGCGCTTCCTTTTGCTTCTTCCTGTTCCTCTGCCGAACAACAAGGAAGGTCGAAAGTACAAGAAGAAATCCGGCTAATACCGCAAATCCTATTTTGAAACCAAGCATCTGCCAAAAGGCCGGGATAATATTGAATTTCAAGGAATAAACACCTTCCGATAAAACACCGTCGGGGCTGACTGCTCTTACCTGGAACTCATAGTGGCCCGGTTTGAGATTCATGTAGATCGCTTCCCTCGAATTACTGTATCCCGACCAGATATCCTCGAGACCGGTAAGCCTGTGCTGGTACCTTACCTTTTCCGGGTTGGTTTTGAAGATCCCCGTAAACCTGAAACGGATGTTGTTCTTCCCGTTCCCAAGGCTTACAAGACCCTGCCTCCCGTAATATAATCCGGGAATCCTGAGAGACTCCCAGGTAAGAGTATCGGTCTGAAATTCAACATCTGTCACTATGACCTTCGGAGGGATCTGGTTGGTCTTCAGCTTTTTGTCATCAAGAATAACCGCCCTTCCGGAAGTCAGTATCCAGTACCGGCCGTCAGCCCCCCTTACAATACCATTATCGAGACAGAAGTTCCCGTTAAAACCATCGGTGGCATCATAGATCCTGAAGTATTCGGCTTCGTTCCGGTAGAACCTTTCCAGGTCAATGATGCAGATATCGGTCAGCCTTCCTGCCAGAATACGCGATGAATCCATCATAATGATGGAATTGGCAGAGGTACTGATCTGCTCCGGGAGAGCATTTATAAATGAGTCTGACGATTTCTCCTTAAAGAATAGTCCTTCCTCCGAGGTAACCCATATACCTCCCATTTTATCCCTGACCAGGGTGAAGGTGAACCCGGAAGAAATCAGAGTGTCGCTGACTCTTGTAACATTCTTCCCGTCCAGAAACGCCACTCCCTTTCCCGCCGACAACCAGTACGAACCCTCCGATTCCCTCACAATACCTTCGACTATTCCCTGGGCATCAGCAGTAAATTCAGGGTAATGAATCATTTCCCCATCCTTCAGATGATAAAGGCCAAGACCTGTACCGAAAAGAAGCGATCTGTCGACAGGGTCTTCATATATTATACAGACCTGGCTCAGATAGGGCAGCCCTTCTATTTTTGAAAATCCGGCACCATCCCAGACCAGAACCCCTTCCTTGGTGGAAAAGAGAACACTGCCGCCGGAAGTTGTGATGCTACCCTTATAAAAGCTCACTCCTTCCGGAAAAATTTTTCTGTAGTCATCCCTCCTGATCAGCTTTCTGCCGTCAAACTCGAGCAGATCGCCTGTCAGGGAACCGAACCAGATATGGCCATGCCTGTCGCATGCCATTGCCCAGGTGTTCTTTGGAAGACCATCATCTTCCGACAATGAAGAAAATGCAGTTGAAAGCAGCCTGTGGAAGTTCACTTCCGACCCGAGCCAGAGATTCGATTCACTGTCGATGAGATATGAAGAGAGCAGCGGATGATTGATCTCCAGGATCTCGTGCCCGTCAAAGAATTTTATGGGCAGCCCCTGCTGGCTGCCGCTGATATTCACCTCAACCCTGGAGGAATCGGCAGAGAGGGATAACGGACGTATTTCTCCTTCAGTGTATTCCATAAGTTCTCTGTCAGTTTCCAGAATGATCCTGCCCCTGTCCTTCTTCAGATTAAAAAGTTTAATATCATGGAAATTCGTCAGCCCACCCTTTCTGTATCTCCAGATATAACTAACAGAGTCGTGCATAATAATGTCACCTGTGGATTTATCGACCAGAAATGAGCTGATATTCATGTGGATCATGGATGAATACTTCGCTGTATGATCAGTATAAACGCCATCCCGGAATGAGATTATCCTGTTCCGTCCTGTAGGTATATCCTTGAGGATCAGAGTTATGGAATCCCCCATGCTGCAGGCATAAGAGAAGCCCTCAGTTTTGCGCCGCCCTTCGTACGGATAGTGCCTGAAACCATAACCGGTATATTCCGACAATCCCTCCAGAGTCATTGCCCAGATAGTATAGTCATGATCTTCCAGTATCCAGGCGACAAGATTGGAAGGCAGTCCGTCACGCCTGAAGTAATTTTTAAACTCAAGCCCGTCAAACCTTGAAATACCGCTTCGGGTCAGGATCCAGATAAAACCCCGGCTGTCCTCGAACAGCAGGTTAGCCTGAGGTTGAGGCAATCCGTCGGAAACCGTGTATTCCTTCCAGTGATATTCCTGACCATACAGCGAAATGCCCGGTACAATCAGAAAGGCTGCAAAGACAATGGTAAACACTGCCCCGGAAAATAAAAACCTATTCCTTACGGCTCCCATAACAGGCACTCTTGTTCAGCTAAAGATAATGAAAACAGACTCAGGTTTTTCTCCTCCGCGTGAACCCGCCGGAAAAACAATCACATTGTTGATAAAAAATACATCAGGAAAGTTTGAAACATGTTCATTGTTGAATAAATTTATAGAAAATCTGACAAATATGACACTAAACCTGATTTCCGGAGCAAAATTACGCGGCATAGCCGCGGGATTACTTGTGATGACACTCATTGCAGGGTGCCAGAAAAGTGAATTTGAAACATCAAAGGGCATCGTATCCGATGCAAAAACTACCGCTATTGCGGGTGCGATCGGTCAGAAGTTTATTGTGGTCTCCAAATCGGAGGCTCTTCCGGCCGGTTTTGAAAACCAGATCTCCGCCTACGGTGAGATAGTGAGCTCCATGCCTGCTATTGGACAACTGGTCGTCAAACCAACGACAACCGACTTTGAGAAAAAAGTAGCAAAGCTTGGTAACGTACTTTCGGTTTTTCCTGACTTTAAAATGAGATGGATAGAGCCAGTAGGAATTCTCGGACAGGTTGGTTCTGAAAGCATCGGCGACAATGAGAGTTACTTCGCATATCTGTGGAACATGAGAGCAATAAACGCTCCTGCTGCCTGGGATGCCGGATACACCGGTGAAGGCGCCAGAGTGTTTATCCTTGACGCAGGTATTGATGCTGACAACCCGGAACTTAGCCCAAATCTTAACCAGGAACTCAGCGCTTCCTTTGTGCCGGAGGAAGAGTTCTATGTCAGGAATGGCAAGTTCTTCAATCATGGTACCCATGTAGCAGGTATCATAGCCGCCGCTGACAACAGCTGGGGTGTCATCGGTGTGGCACCCAATGCAGAGATAGTTGCCGTGAAGGTGCTTTCTGAATATACAGGGTCGGGAGATTTCAGCTGGATCAACCAGGGAATTATTTACGCAGCTGAAAACGGTGCAGACATAATAAACATGAGCCTTGGCGCCACCCTGAACAAGAACGGCTTCTATATCGACGACGAAGGTGTTCTTCAGAAAATACCGGCAGTTTATATCCAGCAAATAATTCAGGCCCAGCAGCGGGCAGTCGATTATGCATGGAGAAAAGGAGCAGTTATTGTTTCATCAGCAGGAAATAATTCGACAAATTTCGACGGAGGCGGCCCGATAATAAAACTTCCGGGTGGTCTGAGAAACGTCATAACAGTATCTGCAACTGCTCCGAAATGCTGGGTAACATCACCTGAACCCAACTTCGATCTGCCTGCAACCTACACCGATTACGGGAGATCATTCGTTGAAATAGCAGCTCCCGGAGGCGATGACGCCTGCGAAGAAGGAGTCCCTTATGACCTGATTCTGAGCTGCGGAACAGGCGACTACCCCTCCTATTCATTTTACTTCGCTGCTGGCACCAGCATGGCTTCTCCCCACGTAGCAGGCGTTGCTGCACTTATTATCGGGAAAAACGGGGGCCAGATGAGTCCCTTCGAGGTTACAAAACAACTGCTTAATACAGCGGACAAGATTGACGGCCAGGGTATATCGCCATGGTACGGAAAAGGAAGAGTTAATGCCTTCAGGGCAGTGACCGAATAATGAAATATTAAAGCTGCCCCGCCCGGTTCTGATAACAACCGGCCGCGGGCAGCTTTTGCATTTCATATTAAAACGTGATAGCCGTGTATTTTACAAAAAGAACAATTACACAGGCAAGAAGGGCTATCCCGATAGCAATCGAAATCCAGAAAGCAACAGTATTCCTCTTCGGGTATTCATTGAAAATATGCTGCGGCATGATGCGGTGTGCTTTTACTCAGTTTATTCAGTCAAAGTTAGTCCAACCTGACACCAAAATCAAACTTTAATCCCTTATTTTGGCTAACACACCTTGCTGGTTGGTAAACAAATGATTACCGTTGATCAGGGCTTAATGAATAGCTGACAAAAACCCACCCCTACCCCTCCCAGGAGGGGATCCGTGTGGTACAGTCTCAGTCCTCAAGTCACGCCTTTATGCCGTTAGGCCTTCATGCCTTTACATCATACACAAACAGCCTGTCATCATGCCGTATGTAAAGCCTTCCGCCGCAAACAACCGGATGAGCCCAGCACATTCCCTTGCCTCCTTCGGGAACCCTGAAGGAACCTGCAACTTCGTATTTGTCCGGCGTTGCCCTGACAAGCGTCATAGTACCCCTCTGACCAAGAATATAAAGCATCCCGTCAGCAAATGTTATCGCAGCTTCTTCTCCTGTTGCCCTCCACTTTTGCTCCCCGGTAAGAAAATCGACGCAGAACCATCCCTTCGACTGGCTGCCTGAACCATAAAGGAATCCGTCATGCAGAATGACACCGCCATGATGATTGTCAAATGGTTCAAATTCCCAGACTTTCTGAGGAACAATACTGTCGCCCGAAACATTGAGCCTGAACATCATACTGCCCCTGCCATAGCCGCTCGTTACAAACACATGCTGATCGCTTACAACCGCGTCTGTTATATTGCAGGCATGCTGATTGATGAAATCCACAAGCCACAGAAGCTTGCCCGTTGCAGCATCCACCCCGTAGTAACCTGCTGAACTGGCCCCTACTATCTGACGGTATCCTCCGAAATCATGAACCACCGGCGAGGAATATCCTTCCACTCCGGGGATCTCAGTGTTCGCCCATATAAGGCTTCCGTCATTCTTGTCGAGACAAACCTTATATCCCTTCTTCCCTGCCGGACGAACATAAAGACGGTCGCCATCAATATAAACCGATTCGGAATAACCATACTCAGTGTCAGGAGCATCAAATTCCTCCGACAATTCCTTCACCCAGAGCTCATTTCCCGTGGCAGCTTCCATCGCTGACAACCTTCCCATCTCTCCCAGGTAATATACAACACCGTCATCGTATGTAGGAGTGCCGCGTGCTCCCGTATAGGAACTGGCATAAGAAGCAGTCGTTGACCAGGACCGGCCTGCAGGCGTCTTCCATAACTGATTCCCGTTAAGGTCAAATGCCTTTACCCACGGCTGCTTATCAACGTTCCCTGCTGTAAAAATCATCCCTCCGGCTATCGAAACAGAACTGTATCCCTCACCCAGTCCGCTGACCGTAAACAGCAACTCAGGTCCTTTCTGAGGCCATTCACTGAGAAGACCCGTCTCAGGCGACTTGTTGCTGCGGTCAGGCCCGTGGAAGGAAGGCCATTCATTTCCCGGCAGATCCTTCTCCGCACAGCTGCTGATAAGTGAAACAATGAGCAAAACACCCAGAGCAAGGATTGATAAGTGTGAGGACCTTACTAATGAACCGGCTCCGGTCCGGCTGATTACAATCGTCAGTGATCTGAATTTTTTATCCATATATTTTTATCAATATTAACCCTCGGTAATCACTAATAATAATTTAGTTATAGAATATTATTAACTTAATGTCCCTAACAATAAATAGTTTTGCATTAATTATAATTACCCCCTTTCCCGTTTCCCCCAAGGGGGAAAAGCTTTGCCCGCTCACTGCTCCTTCCCCCGTGGGGGAAGGTTGGGAAGGGGGTGTTAAACAAAAATTTTAAATTTTATTCACCATTCCCGGTAGTCAGTTCAATCTTATTAAACCTTGCCGGCAGGATTGGGAATTATGCAGAGAAATTCAAAATCCTCGCTGAAGGGATTCCTGAACTGGTGCAATTTATTCGGACTCACATAAAGGCTCTGTCCCCTGGATACTTCAAATTCCTTTCCATGTTCATCGACAGCTATACCCCTGTTGGACTCGACCTTCACAACATGCTCGTAATTATGCTGATGGAACGGCGTGTTTCCTCCGGGAGCGATTGTGAAATGCCTCATGATAATATTGTCCGATCCGTCATCCGGACCAATGAGTATCTTCATCCTGACATCCTTTGCCCCTTCCATGGTAACCACCGCGGAAGCTACCTCACTGTTTGTGTTAATCTTCATGGAGTAATGTTTTTAGATGAGGCTAAGATAAGAAAATATGGCAAATACTTTAAACGGACTGAGCGAAGGGGTGAAGGGGTGAAGGGGAGACTTGGTTCTGAATATCTTGCGTTTTGTGTCTTGCGCCTTGTGAAAATCAAAAAGCCGGTGTATGATGCACCGGCTTAATTTTTCAGGTAATTACCTGATCTCAATTTTCCTCGGCGGCCTGGGTTTGGCTTCCTCTTTCTTCGGAATGGATATCTTCAATATTCCATTCTCATACTTAGCTCCGATCTTGTCGCTGTCGGCTGAATTCGGAAGTGTGAACGACCTGCAGAACGACTGGTAGCTGAACTCACGCTGGGTGAAATGCTGTCCGTCTGCCGTTTCATTGCTAACTTCCTTCTCGGAAGAGATCCTTAAAAGTCCATGTTCAACTTCAATCTTGAAATCATCCCGGTTAAGACCCGGAGCAGCCACCTCAACCTCAAAATCTTCATTGCTTTCCTTTATGTTCACAGATGGCAATGTAGTGTTGGTTGCAGAAAAATTACGGTTCGACCAGTCAAACAGGTCATTTTCGAACAAGCGGTCGAATACTGAGGGATAATACCCTGAAAATCTTGCTAGTGCCATGGTTAATCCTCCTTAATTTTTTATTTTGGTTTAACATATATTTTTCTAACACCGGATATTTCAAAATAAGTACCAATCCGGACCAGAAAAATACCTGTCCAAAATAAAAGTCTGAATATCTGAAAGATAAATGAAATATTGGCATTAATAAGACATGCCAGATTGTCGCATTACGTCAAATTACATGTGTCATTCTGGCATGTTTGTGCTTCAGGATATTAACCCTATCCCCCTCCTTTCCCTTAACAACAAGGGAAAGG
>CAYSBL010000066.1:0-13059 GCA_964429295.1 uncultured Rikenellaceae bacterium
GCGTGATGCCCGGCAATCCGGCTGCCAAGGCTTCTGTCGATATAGCCCTTCACGACCTGATCGGAAAACTGGTGGGAGAACCTTTTTACAGGCTGTTCGGATTGAATCCGGCCAGGGTTCCCCTCACCAGCTTCACAATCGGGCTTGATACTCCTGAGGTGATCAGGCAGAAGGTCCTTGAGGCAGAACCCTATAAAATGCTTAAAGTAAAGCTCGGAAGGGATAATGACAGGGAAATGATCGAGGTCATCCGTTCAATTACCGACAAACCTCTTTGCGCTGACGTAAACCAGGGATGGAAGGATCGTAACCACGCTCTTGAAATGGCATTTTGGCTGAAGGAAAAGGGTGTGGTCTTCCTGGAACAGCCGCTTCCGAAAGAAATGAAGGATGACAATGCCTGGCTTACTGAAAAAAGCCCTATTCCCATTATAGGGGATGAAGCCATCAGGAACATCCCCGACCTGATGGAGAATACCGGGGTGTACTCCGGCATCAATATAAAGCTAATGAAATGCGGAGGTCTGAACACTGCCATGAAGATGATCAATATTGCCAGGGCCTTAGGAATGAAAGTGATGATCGGATGCATGACCGAGACTTCATGCGCCATTTCGGCTGCAGCCCAGCTTTCGCCACTGGTAGACTGGTGTGATCTTGACGGGAATCTCCTGATAAGCAATGACCCTTTTATGGGTCTAGGTATTGTTGATGGTAAAGTTGCCCTGCCTGAGAAACCGGGACTGGGAATAACAAAAATTTTATAATTAATGAGATGAAGAAAACAGTTCTGGCAGCGCTTGCTTTACTTTTCACAGGCAACATGGCAGAAGCATGGCCTGTTTACCCGGAAAAGATTGATTCTTTGTTCCCGGTAAGGGGATTCTGTATCGGGGCTCCTAATCCTGACGGACTCAATGATTTCATCAAATTCATTGGTGAGGAACTCGTTCCGCGAAAGGTGAATACTCTCATACTGAGGGTTGATTTCAAATTTCAG
Source organism: uncultured Rikenellaceae bacterium (assembly GCA_964429295.1). Lineage (GTDB taxonomy): Bacteria > Bacteroidota > Bacteroidia > Bacteroidales > VadinHA17 > LD21. Next base: position 1,001 of record CAYSBL010000066.1, read on the forward strand.
TACGAAAGCCACCCTGAACTGAGGGATTCAGGAGCCTTATCGAGGCATGATGTGAAACGGCTTGTAACGGAATGCCGCAGGCATGATATCCGGATAATTCCCCAGATAAACCTCCTGGGGCATCAGTCGTGGGCCGGTACGATTGGCAATTTACTCAGGGAATACCCTGAATTTGACGAGACTCCAAATGTAAAAATGCCTGAAAAATATGTCTGGCCCAATCCGGATGGTCTGTACTGCAAGAGCTACTGTCCTCTTCATCCTGAGGTCCATGGCGTTGTCTTTGCCCTCGTCGACGAGATATGCGATGCTTTTGAGACGGATGCTTTTCATGCGGGGATGGATGAGGTGTTCTATATAGCAGAGCGTCAATGTCCGAGATGTTCGGGAAGGGACCCGGCCGAGATTTTTGCAGGAGAGGTAAGGAAGATACGCGATCACCTTGCATCAGGGGGCAGGGAACTGTGGATCTGGGGCGACCGCCTGCTTGACGGCAGGACAACCGGACTTGGAGAATGGGAGGCAAGCCTTAACAATACTCACAGGGCAATAGACCTGATACCTAAAGATGTTGTAATATGCGACTGGCATTATGAGCGTCCCGACCAGACGGCAGTATATTTTGCGATGAAGGGACTCAGGGTTGTAACCTGCCCCTGGCGTATGCCGGAAAATGCAGTCCTTCAGGCCAGGGATATGGTGAAGTTCAGGAACAGTTCCACTCCAGAAATGAAGGAGAGATTCCTTGGAATGGTACAGACCGTTTGGTCGGGAAGCGACCAGTTCCTCGACACTTACTACGGCAGAAGAAAGGAAGAAGGCACTGATACACCGGCTAATTGTTTCAGGGCGTTGTATGATGAAATTGGCAGACTGGAAGGCTCAAGTTTCTAAAAGTCTTGCAGGTCTTGCAGGTCTTGCAGGTCGGAATTGACTTGCACGACTTGCATGACTGTTTTTTAATTCAACCCAAACCTGTAACTGAACTTTACAAGGAACACATTCCTGAGACGGTAATCATCATTATACTGGTAAAGGCTGTGATTGAACAGGTCGCCCATGTTGTTCAGGTATTCCATCCTGCCTGACGGGTTGAACCCGCTTCTTGTCTGGCTCCAAACCAGGTACACTGAAGAACCCGGTGAATATTCCCACCTCACCACAAGGTTGGAAAGGAATTCCTGTACGTTGAAGTTACCGGTGTTAAAACTGTAATCCACAACACCGTCATGGTTCTCATCGATTTCCGCGGATCCCTCAGCCATGGTAATTTCACTTGCCGAATAAGTATGGAACCTGTTCGCGAATTTGTCGGCCATCGGATCAGTTATATGCTTGTAATCGTAGTATCTTCCCGATGCGATGAATGGCTGGCCCCAGTACTGTACCGTAAGGTCGGGACTCAGGTTCAGGTTGATCCTCAGCGAGGTATTGATCGTTTTCCTTTCGATGCTGGCGAAGATGTATCTGGCGTCAATACCCATATCTGTTTTAGTTACATACTGAAGCTCGGTAAATGATTTGGAGAACCCGGGATTCAGGGAGACCCTCAGATAGTTGGTCGGTTTCCAGGAAATTCCGGTACCCAGCGACATGTTTTCAAGATTGTTCTCAAAGCCCTTATTGTAGTTACCGTAGAATTCCAGCTCAAGTTTTTTCCTGCTGTCGGTTGAGAAGCCTCCGTTAACGAACATCCGTCCGGGAGTAAGCATTGTCGGTCCTCCCCTCAGCAGCGATGCGTCGCGGGCGTCTGTCTGGATGTTGCCATAGATAAATGCGTTCCAGAAATTCTTGAATGTCATGCTTATGTTTCCTTCGAGCCCTGTCTGAACCCTTACACCTCCGAAGTTATAGATAGTCCAGATATCAGTGTTGATATTATAGCGGCGGTAGATACCCTTTGGCTCCCACTGGTGGTAACCTGCCCATAGCAACGGCATAATTCTGTCGGCCTGCTGAAGGTATCCCAGATCGTTGATCTCAAATCCGGGGGTTTTCCATAAAACCACAGCCATTGCGTTTAAGTGACCATCAAGTTTTCCGAGCTGGACTCTTCCGCCGGCTCCCGAAAGGGATGTGCGGGTCGGATCGTAAACCGCGTAATCCTTGTCGGGCCTCTGGAAATACCTGGCCGATGATTTCTGCGTACGCTCCAGTGCATCAGTTGTCCCGTTAACCTGGCTGAATGCCGTATTGACATTAAACATCCATTTTTTGTCCTTGAAGTACTGGGTGAAGTCAACTCCTCCGGAATAAGCTGATTTATGCATGAAGTCATCGAGATTCTCATCCAGGTCGCGGCTGGTCCCTGTGAAAATCGCTCCCACGATCGTCTTTCCTTCATTGAAGTCTTTCTGGACCCTTCCCACCATATAGTTGGTAAGAGGCTCCACCGTCTCATACGATCTTTCACCGTTGTTGTCGATCTCAGCCTTTTCCTCGCTCGTGACCGCCTCGACAAATCCCAGGGAAAGGCCGTCTTTGGTCTTTCCGGTGAGCTTAGCCGCCCCGATAATGGTGGTGAAATTAGGGACATCAGCATATTCACCGTCCTCAAGGTCGGGAGATCCCTGAGGCCTCCGGCCTATCCTTCTTGTGTAAAAGAGATTGTCATTCCCGACATCACCGTCGCCGATGCCTATATTGAAATTCGTAATATTGTTTCCCTCGATGAAGAAGGGCCTCCTTTCACTGAAGAAGGTCTCATAAGCTGAGAGGTTTACTTCCGAGGGGTCAGCCTCAACCTGCCCGAAGTCGGGATTGATGGTGAGGTCCATGGTCATGTTGTTTGTCACTCCGATCTTGGCGTCGATGCCTCCGTTAAGACCATACTTTCTTCCTTTTGCACGAAAGGGATTTTCGGGTTCGGCCCTGAATGTTTCGAGTTTGGCAACTCCATAAGGTGTGATATCAAATATCTTCCTGGGCTTTATCTGCTCCAGTCCGGCAAGCTCCCCGAACATGTGTATCAACCCGGGCGCATCCTTGGGGATATGCTGCCAGAACGACAGTTCATTCTTCCTGTACAGGTCGCGGATAACTTCAAGCCCCCATATGTCACCTGAGTTCTTTTCAAACCTGACCTGGCTGAATGGGATTTTCATCTCTGCTGTCCAGCCTTCACTGTTGATCGAAGTTTTAACCCACCAGTTGGGATCCCATGAGCTGTCTTCATTATCGCCGTCATTGGTGAACATCTGGTCATACTTCACACCGCTTGAAGCGATTCCGAAAAGAAAGCCTGTGCGAAGATCATGGAAGCTGTCGAAAATGATGGCAACAAGATCGCCGTCAGGTTCATCACGCCTTGTCAGCCGGTTTACAATGCTGTCGGGACTGGTATCAAAGGCCTTGAATGCCGCATAGATATTGTCATCGTCAAACAGGATCTTGAATTCGGTGCGCTGCGATGCCCCTGCTCCATTGTATGGCTCATATTGAGTGAAATCATCTATCCAGACTCCCTCATTCCAGGCTTCGTCGTCAAGAATCCCGTCGATGGAAGGCGCTGTGGTGATTCTTGCTGCAGTGTATCTCTTCTTTTCGGTCGTCTGTCCGGTTGCAACCGCTGATACAATAAGCAAACTAATAAAACACAGGCAAATGTTTTTCATATGTTGATTTTCCTTTCATGGTCCGACATAAAGACGTTGAAAATTCCTTTTTGATTCAATCTGCGCACTATTAAGAATCATTTTAAATTGAAGATAATGCTTCAGTGATTCTCATTTCATAATTGAATATTATGGTTTTTACTGGCTTTTATCGCCTTACACGTGTATTGGGAAAAAAATTATTATCTTACGTGAAAATCCAAGATCATGATTTCACGCAGGTCATTTATTTCAAAAAGCGCAGCTCTGGCAGCCGGAGCAATGATAGTACCGGGAGTTATGGGAAGGAACATCCCTCAGCCTCCCGAATCGGTTCTGAAAGGGAAAAAGGTTCTATTTGTCTGGGGCGGATGGATGGGACACGAACCCGACAAATGCCGCGACATATTCGTCCCATGGATGAAAGCCGAAGGAGCAGAGGTACTGGTATCCGATACCCTCGATTCCTATACCCAGCTGGATCTCAAGAAGGATTTTGACCTTATCATCCAGGCCTGGACCATGGGCACCATCAAAAACGACCAGGAAAGAGCCCTTCTTGAAGCAGTCAAGGCCGGGACCGGAATTGCCGGGTGGCACGGGGGACTCGGCGACTCATTCAGGAACAACACCGAATACCAGTTCATGGTGGGCGGACAATGGGTGGCACATCCCGGAGGCGTTATCGATTACCGGGTTAATATCGTCGACCATAAGGATCCTGTGACAAAGGGACTGGAAGACTTTGACATGCACTCCGAGCAGTATTTTGTTCATGTTGACCCGAATGTCAAGGTCCTTGCCACCACCACATTCACCGATAAGAATGCTGACTGGATCGGAGGAAACGTGATGCCTGTCGCCTGGAAAAAGGTTTACGGCAAGGGAAGGGTGTTTTATTCCTCTCTTGGTCATGTTGCTTCCGATTTCAATGTCCCTCAGGCTCTTGAAATACAGAAACGCGGCATTCTGTGGGCGTCGATGAGCAAATATGAGCCAATGGAAGAATGGAAACAACCTGTGTATAAAAGATAGAAGGCAGCTTCAGTCGTAAAGTTTAAGGAACTCCCAGGTATTTCCGGTGAATTCGAGGAAACTGATAAAATCAGACTTTGAAATCACAAGCGAAGCTGTATTTACATTCGGGTGAAAAGCCAGCCTTTCAAAATCGTTGAGCTGTTCATCAATGAAAAGATGAATGTGATTCTCCGTGTCGTTTATCAGGCCGAATGGGCTGACTGACCCGGGTTCCACCCCAAGATATTTCATAAGACGCTTGTCGGAGGCAAAAGTAAGCTTTCCCTGCCTTAGGCGTTTCTCAAGATCGTGGATGTCAAGCTGGCGGAGATGTTCAAGTATCACAAGGTAATGCCTGTTGCCCTTATGATTCCTGAAGAAGATGTTCTTGCACCTGCCCGAATTGTAATCCTTCCAGTGGACAATGGCATCCTCAATAGTGTTCAGCGGGGGATGCTCATGGTATTCAAAGCTTATTTCAAGCTTCCCCAGTACTTCATACAGTTCTTTCTGGCCTCTCATATTCAAAACAGATCCTCTTCGTTTTCCTCCGGCTTATATCCCGTATCTTCATTAAGCCCTTCCCTTTTACCCGCTTCCACTGCAAGCCGGTCGCAAAGCTCATTTTCAGGATTATTGGCATGCCCCTTTATCCAGACGAACCTTACATTATGCTTCCTGTAAACACTGAGAAATCTTATCCACAGATCGGGATTCTTTTTCTTTTTGAAACCCTTTGCCTCCCAGCGGAATACCCATCCTTTTTCAACCGAGTCGGCCACATACCTCGAATCGGTGTAAATAACCACTTTGCTTCCCGGTATCTTCAGGGCTTCAAGCCCTGCTATCACAGCCATAAGTTCCATCCGGTTGTTTGTGGTCAGCCGGTATCCTTCCGACTTTTCGAGCCGGTGACGCCCGCAAATAAGTACCACTCCATACCCCCCGGGACCCGGATTTCCGCTTGCGGCGCCATCAGTGTAAATGGTTATCTCATTTGGCATTGATAAGCGTAATGCCTGTGTTTGAAAGGAAAAGCTTTATGGCGATGGAAAGCAGGATGACCCCAAACACCTTCTTGAGGATCGACAGTCCGCTCTTGCCCAGAGCCCTTTCAAACAGTGAGGTAAGCCTGAGTACAAGATATATGATCACCATGTTGAGCAGCAGGGCAACAAAAATGTTGACAGTGCTGTATTCAGCCTTGATCGACAGGATTGTTGTTATCGATCCGGCTCCAGCAATAAGCGGAAATGCAATCGGGAACACTGATCCGCTGCCGTGTGCATCCTGCTTGAAAAGCTCTATTCCCAGTATCATCTCCATGGCTATCAGGAAGATGATAAATGAACCCGCAATGGCAAAAGAAGAAATATCAACCCCGAAAACTCCGAGAAGCGGTGTTCCTATGAACAGAAATGCACATAAGATCAGGAACGATACAACTGTTACTCTCATCGGATGAACAATGCCGGCCCGGGATTTGATATCGATGATTATCGGTATTGATCCCGGGATGTCGATTATGGCAAAAAGCACCATAAAAGCTGCAAGAATTTCCCGTAAGTTGAGGTCCATAATATGCAATTTTTGAATACCCTAAGAACGCAGCCAGGCGGGATTGATCCGTAATTATTCCCGGATGGTCATCTCATCAACAAGGTGGCCGGCTCCGGCATATACATCCATCACCCAGAGTACGTATCTAATATCCACTGCGATTGTCCTCTGCAGTTCGGTTTCATAGGCAAGGTCGCCGCTCATCGCTTCCCAGTTTCCGTCGAAAGCAAGCCCGATAAGTTCTCCCTGTGCATTCAAAACCGGACTTCCGGAGTTCCCTCCGGTGATGTCGTTGGTGGTGAGAAAACAAACCGGCATATATCCCTCCGATGAGGCGTACCTTCCAAATTCCTTCTTCCTGTTAAGGTCGATCAGCCTCTGCGGAAGATCAAATTCATAATCACCCGGCTTATATTTGTCGATAACCCCCTGGAGAGTGGTATAATATTTATAGGTAACCGCATCTTTCGGATCATAATCCTCGATTGTGCCGTATGTCAGCCTCATGGTTGAATTGGCGTCGGGATAGAGTGTCTTTTCCGGAGCCATTTCCCTGAGGGCGGCAATCCACATCCTGCGCCCCGTGTTCAGGTCATCGTCAAAATTTGAGAGGTTATCCGAAACTTCGCTGCTGATCCTGTCAATCGAGGCGGAGATCAGGTGAACAGGATCATTCTCCAGAACCTTTAACGACGGCTTCTCAAGGAAGGTCATAAGCTTTGGCTCGCTGGCAAACACTGACCTGTCGAAAAGATCATCCACAAACCTGTCGATATTGCCTTTGAATTTCCTGTCAATAACTGAAGTGTAGAAATCGGGATGGAACTTCGCCGGTACATCTTCCCTGTAAAGCTTCAGCATGGCTTTCATCGATTTCCTGTCGGTAGGGGGATTGTAGTCCTTGTAAAATTCAGTGATATACTCCATCATCCTGTTTCTGAGGTCTGAAACCTGGTTGTCGTCGCCAACCTTGAGGGCGCTGATCATGGCACCGGCCACCGCGTCGAGATCCAGGATCTCACAACCGTTGAAGAAACATTCGTTGATATACTGCTGGGCATTTGCAAATTCTGCCCTGCCTTCAACGGACCTGCTTATCAGATTAAGCGCTTCCCCATATTTGGCTTTTTTATCCGGTTTGGCTGATATCCAGTTGTTGAACTGGTTCTCCGTCTCCTGTTTCTTTGCCTTGACATTAAGCCTTTCGAGCCCTGCCTTCTGCCCGATGGAATACTTCCAGTAATTTGATGATCCTGAATACTTTGAAGCATACTGGATGTTGATTTTCTGATCAGCCTGCATATCAGCCATCAGAATTTCCTGGCGCATGCCGCGAATCTTTATCCTGTTGGGATGGGTTATTTTCAGAAGTTCATCAACCTCCCACGATGTTGCATACCTCTGTGTTCTGCCGGGATATCCGAGTATCATTGCAAAATCACCCTTGTTGAGGTCTTTCAGCGATACGGGGAGCCAGTGTTTGGGTTTGAGAGGTATATTTTCCGCAGAATAGGGTGCAGGTTTGCCGTCGGGTCCAGAGTAAACCCTGAATACACTGAAATCACCGGTATGACGGGGCCATTCCCAGTTGTCGGTGTCGAATCCGAACTTGCCTATTGACGACGGGGGAGCACCTACAAACCTTACATCATTGAACCTTTCATAAACAAGAAGGTAAAAGTAATTGCCTCCGTAGAAAGATGAGACTGTCGCCCTGTAATGCGTTCCTTCAGCGGCCTTGCCCTCAATGGTCTTCCGGACTTCATTGATCGCGGAAGTCCTTTCTTTCTCGCTCATTCCGTCGTTAACGGCTGCCAGTACCTGGCTGGTTACATCCTCGATCCTTAACAGGAAAGTGACTGAAAGGTTCGGATTGGGAAGTTCCTGTTCCCTTGTCATAGCCCAGAATCCGTCTTTCAGATAATCGTGTTCAACACTGCTGTGAGCCTGGATCTGCCCGTAGCCGCAATGATGGTTGGTAAGCAGAAGCCCCTGTGATGATACTATTTCACCGGTGCAGCCCCCGCCAAATATGACTATCGCATCCTTGATGCTGGCATTGTTAATACTGTAGATGTCTTCAGCTGAGAGTTTCAGCCCGAGTTCGGTCATCTTTCCAATATTGAGCTTCTCAATCAGCGGAAGAACCCACATACCTTCATCCGGTACAGCTTTTGTACCCATGCCGGCAATCAGTGCAATGAAAATCAAGAAATATTTCTTCATAAAGAAATTATTGTTGGATTTGAAAATTAAGCGTCAAAGATAATTCTAATATTTAAAATTCAATAGTGAGCTGGGTATTGAACAGGGTGAATGATTTGCGATGGTAGGGAGAAACGCCATGTGCAAGGATAGCCTGCCTGTGAAACGTCGTCGGATAACCCTTGTTCCTGTTCCATCCGTAAACAGGGAATTCCTCATGGATCTTTTCCATATACTCGTCGCGGAAGGTTTTTGCCAGGACCGAAGCGGCTGCAATCGGGTAATAGAGCCCGTCTCCCTTTATTATGGTCCTGTGCCCGATGTCCCTGTAAGGAAAGAACCTGTTCCCGTCGATCAGGAGGAACTGAGGCTGCCTGGAAAGGCCCTCTATCGCGAGGTGCATCGCCTTAATTGAGGCCCTGAGAATGTTTATTTCATCAATCTCCTGGTTGTCGACAAAGGCTACTTTCCATGCAATGGCCGACTTCATTATCTCTTCCCTCATTTCTGCCCGCTGATTTGCAGTCAGCTTCTTGGAGTCATTCAGCACCGGGTGTTTGTAGTTTTTTGGAAGAATTACGGCAGCCGCAACCACCGGACCCGCAAGACAGCCGCGGCCGGCTTCGTCGCAGCCGGCTTCAACCAGATTACGATAAAGACAGGATTTCAGCATCGGTTGATAATGTGGCAGTCCATTGCCCTGTTTTGCCTCTTATGAGATCATAAAGATATTAATTGTTTAAAAAATCCTAAATTTGCCCAAAATCCAAATATGACAACTATCGAACAGATAAGGGATTTGTCTGAACGCCGGGATGCGTTGAGGAGGTATCTTTGACATTGACGGCAGGATAAATCAGATAAAGGAAAAGGAACTCCTGACCCAGAAGCCAGGTTTCTGGGACGATCCGAAGGCGGCAGAAGAGCTTCTCAGGGAAATTTCGCAGATAAAAACATGGACCGGACATTTCCAAAAGGTAAACCAGGGCTTTGAGGACCTGCAGGTGATCTTTGATTTCTACAGGGAGGGCGAAGCATCCGAGGAAGAGGTTGACAGGCAGTATGACCTGAGCCTGTCGCTGATAGAGGATCTTGAAGTCAGGAACATGCTTCAGAAGGAGGAAGATCAGCTCGGGGCAATACTGAAAATAAACTCCGGAGCCGGAGGCACGGAAAGCAACGACTGGGCCTCGATGCTGCTCAGAATGTATCTCAGGTGGGCAGAAAGAAACGAATACAAGGTACGGGAGCTCGATTTTCTGCCGGGCGATGAGGTGGGAGTAAAATCGGTTACCCTCGAAATAGAGGGAGAAAGAGCTTACGGTTACCTCAAAAGTGAGAACGGGGTCCACAGGCTTGTCAGGATCTCACCATTCAATGCCCAGGGCAAACGCCAGACCACCTTTGCATCAGTCTTTATCACGCCACTCGTCGATAATAACATTGAGATCGAGGTTAATCCGGCCGACATCACCTGGGAAACCTACAGGTCGAGCGGAGCAGGGGGACAGAACGTCAATAAGGTAGAAACGGCGGTGAGACTGCGGCATCATCCCACGGGCATAGTGATAGAAAACCAGGAAACCCGCTCCCAGCTCAATAACAAGGAAAATGCGATGAGAATACTCAAATCGCAGCTCTATGAACTGGAACTCAGGAAACGACAGGAGGAACAGGCAAAGATTGAAGGTGAAAAGAAAAAAATAGAATGGGGCTCACAGATCCGGTCCTATACCCTGCATCCATATAAACTGGTGAAGGATCACCGTACCGGATTTGAAACAGGAAATGTGGTGGCTGTCCTTGACGGCGACCTGAACGACTTCATCAAGTCGTTCCTGATGGAGTTTGCAGGAAAATGAGAATGGGAGAAGGGGAGAATGGGAGAATGGGAGAAGGGAAGACAGAAGCGTAAGGCTGTTTGTTGAACAAAAGCAACAGAAACCCCTTTAGGGGGCAGGGGGCAAACAGGCAGGGAGGAAGATGGAGCGGCGACTAAGAGATGGCAGAAAGGCTGAACAGAACGGATCCCCTCCTGGAAGGGGAAGGGGTGGGTTTTTAGGAAGAAGTGAAGGCGTGGGGCGGGAAGAAAACAAAGGGACGAAGGGACGAAGAGACTATTTAAAAATACGACTGATTTGAAACATAAGAAATTATTTGAGAACTTTCCGCCGGTATCTACCGATGAGTGGATCTCAAAGATCAACGCCGATCTTCGCGGCGCTGATTTCCGGGAAAAGCTCGTATGGCTTACCAGGGAAGGTTTCGATGTGATGCCTTTCTACCGCGAGGAGGACCTTAAGCACCTCAGTCATGCAGAAGGGATTCTTCCCCTTATGCTCAGGAGCGGAAACAAGGACGGAAATACAGCAGAGTCCGGCACTGATCCTGCCCAGTGGCTGGTAAGGCAGAACATAAGGGTAACCGATTACCGGGAGGCTAACATGAAAGCCCTTGATGTTCTGATGAAAGGAATTGACTCGCTCGGATTCATAATTGAAGATCCTGAATCGGTCAGTGAGAAGAATCTGTCAATTCTGCTTGAGGGTATCGACCCTGACGGTGCAGAGATCAATTTTCTGTCGAACGGAAAGGCTCGTGAGATAATAGCTGCACTTAAAACTATTATGCAGGGAAAAGGGTTGCATCCATCAAAACTGAGAGGAACTGTCGAAGCCGATCCTCTTGGCCGGCTGATGGCCAATGGCACTCTTTGCATTCCGGTTGAGGCCGGCCTCGATTACCTGGCATCCCTCACGCGCGAAACGAAAGCTCTTCCATCGTACAGGAATCTCCAGATCAACGGTTCCCACTTCACCGATTCGGGTTGCAGCGCCGTACAGGAACTGGCTTTCTGCTTCTCGATGGCGGTGGAATACCTGACACAGCTTACCGACAGGGGAATTTCGTCTGATGATGCGGCTTCGGCAATACGGTTCAGCTTCGGCGCCGGGACAGACTACTTCATGGAGATCGCAAAACTAAGGGCAGCCAGGATAATATGGGACGTAATTGCGGAATCATATAAGCCGTCAGACAAAATGAGCTTCAGAATGGAAATCCACTCCGTAACCAGGATATGGAAAGATGAAGTGGCCGATCCCTATATTAACTTATTGAGAACACAGACCGAGGCAATGTCGGCCATACTGGGAGGCACCGATTCGCTGACCGTCAATCCCTTCGATATAGCTGCCTGCCCGCCCGACGAATTTTCTGAAAGGATGGCAAGGAACCAGCAGCTTATACTGAAGGAGGAATCGTGGTTCGGAAAGGTGGCTGATCCGGCTGCCGGTTCTTACTATATCGAGAACCTGACATCGCTCGTTGCTGAAAATTCATGGAAACTGTTCCTTGAGCTGGAGAACAAAGGAGGATTTCTTGAAGCCCTTAATTCGGGGTTTCTGAAAACGCTTATGGAGAACACGGTTGCCGGAGAAATAAACAGGAAGTCATGAGGCCAGAATACAAAGAAAAAGATCTGAAAATCAGGAAACCGGTTAATTTTGATATTCACGCGCTCGGTGAGGGCGGCGGACCCTGGACAACCCCTGAAAATATCCCGGTTAAGGCTTTTTACGGCAGGGACGACCTTGCCGGAATGGAGCATCTGAATTACGCGGCGGGAATTCCGCCCTTCCTGAGAGGCCCTTATTCGGGCATGTATGCAATGCAGCCATGGAC
>CAYSBL010000067.1:0-11106 GCA_964429295.1 uncultured Rikenellaceae bacterium
CTAAGCTCCTGTAATGTACCTTCCGCTTCTTTGTTATGCCCCCCAACCCCCCTGAAGGGGGGCTTTATTTAATTGATAATTAACGACTACCCTTGAGCTTTTTTCTTTTGCAATGACAGGTTTAATAATTAATTTTATAATTCGCTGCACATAAAAACGGAATAGATATGGATAAAAGGGTAATTGAGAGAAATATGTTCTATGGAGCAAAAAAGAATATATTCCTGAGGGCTGTTATGTTAAGGAAAAACATGACAGAAGCAGAAAAAATTCTATGGAAGGAACTCAGGAAGAGAGACGTATTCAAGGCCAGATGGAAAAGGCAGCATCCTATTGATATTTTCATAGTTGATTTCTATTGTCATGAGTACAAACTTGTAATTGAACTGGACGGCGAAATTCACCTAAGGGAGGATGTACAAGAACATGATAATGGAAGAGAATATGAAATAGAAAAATTTGGCATTACTATTCTGAGGTTTACAAACAAGGAGATCTATGAAGATCTGGCACTTGTCAAAGACCGGATTCTTACAACAATAAGTTCCTTAAACCCCCTTTAGGGGGCAGGGGGCATAGAACAAGGGGCAGGGAGCGTTAAACAGGGGGCAGCGGGAGCGGGCAAGAACTTTACCTTAAGTTTACTTTTTTACTTTACTTTTGTCATGTAAAATATTTCTTTATGCATAACATGCTTTCCATTTACAACAGCCTTACCCGTCAGAAGGAAATTTTTGAACCTCTTCATCCTCCTTTTGCCGGGATGTATGTCTGCGGACCAACGGTTTACAGCAACGCCCACCTCGGACATGCACGTCCGGCCATAACCTTTGACCTGCTTTACCGTTACCTGATGCACCTGGGATACCGGGTGAGGTATGTCCGTAATATCACCGATGTGGGACACCTTGAGAATGATGCCGACGAGGGAGAGGACAAGATAGAAAAGACCGCAAGGCTTCAGAATCTCGAGCCTATGGAAGTGGTTCAGAACTATATGAACACCTTCCACCGGAACATGGACCAGCTCAACACCCTCAAGCCTTCGATTGAGCCCCGGGCGTCGGGACATATCATTGAACAACAGGAATTTATAAGGCGATTACTGAAGGAAGGTTTTGCCTACGAGGTTAACGGATCGGTATATTTTGATGTTGAGAAATATAACAGGCACTACAGGTACGGCAAACTCTCGGGAAGGATACTCGAGGACCTGATGGCCAATACCAGGGTGCTCGAGGGACAGGATGAAAAGCGGAATCCCTTTGATTTTGCCCTGTGGAAGAAAGCCACTCCGGAACATCTAATGAGATGGCCATCAGAGTGGAGCGACGGATATCCCGGCTGGCATCTCGAATGCTCAACGATGAGTATCAAGTACCTCGGGGAGGTGTTCGACATCCACGGCGGAGGCATGGATCTTCAGTTCCCGCACCACGAGTGCGAAATAGCCCAGTCGACCGCTGCGCTTGGCAAGGAATCGGTAAGGTACTGGGTGCATAATAACATGATAACCATCAACGGCCAGAAGATGGCACGTTCGCTTGGAAATTTCATAACACTCGACCAGTTCTTCAGCGGCGATCACCCGCTGCTGGAGCAGGCCTACAGTCCCATGACGGTCAGGTTCTTCATCCTTCAGGCACATTACAGGAGTACGCTTGATTTCTCGAACGAGGCACTCAGCGCTGCCGGCAAAGGATACCAGAGGCTTATGAAAGCCTTTGAAACGCTAAACAACCTGAAGCCCTCCCCGGTTTCCACCGTTGATGTTGAAGACCTTTCACAACGATGCGCCGAAGCAATGAATGACGATCTCAACACCCCCATTCTTATTTCGCATCTTTTTGATGGGGTAAGAATAATTAATTCTGTAAACGACGGAACGGAGACGATTGATGAGGCCGGATTGGTGGGGCTTAAGAAACTGTTCAGCGTTTATGTGTTTGATATACTTGGTCTCAGGGACGAATCACAAAGCAATAAGGAAGCAGATCTTGCAGGCGAACTTATGAAGATCATCATCGACCTGCGCCAGGAAGCAAGGTCGAGAAAGGACTTCGCCGCCTCAGATAAGATAAGGGATGAACTAAAGAAAGCCGGGGTGATACTAAAGGACACCAGGGATGGAGTTAATTGGGAAAGGATGTAGAAACCGGATCCCCTCCTCGGAGGGGTAGGGGTGGGTTAAACAGTGTGAGTGTGAGTGTGAGAGCGAGAAATAGTAATTAAGTGTCAACAGAACGGATCCCCTCCCCGGAGGCACCGGGGGTAAACAAAACGGATCCCCTCCTCGGAGGGGTAGGGGTGGGTTAAAACAGTGTGAGTGTGAGAGCGAGGAATAGTACTGAAGTGTCAACAGAACGGATCCCCTCCTCTGAGGGGTAGGGATGGGTAAATGATTATTATATAAACAATTACATGTCAAGAAAACGCAATATTATCCCATACAATCCGGAGCTCAAAGAACTGGCAAGCCAGCTCAGAAAGAATATGACTCTTTCAGAAGTCTTGCTCTGGATCGAGCTGAAAAATAAGCAGATGCTTGGTTATGATTTTGATCGTCAGATTCCTATCGGGGATTACATTGTTGATTTTTATTGCAAGGATTTAAACCTTGCAATTGAGATAGATGGTGATACACACATATTCAAATATGACGATGATGAGCTGAGGCAAAGGAATCTGGAGAAACTGGGGGTTCATTTTTTGAGGTTTGAGGACATTGAGGTTAAAAAGAATATGGGGAATGTTTTGAGGGTTATTGAGGATTGGATAGAAAGGAGGAAACCCACCCCTACCCCTCCGGAGGAGGGGATCCTTGAAGAAAAACCCACCCCTACCCCTCCGGAGGAGGGGATCCGTGGAAAAGGAAGCAACCCAATCAGGGAGGGGATCCGTGGAGAAGAACCTACCCCTACCCCTCCGAAGGAGGGGATCCGTGAAGGGTATACTTCTGCACCTGTTTTGGTTGGGAAGCTTGCTATTGGCGGAACACATCCCGTCCGGATTCAGTCTATGACCAACACTGATACTCTCGATACCAAAGCCTCGGTGGCGCAATGCATCAGGATAATCGAGGCGGGCGCCGACCTGGTGCGGCTCACGGCCCAGGGAATGAGGGAGGCGGAAAACATGAAGTTCATAAAAGAGGAACTCAGAAAAGCCGGATTTGACACTCCTCTTGTTGCCGATATCCATTTCAACCCATCAGCAGCGGAGCTGGCAGCGAAGATAGTTGAAAAGGTAAGGGTAAATCCCGGCAACTACGCCGACAAAAGAGCATCATTCATAAAAGTTGAGTTCACTGATCAGGAATACCGGGAGGAACTTGAAAGGATACATTCGAGGATACTTCCTCTGATTAACATATGTCATGAACACGGTACGGCGGTAAGGATAGGCGTCAATCATGGCTCACTTTCCGACAGGATAATGACCCGCTACGGCAACACACCCGAGGGAATGGCTGTTTCGGCGATGGAGTTCATCAGGATTTTCAGGGCTGAAAACTTTCACAGGCTTGTGCTTTCAATGAAATCGAGCGACACCGGGATAATGATAAAGGCTACCCGCCGGCTGGTTGAGCTTATGCAGGCCGAAGGATACGCCTACCCTCTTCACCTTGGTGTTACCGAGGCCGGCGAAGGTGAGGACGGAAGGATAAGGTCGGCAGCAGGGATCGGTACATTGTTGTCTGAAGGCATTGGCGACACTATCAGGGTATCGCTGTCGGAAGCTCCCGAAAAGGAGATCCCGGTGGCAAGGGAAATAGTGGATTTCATTGCAGGTCCGGCCGGAAGGGTTGCCATTCCCGACAGCATTCTTGAATTCAGATCACACAGCCGTCCCTATGTTCCGGAAGTCGTGACTAATAATAACGGCATCTTTACCGGAGAGAAAAATCAACGTTATAACAATGTTATAACATTGTCAAAAGGCATTTTCCCGCCTCCGGAAGCATTTAATAATGATGATGTTATACTGAATGGGGAATTCAACGAGGATGATCCGGATAAGCTTGCTATCGATTCGGCAGCGCTGATGGGCAGGTATTTTATCACCCGCCAGGCCGGGGGAATTTGCATTACCAATCATGGTTCTGTGAAAGGTGACAGGCTGAAGGAACTTTCATTTTCAATTCTCCAGGCAACAGGTGCAAGGATAACAAGAGCGGTTTACCTGTCGTGTCCTACCTGCGGCCGTACTAAGTTCGACCTGCAGGAAGCGGTAAGGGAGGTGAAGGCTGTGACCGGGCATCTGACAGGTCTTAAGATAGCCGTTATGGGCTGCATTGTGAACGGTCCAGGCGAAATGGCCGATGCCGACTATGGATATGTTGGAGCGGGTAATGGCAAGGTGCACATCTACCGCGGAACAACCCTGGTGCTTAAGAACATCCCCCAAAAGTCTGCGGCAGAGGCCTTACTGAAGTTGATTGAGGGAGATCAAAAAGGGAGATAAAAGACTGTTAACCACGGATCCCACGGATTTCACAGATAAAATCACGGATTTTATTATTTGAGACATTCCGTGTATTTTCCGTGTTCTCCGCGAACTCCGTGGTTAAATGTTCTTCTTCACGCAAACCTGTAATCCAGCTGCTTCTTCTGCAGGTCGGCCTTAACCACCTCAACCCTTACCCGGTCGCCGAGGGTATAAAGCTTACCGGTTGATTTGCCCCTTATGCAGTAGTTCTCTTCATCATACTCATAATAATCATCGTTCAGTTCCCTGACACTTACCATCCCCTCGCACTGATTTTCAATGATCTCGACATAGATGCCCCACTCGGTGACACCGGATATCACACCGTCGAACACCTGTCCCATCCTTTCGCTCATGAATTCCACCTGCTTGTACTTCACCGAAGCCCTTTCAGCTTCAGCGGCAAGGCGTTCCATTTTCGAGGAGTGCTGGCAAAGCTTTTCTAACTTCTCCTTGTTTCCTGCTTCATCCTTGTTCAGGTAGGCCGTGAGCAGCCTGTGGACCATCATGTCGGGGTAACGCCGTATGGGAGAGGTAAAATGTGTATAATGCCTGAAGGCAAGACCATAGTGACCGATGTTATCAGTCGAATAGACTGCCTTGGCCATTGCCCTGAGGGCTATGGTCTCAATTATGTTCTGTTCGCTTCTTCCAGCAACTTCCTTCATCAGCCTGTTCATGGCCTTTGGAAGATTGTTTTCATCGGATGTGAGCTTATAACCGAAGCGTGTTATGAAAGTCCTGAAGTTTGATATCTTCTCCGGATCGGGTTTGTCGTGAACCCTGTAAACGAATGTCTTGCCGCGCAGCTTCTTCCCCACGTATTCAGCAACACGCCGGTTTGCAAGCAGCATGAACTCCTCAATCAGCTGGTTTGCCGTTCCCATATCCCTGAACTTCACTCCCAGCGGCTTACCGTTTTCGTCGAGTTCGAACTGAACCTCTACTCTCTCGAAGGAGAAAGCGCCGTAGGCAAATCTCTTTGATCTGAGTTTCTGTGCAAGGTCGTGAAGCACCATTATCTGGTCCTTCATATCCCCTTCACCCGTGTCAATCACCATCTGGGCTTCACCGTAGGAGAACCTCCTGTTGGAATTGATGATAGTCCGGCCAAACCATTCATTCAGCACCTCGGCCTTATCATTCATTTCAAAAACTGCCGAATAAGTAAGCTTGTCCTCCAGGGGCCTGAGGGAACATATCTCATTTGAAAGTCTTTCAGGAAGCATGGGGACCACCCTGTCGACCAGGTATACCGAAGTAGCCCTCTGCTTTGCTTCTTCCTCGGTAAGCGATCCGGGCCTGACATACCAGGTAACATCGGCAATATGAACGCCGGCTTCCCAGTTGCCGTTCTCCAGTTTCCTCAGCGAAAGAGCGTCGTCGAAGTCCTTCGCATCCTCCGGATCGATCGTAAAGGTGGGCACATCCCTGAAATCCCTTCTTTCCCTTATGTCTTTTTCTGTTATTTCGCCGTTGATCCGGGCTGCATCATTTTCAACTTCCTCCGGGAATGCAAAGGGAAGTTCAAATTCAGCCAGAATAGCATGCATCTCGGTGGAATGCAGACCCGGTTCCCCGAGCACTGTCACTATCTCCCCCACCGGGTTCTTTGAGCTGGGTTTCCATTCCACAATACGAGCAACGGCTTTCTGTCCCTGTTTACCGCCGTTAAGAGCCGATACCGGGATGAAAATGTCGAAAGGCATGTTCTTGTTATCGGGCATCAGGAATGCGAATCCGGGCATCACCTCGAGGGTACCTACAAAACTGCTTCTCCAGCGTTCGAGTATCTCTACAACTTCCCCTTCGGGTCTCGATCCTTTTCTCCGGGCATAAAGCCATACTTTCACCTTGTCGCCGTGAAGGGCAGTGTTAAGGTTCCTGGCCGCTACGAAAACATCATCTTCAATATCGTCAGAAATGATGAATCCATATCCCATCCTCGTCATGTCGACGGTTCCGGTAATATATATCCTTTCCTCCCTCCTGCCGCCGTGTTTTGATTTTTTATTCCCCGTGAACGACTCCTTCGCCTTCCTCCTGCTATTCTTCCTTCCCATGATTTTAAGTTTTCGCGAAGGTAAGAATTCGAAGCGTTTATTTTGTACATTTGTTCCTTAATTATGAATTAGTTGACGATGAGCGAACCGGTATATTCCCATTCCCCGAACATAGTTACCCGTAAGACGGGAAGTGAGTATGTACTTATTCCTGTGGCAAATAACATAGCCGACATGAACAGTGTCTACACCCTTAACGAATCGGGAGCTTTTATATGGGAACTCATCGACGGTAAGAGGAGCATCGGCGAAATAGTCGATGCACTGGTCGAAGAATACAATATCGACAGGGGTGTTGCCGAGTCGGATGTCAATTCTTTCATGAGCGACATGAGTAAATATCTCATCATCAACAGTTAGAATAATATTTCGCGGTACACTCCGTTATACCTGAAAGATCTTAATCAATCTGAAGTGTATAACAGTGTCGGTTACCGGGAAAGCAGTGTGGGCTTTTACAACATGCTGAAGCAGCCAGTCATCAGAATGCGGGACTATACCCTTAACATTGCCGGATACAATATCAGGCTCGAATCTCAGGAAGACGGGCCCGATCTTGCTCCATCTCCCAGGTTTACGCAGAGTCTTGTAAGGGCTTTGGATTATGATGTCCTGATCAGGGTTCATCATGGAAGAATCAGGCCCGACGAGGATGCCGAAAGGCTCTTTGTGGCTCCCTATGTTGTTGAGGTAAAAGGCTATAAGGTAACAAAAAGTGACAATTTCTGGAGCGTATACAAACAGAACGGCGATCTTCTTGTAATTACAAATTTCCCCGACAATCCTTCCAAAAAGGCAACTCTGAAGCTTTCCCTTGCCTTAAGGGAATGGGATCTTTATATAGAGAATGCAGGCAGGAGCACCGATCCCATGGAATATCCTCTCGACGGACTTATCCTCTATTATCTTACGGCGATCAATGCCGATCTGATGATCCATGCATCAGGCGTATCATACAACGGACGGGGCTACCTGTTCAGCGGGGTCTCGGGAAAGGGAAAGACAACAATGTCGCTGCTGTGGGACAATATAGGCGCACAGGTCATTCACGATGACAGGCTCATCATCAGGAACACCGACGGGATCTACAGGATGCACAACACCCCCGTTTACAGGAATGATGTACCCCGGAGCGCCCCGATCGACAGGATCTTCCTCATCAGTCATGGCAATGAGAATGCTTTGACCCAGATAAGGGAAGCATCGGCAGTCAGCATGGTGGTAGCCAACTGCATCCAGCATAATTACAGTCAGGATATGATTGCCCGCTTCCTCGGATCCGTATCCATGATGTGCTCTAAGGTACCGGTATCAACACTGTCATTTCGTCCCGACAGGAGCGTAATTGAATACATTCTCCGGAATGACCAGTGACAGGCTTTCCCATACACTTCTCAGGGAGATCGGATTCATGCTTCTTGCCGAAGGAAAGAGCATCAGGGTAAGGGCTGACGGCAACAGCATGCACCCGTCAATAAAATCAGGATCAATTATCTTCATCGAACCCTATGAGGCGGGGACAAAGCCTCGTCAGGGAGAGATTATAGCCTGGAAAAGGGATTCGGGCTTCGTTGTCCACCGGCTGGTGAGTGTTTACTCCCAGAAAATGCAGAAGCACTACGTTACCCGCGGCGACAGCAGTGCAGCCGAGGATGATCCCGTTCTTATTGAACAGATCGTCGGAAAGGTAGTAAGAGTTGAACGACCTGAAGGTAAACCCGTGCCTCCTCATAAATATTCAGATAAAAAGCCAAATTACTGGCTAAACAGGATAAGGGTAAGGATAATTTCGCAAATTTACAGGGTGAAGAGGATTTTTAATACCTGACCCCCCAACCCCCCTGAAGGGGGGCTTAGCACCAGGGGTTTACCTCCCAATGGTTTACCCCCAACCCCCTGAAGGGGGCTTGAAGAACCCCCCTTCAGGGGGGCAGGGGGGTAGACAGAAGGAGGGACGCTTGAGATTGAAGAGTCATGGGAGTTGCGGGTATCAGATGAAAAATCCCGGGTGAACAATTATTTATGAAAGGAAAGATCCGACTATTCAGAAAGGCCCTTGGCCTGGTCTGGGACAGCGCTCCCGGATGGGCCACTGTGAACATAGTGATATCTGTCCTTCAAAGCGTTCTTCCCCTTGCCCTGGTCTGGCTTATCAAGATTCTAATAGATGAAATAACAGGTGCAGCTCAATCCGGTTCCGGTGCTGCCGGCATTGTGCCAATGGTGATCGCAGTGGTTGCGGTATATTTCCTGGATGAAGTCTGCACCGACACGGGCAGCTTTGTGCGTAGCAAGCAGTCGGTGAAGCTCGAGGGTTACATGTACAACCTGCTTCACACAAAAGCAGTTAGGCTCGACCTCATCAACTTTGAGCATCCCGGGTATTATGACTGCCTGTCGAGGGCAACTTCCGAGGCCCCCTGGAGACCTAACAACATCCTCAACAACATAGTTTCGATGTTCAGGGGAATGCTGTCGCTGATGCTGATGGCGGGGCTCCTGCTCACACTTCACTGGAGTGCTGCCATTCTTCTGGTGGTGGTTAACATCCCGGGGATATGGCTAAGACTGCATTATGCCGGCATCCTTTATCATTTCCAGAGAGAGCAGACGCCCGAAGCAAGGAAGTCTGCCTATTTCAGCTGGCTGCTCACCGGCGACAGGCCATCAAGGGAAATAAGGCTGTTCGGACTCGGGAATTACTTCATCTCTTTGTTCAGGAAATCATTCAGCAGGCAGAAGGAAGAGGAACTCAACATCCTCAGGAAAAGGACAATAATCGAACTGATCTCCGATCTGGTGAAGGCTTCAGCGATACTGGTGCTCCTGCTGGTCATTGCACGCAGGACTGTTGCCGGCGATCTGACCCTCGGCCAGATGGCAATGTTCCTGCTGGCTTTCAGGCAGGGTATGACATACATAAAAGATTTTCTGGGCTCAGTTGCCGGGCTGTATGAGGACGGGCTTTATATTGGCGATACTTTCGAATTCCTCGATCTTAAGGAAAGTGTGATAGCGAATCCTCCTGTTACAATACCCGGCGTGTTGAAGTCAGATATCCTGGTGGAAGGCATTTCCTTCACATATCCCGGAAATGATTATGCATCCTTAAACAATGTTTCGTTTGAAATAAAAAAAGGAGAAATAATTGCTCTTGTAGGCCCCAACGGAGCCGGCAAGAGCACCCTGGTAAGGCTTCTTACCCGGCTTTATGATCCGGACAGCGGCAGCGTGAAGTGGGACGGAAGCGACATCCGGACGATGGATCCTGACGCTTACAGGAAATTCTTCTCGGTGGTGTTCCAGGATTTCATGCTGTACAATCTTTCGGCCGGAGAGAACATCAGGATGGGAAATATAGAGGCGACTGAGGCGGATCTGAAGATCAGGCAGGCCGCATCGGTTTCGGGCGTTCATGAATTGCTTGACAAACTGCCCAAGGGATATGACACCACTATCGGGACACTCTTTGACGACAGCAGGGAGCTGAGCTGGGGAGAGTGGCAGAAGATTGCTCTTGCCAGGGCTCTTTTCCGGGAGGCTCCGGTTCTGATCCTTGATGAACCCTCCAGTTCGCTGGATGCCGACACCGAATATGAGATCTTCAGCCGTTTCAGGGAGATAACCGCCGGCCGTACTTCCATACTTATAACTCACAGGTTCACCAATGTTACGCTGGCCGACCGGATCATTGTCATGGAGCGTGGAGTCATCACCGAAACCGGCTCGCATGATGAGCTGATGAGTAAGAAGGGCAGGTATTGGGAGATGTTCAGGAAGCAGGCGGGGAGGTTTGAGGCAGGAAAAAGATGAAGGGGAGAAGGGGAGAATCAGGGCATGAAGAAAGGACTTTTCGTAAGGAAAAACTGAAGCTACACTTCATCAGGGAAATCATGAGCAAAAAAATCCCAGTAAAACTGCCAGTTCTGCAAAAAAGTAGTACTTCAGCCTAAAAAAATCAATCTAACAAAACTTTTCAGAAAAATATTCTAAATTTTTCTTGTAAATTACTGAATATTTGCTATATTTAAGGTTAGAAAGTCAGTGAGTGCTAATTTAAATTTATTGGGTTATGACAAGGATTTACAGGGAAAATCTGAAAGTCAGGATCCTGAAGCTGGCCGATATGCAAAGTACCGGTTCCCCTGAAGATCTTGCGTTCAGGTTCAATGTCAGCAAGCGGACGGTGAAGCGTATAGTAAGCGAGATGCGCGGGGAAGGCCGGAACATCAGGTACAGTTCATCAAAGAGGTCGTATGTGACAGAGAATATAAATGTTTAGTATTAAGTAGGTGTGTGCAATATAATTCGTTCAGGTACGTCTCGCTGCCAATCCTCGTACCTGGGTTATGCCGTGCTGAACGGCGGGTCGCCCTGACCCGGTCCCCGGAGTTCTGCTGATTTTCCTCCGGGGACATTTTTTATCCCTGGCTTAAAAGCCGGTGTTAAAGCAGGCTTGAAAGCCAGGCCAGGGTTGCTGGTTACTGGTTACTGGTTAAAGGCGAGGAGCAGGGAGCAGGGAGTGAAAGCATTGACTTACCGAATACCGATTACC
>CAYSBL010000067.1:11206-12501 GCA_964429295.1 uncultured Rikenellaceae bacterium
ACAGCCAGGGTTACACAGCCAGGGTTACACAGCAAGGTTGGTACAGCACTCGATCGTAGCAGAGTCTATCTAGTAGAGACGGATGTACCGTATGGATGGGATCAGGTCTGATCCGGATGCAGGGTGAATCCATGGTGTCTGAGGTATTCCTCGCACTCCTGATCCCAGGTTCTGGATCTGTGATGCTCCTCCTGATTGCGGATATAATTCCGCACCCTGTTAATGTGAGATTCGCTGATCGAGGCAGCATAGTATTCATCAGCCCATTCGAATCTGGTCTTTAAAAGCTGAATTTTGTTAATCCAGTGTGCGGATTCACCCTTGATAAGTTGCATAACTTTCGATAGTGCCTGATCACAACCGAGCAAAAGTAAACAGTGAAGGTGTTCAGTATGTCCGTTCAGGAAATCTATATATATGTTTTTCGCAGCAGCATTGGTACGGATATGATCTATCACCTCATACTTCCTTCCGGGATAGAGACATGGAACCCGGTTTTTGGTGCCCCATACACAGTGGAGCCAGATCTTGACGTAGGACATGTTTCAGAACCTGATATTGATTCCCGCCCTGACTGTTGCAACCACAATCCCCCTGGTGTCGTTCTGGTATACGCCCTTGATGTTGATGTCGGTCCTTTGGCCTGTTTTTATGACGGCCCCGATCGATACCGTGTACCCGGGGGCGGCCACGAAGTAATCACCGTGTGATGCTTCCGGCAGATCCAGCTCAGTCGAACTGTACTGAACATCCGGACCGGTTGCGACAACCCAGTGCCACCTCCTTACATAGAATCCCAGTCCGGCCTCAAGGTCGAAGATATCCGTCCTGACCGGGTAGAAATATCCTGTCAGATCGAGACCGGCGGCCTTTATATCCTCAAGAAACTCTATCTCCTCATCATTATCGAAATAACTATAGAATCCGATTGAAGGAGCGACGCTGAACCAGCTGGTCACCGGCTGAATAAACTCATTGTAATAGCAAAAACCGTCAAGGTCGCCTGATCCGGTGAACGCATAGCCGGTCTCGATGCGAAGGGTGCTCATTCTTTCAACGTTTTCCTGCGAAAGAACGGATGCTGCCGGAAACAGCAGCAAAGCTGTGAGAAGAAAATATTTGATTCTCATTTTATTGTAATTTAGGAATATGATTTTGCATTGATTATATCCAAACTAAAATCTGAATCCAAACAAGGGTGTCACTGAAAGACCTTCAAATCCGAGAGCCCAGATCACATTCGAATCCGCTCTCAGACCGAGGTAGAAGTTGCTTTCGAACTGGTAATAATAATC
>CAYSBL010000068.1:0-12085 GCA_964429295.1 uncultured Rikenellaceae bacterium
AATATCGTAACTGCCTGTCCCGCTATCTCAACCCGGTCGCCCCGCAGCGATACCTTTAATATACCTTCGCGTGCCGAAATCTGGTGCGACACGAATTCCTTCTTTCCGGTCCTGCGGTTCCAGAAAGGTACCAGGGCGCAATGGGCGGAACCGGTAACCGGATCTTCGTCTATGCCAAGGGCAGGGGCAAAGCATCTTACAGTGAAATCAAACCTCGGATCGGAAGAAGGAGCTGTGACGATCAGATCGCCCCAGGGAGAATTCTTGAGGGCAGTAAAATCGGGCCTGAGGTTCCTGACCTCATCTTCATTGCCGAGAAGAACAAGTGTCCATCCATGAGCAGTTTTATGAAACTCCTCCGGGATTATTCCAATGTGCCTTGTCAGGTCTTCAGGTATCTCATCCTGAATAAGATCATACAAGGGGAAGTTCATTACTATCCAGTTGCCGTCCATCCTGATCTCGAGCAAGCCGGCCCTGGATGATAAGGTCAGGAGATCATTTTTTCCGGCCATTCCGTAACTGAACATTATATGAGCAGTTCCCAGTGTCGCATGTCCGCACAGCGGTATCTCGGCTGACGGCGTAAAATAGCATATCTTCCATTTACCTTCTTCATCCCAGATGAAGGATGTTTCAGACAGGTTCATTTCTGCTGCCATGTTCTGCATCCAGTCTTCCCGCATTTCCTTTCCCGGGAAACAAATACCTGCAGGATTACCCCTGAATGGTTCGGTGGTGAAAGCATCGACCTGGTAAATCATCATTTTTTCGTGCATCTTTATATAGTTAAGCTTTCGCAGTTCACCGGTAAATTTCGTGTTTTTACCCGGTTTATTTGAAATTTCAACAATGAAAACTTTGTAAACCAAAAAAGTTTTCACATTTTTGCCGCGCAATTTTGAATGATGGATTACAGACAGAAAATACTTGATGAGGCAGCAGAGATGTTCAGGTCATACGGGATAAGAGCCGTGACAATGGATATGCTTGCTTCCAAAATGAGTATTTCGAAAAGGACCATTTATGAGGTATTCAGGGACAAAGAAGAGTTATTAAAGGGTGTTCTTAAGTGCATGTCGGAAAAACAGAATGCGATTTTGCAGAAATACTTCGGGGAATCGGAAAATGTAATTGAAGCAATATTCAAAATGATGGATATGATGTTTGAGCATTTCAGGAATATGTCGCCTGCTTTTCGCCTTGATATGAAACGCATAAAAAAAGAGCTGGGCGATTATCCCGAAATGATGAAGGAGATTCCTTATTTCTCGAACAATGCCGAGATACTCAACAGGGGTATCAGTGATGGTGTTTTCAGGGAGGATATCGATGTTGAGATGACAAGCAGGCTTATGCTTGAAATGCTGAAGATGTCGCACGATCAGGAAATATTTCCGCACGAGAATGTGAATTTTGCTGATTCGGTGAGAGGTTTTTACATCAATTTTCTGAGGGGTATATCCACCCAGAAGGGTCTTGATCTGATAAACCGATACGACGCCGGAAACAAACCGGTAAATTAGACTGATAAAAGATTACAGATGAATAATAAGAAGCTTATGAAAGGAAAAATTTTGATTGGAACAGTATGTTTTTTCCTGTTGTTCCGGGCATCGGGCCTTGCTCAGCAGGATTCCGGAGGTCTGACTCTTTCTCTCGGGGAGGCTCAGGAGTATGCCCTTGCCCACAATCTGTCAGTCATCAATGCGCGGGCTGATGTTGAGGCATCGAAGGCAGCTTTGTGGGAGACGATCTCAGCAGCACTTCCTCAGGTCAGTCTGTCGGGTACATTCGCAGACAACCTGAAGCTAATGACCACACTTCTGCCCGGTGAGTTCTTCGGACAGCCGGGAACAAAGATACCGGTCACCTTCGGAAGCCAGTTCAATACCAGCGCATCGATGGATGCCAGCCTTCTTCTTTTCAATGCACCGCTTTACATCGGCATTGAGACAACCAGGCTTGCCCAGAAACTCGCACATCAGAGCCTTCAGAAATCAGAACTCGACACGAAGGAGTCGGTAAGCTCTTCATACTTCCTTATACTTGTTACTGAGAAGTCTCTTCAACTGCTCGACGAGAACATGGCAAATATGAGAGAGTTGCTTAAATCGACCAGGTCGATGTTTGCAGCCGGAATGGCCGAATCGACCGATATTGACCAGATGGTTTTAAATGTTACCCAGGTTGAGAACAGCCGTAGTTCCCTTGAAAGAACAATTGAACTGAATTACAATATTCTGAGGTTCCAGCTTGGGATTCCTGCTGAAACACCTGTAAAGCTTACTGAAACGCTCGAGAGCCTTACTGAGTCAATAAATGTCGAGGCATTGTTGTCACAGGAATTTGATCACAAACAGAATATTGATTTCATGCTGGTTGAAGGACAGGAGATGATTTCCGAGCTGACGCTCAAATCGCAGAAAGCTTCAACGCTTCCTACTCTGGCAGGTTTCTACAACTACGGGAAAAACGGCATGGGCGACAAGATAAATGATCAGCAATGGTTTGATAATTCAATGATCGGGTTGAATATTTCTGTGCCTATTTTTGCGGGCGGGCAGAGATACTCAAAGATAAAACAGGCCCGGATAAATCTCGATAAAGCCCGTACCACCAAGGCGATGGTTGCCGAACAGCTTCTGCTCCAGGAAAGTCAGCTCAGGTACAATCTGGTGAATGCAAACCTTCAGTATCTGAGTCAGAAGGAAAATCTTGAAGTTTCCAGCAGAGTGTATGAAAGCACTGAGAACAAGTTCAAACAGGGAATGGCTTCAAGCATCGAGCTTACACAGGCAAACAATCAGTATCTGCAGGCCGAGACTAATTATGTAACAGCCCTGATGGACCTTCTCCAGACCAAGGTCGCTCTCGACAAACTCTTGAATAATTTGTAATCACGAAATAACAGACAGAATAATGAAATACTTAAGGACAATTCAGGTGATTCTGGTATGCGGGCTTGTACTTACAGCCTGTTCAACCAATAAGGCAAATGATCCGGCCGCAGCAACCGGGGACGAAAAGGCAGCTGTCCCGGTAAGGGTCGAGACTCTTTCAAAGACAAAAATATCGAGGACCATCGATTACACGGCAACCGTTCTTCCCTACGAGGAAGTAAACATGGCTCCCGCGACTCCCGGAAGGATCGAAAAGATATACGTTGAAAACGGCGACAGGGTGAACAAGGGAGATGACCTTTTCCTTATGGACCGCTCCCAGCTTTATCAGCTGAAACTTCAGCTTGCAAACCTTGCAAAGGATCTTTCACGGCTCGATACACTTCTTGCAACCGGCAGCGTAAAACAGCAGCAATACGACCAGCTCAAGACTCAGTACGACGTTACGAAGACAAATGTGGATTTCATGGAGGAGAACACCCTCCTGAAAGCTCCGTTCAGCGGGATCATCACCGGAAAATACTTCGAGGATGGCGAGATCTACTCGGGTACACCCACCACCACAACAGGGAGGTCTGCAGTTGTGACCATTATGCAGGTAAATCCCCTGAAGGTTGAAGTTGCAGTATCTGAGCAGTATTATCCGCAGGTGAAAAGGGGAATGAAGGCAACCATCACAGCTGATGTATACAAGGATGAGGTTTTCACTGGGACTGTATTCCGTAAAGCCCCGACAGTCAGTGCGGTTACCAGGACCTTTATTGCCGAGATAGAGCTTGCAAACAGGAATGAGCTTCTGAAACCCGGAATGTTTGTGAGGGTTTCGATGGACATGGGCGAAGTTGAGACCTTTGTTGTACCTGCAGCTGCGGTGCTCCTTCAGGAGGGTACCAATATCAGGTTCGTGTTTCTTGAGGATCAGGGCATTGCAAAACGGGAAGAGGTCTCTGTCGGAAAAAGGTTTGACGACCAGCTGGAGATAATCTCCGACAACATAACGGAAGGAAGCCGACTCGTTACTGACGGCCAGTCGCGGCTGATCAACGGCGACAAGCTTAATATTATTCAGTAAGAAATAAATATAGAAGATAAAGATGAGTATATACAGTTCATCCGTAAACAGGCCGGTAACTACCATCCTGATATTCGTTGCGCTGATTGTAATCGGACTCTATTCGCTGACACGGCTGCCGGTCGACCTGTACCCTGAGATCGAGCTTCCCTTTGTGGGTGTCGTAACCACCTACCCGGGAGCAAGCGCATCGGATATTGAGACCAATATTACAAGACCGGTGGAAGATGCCCTGAACTCGGTGTCAAACCTGAAGGAGATGACATCAACCTCAAGCGACGGGCTGTCGGTGATATTCATGAATTTTGAATACGGGACCAACCTCGATGAGGCAACAAACGATATCAGAAGCAACCTTAGCTTCATCGAGAACTATCTTCCCGAAGATTCAGAGAAGCCCACGGTAATGAAATTCAACTCGAGTATGATGCCCATAATCTTCTATGCAGTAACAGCACAGGAGAGCTACAGGGGGCTGGAGAAGATACTTGATGAGAAGATAGTCAATCCTCTGAACAGGATTGAAGGTGTGGGATCAGTAAGCCTTGCAGGAGTTCCCGGAAGGAAAGTCTACATCGATGTTGATCCCAGAAAAATGGAAGCCTATCACCTTACCATCGAGCAGATAGGAGGGATACTGGCCGCAGAAAACCTCAATATGCCTGCAGGTTATATAGAAATGGGCCAGAACGATTATGCACTGAGGATACAGGGTGAATTCCCCGAGAGCGACATCATTAAGGATATTGTGGTGAGCAGCTATAACGGAAACAATGTCTACCTGAGGGATGTGGCCGTGGTACGCGATACAATCCGCGAAACCAAACTCGACACCCGGGTAAACGGCCGCCAGGGGATGACCATGTTCGTCCAGAAACAGTCGGGGGGAAACACCGTGAAGGTTACCCAGGAAATAGAGAAGACTCTTGAAACCCTTAAGAAGGACCTGCCTGCCGACGTGAAGATCGAAAAGATGTTCGACAGCGCAACTTTCATTAAGGATTCGGTTAACAACCTGGCCGAAACCCTGCTTTATGCGGGCATCTTCGTTGTGCTTGTTGTCCTGTTCTTCCTTGGACGATGGAGGGCAACAGTGATAATAATTGTCACCATTCCTATTTCACTGGTGGTGGCATTCATTTACCTGTTCGTGACGGGAGAGTCGGTCAACATTATCTCGCTGACATCCCTCTCCATAGCAATCGGGATGGTGGTTGATGATGCCATAGTCGTACTGGAGAACATTACAAAACATGTGGAAAGGGGGAGCAGGCCAAGGGAAGCAGCTATCTATGCAACCAATGAAGTGTGGCTCGCAGTTATCGTATCCACACTTACTGTTGTGGCCGTGTTCTTCCCGCTGACTTTTGTATCGGGACTGACAGGCGTTTTGTTCAAGCAGCTCGGGATGCTGGTTACGATAACCATTGTGACCTCGGTAATTGCAGCCATCACCCTTACTCCGACAATGAGCGCCCTGATGCTGAAATGGTATCCGATACGCAAAGACGCACCTTTCTGGACCTATGACGGGAGTATACGCAAATGGCTCGACTCATTCGACGGTTTCTATGAAAGGACCATACACTGGGTTCTCCATCACAAGAGGTTCACCATACTTCTTGCAATTGCCGTGTTTGTCGGATCCATGATGCTGTTCATGGTTATTGACACGGAATTTTTCCCGGAAGCCGACCAGTCGCAGGTAACCCTGACTGTTGAATTGCAAACAGGCACAAGAGTCGATGAAACTTTGAAGACTACTGACAAGATTGATAAGATACTTCAGGAAAAGTACCCTGAGATAGAACTGCTCTCATCATCAACTGGTGTCGATGATGCAGGAGGATTCACTTCAATGTTCGGAGCCGGCGGAACTCATGTGATAACCTATTCAATCAGCCTCGTTGATCCTGACGAAAGGGAAAAAAGCGTCACCGATATTGCCGAGGAAATGAGGGCCGATCTGGCCGGGATCCCTGAGATCATTGATTATACTGTAAGTACTTCAGAGGATATGGGATCATTCGGAGGCAACACGGTCGATGTTGAAATTTACGGTTACAATATCTCTGAGACCAACATTGTCGCTGAAGAAATTGCTGCCAGGATCAGGCAACTAAGCGGTGCCAAGGATGTGACGATAAGCCGCGACAATTCAAAGCCCGAACTTCAGATCATCCTTGACCAGAAGAAGATGATATCAAACGGCCTAAACACTGCAACCGTTTCAACAGCCGTCAGGAACAGGGTTGGCGGTATGACTGCAACGAGACTGAGGCAGGCAGGCGATGAATACGATGTGGTCGTACGTTTCGAGGAGAATGCAAGACAGACCCTGACTGACATCGAAAATATAGGAATAACAAACCCGGCGGGCCAGATAATACGACTTGCTGAGATCGCACAGATAAAGGAATACTGGGCACCGCCAAGCATCCAGAGGCAGAGAAGGGAAAGGATTGTGATGGTTTCCTTCACACCCTACAAGGAGTCGCTTACCGTACTTCAGGCTGAGGTTCAGAAAATAATTGATGAAACAACAATCCCGTACGGAGTGATGGTTCAGATCTCAGGCGCCATCCAGGAGCAGATGGAAGCATTCATGGACATCGCCTTCCTGATTGTGGTGAGCCTTATCCTGGTCTACCTCGTGATGGCATCACAGTTTGAATCCCTGAAAATGCCCCTGATAATTATGATAGCAATACCGTTTGCATTTTCAGGTGTAGCAATAGCTCTCTTCCTTACCAAGACCACCCTGAGCGTTATATCAGCCATCGGCGCCGTGATGCTTATCGGTATCGTGGTGAAGAACTCAATAGTGCTTGTTGACTTCATCAACCTGATGAGGGAAAGGGGGCATGAACTCTATGAAGCAGTTGAATTCTCGGGAAGATCGAGGCTCAGACCCGTTCTTATGACATCAGCTACCACAATTCTCGGAATGCTTCCGCTTGCGCTGAGCTCGGGCTCTGGTTCAGAATTATGGAGACCTATGGGGATAGCGGTTATTGGAGGTCTTGTATTCTCAACCCTTGTTACACTCGTGGTGGTCCCTGTTATTTATGTGCTCTTTGCAAGACGGGGAGAACGCAACAGGCACCTGGCAGTGTATTCTGAAATGGATTTTCTGGATGAAAGGAACGGGAATGCCCGGTAAACCTTGCACAGATGAAAGTGGACAATATTTACAAATACATCAGAAATGAAAGCTGTAATGATAATATTTAACCAGGCGCACACCGAAAGGGTGGAGTACCTGTTTGACAAACTCGGAGTAAAAGGTTATTCCTTGTGGGAGAATGTTCAGGGAAGAGGCACCCATACCGGAGTTCCGCACCTGGGAACCCATGCCTGGCCCGAAATCAACAAAATCGCACTCACCGTGATACCGGATGAAATAGTTGATTCTGTTCTCGACGCAGTGAAGAAAATTGACTCAATAAATGATGAAGTAGGAATAAGAGCTTTTGTGTGGGAGATTTTAAAGACGGTATAGTCAATAAATCAGACTGATAGAGGGCTGGCATTTATGTCGGCCCTTTTTGTTTGTGTCTATCCAATAAAAAAAAAGGGGGGTATGATAAAATACAATATAAATTTGCAAATAACCCCCTTTAAAAATAGGGTATATAGTAAAAAATATATATGAAAAAATAAAAAAGGGTTAAAAAAATACAGGGGTTTTAAAAATAAATATATTTTTGCAACGAAATTTTATTATTAACCTTAAAAAATTCAATCATGAAAAATCTGAAGTCTTCAATTGCAGGAGTGGTATTGGTTGTACTTATTAATTTTTTGCCGGTACAGGTCAGGGCACAGGAGGTGCAGGAATCAAAATTCAGTGTGAATGCCGATCTGTACAGTAATTATATATGGAGGGGATCAAAACTCGGTACGGGACCTGCATTCCAGCCTTCAGTGAAATTTTCTGATGGAGGATTGACAATTGGGGTATGGGGTTCTTTCGACGCAAATGGTTATTCCGAAGCTGATCCGTATATTTCATATTCATTCCCTTTCGGACTGAGTCTTGGATTAACGGATTATTACCTGCCTGGTCTCGAATTCTTTGAGACTTCAAAGGAACTGGGTAGTCACGCCCTTGAACTTAACGCAGGTTTTGCTAAAGGTGGATTTTCACTGAGTGCCAACTATATTTTTAACGAAGCCGGAGGCATTGCTTCTGTTGGAGGTGACAAATACTTCCAGATAGGCTACGCTTTTTCCAATGTCAGCCTGTTTGCAGGAGCCGGTGACGGATGGCACACCAGCGACGGTGAGTTTAATTTATGCAATCTGGGGATCGGTACGTCAAAGACGATTCAGATAACGGAAAAATTTGCATTACCGGTATCAGGCCAGGTTATTTTTAATCCCGACAAGGAACAGTTCTATGTTGTTGCAGGGATATCATTCTAATTATAGAAGTTCGACGATATAAAGCTTAGTAAAATGAAAATGAAAAAAGTTGAAGTTGTAATCCGGAAATCAAAGTTTTCCGAAGTTAAAGAAGCTCTACACGCAGTCGGAATTGAATTCATTACATTCTGGGATGTAAGAGGTGTTGGTAAGCAGACTGAAGGACGTGTTTACAGAGGTATTGTATATGATACAAGTACTATCGAAAGAATATATATAATTTTCTTCTGCCGTGAAAAATATCTCGATCCGGCAGTTACCGCAATACTTGGATCAGCAAAAACAGGTGAAGTGGGAGATGGGAAGATATTCATATCCGATATAGATGATGCTTACAGAATCAGAACCGGGGAGAGAGGCGACAAAGCAATGTACCTGGAAGGTGAAGAATAATAACTAAAAAAACTATTAAAAATGACAAATACATTACTAGTTGCCGATATGTGGAGTTCACTGGGCATTGAACTGGAAGAATATGCATTCTCCATAAACACTATATGGGTTTTGATTACATCTGCACTTGTTTTTTTCATGCAGGCCGGATTTGCTCTTGTTGAAGCCGGCTTTACAAGATCAAAGAACACAGCCAATATTTTGTTTAAGAATCTGATGGACTTTGTAATTGGTACCATCGCATTCTGGGCAATCGGTTTCGGAATAATGTTCGGAGCTACGAACGGATTCTGGGGAGGTATCGACCTTTTCACACAGAATACCTACAGGACCGATATGCCTGATTTGGCTTTCCTTATCTTCCAGACAGTATTTGCTGCAACGGCTGCAACAATTGTTTCCGGAGCAATGGCTGAAAGAACAAAATTCAATGCTTACCTGGTGTACAGTGCGGCAATTACCTTAATAATTTATCCTGTTTCAGGACACTGGGCCTGGGGTGGAGGTTGGCTCAGCCAGATGGCGGTTCCTTTCCACGATTTTGCAGGTTCATCGGTAGTTCATATGGTAGGAGGAATGGCAGCCATGATGGGAGCAATAACTCTTGGTCCGCGGATCGGAAAATATGATAAAGACGGGAAAGCCAAAGCGATCCCAGGTCATAGCATGTCGATGGCAACACTGGGAGTATTTATTCTGTGGATAGGTTGGTTCGGATTCAACCCTGGTTCACAGCTGGCGGCGGCTGGGACAGTAAATGCCACAGCTATTTCACTGATATTTGTAACAACAAACATTGCAGCGGCCGGAGGTGCACTTGCAACTATGGTCTATGTTTGGGTGACCGATGGAAAACCAGCTCTTAGCATGGCACTCAACGGGGCTCTGGCCGGACTTGTTGCAATAACTGCAGGTTGTGATGCGGTATCTCCCGGAGGTGCTTTGATTATAGGCCTTATGGCAGGGGTATTGGTTGTCCTGTCAGTAGAGCTTTTTGATAAAATATTAAAAATAGACGACCCGGTAGGTGCAATTTCAGTACATGGAATATGCGGGGCATTTGGCACAATTATGGTAGGATTCTTTTCCACCAGTCAGGGTCTGCTTTATGGATTTGGAGGTTCACTGGTTGTAAGTCAGCTTATTGGTGTTCTTTCCATTGCTGCCTGGGCCATAGGGTCATCTTTTATTCTGTTCAAAGTCCTTAGAATTACAAACGGACTGAGAGTTCCGAAAAGAATTGAGGAAGAAGGCCTTGATGTTTATGAACATGGAGAATCTGCCTACAATAACTAGAATAATAAATTAGTTCTCTGGTTTTGGATTAGTTAGTAAAATAAAATATCCCCGGGTTCTGCCGGGGATATTTTTTTATTTCGGTCGGATAAAGATTATTTTATTCATCTTCTTCTTCTTCCTCGTATGCTTTAATTACAGCATCCTGTACTTCTCCTGGTACCTGTGCATATTCAGCAAACTTCATTGAATACATAGCCCGTCCGCCGGTAATCGAGCTGAGGGCAGTGGAGTACTTGTTCATCTCTGCAAGCGGAACCCTGGCCTTAATAACTTCAAGGCGTTTTTCGCTTGCCATTCCCAGAACCATACCCCGGCGTCCCTGCAGGTCACTTATAACATCACCCATCCTGTCGGAAGGGACCATGATCTCAACATCGTAAATCGGCTCGAGTATCTTGGGACCTGCATTTTTGAAGGCAGTACTGAAGGCGTTTCGTCCTGCAAGCCTGAAGGATATTTCGTTGGAGTCGACAGGGTGCATTTTCCCGTCATAAACATATACCCGGATATCGCGGGCATAGGAACCGGTAAGCGGTCCGACCTCCATTTTCTCCATTATACCCTTGAGTATGGCCGGCATGAACCTGGCATCGATCGATCCGCCGACAATACAGTTTACATAAACCAGCCTGCCGCCCCAGTCGAGGTCGATCTCATCCTTGGCCCTTATTGAAAGCTTGATTTCCTTGTTCCCGAATTTCATCATGGTAAGTTCGGGGCTGCCTTCGGTGTAAGGTTCAATGATAAGGTGAACCTCTCCGAACTGGCCTGCGCCGCCCGACTGCTTCTTGTGACGGTAATCAGCCTGGGCAGCCTTGGTGATTGTCTCGCGGTAAGGTATCCTCGGCGGATTGAAACTGGTGGGGATCCTGTATATGTTGTCCAGGTGCCATTTCATTATATTAAGATGGTATTCACCCTGACCGTGGACTATGATCTGTTTCAGTTCCTTGGAATATTCGACCCTGATGGTCGGGTCCTCCAGATGTATCTTGTTGAGAGCTTCACCAAGCTTCTCGTCATCACTTTCACTCTGTGCCTTGATGGCAGTGCGGTATTTGGGTTCGGGGAAGCTTACTCCAGGATAGGTCCAGTCGTTGCCAGGGGCGTTGAGAGTATGATCAGTCTTGGTGTTCTTGAGCTTGACAAATGCACCGATGTCGCCTGTGTGAAGCTCGGGAACCCTTGTCCTGTTCTTGCCGGCGCAGACATAAAGCTGTGACAGACGTTCCTTTACGCCGTTCGATGTATTTACCACATCGAGGTTTTCGGTTATTTTTCCGGAGTAAACCCTGAAATAGTTGATTTCCCCAATATGCTCCTCTATGGACGACTTGAAGACATAAACGGAAGCAGGACCGGATGGATCGGCTTTTACTTCTGCTCCCTTGCTGTTCACGGGGGCAGGTACTTCGGTAACTGAAGGAGCTTCGCTGATAATGAATTCCATAAGCCTGTCGACTCCCATGTTGTTTTTTGCGGAGATGCAGAAAACAGGGAACAATCCTCGTGTCAGCAGACCTTTTGCAATGCCTTTCTTTATCTCATCCTCTGAAAGTGAATCGTTAGAGAAAAAAAGTTCCATCAACGATTCATCGCTTTCAGCAGCCTTTTCAACCAGGGCAGAATGAAGCTCCTCTGCTTTTGCTGCCTGGTCGGCAGGGATATCAAGTACCTTTGCCATTCCACCCTCCTTCGGATACTGCAGCATTTTCATCTTAAGGACGTCGATGACCGAATTGAATCCGACGCCTTCGTTGACCGGATACTGGATAACAACCACGTTGTTGCCGAAGCGATCCTTCATCATTTCGATCGACTTCTCGTAATTGGCCTTTTCATGGTCGAGTCCGTTAACGGCTATGATGAGCGGTTTGTGTACGTTCTCGGCATGACGGAAGTGAATTTCCGATCCCACCTCTACGCCGTTCTGTACATTAATGGTAAGCACAGCGCAATCGGAAGCATAAAGGGATGAGATAACACCACC
>CAYSBL010000069.1:0-5073 GCA_964429295.1 uncultured Rikenellaceae bacterium
CCGCTTTCGTTCGTGAAATAAAGCGATGACCTGGAAAACTCCGTCGGATTTCCATCGGCCCACAGGGCATAAAACTCCTTCGAGGGATTCATTGGTTTTCTCACAAACGAATTATTGAACCTGCTCTGAGATGTTATGTCAATCTTTTTTTCCCAGCTTTCACCCTGGTCGGCGCTTACCCACATGGCTACTTCCCCTCCGGTCCCGTATC
Organism: uncultured Rikenellaceae bacterium; assembly: GCA_964429295.1. Classification (GTDB taxonomy): domain Bacteria; phylum Bacteroidota; class Bacteroidia; order Bacteroidales; family VadinHA17; genus LD21. The sequence goes on from CAYSBL010000069.1 coordinate 212, forward strand.
TGAAAGGACCGGGCTCGGTTGGACCAATAATTTTCCATTCAGACGGGGTAATGTAAAGGGCTCCCCTGTCGAAATTATGAGTCGACTCACATACTTTGGAAAAATTCCACTTATTGTTCTTCCGGCTTACGACTATCCATTCCCTTGGTCCTCCCTTTGGCCCCGGACCTTCATCACCTGAAAGTATGACGAGAAGAACAGGATTGCCCTCAGCATCAAAATCAATATCCGAAAGATGGACGAGGCGTCCGTCTTCCTCATAATTCTTAACAAGGGCATCATTGAGCGGATTGCTGACCGGAGTTTCGATTACTTTCTCATCAATGTTTTTCCAGGTTTTACCATAATCGTCTGTGTGTAAAATGTATAGATTTGTCTGACGGTCGATATTACCTCCCGGAAAATAATTAAAAGCCGTGTAAATTCTCCCGTTGCATATTCCCGAAACCTGAAGATGGCCTCCCATGCAAGCCAGTGTCCGGGAATCGGTCCAGTCCTGGCCGTTTATGCTTGATGAAAAACATATTTCAAGTCCCCTGGTGACCCTTGACCAGAGAAGAAAGAAGCCGGTACCGGGATTCCACCACGGCTGAGGTGAAAGCATTTCAATCTCCTTAACCTTATCGAACCTTTCGATTGAGTATGGCATTGAGCTTCTGAAAATCAGTCCGGGCCGCGTACGGCTGTTTCCGCTGACGAATACCCAAAGGAAGCCCATTCCGTCGATTGAGAGTGATGCGTTGTCGTAGGGTTCGCTTACACCCTCCTTATCATGGACAATAACAGGTTTCGGGACTATATTCCTCAGATGGTCATAGTAGGAGATCATTATAAGGAGGTGACGTTCCTCTTCGCCTGACGTGCCTCCGTAAACAAAGAAAGTTTTTTGTGCCTCTTTGGAAAAGACTGCAATCGGCCGGTAACGTGAGCCGAATGTAGCCACTCCTCCCGAAAACTTATAACCGTATTCTGAAGGGGTGCCGCTGCTGTACCAGATGCCCTTGTATCCGTCGGCCACCCGGTTCTGGGCAATAACAGATGCCTCATCAGTTGCCACAAACAGAACAAGGGCAAGTAACAAAAATCTGGCGGACATAGTTCAGGTAATTGGGTATTAGCGTAAATATAGGATTTTTATTTCAACCCGCCTAAGCCCGGAAATTTATAAAAAAATTACGGGAAGGAGCCGATCACCTGAAATGGAAATAATACCAGAATGTATTGCCGAACTGTTCCTTCATCTTTTGTTCAAAGGTGCCGGGGTTTTGCCGGGCGCTCATAAATGATGCAAAATACTGGTCAAACCTCATTCTTGTCTCACTGCTGAGTTCCATTCCTCCCAGATCGGGAAATTTCCCCTGGCTGTTATAATAAATGAGAACAGCTTCCTCAATGTGCCTTGGAATCCTTGTGTATCCCCTGTCTTTCATAAGCCTGACATTGTCCACAATCATTTCGACATCCTTGTTCAGAAGAAGCCAGGCCATCATGTATTCGAAGGCCTCCCTGTTGGAGGAATCCTGGTTGACCAGCCTGGGAAGGTTGCTTTCGGGAGTCTCGAGAAAGACAAAGAAGTCCTGACCGGAAAGCGAATTTGTTTTTCTCACCGGAACCCGGTCCGATATGTGGGAAACGGAATCACCAGCCAGTTTTTCATGATCCAATGCCCATCTGCGGTAAAAAAGTGATTTCTTCAGAATTTTTACATATTTCTCTGTCATCTTGTAATCACCGTTTATCAGGCTCGATTCTACAAGCAGTTTCATGTTCTGGGGCCGTTTTCCATAAACGACCATCTCTTCATAGGCCCAACGCTGGGCTTCATTGATCAGCCCTATGGTATAAAATGAATGAGCTCCCCAGTTAATATGCTCACTGCTCCAGGGAAGAAACAAAGATGAAGTGCCGAAATCCTGTCTTCCATTGAACAGTCTGTCGCAGATCTGTCCGGTCGACGACAGGGCAATATTATAGAAGTACTGTCCTATAAGATTTTCAGAAGGTTTCTTTTCGTGGTATTCTACCGCTTCCTGGTACTTACCTGTGAAAATCAGTTTTTCAAGATTTATAACACGGGCAGTCTGGGTGTTGTAAGCTGCTGCAAGAATGGAGACGGCAGCGAAAATGATAATTGAAGGAAAGACAATTCCTGAGGCAATGCGGGCCCGGCGTTTTACAACCCTGAATGTTCCAGCCATACGTGCGATTGCAGGATACAATACCAGATATGCGACCATGGACCAGAACATTGTCTTATGCAGGCTGTCGTTTATAAAAGGAAGGGGATAGAGGAAAAGTTGTTTTATGCTCTGAAGAAGCATAACATTGTCGAACAGAACTATGGATAACCCTGTTAGTCCGGCAAGAGTAAGGGGCAGAAGGAATCTGTGACGGCCTTTCAGGTAAACAAAGCAGTAGACAATAAATATACCGGTGAAAATCAGGCTGAAGGCGCCCGATATATAGAAAAAAACAGGGAAGAAGGCAAGGGCTGAGTATTTGTCTCTGATCTTTTCGGGGCTGATAACTATCAGGAAGTATAAAAGAACAAGTACGAATCCTGAATTATACAGCATCAGATGGTAATAATGCGCTTGCATTATCAGCAAAAGGCAGGAAGGAATGATTGCCAGAAGACATGTCAGAGCCGCGCCCGGAATAAGTTTTTTGTTCACCCTGTGTATCACCAGGGCAGGAAGAGTAAGAACCAGGGCCAGGATCAGTGCGCCGGAAAAATTGTTTATGTAAAACTGTGTAAGGAATTTTGCAACCAGGTCGGCAGGGGAACCGGGTTTCTCAAAGAACTCTTTGATGTAGTCGCCTGCGTACAGGAACAATGACTGCTGTTCCTGGAAAAAAAGAACATAGTTGCCAGGCATAAGAAAATAAACAAAGGCAATAAATAAGAAGCCGGCAAAGAAATACCAGCTACGGTCGGCTACCGGTTCAGGCGATCTTCTTTTTATGTCGGGTTTTTTTAACCGGGTCATTTTAAGTAATTGTGTTCAGTGTTCTGTTATATCAGTCAGCTTTCATTTCTCATGCTTCACTCGCCATTCCTCAGTCCTTCTTCAGCCTGATTCGATAGTTGTTGATCGATCGACTTATTCATGTATCGATCTTTCCCCCGGGTTTCTCCTTGCTCCGGCTCTTTCAATGTCTTCTCTTGACAGGGATTTTCCGGGATCACCCGGCTTTGCCGGCAAAAGCTCATGTTTTGTTGCTTTTGCAAAATCACGCGGCCCCAGTGGTATTCTTCCTGTTACAAATTCCGGTATGTTGAATGATTCCATAAGATTATCATAATATTCAGGATCTTCCTGGGGTAGTATGAACGGTTTGCCGGTATTGTTCCATGATCCGAAATAAGCCAGAAAGGGTCGGGTGGTTCTTCCGTCAGTTCTTTTACTGCTGAATACCAGCCACTTCCCGTTCGACGACCAGGTATGGTAGCTGTCGGTCTCATTGCTGTTGACATCCAGCTTTTTACTTTCTCCGCTGGAAAGATCGATGATATGGAGGTCAGCTTCCTTGTGCCATATAGGGAAGGTGCCAAAATCGTGAAGAGTAATCACCATGTATCTGCCGTCGGGGGATATTCTGGGAAATGAAGCGCTTTTTCCGATACCCGATGCATCGAAAACCAATTCTGTTTTTCCGAAACCTGCTGTTTCAGGATCAAAAGGGATTCTTACGATGTCGTATCTTGTTTTCTCAATATCATCAAGCGACATGGCCGATTGGCTGCCGGTTTGAAGAGCTCTGCAGAAATAAAGCCAGCGGCCGTCGGGCGACCACGAAGGAAATGTCTTAAGATAAGCAGTGGTATCACCATCATCGGCGTGGTATGTAAGATTTTTTTCAGTATCGTACACCACTATATCCGAGACAAGGTCAAAAACCTCAATTAGTTTTTCCGGTCTGGCATAAAAGCCCTGGCGTACCTGGTTTGATGAGAAAGCAATATACCTGCCGTCAGAATGCCATGAGGGATATGTTGCTCCGCCCGGCATCGATTCAACCTTCGGATCGACTCTCTTAAAACTGCCTTTATTGGAGATATAGGTCCCGTTGTTTGATCCCCTAATGTGCACCATGAATTTATCGGGACTGTACTGGTTGAACGAGTGGCAGTTGATGCAGTTCATGTCGAGAATTTTGTTGTCGATGAGGGTTTCCTCGCTGAAGCTCTCTATCGACCGCTGCATAATCCGTATATGCGACCAGTTGTAGTAACCCGGGTAGATCAGTCTGTAGGCAAGGTAGGGATCAACCGGTTCTTCAGAAACCTTCATCTGGAAAGTATCATACTTTTGAAGCTTCCTGGATTCTTTTGAGCGGGCAAATATCTCAATCGTAATATTTTTTCCGGCTGAAGCTGAAGTAAGCTTTTTCCATGATCTTTCCGGAAATTTAATCACTCCGTCGGACGATCTGATATCGATTCTGAAATCGTCTGATCCGCCGGATGCCCTGACCCTGAAATAGTCGCCTTCCTCTCCTATCCTGAAATTCATCGGAGCGATATTCGGGGGGATTGTTATATCGGTATAATCAGGTTCAATAACAGGCAATCTGCCGGTGCTGACTACTTCCAGTCCCGATTCACTGTTGCATCCTGCAAGCAAAATAACGCCGGACAAAAACAGGAACATCGCAGATATTTTCCTTCCCCTTCTCATTCTGGTAAGATGAATTTGAAATGAGTGCTAAAGGTAAAATTTAATTTTAAATCGCTGAAGGGTTTTAATTCCCCTAAGGTTTTATTGATAAACCAGAGAGGTAATTGTTACAGGATTTTTGTTACTGTCAGCTTCGGCTGACGGTTTCGCAACCACCCTGTTCGTTCCGGGGACTTTAGT
>CAYSBL010000069.1:5173-12036 GCA_964429295.1 uncultured Rikenellaceae bacterium
CCCAGGGGGGAACCCAAAGGGGATTAAGAAATCATTCAATCAAACATTACTGATTTTTCCTAATTTTGAGGTTACGCAAAATCTGATCAGTTATGAAACAGACCACCTTACTTCTTATAACAGCCTGCATTATTACCTCATGTTCGGGAGTCGGATCAGGTGACAGGAAAGGAGCTTCATTCGCTGAAATTAATGAGAAGGCAGAGAGTTATTCTTCTGCCTATTTTGCCAGGAGACTTGGAAATGCAAAGGTATTCACTGACGAAGACGACGGACTGGTAACCATCACCAATGATGTTACAGGTTACAAGATAGATAACGGTAAGATAGTCACCGGGCTTATTGATGAAGACGAGAGAGAGGATGCCATTGTTCCGTTCTACACTTTAAGCGGGAAATCGATAATGGGATATTATCACATGATACTTCTGGCTTCGGCAGATACTTTCGTGGTTTCCGGTACTGTAAGTGACATTTTTTCAGTACATGAAATAAAGGACAGGAAGATATTAGCCGAGGTATCGACGGTATCTCCGGATTCTCCGGGTTTTGGCTGTGATGAGTGCCGGGAGGTTGTAAGATATATTCTGAAAAACGGCAATCTTGAAAAGGAAAAATAAAAAAAGGGGCTGGATCAGCCCCTTTTTTATTTTAAAATCGATTAACCACTACAGGTAATCAGGATTCTGAACCAACACACCTTTCTGAAGGTCGAGCTGACCCTGAGGTACAGGCATGAACTTGTCCTTGTTGGAGAAGTTAGCGCCGTTCATAAATGGTCTGATCCTGAGGTCGCCCTGCTGGAATGCATTCAGTGTGGCGGCCATATCGACTCTCATACCTGCAGGAAGTTCATCCCAGCGTCTGAGGTCGAAGAAGCGTCTTCCTTCCATTGCAAACTCCAGTCTCTGTTCCCATTGAACTGCTCTCATGGCTTCTTCCTTGGTTGCGAAAGGAGGATACTGTCCGATCTTATAGTTAGCTGCAGGCTGGGTCCAGTCTACTGAACCGCCAACGCCATAATCTGCGTCGGTGGAATTCGGTCCCCAGGGATAAACTGAAGTTGGCAAAGTGGTGATAAGCACTTTCCCCATAACAAGCTTGTTATCAGCCCTGTCGCGGATCTGGTTCACATAGTTCCTGGCTGTTACCAGGTCGTTTTCGAATGCTGCTATTTCAGCTCTCCAGAGAAGAATGTGGGCATATCGGATATAGCGCCAGTTGTTGGCGTTGATCCCGGTCTGCCAACCGGTTGTGGTTGAGAGGGTATAGCGTTCCGATTTTTTGAAGAAAGGTTTTGTAGCCGGCATGTAAGGTCCTCCTTCCGCCTGTTTGCGGATCCAGTTGCTGCCGCGCATTATGCCCCAGTCCTTGTAAGGAATTCCCCTGCGGCCGACGGTCCAGTCGAGACGCGGGTCAACCTCGTCCGTAGCCGGTACGAATGGCTGATCGGATGAAATTCCCTGGTCGTTTTTCAGGTCTGTATTGTTGAATGTGTCGAAGAGGGGTAGTCCGTTAGCGTCAACCTTAAAGGCATTGACAAGGTTCTGCGAAGGCTGGTGGAACCCGCAGCACATACCTATGTCACCTCCATGAGGCCAGTTAAGACCTATACCCATCTCAGCATTCAGTGATTCGTTAATGTCATTGACGTTTGCCTGGATCTCGAAGACGGATTCCTTATTGTTTTCGGTAGCGATATTGAAGTTATCAATGAAATTGGGCATCAGTTCGAACTTACCGCTGCTGATAATTTCATCAAGAAGAGGTTTTGCCTCGGCATACTTCAGTTCCTGCAGCAATGCTCTTGCAGCGATTGCTTTTGCGGCATACTTTGTAGGACGTCCCGGCTGGGCCTGTGTGGCAGGAAGTATTCCTGCAGCATAAGCCAGATCAGCAACAATAAAGTTCAGAACGGCATCAGCAGGATTCTCATTTGAAACCAAAGCCGGATCCTCAACTGTCTCATCGAGTATGGGAATATAGTCTCCGAAAACAAGCCATGCTTCAAAATAAAAGAGGCCTCTGAGGAATCGTAACTCTGACCTGAATCTATCGGCAGTTTCCTGGGAGATAGTCCCGTCATCCAGGGTTTTCTGTACAACTCTGAGTGTTTTATTGACGCGGTCGACTCCCATTCCGAGGTTGAGCCTCCATTTATCAGCAGGATAGCCATTGGTTGTAACGACTTCCCAGCGTTCAATCTCATTTACAGGAACCTGGTCGGTTATTTCCGAACCTTTGTAGGCATCGTCGGATGCAACTGATCCGTAGGTCCAGTTCTGGATCGAAGCTCCCCAGGATACAGTCCAGAGGGCGCTTCCCTTAACCATCCCGTAGGCTCCGGTTAATAGCGCATCAATACCTTTCTCGGAATAAAAGACGTTCTCAGATGTCGAACCCTGAGGCGCTTTTGTGAGAAAATCTTCCGAGCAGGAATAGGTCATGGCTACCAGAAGAAATGCAGCCAGTATAATTGATAGTTTTTTCATATTGTTCCAGTGTTTAATTTATAATTATCAATCATTATAAACCAAGGCTGATTCCGAACATAATCTGTTTGGATGTAGGCCACGAGCCGTTATCCAGACCCAGACCTGTTCCTGTCCTGTAAAGTTCAGGATCAAGTCCGCTGTACTTGGTAAGGGTAAAGAGATTAGTCATCTGCACATAAAGGTTTACATTTCTTATCTGGGCTTTGCCAACGAAATCTTTAGGAAGGGTGTAGCCCAGCCGCAGTGTCTTGAGTTTCAGGAACGAGCCATCCTCAACAAAGGCTGAGTTGGAGTTCTGTGAGTTGGAGTTCTGGTCGAGCATCGGAAGAACCGCATCAGCATTATCATCAAGGTAGGGACTGCCCCATGACTTGTAAAGTGCATTTTTGCTCAGACCGCCGTTGAACTGACCATAATCGATCCACCTTGTCACATAGTTGATGATCTCATTGCCATAGCTGCCATAGAAGAACATGTTCAGGTCGAAATTGCCATAGCCGAGGTCGATGTTCAGACCACCTGTGATATCAGGATGAGGATTACCGATGAAAGTCATGTCGCTGGGATCGATAATATCGTCGGCCTCGTCCATTACTCCGTCGCCGTCTGAATCAATTGTAAGCTGATTCTTGTATTTGAAATGTCCGGGAGCATTATAGTCGGTGCTTCCAAATGCGGGATGTGCGGCGGCTTCAGCGGGAGTCTGGAAGATTCCTTCCACCTCATAACCATAGAATTCAGGATATGCAGTGCCTACGTAAGCGCGGGAATATTCAACCTGGCGCTCTGAAGTACCTCCGATATAGTTAACACCGGGTGCAAGCGCTGTTATCTCATTCTTATAGTGAGACAGGGTCAGTTTCAGTCCATACCTGAATTTGCCCTCAAGAGCTGAATTCCTGTAGCCAAGTTCCACGTCGAAACCGGTGTTTTTCATTTCCGCGATGTTGATATAAGGAGGAGATGCAAGACCGACAACGTTCGGGATAGGCTGCTGGAAGAGCATGTCGCTTGTATTCCTCTGCCACATGTCGAATGCGAAGGTCATATTGTTGTTTAACAGCATGGCATCGATACCCACGTTCATTGTAGTAGTTGTCTCCCATGTAACATCGGGGTTGCCGAGTGTAGAGGGCTGGAATCCCGTAATAGCTGCGGTGTTGGAACCATCGAGTGCATAGGAAGCAGTATATTTGTCAGATGCGTAAGTGGAATAGGAGTTGTAGTTTCCAATCCTGTCATTACCCGACATACCCCATCCTGCTCTCATTTTCAGGAAGTTGAGCCATCCCTTCGTGCCCTGCATAAAGTTCTCTTCAGAGATTGTCCATCCGACTGAAGCAGCGGGGAAAACACCGTACCTGTGGTTGGGTCCGAACCTTGAAGAGCCGTCACGACGGATTGTTCCTTCAACAAGATATCTGCCCTTGTAGTCATAGTTCACTCGTCCGAACAATGAGAAAAGAGACCATTCTGAACCATATCCAGAATTATCCTTGTTTATCTCACCTGAGTTCAGCCACATGTATTCGGGGTCCTCTGAAAAATACTGGCTTCTGCTTGCGCCTGATTCCTCGTACTTGTTATCAATGGCTTCGGTACCAAGAACAATATTCAGTTTGTGATCGTTAGCAATTGTAGTAATGTAGTTAAGTGTATTCGTCCAGTTCCATTGCAGGTCAAAATTAGAGCTGATACTGTGTCCGTTTACCTTGTTAGGTTCTGAATGTTCATAGGTCGGAATTGTAAAATATTTTCCGTTCCACTGTCCGAAATTGTATCCAAACAAAGTTTTTGCAGTAAGGCCTTTCAACAATGTGACTTCACCGAAAAAGTTACCGAGCGCCCTGGCCCATTGTCCTTCATTATTTCTGGCCCTGTACAGATCAGCGACCGGGTTCGATGCATTACCCATCTCAGGGGCTCTGGATCCTGCAAAGTTACCTCCGATATCATACACCGGAATAATTGATTGTGCCCTGTAGGCCTGTGAGATAGGGGTTCCTTCACCGGATTGTCCGAGATTTCCATGTTCATTAATGTATATAGCCTGCAGCGACTGGCCGGCTTTGAACCATTTATTGACCTGAACGTCTGAATTGATCCTGAAAGTATATCTCTTGAAATTTGTATGGATAAGCAGACCATCTTCATTCAGGTAATTACCCGAGAATGCATATGATGACTTGTTTCCACCGCCTCTCACTGAAAGGTCATACTCCTGTGTAATGCCTTTCTGATATATCTCATCATACCAGTTGGTTCCTTCCTTGTTTGCCCTGTAAATCTGGTATTCGGGATAGCTGTAGAGGTCAGGGTTCACAGCCGGATCACCTTCCATCGCCCCTCCGGGCAGGATATAATCAGGGATAACCGGGCTTGTTCCTGAACCGTATTGAGCGTGGTCAGGAGCAACTCCCCTGTTCTTGTAAGAGAGCCACACTGCCTCTGCATATTCAGTGGGATTGAGAAGTTCGTACTGGTTGGCGCTCGTAATCATCCCTGTTCTGACATTGAAGTCGATAGTTGCTTCCTGTCCTGCGCGGCCGCGCTTGGTTGTAATAATAATAACACCGTTGGCGCCCCTGGCTCCGTAAATGGCAGCCGAAGCAGCATCCTTAAGGATGGAGATGGATTCAATGTCGTTTGAACTAATATTGTTACCTGTGCCGGAGGGAACGCCGTCAATAACATACAATGGTTCTGAATCATTAATTGTACCAATACCGCGGATTCTGATGATGGCATCTCCCCCGGGACGGTTTTCTGAATTTACGGTCACCCCCGAAGCTTGTCCCTGGAGGCGCGACATTACCGAAGGAGCAGGTACTGCAGCCTGAAGGGCATCATCCTGCACAGTCGAAATTGAACCGGAAAGGTTCTTTCTCACCTGGGTGGTATATCCGACAACAACAATTTCCTCGAGTGCCGAAAGTGTTTCGGCCAGGACAACATTTATTGAAGTCTGGCTGCCTACAGTGATCTCCTGGGCGGTATAACCTACAAATGAAAAGGAAAGAATGGAGGCGGAAGAGGCCACATTCAGTGTATAACCCCCGTCGACGTTGGTGATTGCCCCGTTTGTCGTTCCTTTTTCTACAACGTTAACACCGGGAAGCGGAGCTCCAGTGTTGTCGGTGACACGACCGGAAACAGAGATTCTCTGAGGGTCGTCAGAAGGGACACTCCCCGCGTAAGCGGTAGATGCCAGGAGAATCCCCATCATTAACAGGATTGTAATCTGTTTCAGACCCGACCCCGTTAATTTCAGGGCAGAGTGCAGGAAACCAGATACCTTTTGTTTTTTTGTCATAAGATTTTCAGGTTTAATTTTAGAAAAATTCATGCCTTAATATAAATACAGTAAGCTCTTGATATTAATATTCAAGACTCAACAAGAAGTAGCCGTTGAAGGCATAATAGAAAAAGGGGATTAGGATGAATTGATTTTTTTCATACTTTCAGGTTTAAGGTTAGTAAAAAGAAGAGTCATCGACACCAAATATACTAAAAAATTCTAAAGTTTCGAAAAGCAAAAAAATATTGATTCTTAATTACCGGCATTTAAACAACAGACTAAAGGTGCATAGTGTTCAATTAACCGGAGAGGCTGTTTGAGCGGCTAATATTTTACCTATTGATTAAATAATAGTAAATTTGCAATCCTGATTTTATTGAAATTTTGATGGCGACAGACTTTTACAGTGATTCCCCCGGCGCAGGATGTTCGATACCTCCTCTCGTGAACAGGAAGACCAGATCCTATCCCACGAAGGTGAAGGCAGGAGAAATAATCTTTGGCGGCAACGAAGTGGTAATAATTGCCGGTCCCTGTGCAGTCGAGAACCATGAACAACTTACCAGTACAGCCAGGATAGTAAAAGCCGGAGGTGCATCGGTGCTCAGGGGCGGGGCTTTCAAGCCAAGGTCGTCGCCTTACAGTTTCCAGGGCTTAGGTAAGGAAGGGATATTAATGCTAAAGGAAATAAGCTGTGAGAATGGCGTCCCTTTCGTAACAGAGGTAATGGATACCCGGCAGGTTGAATTTGTTGCAGAACAGGCCGACATGCTTCAGGTCGGTTCGCGCAACATGCAGAATTACCCTCTGCTCAGGGAAGTCGGGTTGTCACATAAACCTGTTCTTCTGAAGAGGGGAATGATGGCCACTATCGAAGAATTTCTTCTTGCCGCTGAGTATATTCTCAGTCAGGGCAACGATCAGGTGATATTATGCGAGCGCGGCATCCGTACTTTTGAAACTACTACAAGAAACACTCTCGACCTGAGCGCAGTTCCCATGCTTAAGCACATATCGCATCTTCCTGTCATTGTCGACCCGAGTCACGGGACAGGTCACAGCTGGCTGGT
>CAYSBL010000070.1:0-11623 GCA_964429295.1 uncultured Rikenellaceae bacterium
TTCAAGTATTCTTCCGTTGCATTCCGCTATTCTGTCGAGGTAGAAGCTGTTATCAACGCTGTCCCTCACCTGGTGGTAGATCACGTCATAGAATCTTGCAAAAAAATCGGGGTATAATTCATCCATTGCTGTTAATGATTTAACAATAAGTAGTAAATTTACGATTCTTTTTCTGATCTCTCCGCGGTTTGTCTGAAATTGGCAAACGGTGTGCGGCGCGCGGGACGAGGTTGGCGGCATCTCTCCTGAGCCTTTCGTCTTATGTCATGTGTCTGTTCTTTCAGCCTTTGGTCTTCTGTCTTCTGTCCATCATCTTCCAACGGCTTCATCTCTAAAGAGAGATCTGCTTAAATGTAATTAAATTAAACGTCCGAGAGTATTTTGTTTTATATTTGTAACCCAAAACACGGCTTCTGCTTAAAAAATATTTCCGTCAATGGTAAAGAAATATTCATTGGACAAGGACAAGATAAAGGTTCTTCTGCTTGAGGGTATTCATAAAAGCGCTGCAGACCTTTTCACCTCAAACGGTTATCATAATATTGAGTCATTCCCCAATGCTCTCGGCGATGATCTTCTGAAGGAGAAGATCAGTTCGGCGAATATCATCGGGATAAGGTCGAGGACTCATATCACCAAGGATATTCTGAATGAAGCGGGGAAGCTTTTGGCCATAGGGTGTTTCAGCATTGGCACAAACCAGGTCGACGGGCATGCTGCAAGGCTTATGGGGATCCCGGTTTTCAATGCACCTTTTTCCAACACCAGATCGGTTGCAGAGCTTGTAATTGCCGAGGCGATCCTACTGATGAGGAACATACCCGTGAAGAATGCGGCTGCACATAAGGGAAAGTGGCTCAAGTCGGCAGCCAACTGTTTTGAGGTCAGGGGCAAGAATCTCGGGATTGTGGGTTATGGTCATATTGGTTCCCAGGTTTCAATACTTGCAGAGGCCCTTGGGATGAATGTCTTCTACTATGATATAGCAAAAAAGCTTAGTCTGGGCAAAGCTGTAGCATGTTCCAGTCTGGAAGAACTCTTGTCTCTTTCGCATATAGTAACTCTTCATGTTCCTGAGACGCCGCTGACAAGGAACATGATTGGCGAAAAAGAGATTTTGCTTATGCGCTGGGGTTCCTGTCTGGTGAATGCATCGAGGGGCTCGGTAGTCAACATCCAGGCGCTGACATCGGCACTGGAGTCGGGGCGCCTGCTTGGTGCGGCTCTTGATGTCTTCCCTGATGAGCCCGCCTCGAACAATGATCCTTTTCAATCGGAGCTTCAAAAGTATGACAACGTGATTCTTTCTCCGCATGTAGGCGGAAGCACGGTTGAGGCCCAGCAGAATATCGGGACTGAGGTGGCCGAGAAACTGGTGAGCTACAGTGATACAGGTTCGACCATTGGGGCCACTAATTTTGTACAGCTTTCGCTTCAGCCCAACAACAATGCCCAGAGGTTTTTGCACATTCACAAAAATGAACCCGGTATTCTCAGGGCGGTCAATTATGTTTTTACATCAAGAGGAATAAATATAGCAGGAGAGTATCTGCAGACCGATTCCGAATTAGGGTATGTCATAGTTGACACGGAGAGTTGTCTGGGTTCGGAAATTATAGATGAGCTGAAAGCAATAAGTGGAACCATCAGGGTAAGGATGCTCTACTGATACCTGATCAGGAAGTGAGCCGGCGTCATTAATGCTCCTCAAGTCTTTTCTTTACGGGATCGGGGCCGAACGACAGTTTTTCGATCGGGATGAATGACTCGTCGGGTTTATCTGTTATTTCTATATTCGGGCACATGCTCCTGAAAAGAACCCTGATTGCATTTTCCACATTTTGCCTGATAGGTTTATATATCCATTCAAGTTCCTCAGGCCCTTTCTCTATGGAGGTTTCTACGCTCATCCTGTATTTCTCCTTGACTTTATTGGCATATTCAAAGAGGTCGTAGCTGACCATCCATTTTCTGTCTGCGAAAATATTCTGGCTCCGGTATTCGAATATCTCAAAGAAATCCCATTCCATTTTTCTTGTCCCGAAAGAAAGGAACTTGGGATTTATGTTGGCTACGGTAAGGATATCGTTTTTATTATCGTATTTGAACCTGAGTTCCTTGATATCTATGCCGTACTTTGCATTAAGGGAAACACTGAGGCTTCCGAAATATTTGATGTCCCTTCCGTCGTATTCTTCCTTGCTGCTTATTGGCCGGGTGAACCTGGTGTCGATTTCAAACAGGTTCAGTTCAAGGATGCTTTTAATCTGTGTAATCTGAAAATGCCTTTCCCTGAGGAAGTTGTTCTCCTCGGCAAGTTCTTTGTTCTGTTTTGCAAGTTCATTATTCTTTTCATCGAGCTTTTTGATATTGTCTTCGAAAAGGGTGACTTTTACGTTCAGTCTGATCAGCTGCTGAATTCCCAGGATTATCAGTGCGGCACCGAGTACAGCAAGGCCCCAGACTATAAGTTTTCCGGAGAGGAGAATTATTGCCAGGACTACAAGTGCTGCTATGATGAGATATGATTTGGGAAACTTCATTATTTTGGATTTCAATAAAGATAATCTTTGCTGCAAATTTAATTGAACAATTCTCAATTTGTTCCTTACTTTTCTTTTAATATTGAGCTTTGAATTATGGAACCAAAGGGATCTCATCTTGCGCTTGGAACGGAGAATATCCGGAAGCTTCTCCTTCAGTATGCCATTCCCTCGGTGATAGCAATGACTGCGGCGTCGCTGTACAACATTATCGACAGCATATTCATAGGTCAGGGGGTTGGAGCGCTTGCCATTTCAGGTCTTGCGATCACCTTTCCCCTGATGAACCTTGCTGCTGCCTTCGGATCGCTTGTCGGGGTCGGGGCTTCGGCTCTTATGTCGCTCCGGCTGGGTCAGAAGGACTACGAATCTGCGAATGCGATACTTGGTAATGTGCTTGTGCTCAACCTGATTCTGGGATCGTTATACACAGTGGTTGTTCTAATATTCCTTGATCCGGTTTTGTTGTTTTTCGGTGCCAGTCATGACACCCTGCCCTATGCCCGCGATTTCATGACAATAATCACCATGGGCAATCTGGTTACTCACATGTATTTCGGATTAAATGCCCTTATGCGAGCCTCCGGAAATCCTGTAAGGTCGATGTATGCAACTATATTCTCGGTAATTATAAACATTTTACTTGCGCCTCTTTTTATTTTCGTATTCCACTGGGGAATACGAGGTGCTGCCCTGGCCACGGTGATTGCCCAGACATCGATGATGTTGTGGCAGCTGATCTACTTCACTGACAGGAAGCGTTACATTCATATCCGCAGGGATACATTAAGGCTGCAATCGAAGATAGTAAAGGATTCCATGTCGATCGGACTGGCGCCCTTTCTGATGAATATGACTGCAAGCGCCATTGTTATAATTATCAATCAGAGTCTTATCAGGCACGGGGGCGACATGGCAGTGGGCGCTTATGGCATTATTAACCGGATTGCTGCCATGTTTGTAATGATTGTTTTCGGACTGAACCAGGGGATGCAGCCCATAGCCGGATACAATTTCGGCGCCAGGCAGTATGACAGGGTTACCTCGGTTCTTAAGCTTACTGTATTCCTCGCAACAGGAGTAATGACTGTGGGTTTTCTTGTCAGTGAACTGTTTCCCCATGCCGTGGCCTCAGTTTTCACAAGCGACAGGGAGCTGATAGATATTGCGGCTCCAGGGCTGAGAACAGTTATGCTGGTATTTCCAATTGTAGGGTTCCAGATGGTTGCTTCAACTTTTTTTCAGAGTATAGGAATGGCAGGCAAGGCTATTTTCATGTCGCTGACACGCCAGGTCCTGTTTTTATTGCCGGGATTGTTGATATTCCCCATGTTCTTCGGGGTTAAAGGTGTATGGATCAGCATGCCGGCTGCAGATACTCTGGCGTCGATGGTGGCAGTTTACATGCTTACAGTGCAGTACAGGAAATCTATTCTCAGGCAAAAATCCAACGTGTAAAATTTTGGGAAAAATGGAAAGGAAGTATGTGATTACAATCGGCCGCCAGCTTGGAAGCGGAGGCCGGATCATAGGAGAGAAACTTGCATCGAGGCTTGGCATTTCATTTTATGACAAGGAGCTTATACAGATAGCTTCGCAGGAAAGCGGAGTGGGCAGGGAATTCTTTGAACAAGCTGATGAAAAGAGATTATACAGCGTATTCGGAGGATTATTCGGTCTGAAAGGGACGATTGCTGAAGAACCTTTCTCAACATATTATCTCAATAACGAGACACTCTTCAAGATACAGAGCGATGTTATCAGGAAGCTGGCCGAAAAGGGTTCATGCCTGTTTGTGGGACGATGCGCCGATTATGTGCTGAGCGGGAATCCAAGGAGCCTGAATATTTTTATCACCGCCGATATTGCCGACCGTGTCAGGAGAATTGCAGAACAGCAGAAACTGTCACCTGAAAAGGCGCGTGATTATATTGAAAAAGCGGACAAGAAGCGGGCAGCCTATTACAATTATTTCAGCAGCAAGCCATGGGGCTTGGCGGAAACATATCATCTCTGCATAAATTCGTCGATGCTCGGGCTGGATGAAACGGTTGAGTTTATTGCCAGCTTCGCTTCACTCAGGTTCGGGTTGTGATCATCTGCGCCTGTGGTAGTCTTTCTGCACCATTACCCTGGTGTTTGGGGAACCGTGGGAGGGGAGGAACAATGAACAGCCGGTATCAAGGAGTGAGCCCCATGAATTTATAAGCTGTTTCGGGTCTTCTGCAAAGGGAGGGAAAGCTGAACCGGGGAAAATCCCGAACATTGTGTCACCTACAATTGCTATTTCATTATCTATTATTACACTTACCGAGCCGGCTGTATGTCCGGGAGTGTGTATTATATAGGCATTGAAACCGAAATCATTCAGGTCATAAACCGATTCAGCAAGAATGTCATTCCTGCAGGATCTGTATCTTCCTATTGAGGATCCTATCCCTGAAAGCATCTTTACCATCATCTTTGACCACGCAAAGGTACCTTCGGGGACGGGACTTTTTCCTGAGGCCAGATACTGTGCTTCTTTTTCGTGGATTATGACCGGTGTTTTAAAGGCTTTCCATATCCTGTTGGCATTTCCGGCATGGTCAAAATGGGAGTGAGTAAGGATAAGGCAATCGAGATGATAGACAGTCAGCTTGTTGAGTCTTAGTTTCAGCAGCCGCCATTCAAAGCCGCATCCTGTATCCACCAGTATGTTTTTGGTTCCGTTGGTTACGAGGAATACATTGCTGCGTCCCGAAAGTATACGTATAATCCTGATTCCGCCTGATGTTGTCCAGGTCCTCATCTTTCATCAAACATGTATATCTTTTATACGGATTTTCCTCCGGCTTATTGTCTGGAGAAAAAACCTGGGCTCAATCCATACTGTTCCCGGGATATCCTGTGATATCCGAGAAAAGTTTTCTCGTCAGCTCAGCATCCTTAAGGTTAAGAAAGATATTACCATCATCTGCCCTGATATGGATATACGGAGGATTTTCCTTGTAAATGAACAGTTTAACCTTTTCCCCGTTTTGCAGTTTGAAATTTCCCCTGAGTATTTTCCCCAGGGCATAACCGTTTGTTTTTATTTTTACCGGAGGGAGAGAAAGGATTGTATCACAGATCGTTATCTTTGAACGATCAATGCTCATGCCATATATCCCCGAGATATTCAGAGTTTTATCAGTAACTGTTGCAACTGCAGGTTTCTGACTCGCCAGTAAAAGAATGGCAGGAAAGGCAAGGCCCAGGAGCATGACCACCGCAAGTATCATCAGGCCTGATTTGCCTGTTGATTCATCGCGGTTTGAAAAGTCAGCACTTTTTGGCGGATTGCCCAGGATTTTATTGATATGGGCAGCTATTTCCTCCGGCCTGTCGGTCCCGATCCTTATCTTTTTCCGGTTCTTGAAAGTAAGTTCTATGGCTTTGCGGCCGGAAACATTGTAGAGCCAGCCGTCGGGTGTCCAGTGTATGCCAATACCGTAAAAAGGAGGATTTGTGACAGCCCTGCAGCTTTCAATATCCTCCACCGGGTAGCTTTTTTTTACATGGCCTGTCCCCATGCTGAATCCAACCGAGGAATCGCTTACAATAATTGTAAGCCTGTAAAAAATAATCAGACAGATTATGAAGGTGATTATGACAAAAAGCAAAACTATGGCCAGTGCCGGTTCGTCAAATCCATGGAGAATCAGCATAACAACGGTCAGGATCAGAATGGGAAGCAGTAATGCCACTGAAAACGTTCCCGGCTGGGTGAATTTGAATTCTTTCATGCTGCTGTATGCTGTTAATTGGTTATCAGGTAAAATTACATAAAAAAAATACTGGTTGCTGGTTGCTGGCTGCTGGTTGCTGGTTACTTGTCAGGGATAAAGATTTTCGGTATTTTTAGGACTCTTAAAACCCGACCCATGATTAAAGCAGAAAGATATGAAGGACTGGTTGCCGCTCCTTTTACGCCGATGGATAAAGACGGTAATATTATTTATGACATGATTGGTCCCTGTTATGATTTTCTTGAGAAGAACGGGGTTATCGGTGCCTTCATCAACGGGTCGACCGGGGAGGGGCCTTCCCTCACCCAGAAGGAGAAGCAGCGGCAGGCCGAAAAGTGGGCTGAACGCCTAAAGGCAGGAGGCAGGGTTCGAGTGATAAACCTTGTCGGGGGCACGTCGTACAGGGAATGTATTGAGAATGCCATTTTCTCAAGCGAGTGCGGACTTTCAGCTATTGCCATACTTGCGCCCTATTATTACAAGCCCTCATCTCCCGGGCAGCTGGCCGAGTTTTGTACCAGGATTGGTGAATCGGTTCCGGACATGCCGGTATACTTTTATCATATCCCTGCTCTTACAGGCGTAAGCATGTCAATGTTCGGATTCCTTGAAAATATATCTGAGATGCTCCCGAATTTTGCGGGAATAAAATTCACTGAGGAAGATCTTATGGATTTCATGAAGTGTCTCAGTTTTAGAGGCGGCAGGTATGATATACTATGGGGTCGCGATGAATGCCTGCTGCCGGCCCTTGCTGCCGGATGCAGGGGGGCAGTCGGGAGCACCTATAATTATGCCGCCCCTTTGTACCTGAAGCTTATTGAAGCATTTAAGGCAGGTGATATCGATGAGGCACGGCGTCTTCAGCAATTATCAGTAAGGATGATAGACCTTCTCGGCAAGTACGGAGGAATGTCCGTTGGCAAGTCTTATATGAAATATGCCGGCCTCGACTGCGGTGTATGCAGGCTGCCTGTCACGAATATGCCGGAAGGAAAGTACGAAGAATTTGTCAGTGATGTCAGAAGCCTTGGGATTGATAACCTGTTCTCAAAGCTATAGTGACGGGCTTCTTATCAGTTCATTATAATCATCATGCCTCCTCCGCTGCTGTTTCCGAATCGCGGATTTACCACATTGTTGTAGATCGACCCGAAAGTATAGGACAGTCCGAAACTCAAATAATACTCATATTGCGTGGCTATCTCCTTTCTTTGCAGCAGGATTTCATCGTAGGTAAGATCCTGTTTCACCAGGTTTATCTGGTCATGAATCATTGAAGCACCTCCTCCGAAGTTCATTGACAGGCCTTTTGCAATCCTGAAGTTGAAATATCCGCTGAACGAAAGGTTGTTCTTTGACCAGTCGTGGAGGTAATTGCTGTACTCCAGGGTGAAATCTATCGAACCCCACTTCTGAATTACCTCGTACGAAGCAGAAAGAGAATGCAGGAAAAGGTTTTCCTTTATCTTGTCGTAGATGGTTGTGTCGGCATAATTGACAAGATTTATGCCGGCGGAATATAGTATTCTCATCTGCCTCCTGGTGGATTCGGAATAGGGGAAAAGGTCATATTCGATCCCGGGCATAAGATTGTAATAGAGTTTCTTGTTGCTGTAGCTTGAAGAGCCGATCGCTGTTGATCCGCCATAAGACCAGTGGTCCGATATGCTTCTCACAACAAGTCCGGTAATGTATTTTGTGACGGATTTGCTGGTAATCGTGCTTTCGTCTATGAGATATTTGGATTCGTTGGTGTTATACCTGGCGTTAATATCTATCTTCCATTTTTCGGTAATTTTTGCAGCTGCAAGGTTTCCGGTAAAATAGTAGTATTTATAGGTTTTCTGTCCGTTCAGATAACTGCTCAGGGAACCTTTGAAGACCCAGCTTTTCCATTTGTCGCTGGTCACGGTCTCCGACAACGGCTGGCTGAAGCTTATATTCAAATATTGAGCGAGAGGAGTCCGGGCCACATAGCGCATCAGTCCCATTTTAAGCGTTCTAACCATCTTTTGCCGGTATCCTTCCGTGGTTTCGTCAGGAGTTGTAACGAAGGATATGGTATCGCGCATTCCTGCAAATTCATGCTGACCGACAAGGAAATAGGTGTATTCATAGCCGCCCGATCCTGTCCTCTGGCTGGTAGAGATAATGTAAACACCTGCATCCCTTATGTCGCGGACATAATTCACATACGGAATTTCCTTTCGAAGATAATCGGTACTTTCCATGAAAACGTTCAGGGCGTCTTTTCTGAGAGTATCAGCCTGATTTGAAGGTTCCTGCGAGATTCCATTTGCAATGGTGCAAATCAGGGCTGCGGCAAGGATTGTTTTTTTCATTGCATGGAGAGTTGTTAACCGGATTGACGACGAAAATAAGCAATTTGACGGACTGGCGTGTTAATAATGAAAATTAATGAAAAAAAACCGGCGTTCAAAACTGAACACCGGTTGGAATCATGAAAACAAGGAATGAAAAGAAAATTAACTACTGTGTATTATTGTTCCCCGCGGTCTGTCTCTGTTTTTTTCTTCAGTCCGTCTTCGGTCATCACCCAGGTATACTCGTTACTGTCCGTTCCATAGTATTCGTAGTCGTCATTGTCCCATCCGTGACGCTGGTTTTCGAAGCGCCGGCTGAACATTTCCCTGGTTGTCTTATCAAAGTGGACGTTAGTTCCCTCAGGAATGAACAGGTCCAGTTCGACATCATTTACTGACCATTTGCTTCCTTCGGGAAGGGAGAAGTACTCATCAATGCTTATTGTGTCAGTAGAGACACTGTAGTTGTAAATCAGTTCGCGGGCTTTTCTGGTTGCATCCGTCTTGCTTCTGCCGGTTGCCCTTTTTCTCAGCCTGACTGACAGCGATTCATCTGATGAGGGATTGACGTCAAGATCTATTGTGATATGGATTTCCTTGGTTGCATCATTCAGAAATACGGTATAATCCCTGTCGAATGTTATGTCCTTGTCAAACTTTAGATTTTCAACCTTTTTATCTGCCGTTATGTAAAGGTCGCGAGGGGCTTTCCCGATAACTTCTTCCGAAACACTTCCCGACATTTCGGCAAATCCGACTCCTTCGTTGAACAGAAGAATTGAGAAGACGGCCAGGCTTATGACCCAGACCACCAGGGCCGTAAGGCTGATTATTCCATCCTTCGCCCTGAACCAGAATATCATTTTGACTCCCCAGTAAATCAGGGCAAGAAGAGGTAGAATGATGATAATGGAGAGCAGGAACATCAGCCACGGAGCAACTGCAGGATTGACTATGTAGCTGAGGAAATCGGGCAGGTAGAACAATTTTACTCCGACAGCGCCGGTTGAAAAATATCCGGGGAAGTCAAGAAAGAATATCATAATGTATGAAACAAGTGTAATAAACCCCCCTATTACGAATACAATTCCAATTATGATCAGAAAAATTCGCAGGAAGATAAAGAGTACTTTTCCAATAGCCCTGAATATCTCGTTAATTGCATGTCCGGCCCCGGATACTGCAGGTTCAGCCAGTACACCCGAAGTAGCTGGATAAGAGGTATTAGCCAGGTAGGAGCGGAAATCATTCCTGCCGTACATTTCCCTTTTCTGTGCATCGCTTCTGGCTGTGGGAAGGGCTATCCACAGGGCAAGGTAAACAAGCGGACCAATAAAGAAGAAAAAGGTGAAGATTATGAATGCGAGTCTTATCCAGACAGCATCAATATTAAGGAATGGAGCAAGACCGCCGCATACTCCGCTTAATATCAGATCATCGGGATTCCTGTAAAGTTTCTTTGAGCCGGTTGAACGAGGTCTGGCGGTCTGTTCGCTGGCTGGTTCATCACCTGTATCAAAGTCTTCAGGTTTGCCTATGATAGCCATCATGGCCTCCACGTTCTCCTTTGAAATTACTGCAGATGCGGCTCCCTGGGAATTAAATATCTCAGCTATCCGCAACTCCAGATCTTCAATAGTTTCGGCGCCGCCCTGTGTGTTTTTGAGCCTGTCGTCAATATCCTGGAGATAACGTCGCAGGATCTTATAAGCCTCTTCATCAATCTGAAAAAGTAAGCCTCCAAGGTTTATTTTGATAGTTTTGTCCATTTTGTTTTCAGTTAAGGAGTTAACAGCTTTTACTTAGTTCTTATCAGATCAATCGATTCCACAAGCTCATCCCACGATTTGTCAAGCTCGGCTAGGTAGTTTTTGCCTTCGTCGGTGAGTTCATAATATTTTCTTGGAGGTCCCTGTTGTGATTCCTCCCAGCGGTAGCTGAGGAGGCCGCCATTTTTCTGTCTTGTCAGCAGTGGATACAGGGTTCCCTCAACGACTATCAGCTTAGCCTCCTTGAGTTCCCTGATTATATCGCTTGCATAGCAGGAGTTTTTCGACAATACTGATAATATGCAGTATTCAAGAATCCCCTTTCGCATCTGTGCCTTTGTGTTTTCCAGATCCATATTGTTGAATTTTAGGTGATTACAGTTTCATATTTTTTCTTACGGTGTTAAACTCGCTTTTCACGGCTTCCTTGATGTTATGGATGTTGACCGGGTCGCCTTTCATCTCGATCTTCTGTGCAGTGGTTTTGGCTTCAGGAAGCACGATATACAGGATCAGGTAGATCAGGATTCCCAGGCCGCCTGCCATGACGAGAGCCAGGAAGATCACTCTGATGATCCATGGTTCGAGGTCCCAGTATGCACCCATTCCGGCACAGACTCCCCCTATTATCCGCCGGTCGGGATCGCGGTACATCCGGTGCGGCCCGGGAGAGGAGAATTTCTCCTTGCGTGACGGACCTTCATTGTTGGATATATCTTCAGGGCTCCCCATTATGGAGATCACTTCATTTACATCCGAAAGGTTGATGACCTGCTTGTAGCCGGTCATTTTCTGACGGAATAGTTCGGACATTCTGCTTTCGATATCCGAAAGAATCTCCGATGAGCTCTCCTCTCCGGCAAAATGGAGCTCCAGATTCCTTAGGTATCGCCTGAGTTCCGAATAGGCGTCTTCATCTATACTGAAGGAGAAGCCGCCCAGGTTAACACTTACTGTTATCTTCATAGAACCTTATAAAATTTACTACTGTTAAATAAATATAACTATACGATGCAAAGATATAATAAAATAATTATACTATGCAATACATAGTACTGAAAAATAATAAATAATTTTAAAATATTTTTTATATAAAAGATAATCAGCAATATAATAAGCAGGTTTTTGTCCGGCAGGATCTGCCCCCTGCCTCCTGCCCCCTGCCCCTGCCCCCTAAAGGGGGTTCTGTCGCTTTCTGTACACCAGCAAGTCCA
>CAYSBL010000071.1:0-8064 GCA_964429295.1 uncultured Rikenellaceae bacterium
ATAAATGGTGAGTGGCGGTTAATCCATGTCCATTATTCTGGTATGCCGGCGGCAGATTAGTTTACTGCAGTACTTTGATAATTACTTAATCATTATGGACAAAAGATTTTTAACTCAGAAAAAACGTATTGATGAAATTTTCAAAGACAAAACTGAAGATGCATCAAAACGGTTGGAGACGATTAAGATTTTTAAAGAACACCTGGATCAGAATCTTACTTACCCGGTTGAACTTACCGGTATTGAAGACTTCAACTGGGAAGAATTCTATGTCCTTGGACCCGGATGTCAGAAAGAATATGAACAACTGAAAAAAACAAATCCGTCATACACTGATACTTTTAACCTGTTAAAAATTGAGGAAGATTATAATGAGGAATATGGACTGATCGCTAAAGTGATCCGGACCGCTGACAAAAGACGATTCAAAATACCTCTTGCTGACCTGATGGCAACCAATGAAAAATCCAATAATTATAAATTGCTTGATGATTATTCAATCTGGCATGTAAATTATTGATTAACATTTTTGTCACCTGTTAACCTTTTTACTGTGACATGTAAGTACAACGGACAATCTGACCACATTGCGCCAGAGCAAATTGCCAACATCAGAGTTGGTCTGATTTATTCTGGACCATACTGAGCCATCCATTCGGCGAAAAGTTGTCAGAGTCACGGGCTATTGCAATCTTACATCCCTGAAAACCTTATCGTTTCAGGTAAATTATTTGTCGCAAAACAATAACCGGGATATCGTAAGACAATAAAAATTCGTGGATTTCTTAAAAGTATTTTAATTCCCGCTCTCGCACTCACACTGTCCTAACCCACCCCTACCCCTCCTCCGCCTATGCTGAAGCTTCGGCGGACAAAGCAGGAGGGGATCCTGTCTGGCCTACTTCTGCACGACCTGCACGACTCCCCTCGCTCTCACTCTCACTCTCACTCTTTTCGTTGACCCACCTGGGCTCGAACCAGGACTCTGCGGAACCAAAATCCGACGTGTTACCAATTACACCATGGGTCAGTGTACCTCAACGGTGCTGCAAAAATAGGAATTTTTTGAAATATTGGAATCAACCGGAATTACATTGCATTAAATGCAAACTGATCATCAGGAGTTCTTTCCATGACTTCCGACTCTATGACATAAAACTGACAGTCGACAAGCGATTTCATAATGAATCCGAGTTCGCACATATCTTCATCACCGGTATCGTAATACCAGCAAATGCTTACATTCTCGCTGATATCCTTCATAGTGGATATCTCCTTAATGATATTGTAAATCCACTTCGTGGAACTGGTATTTATATATTCAAATCCAAGTTCAATACAGGTCCTCTGACACCTGGCATGAACGTAATTGCTGATCCAGTCAAAAACCGGACGGTAAAATTCCCCCGGATTCTCCGGGATTGAACGCCCGACAATAAAAAACCGGCCCGGTTCCAGTATGACCCGGGGAGTTCTTCTGGTGGGTTCAACAGTGTATTTCTTTATACTCTTTAAGCTTTTCATCCATTTAACAAACGGAGAGACCCGGAAATTATTCTGTAATGAACGGATGAGATTTCCTGAAAGAGGACCAGGATTTAAGATATGCGGCGCTGATAAAAGGCTATTGCTGGTTGAACAAAGTGGGCTCGGGCTCTTCCCACAACGACGGATGTTCATCATCAAAACGCTTCAGAATGGCCTTCATAAGCGTTTCCCTTAAAAATTCCGATTTGTTGGTGATACGGTAACGGCTGCAGAATATCCCGAGAGCCCTGGCTTCCCTGTTGTTCAGCATGACAGTAATCCTGTTGCTTCTCTTAAGCCGCTCCTCCTTATATGAAATACGCTTCAAAACCGGGAAAATGAATTTGAACGCTAATTTAAAAAATCCCGAACCCATTATTTTCCGGGGCCTGATTAGTTTTTAACAAAAAATAAGAAGCCAGTCTTTAAGTGACTGGCTTCCCGTATTATAGAATATTAAAAACTTTCGTTCCCATACTCCGGGGCAGCTTAATTACTAAGCCTTTCCCGCACTTCCAAGCACGTTGACTACCTTGTGCTTGTACAGCTCCTTCAGTTTTTCGCGGGCAGGACCGAGATAGTTGCGCGGATCGAATTCACCGGGCTTTTCAACAAACACCTTCCTGATGGCAGCAGTCATGGCGAGCCTTCCGTCGCTGTCGATATTGATCTTGCACACTGCCGATGCAGCAGCCCTTCTCAGCTGATCTTCAGAAACTCCGGCTGCGTTTTCCATCTTGCCTCCAAACTTGTTGATCTCTTCAACAATATCCTGGGGAACCGATGATGCGCCGTGAAGCACTATCGGGAAACCGGGGATCCTTCTCTCGCACTCTTCAAGAATGTCAAACCGAAGCGGGGGAGGAAGTTCACCTGGCTTAACCTTGAACTTGAAGGCTCCGTGTGAGGTTCCGATCGAGATAGCCAGTGAATCGACACCAGTCTTCTTCACAAAATCCTCAACCTCCTCCGGCCTGGTATATGACGAATGTTCTGCCGATACTTCATCTTCAATACCTGCAAGCACCCCGAGCTCTCCTTCAACAGTAACATCAAACTGATGGGCAAACTCCACAACCTGTTTTGTCAGCCTTACGTTTTCTTCATAGGGAAAATGCGATCCGTCGATCATGACCGACGAAAATCCCGACTCGATGCACGATTTGCAGGTTTCGAACGAATCCCCATGATCGAGATGAAGAACAATCGGAATCTCATATCCAAGTTCCTTTGCATATTCCACGGCACCCTTGGCAAGATACTGGAGCAGGGTCTGATTTGCATACTTGCGGGCACCTTTCGACACCTGAAGAATGACCGGAGACTTTGTCTCCACACAAGCGCTGATAATCGCCTGCATCTGTTCCAGATTATTGAAATTGAACGCGGGAACTGCATATCCGCCCGCCACTGCCTTCCTGAACAGCTCTCTCGAGTTTACCAAGCCTAATTCTTTATAATGAAGCATAATATTATGTATTTAAATGAGCCGTGAAAGATAAGTAATTTGAAAATCGCAGCCAAAATATAGAACAAAAAATGACATAAGTCCATGCCATTTGCATCAGATCCTCCTAATTTCTTATCTTCGTAACCTTATTTTATAGTCGCACTGCCGTGAGGAATTTTTTGGTGTTATATGCAGCATTAAGGATAAAAGACAATCATTATTCAGCAGACCGATCGTAATGATTCAAACAAACATAATATAATGAAGAAGATTTTCATATTGACATTTGCTTTCCTGGTTGCATCCATCGGACCGCTTTCCGCCCAGAAGGAATGGTCACTTGAGGATTGCATCAAATATGCCATTGACCATAATATCCAGATAAAACAGCAAACTATCCAGACGAAGGTTCAGAAGAACACTCTCGAGCAATCCAAACTGAGCCTCCTTCCTTCAGTTTCAGGTCAGGCATCGCACGATTACTCGTTCGGCAGGGCTCTCGACCAGACCACATACGAGTTCTATAATCAGACACTGAAATCAAACTACTTTTATCTTGGAGGAAGAACTGACCTCTTCACCGGACTTCAGAACCTGAATACCATTCAGAAAAACAAATACGAACTGCTTGCAGGAGAGCAGGATCTTCAGAGGATCCGCGACAATGTTTCGCTCAGCGTTGCCCTGGCTTACCTTCAGATACTGCTGAACAAGGAACTGGTGACGGCTACGGAGAGCCAGCTCAACACAACCCGTGAGCAAATCACAAAGACCAGCAAAATGGTTGATGCCGGAAGCGTGGCAAGGGGAAACCTTCTGCAGATCGAAGCCCAGG
Source organism: uncultured Rikenellaceae bacterium (assembly GCA_964429295.1). Classification (GTDB taxonomy): domain Bacteria; phylum Bacteroidota; class Bacteroidia; order Bacteroidales; family VadinHA17; genus LD21. The sequence goes on from CAYSBL010000071.1 coordinate 3,813, forward strand.
CTGCCCAGGAAGAGGTTACGCTGGTCAACATGCTTAACCAGCTCGAAATATCCTACCTGAATCTCACTCAGTTGCTGGAACTGGAAACACCTGCGGGATTTGAAATAGTCGTACCGGATATCCATGTTGAGGAAACTGCTGCTATCGATGGCAATATCGACGATATATTCAGCCTTGCAGTTCAGTCGAGGCCTGAGATCAGAAGCTCGGAGTTGAAACTCACCGCCAGTGAATATGCCCTGAAGGTGGCAAAGGGAGCCAGAAGCCCCAGCATCTCGATGAGCCATAATTTCGGGACCAGATATTCCCATATTGCTGACCTCCCCGGACAGCAATCGTTCGAGGACCAGCTTAAGAACAATAAGAACTACGGACTCGGATTCTCCATGAATATCCCGATCCTCAACGGATGGCAGATCAACAAGAACATTGCAAACTCGAAACTGGCCGTCGAAAACAGCCAGTACACCCTCGACGGCGCCAGAAAGGAGCTCTACAAGGATATACAGCAGGCATACGCCGATGCGGTGGCAGCCCTTAAGAAGTATAATGCAAGCTCCAAGGCCGTCAAATCGTCTGAGGAATCGTTCAGGTACACGGAACAGAAATTCAACGTCGGAATGATTACTCCTGTCGACTACAACGCTGCAAAAACACAGCTCCTTAGCGCTCAGTCGGATATGTCACAGGCCAAGTATGAATATATCTTTAAAACCAAAGTTCTCGATTTTTACAAGGGATTGCCACTGACTCTGAACCAATAATTTTAAATAATAGCATACAATGAAGAACAACAAAATACTGAAGATCCTCGTCCCTGTGACAATAGTCCTTATAGTTTTCGCATTGATCGGGAAAAAAGCCGGCTGGTTCGGAAAGGCCGTGACAGTAAAAGTAGCAGTTGAAAATGCGGAAAAACGTACTATCATAGAAACAATCACCGCCAACGGTAAGATCCAGCCCGAGATGGAAGTCCTGATAACACCGGATGTATCGGGTGAAATTGTCGAGCTGACGGTCCGCGAGGGCGATGTTGTTGAGAAAGGCCAGTTGCTTCTGAGAATCAAGCCCGATGTCTATATCTCGCAGCGCGACCGGTCGCTTGCCGCCATAAGCCAGGCACGTGCAAGGCTTGCCCAGGCCGAAGCACAGTTCATCCAGGCTGAACTTTCATACAACAGGACCAAACAGCTTTATGATGAACAAACCATTTCCAAATCAGAATTTGAACAGGCAGAAGCTTCATACTCGGTGGCCAAAGCCGAGGTTGATGCAGCCAGATTCTCCGTAACAAGCACAGAAGCTTCACTTAAGGAAGCAAATGAAAATCTTGTCAAGACTTCCATTTACGCTCCCATGCCGGGTACCGTTTCCATGTTGCTGGTTGAGCTCGGGGAAAGAGTTGCCGGAACAGGAATGATGGCTGGTACCGAAATGCTTAGGATAGCAGATCTTTCAAGGATGGAAGCCCAGGTGGAAGTAAACGAGAATGACATCCCGAGGGTGAAGCTCGGTGATACCGCCACAATCGAAATCGATGCCTATACCGACCATAAATTCAAGGGCGTCGTTACTGAAATCGCCAGCTCTGCAAAGACAACCGGCGTCTCGGCCGATCAGGTCACCAATTTTGATGTGAAAATACTTGTACTTCCCGAATCATATGAGGCACTTACAAACGACCACAACCTTAATCCGCTCAGGCCGGGTATGTCGGCAACCGTCGATATACAAACAGAGGTAAAGGAAGGAATAATAACCGTACCCATACAATCGGTAACCACCAGGACCGATACAACCATGGTCGTTCAGAATCTGTCAGATGAAGAAATAAGAACCCTGGTTTTCATTACCGATGGCGAACGGGCCCTTGCAAAGGATGTGCGCACAGGTATTCAGGACAACAGTTACATAGAAATCATATCAGGTGTGGCTGAGGGAGACCGCGTTATATCCGCTCCATTCTCTGCCATAAGCAAGAAGCTGTCCGACAGCACACTGGTCGAAATAGTGAAGAAAGAAGACCTTTTCTCCCTTGAATAAACCTGCTGATGTAGGACTAAACCCGGAATATGATATTATGTCTTGAGACTTCAACTCCCGTATGCTCTGCAGCGCTGTGCGACAGCAGCGGTCCGGTGGATCTGAGAGAGAGCTCCGGGGAAAAATCCCATGCCTCCCTTCTTACTGTTTTCATCGGAGAACTTCTTGAGAGAGCAGGACTAAAGGCAAACGACCTTGAAGCAGTGGCTGTCAGCAAGGGCCCCGGTTCATATACAGGACTCCGGATAGGCGTTTCTACCGCAAAAGGGATAGCCTATGCAGCTTCACTTCCGCTTATAGGAGTCGAAACCACCCTTTCGATGTTCTACGGCATCGACGGCAATATGAAGAGAAAATACGGACTCGATGCCGGTTCACTTTTCATTCCCATGCTCGATGCACGCCGGATGGAAGTATATTATTCCATACTGGATGCAGAAGGCAGAACTTTAAAAGAAACCTCTGCTGAAATTATTGATGAAAATTCCTTCTCAGACATACCCCCGGACAGAAAGCTTATCTTCTTCGGTGACGGAGCAGGAAAATGCCGTGAAATTATCAGACGCGGGAATATTGCCTTCGCCGATGAGTTCAGGATCTCGGCATCTTATATGTACCTGCCTGCATTTAAATCACTTAGACAACAGACTTTTGAAGATATTGCCTATTTTGAGCCATTTTATCTCAAAGATTTCATAACTTCGCGTCCTAAAAAAAATATACTTGGCAGGTAATTTGATTGTCAAAGTCAAAGTACACTTAAAAAAGCAGTATGAGGCATATTAAAGCTCTTTTGCTGGCATTCCTGGTACCGGTGCTTTCTTCCGGACAGGACAAGAATTACCTGCCGGGTGAAAAGGTGAATTTTGAAATACATTACGGGATCATCCAGGGAGGTGTCGTTTCACTCGAGCTCCGGGCTGATACCTTCAGGGGCCGAGAAGTATGGCATTCCACTCTGTTGGGTCGGACAACAGGGATGGCTGATGCAATATTCAGGGTAAAGGACATTTATGAAAGCTTTATGGAACCGGCTACCGGATTGCCGGTGTTCTCAATAAGAAACATAAGGGAAGGCCGTTATACCAGATATAACGAGGTGATCTTTGACCATTACAGCAGACCAGATTCGTCGGTGCTGACAAGCGACCTCACAGGTGTGCATGTGACTGAAAAGGGGATACACGACATCCTTTCCTGTTTCTACTACATGCGCGATAATTATCTCCCCAACCACGAAAAAATGAAAAAGGGAGAGGTTATCACCATAAATACATGGTTCACTGACGAGTACTTCCCTGTTATAATGAGATACATGGGAACCGAAGAGATCAAGACTAAGATCGGCAGGATCAAATGTTTGAAGTTCAACCCGGTGACCGAGGTCGGAAGGCTCTTTAAAACACAGGATGATGTTACATTCTGGTTCACGGCCGACAGGAACCACCTGCCCGTGAGAATCAGGTTTAACATCTTTGTCGGTGCTTTTGTAGCTGAGATAGTAAATTATGAAGGATTGAAATATCCGCTGGAAATAAGGGGAAAGGATAATAACCAATAACAGAAATATTGATTTTATATGGCTACTACTGCAGATTTCAGAAACGGACTGGTAATTGAGTATAACGGGGAACTTCACACCATTGTGCAGTTCCAGCATGTGAAGCCCGGGAAAGGACCGGCTTTCGTTAGAACCAAACTCAGGAACATTAAGACAGGAAGAGTGATTGATAACACATTTTCATCGGGCACCAGGGTCAATGTGGCAAGAGTTGAAAGACGTCCCTACCAATATCTTTATAGTGACGAGATCGGATACTATTTCATGCATCTCGAGACTTTCGAGCAGATTCACGTTCCCGAGGAACTGATTGACGGTCATGAATTTCTTAAGGAAGGCGAGAATGTTGAAGTTGTCTACCATGCCGATACCGATACTGTTCTTTCAGTTGATGTCCCGCAGTTCGTGGTCGTGGAAGTGACTTATACCGAACCCGGACTCAGGGGTGATACCGCAACGAACACCTTCAAACAGGCGACCATCGAAACAGGAAGCACAATCATGGTGCCTCTCTTTATCAATAACGGCGATAAGATCAAGATAGATACCTCGAGCAGGACCTACATAGAAAGGGCCAAATTATAGATCCATGAGCGGGAAAAAGTCATCGGTCGACAGATTACAAATATCCAGATTCAAGCTGGATGC
>CAYSBL010000071.1:8164-10539 GCA_964429295.1 uncultured Rikenellaceae bacterium
TTCACCTGCGATATTGAACTTGAAACACTTATCCGGAAGCTCAATAATCTTATCTGGGCCAATGCCAAAGGAGATAAATTCATCACTTTTTTCGTCGCCCGCTACGACCACACTTCAGGAATGCTGGAATACCTCAACGCCGGCCATAATCCTCCTGTGCTTTTCAACAATGAAACACGACAGGTTATTCATCTCCATTCCCAGTGCGTCGGCATTGGCATGATAGATGAGATACCGCCTGTAGAACCTGAGGTTCTTTACATTGCTGAAACCTCAAAGATAGTCTGTTACACCGACGGCCTTTCAGATTTGAAGGGTGGGGATGGCAGGGAAATACTCACTTCCGAAATAGTGAAGCAAATTAAAAACAGGAAACCTGTTGAGGAAAACCTCAGGAAGATGCTGAAAAAGCTGGGGATCCCCGACAATAACCCCGACCTGTTTGATGATGTTTCAATTATTGCTGCTGATCTTATCAGGTAGCCTCAGTGCCTCACGAACTCCCCTGCCCCCCTGAAGGGAGGTTTAGTCAGCTTACCCTCAGCAGGTAGTAATTCTTCTTGCCCTTCTGGACAAGCAGGTATTTATTGTTGAGAAGCATATCGGCCCCGATGACCATGTCAGGATTGTCAATCCTGACCTTGTTGATGCTCATCCCTCCTCCCTGGACAAGCCTTCTCAATTCACCTTTGGATGCAAACACCGCGGAGTGTTCGGCGCATAAGTCAGCAGCGCTCACACCCTTGCGGATTACGTCGAGACTTATGTCAAACACGGGAACTCCTTCAAAGACCGAGAGGAAAGTGTTTTCATTCATCCTTCTGAGCGATTCGGTGGTCCCTTTCCCGAAAAGGATCTGGGAAGCCTCAACGGCTGCTTCATATTCCTCGCGCGAATGGACCATCACGGTCATCTCCTCGGCAAGCCGTTTCTGAAGTGTCCTTTCATGCGGCGCCTGTCGGTGACTCTCTGTAAGCTCCTCAATAACAGTCCTGTCGAGTAGGGTGAATATCTTTATATACCTTGCTGCATCTTCATCCGAAACATTTAGCCAGAACTGGTAAAAATGGTAGGGCGAGGTCTTCTCCGGGTCGAGCCAGACATTTCCCGATTCGGTCTTTCCGAATTTGGTTCCGTCCGACTTGGTTATGAGAGGACATGTCATTGCAAAGGCCTCTCCCCCGGTTTTTCTCCTTATCAGTTCGGTGCCGGTTACTATGTTTCCCCACTGGTCCGATCCGCCCATCTGGAGCCTGCAGCCAAGCTCATTGTAAAGATGAAGGAAATCGGTTCCCTGGACAAGCTGGTACGAGAACTCGGTGAACGACATCCCTTCCTTGGCGTCGGCTCCCAGTCTTTTCTTCACTGAATCCTTCGCCATCATGTAATTCACCGTGATGTGCTTCCCTATCTCCCTTATGAATCCAAGGAAAGAGTATTCCTTCATCCAGTCGTAATTGTTAACCATAATGGCCTTGTTCTTCCTTTCAGGGGAAAAATCAAGAAACCGTGCCAGCTGTTTTCTGATGCATTCCTGATTTTTTCGCAGGGTTTCCTCGTCGAGGAAATTCCTTTCTTCCGACTTGCCCGACGGATCACCTATCATTCCTGTAGCGCCTCCCACAAGCGCTATGGGAACATGTCCCGACCGCTGGAAGTGAACAAGCAGCATAACCTGTACCATATGGCCTATATGGAGGGAGTCGGCAGTCGGATCAAATCCGATATATCCTAAGGTGACCTCCTTCTCCAGCAATTCCTCCGTACCCGGCATGATATCATGGATCATGCCCCTCCATTTCAGTTCTTCAACAAAGTTCATAATTTGTTCTTTAATCCGGACTGCAAATATAGCAAAGGTGGTCAAATCGATGTCTCAGCAGGATCCTTTTTGGTCTCCGGCTTCTTCTTCAGCCTGTCGAAGCTCTTGTCGAAACTGCCTTCTCCGATTATTGGAAACAAAGCCGGTGCAATATCTGCGATGGGGCTGTACAGCCTGGAAGCCTCGATAGTTTTTCTGGGCAGAAACCTGTGTTTTGCATCTATTGCATTCATTACCGTGAATATCACGCTCAGGATCAGGGCTGTTTTGAAGACGCCAAAGATAAGTCCCAGCAAAGAGTTCAGCACTCCAAGGGAGATCTTCTCGATAAACTTGTCGACGATTATTCCGACAAAATGAACGATGATCACTATTATAACAAAAGTTATCAGGAATGCTATGATGCCTACATACTGGCCGGTCATGTCAAAGTAGTCATAAAGCTTTTCTGCGGTGAATGAAGAGAACTTGATGGCTCCCCATATTCCCAGTACAAGTGCCAGCAGTGATGCCAGTTCCTTTATGAAACCGTCCATAAAGCCCCTTGCGAGAC
>CAYSBL010000072.1:0-10478 GCA_964429295.1 uncultured Rikenellaceae bacterium
GATTCTGATATTTTTGACAGCAATTCTGATAAGAAATTCAATTTCTGCAAATTGCTTGCCGGATCGGAAGGCACCCTGGCGGTAACGACAGAGATCAAACTCAATGCAGTTCCCCTTCCGCCTGCATTCAAAACTCTCGTATGCGTACATCACAGGCACCGCGACGAAGCATTCCGTGCGAACCTGGTTGCTCTTAAATTCAAACCCACAGCGGTTGAACTGACTGACGACAGGATACTGGAGCTTACCAAGGAAAACCTCAGCCAGCGGAACAACCGCTTCTTCATCGAAGGTGACCCTGGTGCAATCATGATGGTTGAATTTGCAAGGAATACGGAAGAAGAAACAGAATCGGTCACTTCAGGCCTGATTGATGCCCTGAAAGCCGAAGGATACGGTTATGCCTACCCGGTACTGAGGGGAAAGGACATGGCAAAGGCCTGGGAATTACGCAAGGCAGGTCTTGGCGTTCTGGGAAACATGAAGGGTGACGGCAGGACAGTCTCCCTGGTCGAAGATACATCGGTAAGAGTGGAGGATCTGCCTGCCTACATGGATGATTTTGCAAAACTCCTGGCCGCCCACGGAAAAGATTCAGTGTATCATGCCCACATCGGAACAGGAGAACTCCACATACGGCCTGTCCTTAACCTTAAGGATCCGGGCGATGTGGAGCTTTTCAGGACCATCGGTCTCGAAACCGCCCGGCTGGTGAAGAAATACCGCGGTTCCCTCAGCGGAGAGCATGGCGACGGAAGGCTGCGGGGCGAATTCATTCCCCTGATACTCGGTGAAGAGAATTACAAACTTCTCAAGGAACTAAAAGCTGCCTGGGATCCGGAAAATATACTTAATCCGGGCAAAATAGTCGACACTCCCCTGATGAACACCTTCCTCAGATATGAACCAGGCACTGTAACCCCCGACCTTGAAACGATCTATGATTTTTCATCAACAGAAGGCATCATCAGGGCAGCCGAAAAGTGCAACGGAACCGGCGATTGCCGCAAGTCGCTGAAGATCGGGGGAACCATGTGCCCGACTTTCATGGCAACAATGGATGAAGACAAGTGCACCAGGGCCAGGGCAAACATATTGAGGGAATTCCTCAGCGTAAAGAACGGAGACCCATGGGATCAGAAAGAGATATATGACATCCTCGATCTTTGTGTCGGCTGCAAGGGATGCAAGGCCGAATGTCCTTCGGGAGTGGACATAGCAAAAATGAAATCGGAATTCCTTCAGCATTGGTACGACAAACACGGAGTTCCTCTCCGGACGATGCTGATTGCCTACATCACAACATTTAACCGCATTGGATCGCTGGTCCCGGCTGTTTACAACTTCTTCCTAAAAAACAAGTTGTTTTCGGACCTTCTCAAAAGGACAATAGGATTTGCCAGGGAAAGGTCCATCCCGCTTTTGTACAGGACAACCATGAGGAAATGGCTGAAGAAGAATCTGGAAGCGCTTAATCCCTCCGATCCCTCCGGAACAGTATGCCTGTTCGTCGATGAATTCACCGATTACAATGACACTGAGGCAGGAATTGCAGCGGTAAGGCTTCTGACAGCGCTCAACTACAGGGTGACCGCAGTGAGTCACGACCTGAGTGCAAGAACCTTCATCTCGAAGGGATTGCTCAGGAAAGCTAAGAAGATTGCTGTAATTAATATCACAGCTTTTGCCGATATTATCAACGAAGAAACTCCTCTTGTGGGAATAGAACCATCTGCGATACTGGGTTTCCGCGATGAATACCCCGATCTTGCCGGTGACGGTCTGAAGGAAAAAGCCATGAGAATTGCGAAAAACAGTTTTCTCATTGATGAATTCATCTCAAGGGAATTCAGGGCAGGCAGGATAAAAAGAGAGTCATTTACCGACAAAAGCCTTGATATACTTCTGCATGCACACTGCCAGCAGAAAGCCGTTTCATCGTCTGCTTGCTCAATTGAAATACTCTCCATACCTGTAAATTACAAGGTTACGGAGATCCCTTCAGGATGCTGCGGTATGGCCGGCTCATTCGGATATGAGAAGGAACATTTCGAACTGTCGAACAAGATCGGAGAACTTGTACTTTTCCCCGAGATCAGGAACAGCGGAAGCGAAGTGCAGATCGCAGCGCCCGGAACAAGCTGCAGGCATCACATAAAGGACGGAACCGGAAGAACTGCCAAACCGCCGGTAGTCCTGCTGTACGAAGCGCTTAGGAAGCAAACCAGTTGAATGGTTTCAGGGTTTCAGGGTTTCAGTTGTTCGAGGTTCAAGGTTTTACCGATTACCCCTGCCTGCCTGCTGATGCAGTCAGTCAGGCAGGGAATACCGAATACCGATTACCGAATACCGATTACCGATCACCTAATACCTACAGGTGTATGGTAAAATCATCTGAATCGCCGGCTGCAGGGAATCTGCTGCGGAATTCAATCAGTTCGTCAATACTGATTTCGCATGATAAAATACTTTCACGGTGTAACTCCCCGGAAGCCATTATATCACCTTTCGGACCGATAAGCATCGAGTCGCCGGAGTATTTTATATCCAGTCCGTCAACACCAACACGATTGACCCCCGCCACAAAGCATTGATTTTCAATAGCTCTTGCCTTAAGCAGGGTAAGCCAGACATCCCTCCGGGCTTCGGGCCAGTTTGCCGAGTTGATCAGAAGGTCATAATCGTTCCTGTTTCTGCTCCAGACAGGGAAGCGCAGGTCGTAGCAAATATTTGGACATATCCTTACACCCCTGTACTCAAAGACCACCCTTTCGCTTCCCTGAGAGTAATTCACCTCCACCCCTGCCTGAGTGAACAGATGCCTTTTGTCATAACTGAAGACTGCACCTTCAGGCGAAACGAAAACCCATCTGTTGAAAAGTTTTCCTCCTTCGGCAACCATATAGCTTCCCGCGATAGCGAAGCCATTCTCCTGCGATGTCTTTTGCATCCATTCAAAGGTTATTGAACGCGGCTCTTCGGCAAAGACATTTGCTGCAGGCGAAAAACCGGTGCTGAACATCTCGGGAAGTATCACGAGGTCAGTCCCGTCGGGTACTTCACCCAGCAGTTCGGAAAGTCTCGCAAAATTGCCCTGCTTGTCTTCCCACAGGATGTCGAACTGGATCAGAGATATGTTCATGTCTGTATAATTTGGCTGCTGTAAAAATATACTATTATAACGTAATTAAGACAATGTTGCTGGGTTTGGTTGCTGGTTGCTCTCGTTGCTGGTTGCTCGTAAAATTTCGCAAAGCATTTCCTGTCGCCAACAGCCCCGTAGGGGCGCAATCATTTAGGGCGGGGCAGCGCCCCGTCTTGTGCAGCTAATCCGAGAAATCTGGTTACGAAATTTTTCGCATAAATTGTTCCGAAATATTTCGGAATAATGTTTCGCTCTTTGCTTATGTATTAAACCCTGCGTCATTCGTCTTGCGTCTTGCGTCTTGCGTATTTCATCATAATTGACCCAAAAAATAATTCACCATCCCTGTCGCATTTCGCAATTATGATTCGTATATGTAATGTAAGAATAACCTGAATCCAGCATTTATTAACAAATAACGACATGAAAAAATATTTTACATTCATTCTGCCCGGACTGGCAATTCTAATCCTTGCCCTCTCCTGTTCAAAGGAAAACAATGAAGAACCTGACCTGACACCAAAAGACATTACGCTCTCTGCTGCAGCTCCCGTTGCCATTCAGAGCAGCAATGAGTTCGGCATTGAGCTTTTCGCGAAAGTCACCGCTGATGAAAACAAAAACCTTATGCTTTCACCCCTCAGCGCAAGCACGGCCCTTACAATGCTTCTCAACGGCTGCGGCGGTGATACCTATTCCCAGTTGCAGGAAACACTCAAATATCCGGCAGAGATGACTATCTCGGAAATCAACGAAGCTTATAAGAGCCTTGTCGGTCAGTTGCTGGTTATCGATCCGAAGGTACAGCTCGCTCTCGCAAACGCTATCTTCTATCGGAACGGATTCAATGTAAAACCTCCGTTCCTTTCCACAATGAGCGATGATTACAAAGCAACTGTCGAGGGACTTGATTTTGCTGCCCCTTCAGCCCTCACCAGGATTAATAAGTGGGCCAGCGACAATACCAATGGAAAAATACCTGAAGTTTTAAGTGAGATATCAGGAGATATGGTAATGTTTATCATGAATGCCCTGTATTTCAACGGCGACTGGAGCTACCAGTTTGACAAATCCATGACAGATGAGCTGCCTTTTCATCCCGACGGCGGCAGCACGATTGATGTCACAACAATGATAGGTGAGGTGGGTTCAAAGGTTGCTTACGGCAATGGCTTCAGGGCAATTGAAATGCCCTACGGCCAGACCAACTTCACAATGGTGGTGATAGTACCGGATGAAACCCTCAGTTCCATTTATCCTTCATTTACATACCAGGCTTGGAATCAGCTTACCTCCGACCTTGACGCAAGTCCTGAGTTCGGCAATACAATTGTATTTATGCCTAAGTTCAAGTTTTCCTACGAGAAATTACTTAATGACCAGCTGAAAAGTATGGGTATGGTTGATGCTTTCAGCGAGTTTGGGGCAGATCTTTCAGGAATCTCCGACATGCAGATATTCGTCAGTTTCGTGAAACAGAACACTTTCGTAGAGGTCGATGAAGAGGGAACGGAAGCGGCGGCAGTAACAACAATAGGAGTAGGCACTACAAGTGCAGGCGATCCCCAGCCATATCAGTTCATCATTGACAAGTCATTCATATTTGCCATACGCGAACGGACGACAAACACCCTGCTTTTCATAGGGCAGGTTATTAATCCGAAAGAGGAAGAGGAATAGACTATGAAAAGGTCACAGGGCGAAGAGCACAGGGCGAAGTGCACAGGGCGCACCGTGTCCACCGTAGCTTTAGCGAAGGTGGAGGGCGAAGGGCACAGGGCTCAGGGCTCAGGGCGCAAGGCTCAGGGCGCAGGGCGAAGAGCACAGTGCACATGGCGCAGCATACTTTTCTTCCTTCTGGTCTGTTTTGCCGGAGTAATTTTCTCCTCAGGCTGCAGCAAAGAAGATCTTCCTATTACCGAAAACAGAGATGCTGTCGCGGAAATCCGTCTGAATACTCTCTTTAATATCAGGGAGATATCAGATGGTTTTTTAGTATCAGGAATATATGATTCAAAAATAAAAATCTCGAAACTGGATGTGAACTTCAACACTGTCTGGAGCAAAGATGATTTTGAATGGGGGGACATATTCTCAGAAGGCGGCTGGGGAGGTGCTTTTTATACAGTTGATATAGTAAATGCAGTTGAAAAGGCAACTGGCAATATAATCTTGTTCTGTTCAATCGTGGAAGGTACCGATTTAATGCTCCATTCAGCCCTGATCGTTATGCTCGACAGATCGGGAAAGGAACTTTTCAGGAAAGAACTGGATCAGTACATGCTTATCAACGCTTTAGCGATCAATAACGAAAGATACCTGATGTTTGGCAGCAGCCTGATCAGGCTGAATTCAGATTTTTCAATCGCATGGGAAAATGATGACCATAATTATGTATTCTCCGGAGCAAATGCCATTCAGACTGATGATAATGGATTTGCAGTTACCGGCACATTAAACAGCCAGCAGGTTTTGCTTCAAAAACTTGATGACAACGGTATTTTACAGTGGGAAAAGAGCAACTTTAATACATATCCATTCAATGATCTTGGTTACGATTTGCATCAATTGTCCGACAATGGATTTATCATAACCGGTAGAACCAGAAGTTTAAATGAACCCTGGGATATGAATTGTTTCATTATCCGTACTGAATCTTCGGGAGATACCCTCTGGACAAGGAAATACGTTGATGGATCGGATGAATGGTTTGAAAACATCATTTTCGCCTCCGATGATGAGTTTGTGATAATGAAAAATGTTGGTTTTCCAAATGACACTGAAAGGAAAGCTTTTCTGATAAGCATTTCCGGGAACGGGGAAATATCGGAATCCGGGGAGATAAACATTAACGACAATTTCCTGTATACTTCAGCGGGATATTTCATAAAGGCTGAAAGAAAAGGAGATGGGATCATATCCTTATCCAAAGTACAACTTCAAAACCTGTTTGACAATTAAATACTTAAAAATCTGCAAACCACTCAAATCCATAAACCAACCATGAAAACATCAGTAAGATTATCACTTACGGTTCTGATCCTGACAGCATTTCTGTCGTCATGCTCGGACAAAACCGTGGAACGGATCACATACGAGGCCAATGTGCCTGTATACCTGTCGTTCAATGAATTCCGCACAAGTTTCGCAAAGAGTGATCCGGTTGAGATTTCCCAGCCGGGAAAGATCTATTTCAAGGATAATTATCTATTTGTCAACGAGGTGGGAAAAGGGATCCATGTCATCGACAATTCTGATCCTGCCAATCCCGTAAAAAAGGCATTTTACGAAATAATTGGAAATGTGGATATGGCTATCAGGGGGAATGTTCTTTATGCCGACAGCTATATCGATCTGGTAGCAATTGATATAAGCGATATTGAAAACCCCGTCGAAATCGGCAGGATCGAGAACATTTTTCCTGAAGTCGTTCCTGAAGGAGACGTATGGTATCCTTATGCCATGGTCGACAAGTCAGAGGGTGTGATAATCGACTGGGAAGTAAGGACGATCACCGAGGAACGCGAGCCAGGAAGCACCTGGAATAAATATATATTCAGGGGAGAAATGATGTTTACTGCAGCCGCTGACGGTGGCGGAAACTGGTCAGCCGGAGCGGGAACAGCAGGCTCGATGGCGAGATTTATGCTTAATGATCATTATCTGTACCTTATTGCCCATCCCTGGATGATGAAGACGGTTGATGTGGCGGAAGCAGAAAGCATGAATATCGTTGACAGCACTGATGTTTCACGCAACATGGAAACCCTTTTCCTGCTTGGAGAGAAGCTTTTTGTCGGAACAACCACCGGCATGCTCATCTATGAGGTTTCAGAGGCAACCAAGCCCCGGCTGATTTCACATTACGACCATATTACCGCCTGCGATCCTGTGGTCGCAGATGAAAACTATGCATATGTGACCCTTCGTACAGGTACCAGGTGCGCCAATGGTCAGAACCTGCTGGAGGTTATTGATATTTCTTCAATTACTGAACCTTATCTGGTGAAATCCTATCCCATGTACAACCCGCACGGGCTCGGCATCGACGGCGATCTGCTTTTCATCTGTGACGGGACGGCCGGATTGAAGATATATGACAAATCGGATCCGCTTGAAATTATAAACAGGAAAATTGCTCATTATCCCGGTTTCTTCACCTATGATGTCATACCAATGGATGGTATGCTCATGCTTGTGGGAGAGGATGGAATATACCAGTATGATTATTCCGATCCTCAGAACATCGTGGAGCTCAGTCAGATTCAAATAACTGGCGAAGAGAAATAACAGATGTATCCTGAAAGAATTACAGCGGTTATTTTAACCATTGCTTTAACTGTCTCATTATCTGCTCAGAAAGGCAATAAACAGACGGTGGTACTGAATGGCGGTTCGCGTCTGACCGGTACCATACTGGGTGCAAATCCGGATTCCCTCAAGATGAGGATTACTTCTCCCCAGGTGATAACCCTGAAAAAATCAGATATCTCACTGAGCTCGCCTGAACTGGCAACTGAAAAACCGGTTATTGACAGGCATGGCTATTCTATAAGGCTTTCAGCGTCGGCGCTTGCCGGCAAAAAAGATGAGGAGAACATCGGCAGTATGAGCTTCCACTTTTCAAACGGCTATAGCTTCAGAAATGGATTGAGTATAGGAATCGGAACGGGATTCGAGGAACTCGATGTTGCTGTTATGCCATTATACGCCGATCTGAGATATCATCCGCTGAAAACGCGTATATCGCCTTTTGTCTGGCTAAAGAGCGGCTGGTCATTCGCATTTGGGGATATGGACGACGGGCAATATTATTACTATGGACTTCCGAAAGCCAGGGGAGGGATCATGTTCAATGCAGGAACAGGCATCGAACTTGCCTCATGGAGGCATAATGCGGTGAATATCGGAGTGGGTTACCGTTACCAGAAGATCACTTACAAATACGATCAGAACCCCTCCGCACAGGTTATGAATGAAATTATTACCCGCTTCAACCGGATTGAGGTGCAGTTTGGTTTTGTATTCCGGTAAAGCAGAATTATGAATAAATCAGTCAGAAAATCATACGAATTAAGTTATTTTGATGAGGCTTAATCCGGATGATGGATATGGGAAGGAGAAAAGAAGATGTTCAGGCATTGTCAGACATGGATCTTGTCAGGCGGTCATCGGATGGGGAGCCCCGCGCCCGGGAGCTTCTCTACAAGCGCTTTTTCTCCTTTGCCATGTCAATATGCATCAGATATACCAAAGACCAGGACGAAGCAATGGAGATAGTTAACGACAGCTTTATGAAGGTACTTGGAAATATATCGGAATTTGACGGATCGAAGCCTTTCAGGGCCTGGTATGGAAGGATCCTGATCAATTCTGCGGTGGATAACTACCGGAGAAACTCAAGAAGGCAGTCAGTTCAACTCCTCCTGAATGATCAGGAACCTGCCGAAGAAGTTGAAGATCCGCCCGTTCATTCCGAGCTTTCGGTAAAGGACATCCTGTCGCTTTTCAGCTGCCTGCCTGAGAACTACAGGATGATCTTCAACCTGTACGAGATAGAAGGTTATTCGCATGATGAGATAGCTCAGTTGCTTGAAATAAGCGCATCGGCCTCAAGAACGATCCTTTCCAGGGCAAAAAAGATGCTCAGGGAGCTGTATAAAAGAAATTTTAACCCTGAAAAACGGAGCCATGAATAAGTTTGACGACAGACTCAGGGAAAATATAAGGAAGGCATTCAGCAATTACAATTCTGATCACCTTGCCGGGGAGGGATGGGATTCGTTCGTGGCCCTGCAGAAAGGCAGGCGCAGACGGACTGTAATTCTCCCTCTGTGGGCAAGGGCAGCTTCATTTTTACTTCTGATCGGTCTCGGTGCAGCAATTGCATACCATTTGTCGGTACGCCAGCCAATGCACGAGGCTATTTCAGATGCTGATACTGCAGCCGGCAGGAATGAAGAACCGGTTGTTCAGGGTTCAACTCCTCCTGCAGTTACTCCGGTTCATGAAAGTAGTGAAGAAATTTCCGGCATGACAGGCCGGACTGGAGAGACATCGCCTGACTATAAGCCTGCAGTTTTTGGTGAAACATTTCGTAAACCGGACAAGGACAGTAAAACCGTAGAAAAGATTAACCAAACAGAAGAAAACAGGTCTTTTAACCCGGATATCCTGCCGGTTGAGTCTCCAGCAATTGCATTCAGTGAATTATACACAAATTCAGAGTCTGATGAAATAAGACATGAACACAGCATATTATTGTTACCTCTTTCTGAAGGATCTGAAGCTAAGGAGGGATCGCCGGATACTGAAAAGAGTTCGGGAGGAAGGAAATTACTGGCAGGCTTGTCGGGATCAATGGCCCGGGCCGGAGAAGAATCGTCACCGGTTTCCGGATTGTCAATGGGATTTTATCTCAGCCAGAAGATCACAAAGAGGCTTTCGGTCCGACCCGGCCTGGCCCTTGCCATGCAGTCATTCGGGCTGGAGAACAGCGGCCATCCCGAAGGAATATCATATAACATTCCGCTTTACGACGGGACCGACGGAGTCCCGTACTCATACGAAGGGCGCTTGAGCATGGTGGCCGTTGAACTGCCTCTTAATCTTGTTTTTACCCTGGTTGAAAAGAAACGTTCCGGCTTTTTTGTTTCTGCCGGAACCTCATCATTGTTTTATATCAGCCAGCAATTGAAAGCGGATGTTGTGAATAAATACACAAAGATGGATTTAAATTCTGCAACCGGCCAGTATTCTACCGCAACAATGTTTTCAACGGTTGAAGTTGAAAGAGAATATGACTCATTCAGCCGTGCCGACATTTTTGGCCTGGCAAACCTTTCTGCCGGCTTATCCTTCCCTTACAGCAAAACAGGGACTATGCTGGTTGAACCGTTTGTTCAGCTGCCGGTTGATGATCTTACAAGTCTTGACCTTAAGATAAGATACGCCGGAATATCGATGAAACTGCAGTTCGGTAACCGGGAAAAGGGCAAATGACTAACGCCTCATTCCCAGACGGCAGTTGGCAGGCAGAAACCTCACGCCTCACGCCTCACGCCTCACGCCTCACGCCTCACGCCTCACGCCTCACGCCTTATGCCTTATGTCCCTATCCGCCTGCAATTGAGCTATAGTAATCGTTGAAAATAGTCTTTACGAGTGGCTTGTAGTAAAGCCAGAAGAATCTGCGGGGATCGCCGGGCTTTTCAGAGTAGTTGATCCCCTTTATTCCTTTGAATCCCTTTAGTCTCGAAAGGCAATACATGACATCATTATTGGCGAAGTCGCCCGAGAAATAGAATGTTCTTCCTGTCGAGTCGCAGGTAAC
>CAYSBL010000073.1:0-10062 GCA_964429295.1 uncultured Rikenellaceae bacterium
ATACTCAGATCATCAGGAAAGAAATACCCGACAAACTGGTAGTTTTTACCTTTGATGATGCCACAGCCAGTCAGTATTCATTTGTGGCACCGTTACTTAAGGAATACGGATTTGGAGCTACTTTTTTTGTCTGTGAATTTCCTCCGAATTTCAGTGATACGTCAAAGTATATGAACTGGAGGCAGATAAAAGAGCTTGATCTTATGGGCTTTGAGATAGCCAATCACACGAAAAATCACCCCAATCTGCCGGCATTATCCCTTGATAAAGTTGAATACCAGCTAAAGTATATAGACGATAAATGTGACTCCATGGGAATATCCAAACCTCTGACTTTTGCTTATCCCGGTTACGGACTTGATTCAACTATCGTTGATTATCTGGGGAAGAGAGGTTTCATATTCGCCCGGGCCGGGGAAGACCGGCCTTATGATCCTCTGGCTGATCATCCTCTTCTGGTCCCGAGCTGGGCAATGACCTCAAAGAACAGGGAACAGATCATGAATGCTTTTACGAAAGCAAAAAACGGGAAAATTGTTGTTCTTACCATTCATGGAGTTCCCGATATCGAGCATCCCTGGGTAACCACTCCTCCGGAATTATTTCGCGAATACCTTGAGTTTCTTCACATGAACAATTACAAGGTTGTTTCTCTGAGAGAATTAACGAAGTATGTAAACACAGATGAAGCGCTCAGAAAAATAAAACCGGATATCGAAGAAAGATTGCGACGTTAAGCTGATAAACAATATTTGCAAAAAAAGCTTTTTATTCCCGGTTACTTACTGCCTGGAAACCATCAATGTTTCTGCAAAAGATCTCCCGTGGCACCTGGCCGAAATGTGATATCGTTTCCAGGCCGGCAGCACGGTCATCTGCGCCTGTTGAACTGACACGAATCACCTTTCCCGGTGATGCAGCCCGGGCAGCTTTGATACCGGTTTCAGAATCTTCAAAAATTACTGTTTTGCCCGGATCAGCTCCAAGTATCTGCATTGCAGCAAGAAAGATCTCCGGATCGGGTTTGCTCTTTATCAATCCATTATTAAATACAACTAAGGAGATGTCGAACCAGCGGGAAAGACCAAGGTATTCGAAATAGAAATTTACATTCTCGATGCCCGATGCTGTGGCAATGGTGAACCTGGTTCTGTTTCCGTGAAGAAAATCCAGGAAATCCTCAACACCCGGAGCAAGCTTCAGTCCGGTTTCCCTTACCAGCTCCTGGTAAATATTTTCTTTTTCATTTATGAAGTTATCTGCTTCTCCTGTGGAAAGATCGTGATTAAAAAGCATTTTCAGTATTTCCTGGTTATGCTTTCCATGCAGAACGCGGTTCTTCTGTTCATCCGAAATTGTAATATGGTGACCCTCAAGGAAAAGGTCCCATGCCCTGTTATGAAGGGGTGTGTCCCAGAAAAGGGTTCCGTTAAAATCAAAAATAACGCAGTCAAAGCACATCTGGCCATAATTTTAGTTTGCAAATATGGGAATTTAAAAAGCATCTTTCCAAGAGTACTCTCCGGACTTAAAAAGTATCAATATGGGAACTTTTTTAAAAAGAATTTGTTTAGCTTACACATTAATGCTTTAAAAAACTGATATGAAGAAATCAAATGCACATGCACACTGGACCGGGAAGATCAAAGATGGCCGCGGCACCTTGAAATTTACAGGTTATGAAGGAGCCTACACCTTTGCTTCCCGCTTTGAAAACGGACGCGGTACCAATCCTGAAGAACTGGTTGGAGCAGCCATAGCCGGATGCTTTTCCATGTATCTTTCATTGTTGATCACAGAAGAAGGACTGACCCCTGAAAGCATCGACACCAGGGCCGAAGTAACAATGGACAGGGACGACATCGGTCCCAATATTACTGAAATAACTCTTGATTGTAAAGTAAAATGCAGCGGGCTGGATGAGGATAAACTGAAGAAGCTGGCAGCCGTTTCCAAGGAAAAATGTCCTGTTTCAAGGTTATACGCAGGAGGTACTGCCAGAATTTCTGTTGATGCACAATCAGTCAGTTAACACGATCAGGTTTTCTTCTTTTTGTCTCATTCCTGGCCTGCGGGCACTTTTTATCCTGAGTCATAATAATGCTCTAAATCTTATGGGTATACGGATTCAGGATGAGCTGGTTATTTATTATATTGCCGGGAAAAAATGAAAAGAACCTTTTGTCTTCCGCTTCTTGCACTTATCTTAACAGCGTGCACAAACACGTCAGTGCAAGAGACAAAATATGGTTCCCGGCTTTATGAACACAAAGCCATGCCGATGGATACCGTCAACAGTATGCGGTATAAATGGGATAACAAGCCCGTTCAGGAGTCACTTCTTCTTGATGGTGCCGAATCGCTTGATAAATGGGTCCTTTCCTACGAAGGGCATGAAAATGCAGGCCAAATTTCCCTGTCAGGAGAACAGGTCTTTGAAGGCAGTTCTTCAATTAAATTTATATGTCCCACTAAGCAGCCCCGTGACCTGGGTCCCGAAGGACGATACTGGGGAAGACAGAATCTTACGCGGGTGTTCAAAGATGAGGATTTCTCGGCATACAACCGGATTTCCTTTCATGTATTTCCTGAATTCAGGGGGTTCCGGAAACTCTACCTGACGATTATTCTTCAGAACGGCGAAAATGTGCCTGACAGATACGGCAAGGAAGGATGGCACACTGTAATGCTTAAAAATAACCAGTGGAACCTTATGGTGATGGAGATACCCCATCTCCAGCACGATGAAGTAAAAGGAATAACCCTGAGTTACGGACTGCAGGGAAATGAGCCTGACGCAACTGATACCATAGTTTATTATGTTGACAACCTGAGGCTCGAAAAAGTTGAAGCTGATTACTATGAAGGCTGGGGAACAGATACTGAAATATCATTCTCCCATTCAGGCTATAACATCTCAGACAGAAAAACGGCTTTTACATCAGTGAGCAGCAGCGATAAATTCAGCATTGTGAATAACTCAACGGGAAGGACAGTTCTTGAGAAAAATGTACTGAATCAGGAAAACAGTGTGGGGTCATATACAGTCTTCGATTTCAGTGAATTGAAGACCCCGGGGGAATACAGGATAGTTTACGGACATACTGAATCGAAACCTTTCAGAATTGATAAGGATGTCTGGTACCCGGTTCTGGAAAAACTGACCAACCAGTATTACCTGCAGCGATGTGGTTATGAACAACCCGGGATACACGGGATATGCCATCAGGATTGGTATACCGTTCACAGGAGCGACACATTAATAATGGCCGGAGGATGGCATGATGCCGGTGATCTCTCGCAGTCGTACTGGCAGACAGCCAGTGCCACAGCTGCCTTTTTCCGGCTGGGACGACAGTATCAGAAGAAAAACAGCAGACTGTCGGACAGATTGATCGAAGAAGGATTATGGGGACTTGAGTGGCTTCATAAAAACCGTTTTGACGGACTTCGTGTAATAGGATGGACAACCATGGACAGTTATACGGATAATGTGATCGGTAACTACGATGATAAACTTATGCAGCCCGGTGAGAGGATCAGCACGAATGATAATTATTATTCCATAATCGCTGACGTTGAAGCCTTTGTGGCATTGCAGGAGAAAGATCCGCAAGCTGCCGGGAAATCACTGAAATACGCTCAGGAGTACTGGGATCTGCTAAAGGTCCATAAGCAGAGCTGGAATACCGAAAGGCTGGCCATTGCGCTGCTTGCAGGGACAAAGCTTTACAGCGTTGCTGAAAATGAGCAAATGAAAGAGCTTCTGGTTGAATACGCCGATTCACTGATGACCTTCCAGCAGAAAGAGCCTGTGAAGTGGGATATTGAACTTAGCGGCTTCTTCTACGCGGGGAGGGGGAAAGACAGGTACTTCGGATATAATCACAGTTGCAACGCTGCTTCGCCTGTATTGGGACTGGTTGAGATGTGCAGGCTTTTCCCGCAGCATGAAAAATATAAAGAATGGTACAGATCTGTTGAATCATACGCCGGATATATAAAAACCATAGCACAGCTTACTGCACCGTATTATATGATACCTGCAAATATCTACAAGCTGAATGGTACTGAGGATGACAGGCAGATAATCAACGGGATAAGGCTTGATGAGAATCACTATCTCAGGATGTTCCCGGTATGGCAGGCATTCAGGGGGAACAGTTCCGTGATCCTTTCTCAGGCTAACGGAATAGCGTCTGCAAACAGGCTCCTGAAAGATCCGGGGCTTCATGAAATAGCTCTTGCCCAGATGGAGTGGATGCTGGGTAAGAATCCTTTCAGCCAAAGCCTGATGTACGGTGAGGGTTATAATTTCTCCCCCCAGTATGCTGTATTTACCGGTGATATAGTCGGCGGTCTGCCTGTGGGAATACTTACCAGGGATGATCTGGACATTCCGTACTGGAAGATGCCGGTGCTCCATAATTATAAGGAACTCTGGGGCCAGCCTGCCTTCAGGATGATGGAACTGATGTATTATCTTAATGAATAAAAATCTTCATAACTTAGACAGGGAAAATAGCCTGATTGATGAGACCAGATCTGCCAGTCCCTGATTTTCTAATTGATTCAATCCCTGACATACACGGAACAAAATCCAGGGAATTACTCAGACATATTGAAATACAGGCATGTGCTTCAAATGTTTTTGTCTGGCTGAAACAACTTCGAATCGCACCCTACAGCTATGACCTTCTGGATAACAGGGGAATAAAATCACCGGGATATATAATAGAAAACCTTCCGCAACTAACTAATAACACACATTTTCTTCTGGCGTTCCACATATTCATGTTCGAAGAAAATAGATTTATTGCCGGCCAATTCTGTAAGCCAATCAATCCGCCGGTTAACAGGTACCTGAAGGAGATGTATATAGAATACAGAATACAGGAAATCGGGACGGATTCCAGACTATGGAGCAAGGTAAAAGGATGGTACAACGACGATTTAGCCTCAAAAGGATTCTATTGGATTTTTTCGGCAGTAAATCTGTTCATGACAAGGAGGCAGCTCAGGAATATTAAAAAATTGTCTGAGAGGTTGAAAACAGGGAAAGTTAAAAGCGGAATATATGATCTGAGCAATTATTATGCTGAATCAGGATTATTCTGGTGGATATTTTGCCGGCGCAAAAATTGTAAAGGGTTGTTGAAATGAAGTCTGCACAAGTGTAAATATTCCTGATCGACAATAATACTGTCCTGCTCAAACAAACCCCTGGTCTCTAAATGATTTCAAAGCCCTCTGATTCACAACGGGTGATCATCTCTTCAAATTCTCTTCCCCTGATATTTTATTGCAAACCGCTTCAATTGTTATGACGGGCTGTATTGGATAATTCGATTTCCTTAACCCGGTTTCAGATCCGCAGCTGAAAACGTGATTGTCATCACAAGGATCTGCTGCCGCCCTTGTTGCTGAAACAATACTGCTAACAATGAAACAATAAGAAATCTGTCTGTCTCCTGACCCTATTTAACTTTGGTAACTGCAAATCATTTTATTAATCAATCATTAAAAGGGAGGTAATCATGAAAGCACTATTTGGTTTTCTTGCGATTGGGATGTTCCTTTTTGCCGGATGTGCAAAAGACGACGTATTTGATGAAGGACTTGATGGCTTTAACCTGAAAGATGCTCATCAAAGGGCCAACGTGCCAATACCGTTCAAAGCTGATTTATGCGCGGTTCCGGACATGACAATCCCACAAGCAGAATTTGTATTGCCGAACGGTACCGTTCTCAAATACTGTTCAAAGATGGACATAGGCGGTACGGGTAGTCATCTTGGAAGAGTAAGGGATTCGGGCACAAGTTATTACATTGTCAACAAAGACAAAAATGCTTTTAAACTGATAGACGGAAAACCTTTCCTCAGGCAGGAGGGAGATGGGAAATTAGTTGCTGCAAATGGGGATAGTTTTGAATTGACCTGGTGGGCAGATATCTCTCTTCTCGACCGGAGCTGGGTAGGACAATTTGAAATAATACCCGGAAGCGGTACAGGAAAATTTACGGGAAGTTCAGGCGAATTTGATGCCATCGGCCAGGCTAACGAGGTAGAAAAGATAAACTGCTGGACATGTGAAGGATATCTGGTTTACGAATAAATCATCCATACTTTGCTGAGCCAGTCTAATTGCAAGATATAAATGGCATATGTCTTTTGGATATTCATTTAAAAACCTTCCAACGCATTACTGCAATTTTCGTAAATTTGATATCAGCATATTAGGCTTAAAAAATATATCCGGTCCGGCACCTTAGTCCGGATAATGTGCTGAGGCCATCTAATAAGTCTGCCAGATATGTTACAACTTTCAGCAATTGATGGTTGGTATACGCGGTTAATCTCTTATCATAAAGACACTCCAGAACTGGTTCTCCGAAAAAAATTCCTTCTGGTCACGAACATCATTGCCATTATTTGTTTCTCATCCGTTGCAATCCTGGCTTTTATACTGGAGCTACAAAACCTTGCATGGCATATTCTGATGCTGGTGAGCTTTGCGCTGGTTCAGACAATACTCCTCATCATTATCCGGAGATGGTCTAAGTGGTTTAGCTATATTGTTTTCAGCACCTACATCATCCTGATATTCTATATAATTATCAGCCTGGGGGGCTTTGCCAGTTCGGCAGGTCTGCTGATGGCAGCCTATTTCTTCCTGCTCACCGCACAATGGATGGAAGATACCAGACTCCTGATCTTTGTCGGGGTTCTTTATGTAGCCGGAGTAATTGTAACAGGGATCTCCTTCCCCTGGCTGCAACCGGATGGAGAGCTGTCCGGATGGAAGAACAACCTGTTTTTTGCCATCAACTACGGATGGATCGGACTAGTAATTGCACTTGCTCTTCATTCAACAATTGTGAGGGGTAAAAATGCAGCTAAAGACAGGGCAAACCAGTTGCAGGAGCTCGATCTTCTCAAGTCAAAGCTGTTTGCCAACATCGCCCACGAACTCCGCACGCCCTTGACATTGATAAAAGGCAATGCAGAGGATATAATTGATGAACACGAAGGAGAAATAGCAGAAAGGGCAAAGGGCATCGCCCGCAATTCTGATAAGATTTTGTCGCTGGTGAACCAGATGCTTAATCTTTCACTGGTGGAAGAGAAAGGAATTCCGGTTCATTATGTACAGAGCGACCTGGTTGCATTTGTGAGGTTAATTGTTGATTCGTTCATTGATTACTCAAATCAGCGGAAACTTCAATTGCATTTCGAGCCGCAATTCACTGAACTGATGATGGATATTGACCCGGAGAAACTTGAAGAATCGGTTTCGAACCTGCTTTCGAATGCAATCAAATACACTCCCGAAGGCGGCGACATAAGTGTTTCCCTCCGGTTGCCGGAAAAAAGCAACGTACCGGACCGGCTTGTTGAGATAACCATTCGGGATACCGGAATTGGCATTCCTGAAGACCAGCTTGACAAAATATTCATCCGTTTTTACCGGGGAGAGGATCAGGGGTTTCCCTACCGGGAAGGAACAGGTATAGGCCTTACCCTGGTACAGGAGTACCTTAAAATGATGAATGGTTCAATCCTCGTGAAGAGCACTCCCGGCAGGGGCTCCGAATTTGTGATCACACTGCCGGTAACCCGGAATGCACCGGTTGAAAATACAGTCATGATAAGGGGGAACTTTTCCCGATCAGAAAAACAGGTTTTTACTCCGTTCAGAATATCAGACCATGGACACGGCATGCTGCGGATACTGGTTATTGAAGATAATGAAGAACTGACTGAATATCTGAAAGCGCTGCTGGAAGGCGAATATCAGGTCCTTACCGCTGAAGACGGGATATCTGGTGTGGAAAAGGCTGTAATTCACATCCCTGATATTATTCTTAGTGATGTGATGATGCCCGGTAAAGACGGATACCAGGTCTGTAAAGAGCTTAAGAATGATTCCCGCACAAATCATATACCAATTTTATTGCTTACCGCCAGGGCTGATGCCGATTCACGGATTACAGGGCTGGAATGTGGTGCTGATGCTTATATCACAAAGCCTTTTGATAAAAAGGAACTGATGGTTTGCCTTCAACAGCTATATGTTCAGCGCGAGAAACTTAAGCTGAAATACCAGGCGCAATTGTACGAAACAATTCCGGAAGAAAGCGGCGGCGCTGAAAACATTAAGTTTTTGAACACGGTGTTGAGTATCCTTGAAAAAAATTACCATAATGAAAATTATCGTATAAAGGATCTCTGCATTTTTTTAGGCATCAGCCGTGTACAGCTTCACCGGAAACTGACCGCACTGACAGGGCAGGCCACTTCAAATTTTATCAGAAGTTTCCGGATTCACAAGGCCCGTAAAATCCTGCTGGAAACCGACAGGAACATATCGGAAATTGCATACGAAGCGGGATTCTCCGATCCGAATTATTTTACCAGGGTTTTTGTTAAGGAATACGGAATAACACCGAAAGAAACGAGAAGATCACTTGTCTGAATGATTTTACCACATACCGGATATCTGATATGATACTGCATCCTATAATAGATGAATGGCTCAGCAGAATGCTTTCACACGAAAAAGATACGTCTGAAGCAATTGACCAGAAAGTCTACCTTGTAGGAAATATGATCATACCTACCATAACTCTCAGTTGTCTCATAGGTTTGCTCCTCATACTGGATAAAGTTCAGTTAGCTGTTTTAATCTCTCCCCTGGTAGTGATCATGATAATCCCCGCCGCCTTTCTTTTTTATGTCAGGAGAGGGATCGGGGCTCTCCTGAATGTGTATTACGGCATATACCTTATCACCTGCTGGTTCATTATAATCAAATTTGGGGGGTTGCCAAACTCATTGGGCGGCTGGGGAGGAGCCTTTATATGTTTTATGCATTCGCTGGCTATATGCAGGAGGAAAATTCTTGTCCTGAACGCCGGCATTTACTTTTTATGCCTCATCGCACTGGTAATACTGTATCCATATCTTAAGCCGGTTTCCGACTGGACCCCTGAAATCAACAATCTGATTTTCACTTTCAATGAAGTGTGGATGTGCCTGTTCCTGGTAAAAGTGTTTTACGACAGCATTGTTGCCAGAACCAATGAGGCAAAACGAAAGGCATTGCATCTCCAGGAGATTGATTTACTGAAATCGAAACTGTACGCCAACATTACCCATGAATTCCGCACCCCGCTAACCCTGATCAGGGGAAACGCAGAAGAAATCAGCGAAATGCATTGTGACGAAACTGCTGAAAAAGCAAGAAGCATAATGCGGAGTTCAGACAAGATTTTGTTTCTGGTTAACCAGATGCTGAATCTTTCCAGAATCGAGGAAGGAAATGTGACAATGCATTACATACAAAGTGATCTGGTGGCATTTGTGAAGCTCATTACAGGTACTTTCCAGGGATATGCAGATTTCCGGAAAGTCAGGCTCCGGTTCAAGTCGCAGTCTGACTGTCTGATCATGGATTTTGAAAAGGAAAAACTAGAAGAGTCATTGGCCAATCTGCTGTCGAATGCAATCAAATACACGCCGGAGGGTGGTGAGGTTTTTGTTGCATTATGCGAAATGAGCACCGGTAAAGTTCATGAACGCAAGGTTGAGATCAGTGTACGCGATACAGGAATAGGAATTCCTGAAGACAGGCTGGAAAAAATCTTCATCCGCTTTTACCGGGTGGAAGATAACCGTTTCCCCCGTCAGGAAGGCACCGGGATCGGTCTTACGATTGTCAGTGAATACGTAAAACTGATGGGAGGTTCAATAAAAGTCTCAAGCAGTCCGGGCTTAGGTTCTGAATTCACCATTACCCTTCCGGTCGCCAATAATGCTGAAATCGGGGAAAAGGTTACCGTATCCGGCAGGGCTGTTGAAAAGGAATCAGACAGGCATACTGAAAATGGAACTATCGGTACAGTTTCCATAAAGCCCCGGTTATTGATCGTTGAAGACAACACCGAATTAAGAGAATACCTTATCCGCCTACTCGAAAATGAATACCATGTGCTAACTGCCGCTTACGGGATTCTCGGCAGGGAAGAGGCCATCAAACATATTCCCGACATCATTCTGTG
>CAYSBL010000074.1:0-9058 GCA_964429295.1 uncultured Rikenellaceae bacterium
CAACCCGCGAACGGAGGATCCGGAAAAGATACTTGATGACATGGAAGCCGGCATCACTCCGGATACAAGAAGAAAAATGCTGAGAATCACCAGCAGGAGGGAAGCGATAAAAACTGCAGTACTGCTTGCTGCTCCGGGCGATGTGGTTCTGGTTGCAGGCAAGGGCCATGAGAATTACCAGGAAATAAACGGTGTGAAACATCATTTCGACGACAGGGAGGAGCTCAGAGCTGCCCTGCTGCTGAAAAACAAACAGTAAAGTATGCTTTATTATCTTTTCAGATATCTCGATCAGCTTGATGTGCCGGGGGCCGGTATGTTCAACTATATTTCCTTCAGGTCAGCCATGGCGGTAATAACATCGCTTTTTATTTCGATGCTGATCGGAAAGAAAATAATTAATTACCTCCAGCTTAAGCAGGTCGGGGAGGTTGTCAGGGAACTCGGACTTGAAGGTCAGTACCAGAAGAAGGGAACCCCGTCGATGGGAGGAATTATCATTCTGGCTTCCATACTCATCCCCGTGCTGCTTTTTGCAAAACTCGACAACATATATATAATCCTTATGATCCTCACTACGGTGTGGCTGGGTTTTATAGGCTTTGTCGACGATTATATAAAGGTGTTCAAAAAGAACAAGGAAGGCCTGGCTGCACGTTCCAAACTTCTTGGCCAGGTCGTTCTTGGGATCATCGTTGGTGTTACTTTTTATTTCAGCAGGGATGTGATCATCATGGAGCGGGTTCCGGTATCGGAACTCACTCCGATGGAGAGGATAGAGATGCTTGATCAGGACCGCCCCTTTTACGGCGACGGGCAGGTGACAATGGAGCATAAATCGACAAAAACCACAATACCATTTGTAAAGAATAATGAGTTCAATTATGCCTGGCTGGTGGCATTCATACCGGAGAGTGTAAGGAAACCGGCTACCTGGCTTGTTTATGTTCTGATAGTCATCTTCATAGTCACGGCAGTATCAAACGGAGCAAATCTCACCGACGGACTCGACGGCCTGGCAACTGGCACATCAGCCATAATCGGGATTGCCCTTGCAATACTGGCTTACGTCTCGAGTAACACCATCATTGCCAACTATCTGAATATAATGTACATCCCAAACAGTGCGGAGCTGGTCATCTATGCGGCCGCATTTATCGGGGCCACCATCGGCTTTCTGTGGTATAATTCATATCCGGCCCAGGTTTTCATGGGCGATACGGGAAGCCTCGCCCTGGGAGGCATCATTGCTGTATTTGCCATAGTCATAAGAAAGGAACTGCTGATCCCAATACTGTGCGGGATATTTCTTGTTGAAAATCTGTCGGTTGTGCTTCAGGTTTCGTGGTTCAGGCACACAAGGAAAAAATACGGAACGGGCCGGAGAATATTTCTTATGGCTCCGCTCCACCATCATTATCAGAAGAAAGGATATCCGGAACCGAAGATTGTGACCAGGTTCTGGATCGTCGCCATTATACTGGCCGTGATAAGCATTGTGACTCTAAAGATGAGATAAAGGGAATGAAGAAGATTGTGATACTGGGTGCGGGGGAGAGCGGAACAGGCTCTGCAATTCTGGCAAGGCAGAAGGGCTTTGATGTTTTTGTGTCAGATATGGGGGAAGTAAAGGAAAAGTACAGGGAAATGCTTGACAGTCACCGGATAAGATGGGAGGAAGGCAAACATACGGAGGATGAGATCCTCACAGCCGCCGAAGTGATAAAAAGTCCGGGTATCCGCGAGGACGCACCGCTTATTATCAAGCTTCGTGAGAAGGGTATACCTGTCATTTCGGAAATCGAATTTGCCGGCAGGTATGCGGAAGGCATGAAGATCTGCGTTACTGGCAGCAACGGCAAGACAACGGTAACCAACCTGATTTATCATATTCTTAAGAAAGCAGGGAAAAAGGCTGCCATGACAGGAAATGTAGGAAACAGTTTTGCCATGGCTGTTGCTGAAGGCGGATACGACTATTATGTGATCGAGCTGAGCAGTTTCCAGCTCGACGGGATGTTTGATTTCAGGGCCGACATAGCTGTCCTGATGAACATAACACCCGATCATCTCGACAGGTACGACCATAACCTTCAGAACTATATAGATTCCAAATTCAGGATAACCAGGAACCAGCGGAAATCGGATAAGCTCATTTACTGGGCCGATGATCCCATAATCAAAAAGGAGCTGGCGGCAAAGAAGTACGGAATGACGCTTCTTCCCTTTTCAGCCGATAAGAGCGAAGGGATGACAGCCTTTATCGAGAATGACGAACTAATCATTGATTACCATACTAAAACCAACCTTATGACCATTCACGACCTGGCACTCAGGGGCCGCCACAACATTTTCAACTCAATGGCGGCGGCTATTGCTGGCAAAGTTCTGACTATCAGAAAAGAGGTGATCAGGGAAAGCCTCTCCGATTTTCAGGGTGTTGAGCACCGGCTCGAACCGGTGATCACTGTCTGCGGTATCAACTTTATAAATGATTCAAAGGGCACGAATGTAAATTCGACATGGTATGCCCTGGAATGTATGGAGACCGATGTGGTATGGATTGCGGGAGGTATCGACAAGGGAAATGATTATTCCGAGCTTTTCCCTGTAGTGAAGCAGAAGGTGAGGGCAATAGTCTGTCTCGGCAAGGACAACAGAAAGATAATAGAATCATTCAGGGATATCGTGCCCACAATTGTCGAGACATCCTCGATGGTTGAAGCCGTCAGGTCGTCGTACTACCTGGCAAGGAAGGGGCAGACAGTTTTGTTGTCGCCGGCTTGTGCAAGCTTTGATCTTTTCAATAATTATGAGGACAGGGGAAGGCAGTTCAAGCAGGCAGTAAGGAATCTGTAAATTAGTGTATCATGCAGCAGGGCTGGCTTACAAAAACATTCAAGGGCGACAGGGTGATATGGGCGCTGGTGGTGGTCTTTATGATCTACTCCCTGCTTGCGGTATACAGCTCTTCGGTAAGTGTCGCATATCTCAGGCATGGAGGAAATACCACCTACTTCCTGAGGAGTCAGTTGATAATTCTTGCGCTGAGCCTTGGCATTATCATAATAGTCCACTATTTGCCCTACAGGATCTATTACAGGCTTTCGGGATTGCTGCTTTTGTTTTCAATTGGCCTGCTCGCCCTTACATTTGTTATAGGCGACAGGATAAACGACGCTGTAAGAGCTATTTACATTCCCGGGGTTGGAAGGATACAATCGTCGGATATTGCCAAACTGACTCTCGTGATATACCTGGCAAGAGTCCTTGGGCAGTTTAAGGACAAGCTTAATGATTTCATGCTGGTAACCAAGTTCATGATGGTTCCGGTTGCAGTCGTTTGCGGGCTTATTATGCCCGAGAACCTCTCGACGGCGGTGATGGTGTTTGGTATAAGCATGATAATCATGTTCATTGGACGGGTTCCCATCAAGTTCCTGGTTGCCTATGCAGGGATGGCTATGGTCGGAGTGGTAATTATGGCCGGGGTTCTGATGCTGGTATCGGACGAGAACAGGGTTAAGACCTGGGAGAGAAGGATTTCGTCTCATTTTTCGAGCAAGGTGGATGATGACGCCAACTACCAGTCAAATCAGGCAAAGATTGCAATATCGACCGGCGGATTGTTTGGCAAGGCTCCTGGGGGAAGCACACAGCGCAATATGCTGCCTCAGTCGAATTCCGACTTCATTTTTGCAATAATAATCGAGGAATACGGCTTGCTTTTCGGTGCTTTGCCGCTGATACTGGCCTACATGGTATTGCTGTTCAGGGGTATAACCATTGTAAGGAAATGCGACGCCGCGTTTCCTGCCTACCTGGTTATCGGACTGGTTGTGATGATAACTGTCCAGGCAATGATCAACATGCTTGTGGCAGTAGGTCTGTTCCCGGTGACCGGTCAGACATTGCCGATGGTCAGTTGGGGGAGGACTTCAGCACTGGTAATGAGCTTTTCCATTGGAGCCATATTAAGTGTCAGCAGGGTGGTTAATGCCAGGATCCGCAAGGAAGAATTACCGGAAGAAGAAAAAACCGACGAAGGAGAAAGGATATATGAACCGGCAGGAGCATAAGAGGGTGATAATCAGCGGAGGCGGAACAGGTGGACATGTGTTCCCTGCCATTTCCATAGCCAATGCCCTGCGCAGGATCGACCGCGATATTGAGATACTTTTCGTAGGCGCCCTCGGCAAGCTGGAAATGGAAAAAGTGCCGTCTGCCGGGTATAAAATAGTCGGACTTCCCGTGGCCGGGATAGACCGGAAAAATCCTTTGAGGAATATTCTTGTCATCTTCAGGCTTTTAGCAAGCCTCAGGATGGCCGCGAAGACACTGAGGGAATTCAGGCCTCACGCAGCAGTGGGTGTCGGAGGCTATGCAAGCGGGCCAGTGCTCAGGAAGGCAGGTAAAATGAAAATACCGATATTGATCCAGGAACAAAACAGCTATGCAGGGGTGACCAACAGGCTGCTGGCCAAAAAAGCCTCGGTTATCTGCGTGGCTTACGACGGTATGGAGAAATACTTCCCTCCCGAAAAAATAATAAAAACCGGGAATCCGGTCCGTCAGAATTTTGATGATCTGGAAGGAAAGCAGGAAGAAGCGCTGAAGTACTTTGGTTTGAACGCGGGACTGCCGGTTGTTCTTGTGCTCGGTGGATCGCTGGGGGCAGGTACAATAAACAGGTGTCTGTCTGAAAGCCTGGAAACCCTTAAACTTTCGGAGTGCCAATGGCTCTGGCAGACCGGAAGGTATTACTATGACGATATCAGGAAGCTTGTGCCGGAAGAAGAAGGCAGGATCTCGGTCCATTCCTTTATCGACAGGATGGATCTGGCTTTTGCAGCTGCAACTGTCATTGTGTCGAGGGCCGGAGCAGGTACTATTTCGGAATTGTGCCTTGTCGGAAAGCCTGTGATCCTCGTTCCGTCACCTAATGTGGCTGAGGATCACCAGACAAAAAACGCTATGGCCCTCGGTTCAAACGATGCAGCCATAGTGGTTCCGGATTCAAAAGCCGCTGAATCGCTTCTGCCTGAAGCCCTCCGACTCGTTTCGGATGAGGAAAGAAGACTGAAATTGTCGCGGAACATTGCATTGATGGCGGAACGGGATGCTGATACCCGTATTGCAGCTGAAGTTATTAAAATGATTGAAGGATGATCGACCTGAGAACCATAGACGGGGTATATTTTGTCGGAATCGGAGGTATCGGCATGAGCGCTCTTGCTCTGTACTATGAACAGGAAGGCTTTCTTACAGGCGGTTATGACAGGTCCGAATCAGCCATTACGCGTTCCCTCACTGAAAAGGGATGCCTGATAACATATGAGGATTCGTTCAGGGAAGTACCGGCCCTGTTCAGTGACATTAAGTTCAGGGAAAGGGTGATCGTGATCTATACTCCGGCCATTCCTCCCGGTAACAACATACTTTCATTTTTCCGGAAAAACAGGTACCGGATCTATAAAAGATCAGAAATACTGGGAGAGATATCTTCATCAGGCGACACACTTGCAGTAGCCGGTACTCATGGCAAAACAACCGTATCGGCCATGACGGCCCATCTCCTGAAACAATCTCACGTCGACTGCACTGCGTTTCTCGGAGGTATATCAAAGAACTACGGTTCAAATCTGATACCCGGAGGAGGAAAGTATATCGTGATGGAGGCTGATGAGTTTGACAGATCATTTCACAGGCTGAGTCCGGCAATGGCAGTTATTACTTCGGTCGATGCGGATCATCTCGACATTTACGGCGATCATGAGTCGATGATAAAAGCCTACAACGAGTTCTGTTCAAAGATCAGGAAGGGAGGCACTCTAATCATAAACCATAAAATACGCGAAAGGATAGAAATACCGGCAGGTATCAGCGGATACACCTACGGTTCCGAGCCGGAAGCCGATTACAGATATACAGGGGTAAAGCGTGCGGGGAACAGGTATATTTTTTCAATTCACACTCCGGGAGCAGTCCTGGAGGATATTGACTTCCCTTTCCCCGGCATAGTCAATATAGAGAACCTCACAGCGGCTGTTGCGCTGGCACTTAACTGCGGGGTGAGTGTTGATGAGATAAGGCAGGCAGTGAGCGGATTTTTGGGAGTAAGGAGAAGATTCGACATAAGGATTGATCTGCCGGGCCTTGCATATATCGACGATTATGCTCATCACCCTGAGGAAATAAGGGCATGCATAAACAATGTCAGGGAGTATTTTAAAGGAAGAAAGGTTACAGGCATATTTCAGCCACATCTTTTTTCGCGCACCCGCGATCATGCCGACGGCTTTGCCCGGATACTTGACGAACTGGATGAGGCGATACTTCTTCCGGTTTATCCCGCGAGGGAACTTCCTATTCCCGGTGTTGACTCCGGGATGATTTTCTCGCGGATGAAATCGCCGGATAAAAAGCTTGTCAGGCCCGAAGACATACCCGGCATACTTGATCCGGCGATGATCGACGTACTGGTCACTATTGGAGCCGGAGACATTGACAGGCTGGTGGAACCTATAGAGGAAAAGCTATTATACAGCAGAAGGAAATGAGAAAGGCAGTGAGGATATTGTTGCTTATTCCGTCGCTATACCTGGTTATTGCGCCGGTCTGGTATTCCCACTGGCATAATACTAAGAAATGCAGCAGGATAGAAATAATGATAATTGATTCAGCTGATTATCATTTTGTTACGAAAAGGGATATTATGAACACCGTCCTGAAAAGAAACGGCAATCTGGTTGGAAAGACGGTGAAGGAAATTGATATAGATGCTATTGAGGAGACCATGAAGGGGTACAGGGAGCTGCTTACCGCTGAAGTCTTCATTTCCATCGATGGCGTCCTGCATATTGTATGCGACCAGCGCACCCCTGTCATGAGGGTGATACCTGCAAACGGCGGCGACTACTATGTTGACGACGAAGGTGTTGTGATCAGGAGAAGGAACCTTTACACCCCGCGGCTCCACATAGTAGGGGGAAATGTGAATATCAGCCAGGCAATGCTCAATGGTGTAAGCGTCCTGGATACCAGCATAAAGAATTCGATACTGAAGGATATCTTTTATCTGGTCGATCATATAAACAGGGATGATTTCTGGTCGGCACAGATCGATCAGATTTTCGTTGACAGGAACGACGAGATCGATCTGATCCCCAGGGTGGGAAATCATGTGATCCATCTCGGAAGCCCTGAAGCATTTGACGACAAGCTTAGATACCTGAAGGTGTTTTACGATAAAGTTCTGCCAGAGGTCGGTTGGGACAGGTATTCATCAATCAGCCTTGCCTATAAGGATCAGATAGTATGCAGGAGGAGATAAAGAAAAAATCCATATATCAGACTATGAGCAAAAAGGAACAGTATGTAGCAGCAATCGACATCGGAACCACAAAAATTGTGGCCATTGTCGGTAAGAAAAACGAGAACGGAAAAATAGAGATTCTCGGGATCAGCAAGGCTCCTTCAACCGGTGTAAGGAGAGGGGTTGTCCAGAACATTGAGGAGACAGTGAATGCCATTCAGGCAACAGTTGACGATGTTCAGAAAACAACCGGAGTTGTATTTCACGAGGTCTTCGTAGGGATAGCGGGTCAGCACATAAGAAGCATAAAGACCCGCGGCTCCAGGATGCGCGACGACTTTGACGACGAAATCAAGAAAGAGGAGGTTTTCAAGCTTATTGAAGACATGTATAAGATACATGTTGAAATGGGAGAGGAGATCATCCATGTCATTCCCCAGGTTTTCATTATCGACAATGAACCGGGAATAAAGAATCCCATAGGCATCTGCGGTCATCAGCTTGAAGCCAATTTTCATATTGTAATAGGCCGTGTTGCTGCAGCCAAGAACATTGAAAGATGTGTTCAGAGGGCCGATCTCAAACTCAAGGATCTGATCCTTGAGCCTCTGGCCTCGGCTGATGCGGTGCTGACCGATGACGAGAAGGAAGCCGGAGTGGTCCTGGTCGATATTGGCGGCGGCACAACCGACCTGGCTGTCTATTACGACAATACCATCAGGCATACTGCAGTGATACCGTTTGGAGGAAATGTTATCACAAGTGATATAAAGGAAGGATGCGCGATTCTCGAAAGGCATGCTGAGCAGCTCAAGATCCAGTATGGTTCGGCACTCCGGGATATCGCACCCGAAGACAAGGTTGTCGCTATTCCAGGAATCAGCGGCAGGAATCCCAAGGAAATATCCTTCAGGAGCCTTGCCGGCATCATCCAGTCGAGGATGGAGGAGATTATAGAAATAGTGAATTTCGAGATACAGAACTCAGGCTATGCCGACAAGCTGGCTGCTGGAATTGTAATAACCGGAGGAGGAGCGATGCTGAAACATCTTCCCCAGCTTATGAATTTCCGTACTGCCATGGATGTGAGGATAGGCTATCCTAATGAACACCTTGCAGGCAAGGGTAAGGATGAACTCAACCAGCCAATGTATGCCACTGCGGTCGGCCTTATCCTGAGGGGCTTTGATCACCTGGCCACATACAAGAAATCGTTTGAGGCCGGAAGCAAGGATGATTATGTGAAGACCAGGAAACCTGTAGCCGAAAAGGTTGAATCCGAACATGTAGAAGACCATGAGGATGACCAGGTGCCAGAACCCGTGCCGCATGACAGGGTCCCGATAACGGAGAAGATTAAGCAGATGATTACCAGGATGTTTGAGGTGGAGGATCAGACGATCAGCTGAAAACTGTGCTTTGACAGATGGTATGCCGTTCATTAACAATCAAAAAAAGAGAAACCATGGAAGATGATTTGATAAGTTTTGACCTTCCGGTTGAGAGGTCGTCCATAATAAAGGTTGTCGGAATAGGAGGCGGCGGCAACAATGCAGTGAACCATATGTTCACCAAAGGCATCAAGGATGTCAACTTTGTAGTATGCAACACTGATCATCAGGCTCTGGCAAAGAGCGAGGTGCCTGTAAAGGTCCAGCTTGGTGCATCCATTACTGAAGGCCGCGGTGCGGGCAGTAAGCCGGATGTAGGTCGTCAGGCTGCCATGGAAAACATCAATGATGT
>CAYSBL010000075.1:0-8967 GCA_964429295.1 uncultured Rikenellaceae bacterium
AAATTGCCTATGTAAAGCGGATGCCTCACAAGGGAATAGATCCCGGTTGTATTTAACTCATCCGCTATCTGTCCTGCCGCGGTGTTCCTCCCCGAAGTGTTTTTAGCTGCATGTCCCACAGTGTAAATTCTGACAGCCTCGCCAAGCAGACTGACGCCAATGAACAGAAGCTCGGACGTCAGATTGAAGATGATCGCCTGCCGGTTGGTGAGATACAATCCGGCTATTCCGGCGGCAATGAAGAACACGGGCAGCCAGCTCCTCCTCCTGAACAGCCAGTTACCGCTTCTTTCCAGTTCGTGAACAAGTGCCATCGTGACATAGATATATAAAGCGGTAAAAGTATATATTTTTTAGAAACTGTATTTGATCCTGAGAAAGCCCAGGTTGATCCTCGATTTCTCTCCTCCCATTACAGCGTTGAAATGCTGCCATATAAGCGAAAAATCGAGATTTTCAGCAAGCGAATAATCGGCAGAGGGACCGGCAAAGTAACCGTCAAGATCGGGAAGCCACATTGCCGAAAAAGTCAGGTTCAATAACGGCGAGGCAGCCCAGGTGAATTGCCCGAAGGCTGAAAACTCTGAAAATGCAAGATCTCTGGCCGAGAGATTTCCGGAATACAACCTGTTGAAATCA
Source organism: uncultured Rikenellaceae bacterium (assembly GCA_964429295.1). Taxonomy (GTDB): domain Bacteria; phylum Bacteroidota; class Bacteroidia; order Bacteroidales; family VadinHA17; genus LD21. The sequence goes on from CAYSBL010000075.1 coordinate 640, forward strand.
CTGAACCCCACAGGGCTGTTGCAATACATCAGCTGAACCTGGGCCATGGAATTGTCACTGAAGACTCTGTCAAATCCCGTTGTAACGAGTATCGTGCTTTCATCGCCGGGGAAATCCTCCCACGGATCAAACCATGAAGCTTCACCCCTGAATGAAACCTGGCCTATTGCACCCGACCAGCCGGTACCTATCACTATGTCGCTGCCATCTGAAAATCCTGCAAGAAACTGAATGTCATAACCCCATTTGTTAAACCGCCACAGGCCGGCTGCAGTAACATCATTGTCAGCGTCAACCTTTACAGCCAGCTCAGCTGCCGACGATGATGAGGTGAAGTACTGAAGTCTCACTGCATCGCTCCCCGGCCTTTCGGCATAATCGAAATCGAAGAAGGAATACGCGTTGAACAGGTCATTGGGGTTCCAAACAAACGTCTGCCCCCAGTTGATCCGCTGCCGGCCGATGGTCAACTGTACTTTTTTGAAGCTGAGATCGAGCCACAGCCTGTCAATCGTGGTATTCAGAAGGAAGGACTGCTCATCGATCAGGTTCCACGACATATCCACTTTACCCGGATCGGCACCTATGAGACCGGAATAATAACTTCCCAGCCTTACCATGTCGCACGTGAAAAGACGGTTCCTTACACCTGCTCCAATTGTAATGTTGTCATTTATGTAACCTTTGAAATTCAACCTGTTGTGTATCAGGTTCTCGTTCATGAACGGCCCTGAAAGGGAATCGAACATCACACTCTGCATTGTGGTTATGTAACCGGTCAGCTCAACAGGGGAAGTTTTCTCCTGTGCATTGAGGCTGGTAAAGGAAAAGGCGAGCAGAAGGGACAGGACGTACTTCCGTCTCCTGAACGGCCCGCCCCCAAACCCCCTAAAGGGGGCCTTTAAATCCGTAACCATTGTTCGTTTATCTTTCATAGAACACTCCAAAATAATCAAATTAACCACGATCTAAGCCCCCCTTCAGGGGGGTTGGGGGGTAAAACCCAGGGGTCATACATTTTGTCTTTCATCCGACACTACCCTCCCATCCTCCAGGGTGATCACCCTGTGAGCCATTCTGACAACTCTTGGATCATGAGTCGAAAATATGAAAGTGATCTTCTCATCATGGTTCAGGGTTTCCATTATTTCCAGCAGGATGGCGGCCGCTTTGGAATCGAGATTGGCAGTGGGTTCATCAGCCAGTACGAATTTCGGCCTTGATGCAAGCGCCCTTGCCACTGCAACCCTCTGCTGCTGCCCACCCGACAGCTTCGAGGGCCGGCTGTTGACTCTGTCGCCGAGTCCAACCGCGTTCAGAAGCCCGATAGTCCTTTCGTCCCTCTTCTCCCTGGGCCATTTCTGAAGTGTCATGATGAATTCGACATTTTCCTTCGCCGTAAGAACCGGAATAAGGTTATAAGACTGAAAAACAAATCCTATGTTCTTAAGTCTGAAATCAATAAGCTCCGACGACTTAAGCCCAGACAGGTTTACTCCCCCTATTGTTATCTCACCCGAGGTGGGCATGTCAAGCCCCCCAATCATGTTCAGCAGGGTGGTCTTACCCGATCCCGACGGGCCTACAATGGCTGCAAATTCAGCTTCCTCAAAGTCCAGGGTTACATCCTTGACGGCATGAACCTTGACTTCAGCTGAGTTATAGATCTTGTTCACGGTATTCAACTCCAGTACTTTCATTTTTCAGCGTATGATTTGTTTTCATTAAATCTCAATTGTCCCTTTCTCATAACCAGCAACCTGATTCACTTCCCTTCTCATTCCGTCCTCAGCGCCTCAACCGGAATAAGCTTAAGCGCCTTGCGGGCAGGCCACAGAGATGAAAGTATTGCTGTTACAACCACCATTACGGCAATAAAAATGATGAATTCAGGAGTGACGATAGGATAAACCGTTGCTGCAAATCCTATTGCCTCAAATCCTTCGCTCCAGCCGGCCATGTGGATCCCTGTTCTGCCAAAGGTCCCGGTAATAGCCCACCCGAGAAGGATACCGGTCGCAGCTCCTACTGCAGTCAGGAATACAGTCTCAAGCATTATCATCGTAAAAACCCTTTTTCGGTTCATACCTATTGCCATCAGCATCCCAAGCTCCTTTGTCCTTTCAAGGACCGACATGAGCATGGTGTTGATGATCCCGAAAGCAAGGGCAAGCATAATGATCCCGATAAATATGAAATAGTAGATGATCATGAAATCATTCATCAGGGCAGCATCAGGTGCAAGTTCCTTCCATGTCCTTACTGAATTTCCGGCTGCCAGCGGTGTCAGCTTGTCCCTTACCTTTCCGGCGTCATCTATATTATTCAGAAGAATGGCTACTTCATGAACAAGGGTATCAGCATCTCCGTAAAGCTTAACAAGCTCCCCGGAATTGACAAAAGCCGCCATCTGGTCAAAACCCGTGTTGGTAGTCTTGTAGATGCCGCAAACCCTGAAAATGGCATGGATCGGATTACCCTCCCTGTCGGAAAGGGTGATCTGGATCTTGTTTCTGAGCCTGTAATCAAGCGCTTTTTCGCTTATAACATTGCCATATTCTTTATACTCCTTTCCGGACAGCCTGTTACCCAGCGCTTCCCTGAAATCGCCAGGTGAACGGAACCGGGTGTCTTTCATGGCTTCAAGTTTTTCCAGGACCGGAGAAGGCATAGCTTCATTTCTGAGTTTTTCAATGACGCTGTCGGTCAATGAGTACTGTTTGAGCTTAAGCAGTTCTGCCGTCTTGTCGCTGATCAGAATGTCACTTCCGTTACCGGCATCAAGGTACCTGCCTCCGCCTTTTACTATTTTGTTATGGATCATCGTAACCTGCTTTTCCCTGTCAGGATCAATCCCATAAATGATAACCCCGGTATTTGCCCATGAGGTGCCGGCCAGGGCTATGATCTTAGTTCTGACGACCTGGCTTTTAACCTCATCAAGGGTGTCGATGATCGCAGTGATCCTCTCCGGATCGTTTATCGTCAGGCTCGTCTCCTCATTCTTCAGATACTCATTGTTATGGATCTGAATGTGTGACACCTCGTTGTACACGGCATCATCGAGACGCTGTTTCGACCAGCCTTCCACAAAACCTATGATGAAGACACCGGCAATAATGCCGAGCGCAACGGCAACGATCACCACCAGGCTGCGCTTTTTATTGCGCCAAATATTCTTCCAGGCAATTGACCAGATCATAATATTAATTGTTTAACTCCTTAATGCTTCAATTTCCTTCAGTCTCGCTATTTTTCTCAATGGATACACCACTGCAAGCAGCACCATGCACAGGACTATCAGGGCCTGCCAGAAATAATATGGTCCTACAGGCGCTGTAGGCATGACTGCTTCCCAGCCCCAGTCCTCCATCATCTTCCCCAGGTCTCCCCTCAGTAAAACCGGATTTACGTAAAAATAAGTGATCAGCGGTATGCTGGCAGCAAGGCCAGCGATAAGGCCGAAGGTGCCGAGAAGTATCATTTCAATCACAATTATCCTTTTCAGCTTTGCTTTCTGCATCCCTATCGACACCAGCACACCGAATTCTCTTTTCCTTTCGGACACCATCATGAGGACTGTACCGAAAATACCGAAGAAGATTATGAAATAAAGTATACCGAGCATCATCTGACCGGTCTGGCTGTCACCCTGGATCTGCTGAAAAAGAACAGGATTCAGTTCATACCAGGTCCTTGCTGTTGTATTGCTCTCGCCAAGGATTGAATTGACATCCCTTTTCACAGTCTTTACTGTCCGGTTCGACCTGTCGGTAAGATTCACTGCCAGGGCTGTGATCCTGCCGGCCGCACCATACAATTGCTGGGCCGCGGGGATGGTCATTACAATCAGCTTATTGTCAATTTCAGGTGATGGCATTTTTATTATGCCTCTTACCGGGTAGAGCCCTGCCGCAGAAACACCGTGATAACCCTGGCCCATCAGGATCACCGAATCGCCTATCCCGACTTTAAGAAACCCTGCCAGTCTGTCGGAAACCAGCACTCCTTCGTCACTCGGGGAAAGATAGGAGTTTGAGAACCTTGAAAACCTGAGGATATTATTCAGAATTTCTGCGTTTTCGTTGTCATCAAGTTCAAATTCCAGCCTGAGACTGGCCTCCGAGGTCCACGATCTGCCTGCAGCTGCCTTTACCTTATCCATAATGGTGCCAGGGATCTGTTTTGATTCCTCCATAGTTCTGATGACATCATCCGTGATCCTGTACCTTACCAGTCTGGCTTCGGGATCGGAAAAATCCTTCTCCTTCAGCGGATCGATGGCTATCACCGCAACTCCCTTTGTCTGGGCTCCGCTCGAGGCAAGTGCAAACGATTCGAGATGCGGCGTTACCGAGACAACCCTGTCGATATCCGATATGGCAGCAATCAGTGAGTCATTCCATACAAATGAATTGTCGATTTGCGGATCATCGTGGTAGTCGGCATGCTGGACCTGCAGGTGACCTGTGAATGACTCGATCAGGTTGTTTATCATCCGGTCGTAGGAGCCAAGCTGAATCGACCTCATGATAACTGCAAAAAAGACAGCGAAAAATACCGAAGCGGCCGTGATAAGTGTCCGGCGCCTGTTACGCCAGAGATTCCTCCATGCTATTGTGAATTCTTCCTTCATGATATTTCATTTGTGATATCACCGGATCCTTTTCATATTCTGCTGTGAAAAATAGTCTTCCTCCACCGGTATGTTGAACTTTATTTCACGGATCTCAACAACCGTCCTGTTCTCCGGCTCCTCCGCCGGTATCAGTTCAATCCTTGTAGTAATGGTACGGCCATCCATGACTTTAACTGCCGATGCCGTTTCAGTCCTCACCAGGTAGCCATCCTCATCATACAGTTCGGCTTTCAGAATCAGGAAGTCCTTCTTGTCTATCCACTGTACCTGTCTGCCCCACACTATAGAGGCATCCTCTCTTGCCTTCATGTCTATTTTGTAGCACAGACGGCCGTCTATTGTCTCTTCACCAAGGATCTCGTGAGTGTAATCATTAACAACAGATGATTCCCTTAAGATGTCGTCGTTAGTGTAGTCAGACCCCATCCAGCCCTGCGACATCATCGAGGGAGGCAGTTTAATAAGCCTGTTTATTGAGGGATTCCAGCTCCACATTTCGTTTTCGCGCTTAAGGAAGCTCTGCCCCGCCTCCCTTGCAGGTGCGGTGATAAGAGCAAGAGCATAATCGTCACCGAGGCTCCAGCTCTTGAATTCGATGGTCCTGGTCCATTCCGGCCTGACTATCTGCATCGCCATGACGCTGTAGCTGCTCTTTTCGCCCCTGAATTTCTCGTCAGCCCGCCTTACTATTTCTTCGGCGCTGATCCCCTGGGCTCCGGCAACAGCCGGGAACAACAGCGGCAGGGCGATAAGGAAACCCGCTCCGATTCGTGATTTGATAACTTTAACTGTCATTTGAACAATTCAATTACTCTGTTGATAATCTTTTCATCTTCTTCCTGTTCATCTTCACCGGTATAAATGCTGGTTATCGCATAACCTTTTACCGTAAGCATGAAGAGCTTTGTTTCGGCTACCGGATCATAACCGGGACCCATCCGCTTACCCTTACGGATGAAATAATCGGTGATAACCTTCATTATCTGGGCTGCAGGCATGCCCGGTGCCGGATTGATTCCAGAACTCTCGAGTGATGCGGCTCCCACGAATGAACTCAGGAAATGCTCCCTGACCTCGCTCTGCATCAGGATCTGGAACAAAAGACTCCAGAAAACACGCTTTTCCCTGAGCAGGATCCGTATCTTCCTGACAAAGAATTCAAATTCCTCCTCAGAAAGATATCCGTCGCGATCGGTGTCGAAATAGTTCAGCACCTCCTTTACCGATCTTTCTATTATTGCCTTCAGAAGCGCCTCCTTGCTTTCGAAGTAATTGTACATTAAGCCCTTTGAAATACCGGCGTGTTTTGCAATATGGGTTATGGTGGTTGCGTGATACCCTTCCCTGGCAAAGTGCTTTAGAGCACTGTCCATTATCAGGTTCCTCTTTTCCTCCCGGATATCCTCATATTGTTTTGAAGTCCTTGGTGACATAAACAAGCTGTTTTTTCGTCCAATACCTATTTATTAATATTTTTGATTGAACGGTCAGTCAAATATAAAACGGATTTTTGAGAAATGCAAATTTTTTGGGGAAAATCGGCATGCGGTACGCGGTATGCGGTACGCGGCGTTGCCCTGCGCCCTGCGCCCTGTGCCCTGAGCCCTGTGCCCGATTTCTTCCTCCCGATCAAATAATTGTGTCCGGTGAACGTTATTATACAAGTTTATTTATCTTTAACCAACTGATAAAAAAAATCTGAAATGTCAAGTCTCAGGCTACTTCTTGGATTGATACCCTCAACATCAAAGATCGAACAGGCTGCAAAAGCTCTGACCGACGAATATGAAAAAATGAAGTCTTTCGCCGGATCGGAACTCCTCGACAAATATACCAGGCTCAAGGACCTGGTGAATTCTTCAGCTTTCATTCAAAAGAAAAAGGAGATTGAGTCACTTAAGTTTAAAAATTCTGAAGAGTTCTCAAGGGAAAAGGAATTCATGTCGATGCAGAAAGCGAAGGACATCGTCATGTATTTCAAGACAATCCCGGGAAACATGCTGAAGCGGTTTAAGGAACTTGACGGATCGGCTAAAATAAGGGATTTTGAGGATCTCGAGAATTTTATCAAGTCGAACACCTTCAGACAGAGGCAGAAGATGAAACCTATCACCTTCAAGGATACCGATGAATACAGAAAGTTCATCGAATACAAATCACTCAGAAAGGATCCGGAGATAAAAGCTTTCCGGAAAGCCAAACAGGAGATGCCCAGATCAAAGGCAGTGGAACGATTTGAAGAACTCGAAAAATTCATTAACAGCTCCGAATTCCTCGCCAAAAAGAACATGAGGCCCATTACTTTCAAGGATTCTGAGGAATACAAAAAGCTGATGGAATACAAGCGCCTTAAGGAAAGCCCCGATATCAGCGACTATTACAAGTTCAAGGCATCCAGGGAATATGCAAATTTCCTGAATATCGACGGTTCAGAAAGACTGAAAAGGTATAATGAACTTAAGGACTACCTGGCAACCCCGGAATTCAGGGACAGGAAAAATTACCTGCTCGATACAAAGCGTTTTGAAAAAACCCAGGAGTTCAAAGATCTTCAGGAATACCAGAAACTTCAGAAGAACGAGGACATCGTCTGGTATTTCAAAGTAAAGGATTCCAATAAGTTCGATGAGCTGAAGAAATATGATCTTACATTCGCTGACGATTTCAACAGCGATTCGCTCGATGCCGGAAAATGGATAACCAATTTTTACTGGGGCGACAAACTCCTGAAGGACAATTATTCCGTCGGGAACGACCTGCATGCCTACACCCCTGAAAATGTTGAGGTCAGGAACAGCCTGCTCAAGATACATACTAAACCTCAAAAGGTCAACGGAAAAGTCTGGTCGCCGACAACCGGCTTCAGGACCAAGGAATTCGGCTTTACTTCAGGTATCGTCACCACCGGAAAAAGCTTCAGGCAGAAATATGGTGTCTTCTCAGCCAAGATCAAACTGGGCAATCCGGCGGCAAGAAATAATTTCTGGATGCTTTCCGAGAGGATCACCCCTCACATTGATATCTGCCGTACTTCTAACAATAAGGTCTGGACCGACTTTGTGGCCGATCCCGGACGCTTTTCAAAATCGTCCATTGGTCCGAAATATGCCAATGACTTCTTTATCTATACTCTTGAATGGACTAGTGATTCGCTTACATGGAAAATTAACGGCCAGGAGATTGCCCGCCAGACATCCAACGTTCCGCAGGAACCAATGTATGTTCTGCTGGCAGGCGGCGTTGAAAAGCCAGTCAGCGGTATGACCACCATGGAGGTGGACTGGGTGAAGATTTATCAGTTTAAGTAAAGCGGTATGCGGCGTGCGGTACGCGGCCAGGAATAAGGAGTGAGGAATGAGGAGTGAGGAATGAGGAGTGAGGAATGAGGAGTGAGGAATAAGGAGTGAGGAATGAGGAGTGAGGATGGAGGAGTGAGGATGGAGGAGTGAGGATGGAGGAGTGAGGATGGAGGAGTGAGGATGGAGACTTTGTGGTGAAGGGCAGGAAGCATAAGTTAGCAGTTGGCAGGAGGCAGTTGGCAGGAGGCAGTTGGCAGTAATCTGATTGGCTGGTTTTTACGAAAATTCACGAATTTTTATCGAATAACAATAACCAGGTTCACTGCTGTCCGGGTAAAAGAGCCTGTGAAAAATTTTGTGTAAACTGGTAACTGCCAGGTTTAAAGAACG
>CAYSBL010000076.1:0-8219 GCA_964429295.1 uncultured Rikenellaceae bacterium
GGCTGATGCACCTGAAAATAAAAGCATATTGCTTTTTTGCCTGTTACACTCATATTTAGTTCTTGTTTTGCCAAATCACTCTGTAATAAATATCCCTGACATGTCGTGCGGAATTATCCCATTTCAGACGTACCACCTCTTCCTTCCCGTTCTTTATGAACATTTTGGAAAGAGCAGGATAATTAAGTATCCCGTAAATAGCATCCGCCATTGCGTCTATGTCCCAGAAATCAGTTTTTACTGCATGAGTAAGTATCTCCGACACTCCCGATTGTTTGCTGATAATGACGGGTACGTTCGACTGCATAGCCTCGAGCGGTGAGATCCCGAAGGGTTCCGATACCGAGGGCATTATGTAAACATCGCTCATATTGAGCATGGTGAAGACATCCTTTCCTTTCAGGAAGCCTGTAAAATGGAAGCGGTCGGTGATTTTCAGGGCGGCAGCTCTTCTCATCATCCGTTCCATCATATCTCCCGATCCCGCCATTACGAATCTTACATTCGGCATAACCTTAAGTACTTTGTTTGCGGCTTCAATGAAGTACTCGGGACCTTTTTGAAGTGTTATTCTCCCAAGGAAGGTAACCACCTTGTCATCAAATCCTTTCTTCAGGGTGGTATCCTGGGATATCTTGACAGGTTCCACAGCATTGTAAACCGTCTCAACTTTTTCAGGGTCAATATGATATTTGTTTATAACTATATCCCTTGTAAGATTGCTTACGGTTATTATCTTGGACGCAGCATCCATTCCGAGTTTTTCGATACGATAGACGTCGGGGTTCACGTTGCCTCCGCTCCTGTCAAAATCGGTTGCATGAACATGGATCACCAGGGGTTTGCCTGAAACTTCCATGGCAGCAATGCCGGCAGGATAGGCAAGCCAGTCGTGGGCATGGATTATGTCGAATTCATTCTCTTCAGCAATGACAGAGGCAACCACGGAATACTTATAGATCTCATCCATAAGGGTTTCGCCGTATTTTCCCGTGAAATCGACCGTACCTTCCTTGCTGGTCTGTACGAGTAGTTTATAACCGGATGTTTCGGCACTGACCTTTTTCCAGAATTCATCGGGATCGGTATAAGGCACAATCTTTGAGGAAATCTCGATCATCTCGATGGGACGTTTGAATCCCTTGTAGTGGATTTTTTTGAATGCCACAGGCACCCTGTTAGCCCCGATGAGTTTCACCCTGGTCTGATCTTCATCGCCCCAGGCTTTGGGTACGACAAAGATAACCTCGAGGTCCTCAAGTGTCGACATACCCTTTGTCAGGCCGTAACTGGCAGTTCCCAGTCCGCCGGAGATATGTGGCGGAAACTCCCAACCGAACATTAATACACGCATATCACACCTGTTTTTATTATAAAGAATATTTATTCTCAAGCAGATCCATTATTCTCAGGATTTCACCCACGCTCCATGCCTGTGAAATAGCTCCGTTTGGAGCATGTGGCGGATCTCCGTCATGGATCTCGGAGATCGTGCTCACACCGTGTTCGCTCATCACTTCTTCGAAGCCGAGTATAAGTTTTTTAACCCTTGCCACACCCTGGAGGCCGTAAACCTTCAGCCATCCCTCACAGAAAGGTCCGATCAGCCAGGGCCAGACGGTACCGTTGTGATAGGCTCTGTCCCTCTCCTCCTGGCTTCCGCAATAAGTTCCCTTGTAGAGCGGGTTTCCGGGCGACAGGGTACGAAGGCCCCTTGGAGTAAGAAGTTCCTTTTCGGTGATGTCGAGGATCCGTTTCATCTGGTCCTTGTTAAGCATCGAGTAGGGAAGTGAAACGGCAATAACCATGTTAGGCCTTACGGAATAGTTTTTCCCTTCTTCATCGTTTACATAATCAGCAAGATAACCCCTGGCATGATTACAGAAAAGTCCATGGAAGGACTGGTTGATAAGTTCGGGCAGAGCTTCATATTCCTTCACGAACTTTCTGTCTTTGTTCTTCCGGGCGAGGTCGAGGGTAAAACAGACGGCATTGTACCAGAGAGCATTTATCTCGACAGCATATCCGTTCCTTTGTGTAACCGGCACTCCGTGTACCACTGCATCCATCCAGGTAAGTGATTTCCCGGGTGCATCGGCATAGATCAGCCCGTTCTCCCTCATTCCTATATTGAATCCCGTACCGGTTCTGAATGCACCAAGAACAGATTTCATTGGCTCTCCATACCTTTCCCAGGCATCGGAGCCTCCGTTTTCGACATATTGCTGTACAGCCCAGAAAAACCAGAGCGGTGCATCAACGGAATTGAATGCGGGGTTGTCGGGATTTCCCATGTTCGGGAACAGGCCGTCCTTCATTGACGCAACCTGGGTGTCGAGAACTTCGCGGTAGAGCTGAAGCTTTTTGGCAGGTCTTGCTGTCGCCAGTCCCGGAAGTGCAATAAAGGTATCCCTTCCCCATGATCCGAACCAGGGATACCCTGCAATGATAAGAGTCTTCCCCTGCCGCCTTTCTATAAACTGCTGGGCTGCATTTCTGAGGCAGTTGGAGAAATTGCTTCTCGGTATCTTTCCGCTTACGTTCTTGGTAAACTTCGCCTTGAATCCTGATGGTTTTTCTTCTTTTGTGGAAGCTGAAAACACAATCACGTCACCTTCAGCGGCTTCCAGCTCAAAAAACCCGGGAGTGAAAAGATCCTCGGAATAGTCGTAGCCTCTTTTCTGTTCCTCGGTGTACTCCACACCGAGATACCAGTCGGGAACATGTATGAATTCTGCCTTTGAGGAGAATTGCATGTGAAGGAAGGGGAACCCCTCGTATAGTTTCATCTTAATCCCGTTCGGGATGAATTCGACCTTGGTGTTTGCCGCAAGATTTGCATGAGTAAGTTCATGGATATTTCTGAAAGCAAGGAATGGACGTATCTGAAGCTTCATAGGCTCCGATGCCTCAATTATGGTGTAACGCGACAGGTATTGTTCCTCATAATGAACAAGAAGCCTTTCATGCTTTAGTCTCACACCTCCCACCCTGAAAATCCTGGAGGGAATGCCTTCCATTTCGAGTTCCTCGATATACTTGTGGCCCTTGGGGCTGTAATAATCTCCTTTGAATTTTCTTATCCCGGTGTTGAAACTTTTGTCCTGGTTGACAACAGTGGCGTCAATTGAGGAAAGCAGGACATGTCTCTCACCTCCGAAAGCATCGATGGGGCAAACGAGAAGGCCGTGATATTTTCTTGTATTGCAGCCGACAATGGTTGTTGATGAATAAGAACCCGCACGGTTGCTCCTTATCACTTCCCGGGCAAGTGAAAACTCAAGGTTAACAATCTGTGCTTTTTCGAACTTGATATAACTCATATTCAAATCTTTTTAATATGTCTCTAAAAAGTCTTAAAAGATAATTCATTTTATTGAACAACGCAAAGGCAATTCTATAAAATTATGCCATAGCTCGGTCTGAAGAAAAAATGAATAACTTTGCATCTCGATAAAACAAACCGGTTAACAAACAAAACATTCTGAATGAACAGAAAATCACTTTTCCTTCTTTTGACAGTCCTGCTGTTTACAGCCTGCCGGAAAAATAATGCAGAGATCGAGGGGATCCTCGAAAACCCATTACCCGGGCAATATATATTCTTGCAGGAGCTTAAACCTAATGAGCTTCTAAATGTTGATTCCGCCATAGTATCTGATGATGGAAGGTTTGAGTTCAAAAGGAAGGTTGAATTCCCGTCATTTTATCTGCTCAAAATTAATCAAAATAACTTTCTGACAATGCTTGTTGAGCCCGGAGAGAAAATAAAAATGACGGCTCATTATGATTCTCTCAATTATCCGGTGGTGGTAAGCGGATCGAAAGGTACGGGAATGATTGTTGAATACAACAAAACCCTGCTTAAAACCAGGAACAGAATCAGAAGTCTGAACGATATGTTCAACAATAATCCGGGAAGTACCGGAATTGCGGCCTTTATTGATTCGCTCGACAGGCTTGGCGACGGTTACCTTAATGAGATGAACAGCTATGCGAAGCAATTCATCGACCGTAATGTTACTTCTCTCGCCACCATCCCGGTATTGTATTCAATGCTGACTCCCGATTTGTATGTCCTTGATCCTCAGAAAGACCTGTCGTATTTCCTGAAGGTCGATTCCTCTCTTTTCAGCAGGTATCCTGACTATGGTCCCGTAATTGACCTTCACAACCAGATAAGTGAGATGGTTTCCTATTTCAGTTCCGCCGGACCGCAGAAAGCTGAAGGAGGTGAGACGATGGAAGCTCCCGAAATAGCTCTTCCCAATCCCGAAGGCGACACCATCAGACTTTCGTCCACAAGGGGGAGTTATGTCCTTCTCGACTTCTGGGCAGCATGGTGCCCCCCATGCAGGCAGGAAAACCCGAATCTCGTCAACGCCTTTAACAGATACCGTAACAGGGGATTCACTATTTACCAGGTGTCTCTCGACAAGACACGCGAAGCCTGGGTAAAAGGTATAGAGGATGACGGGCTTGGAAAATGGATCCATGTAAGCGACCTTGGCTACTGGAATTCTTCAGTGGTCCCTCTTTATAAAATTGAATCTATCCCGGCCAACTTCCTGCTCGACAAGGACGGCCGTGTAATTGCCACAAATCTCAGGGGGGATGCATTGCAGAGAAAACTCGAAGAACTGTTTAAATAACCATAAACCTCCAAACCCTAAAGGAATTTCTGTCTGATGATCGAACCCGCATATATCGAATACGCAAACACGTATCAGCAAATGACTTCCAACCGGGCCTTCGAACCCGAAGGAGTCAGTCATGCAGGTTCTGTCAGTCCATTAAAATAAAATTAAATACTGATGAAAAAGATCTTGGTAATTATAATTACGGTGTTCATGGTTGCCGGATGCCGGAATATGGATTCATTCACCATCTCGGGAAAAATAAACGATCCTCAGAAAAAAAATATAGTGCTGAACAGAGTTGAAGTTGACAGGCTTGTTTTTATTGATTCTATCAAAGTAAAGGGCAACGGCAGTTTCAGATTCAGGCTTAAGGCAGAACATCCCGATTTCTATCAGATTGGTTATTCCGATACTGATTTCATAACTCTGCTTGCCGCTCCTGGCGAAAAAATAAGTATGACTTTCAGAGGGAAAAACACTTCAGGCGACTATGAAGTTACCGGATCGAAGGGTTCGGAGGATGTGAGGATGCTCGATCTGAGGCTTGCTGAAGGAAAAAGGAAACTCGATTCTCTCAGGACTGTTTACGGCAATCTTGAGGGAGATCAGGCCTCCATGGAAGAAAGAACCAGGCTTGAGGATGAGTATACCTCCGTTTTACAGAACCTTCGTAAAAAGAACATTGAATATATTGTAACAAATCCCTCATCCATGGCAGCCCTTAAAGCTGTTTACCAGAGGATAGACGAAAACACCTACGTCCTGTATGATCCCCGCGACCTTCAGTACCTGAAGATTGTGTCCGACTCGCTGGGTCGCCATTATCCGGGATCAAAGAACGTAAAAGCCCTTGCCGAAGATGTAAAGAAGGAGATGAACCAGATGATGGCGAGGCAGATACAGAGTATTGCAAGTAAAGCTCCTGAAATCGAGCTCGATCCGAACCTACTCGACGTCAACGGAAACAGGATCGCATTGTCATCACTCAGGGGGAAAATAGTACTTCTGACCTTCTGGTCGGTAAATTCAGGTGATTGTGTAAGTGAGAACAACCAGCTGAAGGAGTTCTATAAAACATATAAAAGCAAAGGCTTCGAGATATATCAGATCAACATCGACCGGGACGAGGAGAAATGGAAGCATGCTGTGCGTTTCGACGAGCTTCCCTGGATAAGTACAAGGGAAGACGATCCGGAGGTGCTTGAGAACGTAAAGCTTTTCAATGTGCAGGCACTGCCTGCCAACTACCTGTTCGCCCGTGACGGGTCCATAATCGGAACAAACCTGCACGGGAGGTCGCTTCAGATAAAGCTCAACCAGTTGTTCAACAATCAGTCCGGCAATTGAAGGAAAAAGGAAATATATTTTTCGCATCAGACTTTCATCTCGGACTTAAGGCCGGGAAAGACCCTGTCGAGAGGGAGAAGCTGGTAGTAAGATGGCTCAGCGCTGTTGCCCCGGAAGCAAGGGAGATCTACCTGGTAGGCGACATCTTTGACTTCTGGTGGGAATACCGCAAGGTCGTTCCAAGAGGTTTCACAAGGTTTCTCGGTGTTATTTCCTCCATTACCGACTCGGGCATACCTGTTCATTTTTTTACAGGTAACCACGACATGTGGGTAAAAGATTACCTTTCCTCCGAATGCGGCATGTTGGTACATACGTCACCATTGACATGCACTATCGACGGAAGGAAATTTCATATTGCTCATGGTGAAGGACTTGGAAGCAGAAACAAAGCTTACCATCTGCTTCTGTGGATATTCAGGAACAAGCCCCTGCGTGTTCTCTATTCAATGCTTCATCCGTGGATTGGTATCGGCATCGGCCAGGAATGGTCGCAGCACTCGAGGCTTGCAAAGGGTATAACACAGGACTTCATGGGTGAGGACAGGGAGGATCTTCTCCGGTACTCACGTGAAGTAATTAAAAAGGATGTCATTGATTATTTTGTTTTCGGCCATCGTCATTTGCCGATGACTTTCAATAACGGCAGCAATGGCCGGATAATTTTTCTTGGAGACTGGTTCAGCAGGGGCAGTTATGCCGAATGGGATGGCATCGACCTAAATCTGAAAAGCTTCAACTGATCCGTTTGTGTTTTCCACCCTCACAGTAAGCATAAAGTAAGAATATTCCTCATTAACCTTCCTGAAGTGATACTCCAGTTTACTGCCTGATTTCCGGGCCATTGATATAAGACCCATGTTTCCTGTGCTGTCGGTTTCGATCGACTGGGCAGAAAGGGAAGCAAAGAAAAGGGTTTTAAGGTCGTCGTGGCTGAAACTGTTTATATTGTCGATCTTCTGTTTCAGTTCACCTGCCCTGGAACCAGACACCAGGTTTCCCGTAGTCAGAACAAATTTGCCATTTTCGATCCTCACCATGGCAAGGGGCATTCCATACAGATTTTCAGCCTCCTTCCCCGGATTGTACTTGGATACATTTTCAAGGATTTCCACCATGATGTTGAAAACCTTCCTTCTGAGCCTTGCATCAACATCTTCATAAGCAAGTTTTGCCTCTGTTATTGAAAGTACTTCCTCGCCTATCCCCTGAGTCAGATGACCTGACCAGCTCATGTGAATATTGTTCTCCGCCATCAGTTTCTCCAGTCCGAGCGCTTTCAGGCCGTTGAATTTTTCGCAGCGGGTCCCGTTATTAAACCCCATGCCCGAGGAATCGACGGTCTTGCTCAGTACAAAATATGACAGGCTTTCCCCCAGTGGAATAAAATCAAAATCAAGCCTGTTACCGGTTTTAAGAGCCATTTCAAGAAGGCCAAGTCCTGCGCCTCCCTTGTCGCTGAACCCGGGGGTTTCGAGAATCTGCCTGTAAAGAGCTTTTGTTTCCTGGGCGTCGAGCGAATTTACTTTTTCCAGTCTGTTCGCCAGTAATTCAGATTGAGCGTCGGTGATCACATTCCCTGTGGTAATAGTATATCCGTCATCCGTCTTTGAATACGAAACCAGCGGCATTACATTATGATCGTTGCGCCTGCCATGCTTTATTATGTTCTGAAGACTTTCGAGAGCATACATAAAAAGTCTCTTCCTGCCTGCCAGATTGAAAGAATCTTCCTTCATCTCATTTTCGAGAAGGCTGAGCAGGGGAAGGGAATTCTTTTCGGTTATATCTCCCCTGAAAAGGAACATAAGGCGTTCCCGTCTGATTGTATCCTGAATAGTACCTTTTATATCCATGCTTAAGAAATCCGTAGCAATATAACGGCAAAACAGGCTGATTCTTTTGTCATATCTGAATAATCGGCTTCTTTCAACGAAGAGATCTCCCGTTTTGACCTGCAGTAACAAAGAATTATCCGGCCCATCCTTCGCGGTCGAGGTTCCTGTAGTTGATAGCTTCGGAGATATGTTCCACAGTAATGTATTCCGATTCAGCAAGGTCGGCAATTGTTCGTGCGACTTTCAGAATTCTGTCGTATGCCCTCGCGGAAAGGCCTCTCAGGTCCATTGCCGTCCGGAGCAGTTTACCGCCGGCTTCATCGAGCTGGCAGTATCTTTTCTGCATCGAGGCAGTCATCTGTGCGTTCGCATAAATTCCCTTAACAGAAGCAAA
>CAYSBL010000077.1:0-1344 GCA_964429295.1 uncultured Rikenellaceae bacterium
TCTCCCCTTCCCCTCTTCTCCCTTTCTCCCCCTCATCTTCTTCACGCCATTAGGCCGTCACGCCCCTCACTATTATTCCTTAAACTTCACCAGCACCAGCACCGGATTATCCGTTTCTTCAAGACTCTCAGCCAGCCTGACAAGCTCCGCCTTCCTGCCGGGATTCCGGGGATTGCTGTTCTTGAAGGCATCAGAGTTTACCCAGTTCTTAAGGCTTAAGGCTTCTACCCATGAGACAAGCGTATTGTCATCCCATGTACCCCTCGGCCAGATGTTGGGACCGCCGTCAATATCGTTGAAAAGCTCCTTCTCGGGATCAAAAAACACCCTTAATTTTCCATCCCTTGAACCGATAAAGGCAAGACCTTCGATCTTGTCGTTCTGTGAACTGAAAAACTCATAATATACCTTATCCCCAAATTCGAACAGGTCCATCGGAAGGAAAAAACTCTTCATGATAAAATCGGCTGTATTACCTGTTCTCGCTTCCGGGGTAAGACGCCGGCTCCCGGCATCGATCACCATATGAGGTTCAAAATCCCCGTTTTTCCAGGAATAGACCGTATCGCAATAGATCTCCTTCTTCAAAAGCTGATTATCATAATTGTAAAAAAGGTTTTCAGCCTGAATAATAACATTTGGAACAGTCCTGGTCCAGGGATATTTATTTCGAAAATTCCTGATAATCGTGCCCGTAGTATCTACCAGGATAAAACTGTTCTTAATTTCACCCAGGTGGTTCGGATAGTAACACAGTATCCCCTCACTGGTGAACCTGAAACTCATGGCAGCCGACAGGGGAGTTTTGAAAGTCCGTACAAGGCTGCCATCCGGCGAGAAAACAAAGAACTTCTGCTGAAATCCGGCGGCCAGATATATTGATCCATCATTCCTGTCGATGTCAACATCATGGGCTGCTGTAAATTCATCAGGGCCCTTCCCGACCTTTCCTATTCTGGTTACGAAGGTACCGTCGTGGCGGAACATGAAGATATTTGAGAAATAAACTGTCAGGAAGTAATCCCTGCTTAC
Organism: uncultured Rikenellaceae bacterium; assembly: GCA_964429295.1. Taxonomy (GTDB): domain Bacteria; phylum Bacteroidota; class Bacteroidia; order Bacteroidales; family VadinHA17; genus LD21. Next base: position 1,033 of record CAYSBL010000077.1, read on the forward strand.
CAGGATCTTTCTTATTCCAGGTATAACACCCTGTCCGGTGGTCTCAAGCGGAATGTATTGAATATCAACGGCACCCAGGTCCGAGAGGTTCAGGGTGCCCCGAGATGGCAGCTCTTTCAGGTCAATGGTTATAAGCTGGTCCTCCATTACCGGAGCGGAGTTTCTGCAGCTTATCACAATAGCCGAAAGGAGCACGATCCAAAGACTGGTTTTAATAAGTGCTTTCATGGTACTGTTTGTAATGTTACCAGGTTATTAGTTATGCGTCTACTAATATAGGTGATTTTGAAAACAAATAATCACTTTGAAGGG
>CAYSBL010000077.1:1444-7991 GCA_964429295.1 uncultured Rikenellaceae bacterium
AGTCCCTCACACATCTCACCGAAGCCCCGTCGTTTAACTGTAATGAGCTGTGAATGACATCGGTAAAATTGTATTCTACCCGCATCGCATCACTACGATTTGAATGCCAGAAATAACCCGAGACCCTGAAGCGCTTGTAATCCTTGTAATAAGTATTCCGGAAACCTCCGGGCAGGGCATTGAAACCCGATTCATTCGTTGCCCCGGAATTGGGTTGCAGCCAGTTGAGGGTTCCTGTCTCCTTCATCTTTCCGCCTGCAATATCATTGCCAAGGTACGTTATCAGGGTGTACCACTCGTCTATATCGGGAACATGCCAACCCTGGGGACAAAGCTTTCCCGTACTGACGGCATAAAAATTATACAGGGCTCCGTAATGATTCAGCCTGAAAAATGCCTCATAATCTCCATACCAGCAGTATCCGGGAGTCATCAGGTTCGCCCATGCAGTGTCGGATTCGACAAGTGGGATCTCAGCGCCGTTTTTCAGATGCGTAGTCCGGAGGTTTTCTGCCATCCATACCTGGGTGCCGATAACCACAGTGTTATAAACATTCCCGTCAATATCTGTCAGACCGGCCTTCTCAGGATTCTTTTCACAAGCCGACATTATTAACAGAATGATTAACGATAAATAAACAAAAGACCTGTTTCTAAAGCAATTCATATATTTTGATTTCCCAAACATCCGTTAATCATTTACTGCAATCAGTTGTAAAATAAAAATTAGGGCTGCCATCAGCATATACAGATATCGGAGGGAACGGCAAAGCCCACACGCACACCTTTGTCAGCGACGGCATGTGATCAATGGCAAGCTGGTATATTTTTGAGTTGTTTGTCAGGTCCAGGCTGGTTAACTGATTATAACCGCAATAGAGCTGCCACAGTTCAGTATTGCCCGATATATCCAGATTGGTAAGCAGGTTTTCAGAACATTCCAGCCTCCTGAGATCATCACAGTTCGAAATATCGAGACTTTCAAGCTGATTTACCGAACAAAGCAGCTGCTGTAGTGAAGTGGCAGCATTAAGATCCAGCGATGCAATCTGATTTCTTTCGCATACCAGAATTTTAAGCAGTGGCTTGTCTGAAACATCAAGGACAGAAAGTTTATTATATCCGCAGTACTGAAACTCCAGCTGATTACATCCTGAGATATCGAGCAAAATAATTTCATTATAGGAACATAATAAAGCCGTCAATGCCGGATTGCCAGAAAGATCGAGTGTTTCCAGGTCGTTGTATTCGCACTGTAGTAATTCCAACACGGGATTATTTGAAAGATCGAGCGAAGTCAGATGATTTGAATTGCAATTGAGCTGCTCAAGGGCAGTGTTTTGCGAAATATCCAGCGAGGTCAGGCCATTACCCCAGCAATTAACCCCTGTCAGCTTAATATTCCTTGATATGTCAAGATTATTCAGGGGGCAGGACTCAGTGTTAAGGTAGGTCAGGGCGGTGTTATAAGAAAGATCCAGCGAAGTCAGCGGATTGTACATCGTTATCAGTCTTTCGAGATCAATGTTCCTCGAGACATCAAGTTTTGATACTTTATTATGCGCGATATCGAGATATTTAAGGGAGGTGTTCCCGGAAACATCAATCTTTGTAAAATCATTATCTCCGCATCTCAAAATTTCAAGATTGACAAACCATTCTAAACCGGTAAGATCAAATATGTCGCAGTAATATATGTTAAGTTCCTTCACATCGGCAGCTTCGCTAAAACTGACAGATCCATCCCCGTCGGTATCAACTCCCCTGTCAATAAGCGCCTGAAGGAAGTTCTCGTCTGCTATCCTTACCGTGCTGTATTTTTCACACCCGGTGAAAAACAACGAGACAACCAGAATACATAATATCCTTGCTTTCAGATTCATTCCATTCCCTCCCGGTCAATTGTTTTGTTTAACTCTTCCTTAACGCTTTCAGCTTCTGCATTTCGTTTCCAGTTGTAGCTTATACCTATCCTCAACGCCCCCAGAAAGAGCCTCTGCTGGTTGTCTTCATTTTCGAAAGGGACTACCGAATGAAGTTCCGCAAAAGGCGAAACGTCAATTACGAAATTTTTAACACGGAATTCCCTTCCCGCTCCGAGCGAAATGCCGAATCCCGATTGCGGATCAACCCATTCAGGTTTTCCTCCGAAAGTAAAATCCACTATTGTTCCCGCGCTTATAAAGAAAAAATCATCCAGGTATCTTTTCAGGGAAAGGGGAACTGAAAGCAATTCGAAGGTCTCGGTATAGATGGCTTTTTCATCATAGATCGGGGGTGACAATTCGAAACCCGTTTTATGCCATGAGTAACGTGGGGCAATTTCCATCCGGTATTGTCCGGCAACCATCCACGAAAAGCTGATCCCCGCCGACCAGGTCTGGTTGCCGTGCCAGGGACTGGTTTCTTCAGTGATATATCTGTCAGTCATTCTGACCGGCAGGTTCCAGCCCCCAAATCCATTGACACCAGCCCTGAATCCGACTGCGGTATCCCTGTCCTGCGGATACACAGAACCGGAAACCAGAACACAAAGCAGTATGAGAAGTCCTTTTTTCACGAGGCACAGGTCTTAACAAACAATTGTGGTCGTATTGAAACGACAGGCTAAGATAGGAAAATTTGGACTACTATTCGAGAAATATACAGAGGCAGCCCCACACCTAACCCTCCCTGGTGCTACTCTTTGTACACATCTATTTGCCAGGTTGGGATTACTTTCAATTTCCCTTTTCGTTTCGCCCCCCACCCCCCCTAAAGGGGGGCTTAAAGAACTAATGATGAGTTGTATATAAGAATGGGAATTATCCACACTTAGATAGTTTACTGTTTTTGAATCTAACACTAATGAATTCCTGGTAATCTTATTATAAATAGTTGTAATAAAGCGATCTGAAGCCCCCCTTTAGGGGGGTGGGGGGGCAGAATCAGCTGGGACGAACAATCATACTTATGGGGGCAGAACGCAAAAAGGAATGAAATGATCCAACTTTAAAAAAGATTTGTACAAAAAGTAGTCCCTGGAGGGGATCCTGTTGCTTCAGACCCGGAATTTCTTCAACCTGTGGTCTTCTGTCTTCAACACATCGCCTGTTGCCTACAAAATTACTTTTCGATGTACTGTCCCGGGTCCTCAATAAGACAGAATTTCCATTTTAAACGTCTCTAAGTCTCTCAGTCCCTAAGTCCCTTCGTCTTCTTGACGCCTTCACGCCGTTATGCCTTGATGCCTTGATGCCTCACCCCCCTTGCGCCTTTTGCCTTGCTCCTTGCGTCTTATCATATTTATCACTATCTTTATCTTTTATCACCTACTTAATTCGTCATAGCAAATGCGAACCAGGATAAGAGCTGCAGCCATACCGGTGTTGATTCTTCCGGTGTTGATCAGTATGATGTTATGTTCCTGCAGCGAGGAATTTCTGACAAAGGAACCCAAAGGGACTGCAGCCGGATCGGTAATGCTTACTCCCGACGGTATCGAATCGATCCTTACGGGAGCGTATGCTGCCATGAGGGGAACATACCGGTTCGGAGGATCGATGGGTACCGACTGGGTTTACGGAAGTGTTGCTTCCGATGATTGCTATAAAGGTACATCAGCCGGTGATTCATCTCCGATGAGCCCGCTGGAAACGTATTCATACTGGCCAACTTCTCCTTATTTCACCGAACGCTGGACCGACTGTTACAACGGGGTTGCCCGTGCAAATACAGTCCTTGAATTTCTGGCTGCGGCACAGGAAGGCAATACACCGCTTCCCCAGCAAAGGGCTCTGCAGGTTGAGGCCGAAGCCAGATTCCTCAGAGCATGGTTCCACTTCCAGGCTAACAAGGTGTTTGAAAACATTCCTTACATCAAAACCCCCGCGGAACTTGCACCGCTGCTTCCCGAGGAGGTACCCAATGACGATCCCGCCTGGGATGAGATCGAGCAGGATCTGCAGTTTGCCATCGCTTATCTACCTGCCGGTTTTCCCGGCGAGCCCGGACGCGCCGACAAATTCGCCGCAGAAGCCGTCAAAGGCCATGCCCATATGTTCCAGAATGAATTCGCCCAGGCAGGGATACTGTTCGATGATATCATCAACAACGGCGGTTTCTCACTTGCTCCGGATTTCTATGATAACTATGACATGACTCACGAAAATAACAGTGAATCAATATTTGAGATACAGGCATTTACAACTCCCACCGCTGCCACCTCACTTCTGCTATCAGGCGCTGTGTTCCATCAGAAGGGTCCTGCCAAATGTGGCGGATGGGGATTCTTTCAGCCTTCCCAATGCCTCTTTGAAGCATTCCAGGTAACATCCGACGGTCTGCCTGTCCTGGAAATTGACGACCGTGAACCCCTGGCCAATGATATGAAAATATCAAGCAATACTCCCTTTACTCCCACCAGCCACCTGATGGATCCGCGAGTCGACTGGACAATAGCCAGGCGGGGAGTCGACTTCCTTGGCTGGGGCATTCATCCCGGCCAGGCATGGATCCGCGAGCAGGATAACGGCGGACCCTACATGACAAAAAAATACATGCACTTCAGGTCAGAACAGGAACTGAACCTTTATATGAACGGCTTTTCAAACGGCAAGAACTACAGGATGTACAGACTCACGAACATACTGCTGTGGAGGGCTGAAACAGCCGTTGAGGAGAATGACCTGGAACTGGCAAGGTCGCTGGTCAACAGCGTTCGCGAAAGAGCCGGAAACAGCACGCCTGTCATGGGCCTTTGCCTCAGTGACTCTGACCTGGGAGCAAATCCCGTTGTTGACTGGACCAAACCCGCCGCCAATTATAAAATAGAGCCCTATCCCGCCGGCCATCCTGCCTTCGCATCACAAACCGAAGCCAGGAAAGCAGTGAGAATGGAGATAAGACTTGAATTTGCCACCGAAGGCCACCGTTTTTTCGACCTCAGGCGATGGGGAATAGACGACGAGGTACTGAATGATTATATAGCACGCGACCAGAAATTCAGATATACAATGAGGGGTGCTGTCTATGATCCTGAGGAAGATGACTACTGGCCCTTACCTCCGTCCCAGATAGAGATGCAGAAAGGAGTTCTGAAGCAGGATCCGGCGTATGTGAAATAGGCGGTATGAGGTGCGCGGCGTGCGGTACGCGGTACCAGGTAAGCGGTATTCGGTATTCGGTATTCAGTATTCGGTAAGTATGGCGGCCACTACTTGCTTCGGTCTCCAGTCTTCGGTCTTCCGTCCGATTTTACAAAACAAATCCTGCTGTCTTTTGTTATCTTTGCAGACATGACAAAATGACTTCCTTCACCTGCCTGAAAGGTATTTGGAATGAGTTTTGATCATTTCTGAAACAAAGAAAAATTTAAAACCATGGAACCAACACATGCAAATATGAATATCTGGCTGATTTTCATTGTATTCATGATACTCAGCTGGATCGTAAGCGCTACACTGAAATCTAAATTCAAAAAATATTCGAAGATACCGACTGACGGAGGCCTGACAGGCCGTGACGTAGCTGAAAAAATGCTGAGGGACAATGGCGTCTATGACGTACGGGTTGTTTCAGTCCAGGGTAGTCTCACCGACCATTACAATCCTGAAAAGAAAACCATCAACCTCAGCCAGGATGTTTACAACAGCCGGAGCATCGCTGCCGCCGCTGTTGCAGCCCACGAGACCGGTCACGCCGTTCAGCATGCAACAGCCTATGCCTGGCTCGGATTCAGATCCAAACTGGTCCCCCCTGTCAGCTTTGCATCAAAATGGGTGCAGTGGGTGCTGCTTGCAGGAATTCTCCTCGTAAATACCTTCCCGGCCCTTTTGCTTGCAGGTATTGTACTTTTTGCATTCACCACGCTCTTCAGCTTTGTGACTCTTCCGGTGGAGATCAACGCCAGCAAACGTGCTCTCGTATGGCTGTCATCTTCGGGAATAAGCTCATCGATGAATCACGGCATGGCTCAGGATGCCCTCAAATGGGCTGCTTACACCTATGTGGTTGCCGCGCTTGGATCGCTCGCGACACTTCTTTATTACATAATGATATTTATGGGTGGCAGCAGGGACTGACAAACTTCACCTGTCATCTTCCTTCAACAGGCTGGTTCTCTTGTGAGCCAGCCTGATCACTACCCAAATGATCACAGCCGGAACTGCTATGTAAATCCATGCAGGGGTAAGGTATATCCTGTCTGAAAGGAAGTAGTTCCTGAACAGGTCGAGAAGTACAAAGATCAGGAAGATATTAACGAAACTGTTGTATTCGCGCTTAAGGACACTTTTAAGCGAGAAGGGCAGTGATGGTTTGACAAATCCGCTAAAGCGCGGTATGACTGCCTTTACTTTTTCTGAATAAACGTCGTAGGCATCGCCGAATTTCTTTCTTAAGAACTGCTCCTCCGCAAAGATTATCCTTTCATAATAAAGCCAGTAAACAAGAAGAAAAAGAACCAGAAAGATCAACGACCTCACAAACAGCACCGGACCCAGCCACATAAGGAAATTGCCTATGTAAAGCGGATGCCTCACAAGGGAATAGATCCCGGTTGTATTTA
>CAYSBL010000078.1:0-7732 GCA_964429295.1 uncultured Rikenellaceae bacterium
TTACGACACTCCCTATGACGCTTTTATGAACTATATGAACGTCATGAGCGACTTTGAGATCAGGCTGAGCCGTTTCGTCCCCGACAGGGATACAAATTCAGAGGTTTCGAAACTCAATAACCTGATCAAGGAGAAGGAATCAATAATTGACCAGCAGGCTGCTCAGATTGAGGAACTGAGAAAAAAATCCGGGACAAAACGCAAAACCTCGCCTGTAACCGCATTATTATCCGGTGAAAAATCAAAAACCAGGACCGTCAGTAAAAAAAATTCAGTAAGAAAAAATAAAACCAGAAAATCTTCAGGATAAATCGGAGTTATATTCTTAACAGACATAGATTAATAATCTGAACAAAATATTGTATAATGAACGTTGAACTAATTTTTGAGACCAGTTGGGAAGTTTGCAACAAGGTCGGAGGTATTCATACTGTAATTTCAACAAAAGCGCTTAACATAGTCAATGAGCTTGGAGATAATTATATTACAATCGGACCTGATGTATGGAGGGAAGACGTTACAAACCCGGAATTCATACCTGATGAATCATTGTTTCCCGAGTGGAGGGTATCGGCTGCAAATGAAGGACTGAGAGTTAAAATCGGCCGCTGGAACATTGCCGGAAAACCAATTGTTCTGCTTATTGACTTTACACCATACTTCGGACAACAGAATGAGATATTTGCCCGGTTCTGGGAAACTTACAAGCTCGACAGCATCACCGGACAGTGGGACTATGTGGAACCCGCCCTCTTCGGTTATGCGGCCGGTAAAGTTATCGAAAGCTTCACCTCCTGCTATCACGAGCGTCATAACATAATTGCCCAGTTTCACGAGTGGATGACGGGAACAGGAATATTGTACCTGGAAAAGTACACTCCATGGATAGCAACAGCATTCACAACCCATGCAACGGTGCTGGGAAGGTCGATAGCCGGAAACAGCCGACCTCTTTACGGGAAGCTCAAGGAATACAACCCCGTTCAGATAGCCAGGGAATTCAATGTGGTTGCCAAGCAGTCGCTTGAAAAGATATCGGCTGCTCAGGCCGATGTCTTTACTACTGTTAGCGAAATAACAGCAAGTGAATGCGCTTACTTCCTTGGAAAAAATGTCGATCTGGTCACCCCAAACGGTTTCGAAGATTCATTTGTTCCTCCCGCACAGGAATTCACTCAGAAGCAACAGACGGCAAGAGATAAACTCAGGAGTGTCGCAGAAGCTGTGCTGGGTTATAAGCTCAGCGACGATTGCATGTTCATCGCAAACAGCGGCAGATATGAATTCCGGAATAAGGGAGTCGACATATTCATCGATTCTCTGGGGGAACTTAAAAAGGATGAAACCCTTAACCGCGAATGCGTGGCATTCTTACTGATGCCCGCATACCACAAAGGCCCCCGCCAGGACCTGGTCGATATCCTTTACAATAACGGCCCGACAAACGGGATAGACCGTTACCTGACACATTGCCTGCATTACCCGGAAAGCGATCCGGTCCTGGAAAGAATAAGCCATAACGGACTTACCAACGAAAAAAAGGAGAAGGTCAAAATAATCTTTGCACCATCGTACCTGAACGGCAACGACGGGATATTTAACATGTCATATTACGACCTCCTTATCGGCTTCGACCTCTCGGTGTTCCCTTCATATTATGAACCATGGGGTTATACCCCGCTCGAGAGCCTTATGTTTTCCATTCCCACAGTTACAACATCACTTTCGGGATTCGGACTCTGGGTTAAGGAATATTTCAGGGACCATGGTAACGGAATAGCAATAATTGAAAGAACAGATGACAATGAAAAGAGTGTCGTCGGCGAGATAAGAGACTTTATCAGGAAATACGTAGGCCTTTCCGAAGGTGAGATCAGGGAAGCAAGATTCAGGGCTCATGAGATTTCCAGGATAGCAATGTGGGACAACCTTGTAAAACACTACTTCGAAGCCTATGAAATAGCACTTGAACAGAGCAGTGTGAGAAGGGAAGAACCAAGGGAATTCACTCAGTTTGTTGAAATTCAGGGCAGGGAGATCAGGAAACCTCATCAGATTCCGGTCTGGAAAGATATTTATGTCCAGAGCGATGTTCCCGACAAACTTTCCTCACTTAAGGAGCTGGCAGATAACCTTTGGTGGTCCTGGAACACAGATGCAGAATCGCTGTTCAGGGGAATGGATCCCTCATTGTGGGAAAAGGTTCAGCATAACCCGAAACTGCTGCTCGAGAAAATCGACTATAAACGGATGCTGGTACTTGAGGATGACGAGGAATTCATAGCCGATCTCGAAAAAGTGATGAAGACCTTCAGGGATTATATCAACAGACCTCAGGATAACGAAAAGCCCTCAGTGGCTTATTTCAGCATGGAGTTCGGAATACATCCCTGTCTCAAGATCTATTCGGGAGGACTTGGAATACTTGCTGGCGACTATCTCAAGGAAGCAAGCGATTCCAATGTAAATATTATCGGCATAGGACTGCTTTACAGGTTTGGTTATTTCAAGCAGAAACTGGGGCTCAGGGGCGAGCAGCTGACAATATATGAGGCCGAGGAATTCTCGCGCCTTCCAATCATTCCCGTTAAGGATGCTGAAGGAAAACACCGGACTGTTAGTATAGTATGGCCCGGAAGAACGGTGAAAATCCGTATCTGGGAAGCAAAAATCGGAAAGGTATCACTTTTCCTCCTCGACACAGATTTCGAGGACAACCTGCCCGAAGACCGCTCAATAACTCATTACCTATATGGAGGCGACCATGAAAACAGGCTGAAGCAGGAACTTATTCTTGGAATCGGCGGAATCCGTGCCCTGAATGAATTGGGAATAAAACCCGATTTGTATCACAGCAACGAAGGCCATTCTGCATTCATTAGCCTCGAAAGGATCAGGAAACTTATTGAAGACCACCATCTTACTTTTGATCAGGCTATAGAAGTCATCAGACCTTCAACCCTTTTCACCACTCATACGCCTGTTCCGGCGGGGCACGACGCCTTCGAGGAGGATCTCCTCAGAAAGTATATCTCTCATTATCACACACGTCTCAATATATCATGGGACCAGATGATGGATCTGGGCCGCTGCCCCGGTGACGCTGACAGGAAATTCAACATGAGCTTCCTGGCTACTCATATGTCGCAGGAGCTCAACGGTGTAAGCAAGCTTCATGGCGAGGTTACCCAGGGGCTCTTTAACAAACTATGGCCCGGCTACCTTAAGGAGGAGCTGTTTATTGGTTATGTGACCAACGGAGTCCATTACCCTACCTGGATAGCTCCCGAATGGCAGGAAGTCTACAGGCAGCTGCTCGGAACTGCCAGTTTTGACCAGACCGACAGAAGCCTCTGGGAAAAACTCTATACCATCGACGACAGGAAGATATACGAAGTAAAGACCGCACTTAAAAAGAAACTCTTCGTCAATATACGCAAACGTCTGCAGTCGGACATGATCGACAAGCATGTAAGCCCGCGTACACTCCTGAATATCAGCACACATCTGAACGACAAGGCTCTTACTATCGGATTTGCCCGCAGATTTGCCACATATAAAAGGGCTTCTCTCCTGTTCAGGGATATTGACAGGCTGGCACGAATAGTAAATGATCCCGACAGGCCCGTGCAGTTCATATATGCCGGGAAAGCCCATCCTCACGACGGAGGAGGACAGGACCTCATAAAAAGGATCGTGGAGCTGTCGCAAATGCCTCAGTTTACAGGGAAAGTTATTTTCCTTGAGAACTACGACATCGAACTTGCAAAACAGCTTGTCAGGGGAGTTGATATCTGGCTTAACACCCCAACCCGTCCGCTTGAAGCTTCAGGCACCAGCGGGGAAAAAGCTGTGATGAACGGCACAATCCACTTCAGCGTCCTCGACGGATGGTGGGTTGAGGGCTATCGCGCTTATGCCGGCTGGGCTCTCCCGAAGAAAAGATCATTCACCAACCAGGATCTCCAGGATGACGTTGACGCAGAGACTATATACAATATGCTGGAATACGAGATAATTCCTGCCTATTATAACTCTGATGTGAATGGTGTTTCGGTGGAATGGATAAGCCATATCAAAAACACCATGGTGAAGATAGCACCTGAATTCACTATGCGAAGAATGCTCGATGACTATATCGAAAGGTACTATCTGAAGCTGTGGCCGAGAAGCAAATATCTCAACCTTAATGATTTTGAGAAGGCCAAGGAACTGGCTTCATGGAAGAACACCATGCGGCAGGAATGGGATAATATTGAGGTCCTGAATTATAGTTTCGAGCAGCCTAATGAAAACGTATATCATTCCGGACATGATTACAGGGCTGAGATAGCCATGGACATCAAGAAGATACCTAAGGAAAATGTAGGAGTTGAATTCGTTTTCACCCATCTCAACAAGAACGGGGAATATGAATTTGTTGACAGCCAGGAGTTCAAGCTGGTGAGCAGCAAAAACGGGAAATGCCTTTACAGGGCTAACCTGGTGCCTGAAAAAGCAGGTACTTTCTTTTACGGAATAAGGATTTATCCCAAACACAAGGACCTTCCCCATAAGCAGGATTTCTACCTTCTGAGGTGGATCGACTAAATATCGGTGGCCCTTTTAATGGGTTCATTCCTGAGAACGAGCCCCGTCCGTGAAGGCAGATACAGATACAGATAAAAAGGCTGGTCGAGTGTCTGTCTTTGCGTTTTTCTAATGGAGGTGTAACTGACATTCCTTCTTAACCTGTCGAATCCGCCGAATTCAGGATCATCCGTATCGACCACTATCCTGAATTTTCCCTTGACGGGAATGCCGTAATCTGTGAATGACCTGGTGGGATGAAAGTTAAAAACCATCAGGAAACCCCCTCTGGTAAAGGCAACTATCTTATCATAATTATTTTCATAGATCCTGTTCAGATACCTGTCGTCGAGGAGCCGGAATTCCCTGTGGAGGTTCACCATGGCATTGTCGAATTTCATCAGGAACGAATATTTCAGGTCCTCATTCAGGGCAAGAGGCCATTGCCTCCTGGCATACTTGTAACTCCAGTTGTTTCCCTCACGGGGGAAATCTATCCATTCCGGATGGCCGAACTCATTTCCCATAAAGTTCAGATAACCGCCCCCCGATGCGCAGAAAGTGATAAGCCTTATCATCTTGTGAAGAGCTATTCCGCGGTCGAGAGCCAGACTGTGATACGATTTCGACATCCCGGTATACATCTCCGCATCAATCATTCTGAATATAAGAGTTTTGTCGCCAACAAGAGCCTGGTCGTGAGATTCACAGTAGGAAATTATCTTTTCTTCGGGCCTGTGCTGGCTGAGTTCATGGATCAGCTGACCCATGTCCCAGTTCTCATCAGGAGTGTCCTTCACAAGTTTGATCCAAAAGTCGGGTACCCCCATTGAAAGTCTGTAATCGAATCCAAAACCCTTTTCGGAACAGGGAGCAGCAATGCCCGGCATACCGCTCATTTCCTCAGCAACCGTAATGGCTCCGGGCCTGAACTGATGTATGGTACTGTTTGCCAGGTAAAGGTAGGTCAATGCATCTGTATCCTGACCTCCGTCGAAGTAATCTTCATACCTGGTGAAGTTTTTCTCAAGGCCGTGGTTATAATAGATCATGCTTGTAACACCGTCGAACCTGAAACCGTCGAATTTGTATTCCTCGAGCCAGTACCTGCAGTTGGAAAGGAGAAAATGCAGTACGTTGTCCTTCCCGTAATCGAAGCAGAGCGAATCCCAGGCAACGTGGTTCCTCCTTGCCCCTGTATGAAAATACAGCCCTGGTGATCCGTCAAACAACCCAAGTCCTTCAAGCAGATTCTTCACGGAATGCGAGTGGACCAGGTCCATTATCACCCTGATCCCAGATTCATGTGCCGTGTCAATCAGCTCCTTAAGCTCCTCGGGTGTTCCGAAACGAGAGGACGCTGCAAAGAAACTTGAAACATGATAACCGAATGATCCATAAAAGGGGTGTTCCTGTATGGCCATCAGCTGAATAGTGTTATACCCTGAGCCTGCAATAATGGGAAGAACATTTTCGGTGAATTCGCTGTAGCTTCCTACCTTTTCATGAGGCGTCGACATCCCGATATGGGCTTCGTAGATGACAGGAGCCGTCGGTTCCGGTTCGAAATCCTTTATCTTCCACTTGTATTCCTCCTCAGGACACCACACCTGGGCAGAGAATATTTTTGTGGTCTCATCCTGGAGCAACCGCGTTGCATAAGAAGGTATCCTTTCACCCCTGCCTTCACTCCAGTGGACGGAAAGCTTGTAAAGGTCACCATGTTTTAGAGACCCGAAAGGAAGGTTTATCTCCCAGTCGCCGTACTGGTTTATCCTGTTGAGCCTGTATGATGATTTCTCCTTCCAGTCGCTGAACACACCGATCAGACAGATCTTTTCCGCATTCGGGGCATATTCCCTGAATACCCACCCGTCGACGGTGCGGTGCAGCCCGTAATAGTAATGCCCCATTGCAAACTCCTTTAGCCCGCCTTCTCCGGCAAGATCAGCCTCTTTTGCCCGACATTTTTTTATCCGGCTTTCGATGATCCCGCTGAAGGGCTCAAGCCAGGGATCAGACGAGTAAAAACCAACAGGTTCCATTATAGTATTTTTTGGGGATAGTCTCTATAAAAATACAAAATCCAAATCACTTATTAATCCCGTTTTAAAAGGCTTTCTTATTTTTGCCGGGTAGATCCGAAAATAATATGATAATCACTGACGGAAACAGTTTCCCTTCGCTCACAGGTCCCTTCGTAACGGTAGGGGTCTTTGACGGAGTTCACCTGGGACACAGGGCCCTCCTTGACCAGCTCGTGCTTAAAGCTTCACAGGCAGGCAGGATGTCAGTGGTCATCACTTTTGATCCGCATCCGAAGCTTGTCCTTGGCGGATCAAAAAACAATCTGGCATTCCTTTCAACCCCTGAAGAAAAAAAAGAACTTCTCGGGAAATCAGGTATCGATCATCTTGTGATAATCCCCTTTACCAGGGAACTTGCTTCGATGGAAGGCCGGCAGTTCATAAGTGAAATTCTTGTAGACCGGATGGGAGCCGGATTCCTCCTTGTAGGATATGACAACCATTTCGGAAAAGGCAGGGATACTGGATTTGAAAGCATAAGCCGGCATGCGGCCCGTTACGGACTGGAAACTGAACAGGTAAAAGGCCTGAGCGGCCCGGATGGTGTTATAAGCTCAACCACAATAAGAAATGCCCTTCTGGATGGCCGCCTCGATGTTGCAAATTCCTGCCTTGGGTACTCTTATTCACTCACGGGAACAGTGGTACCCGGAAACAGGCTTGGCAATTCACTGGGATTCCCGACAGCAAACCTGAAGCCCCCGCTTTATAAGCTTGTACCGGCCGACGGTGTATATACCGTTGAAGTGAATATCGATGAGAAAACATACGGAGGCATGCTGAGTATAGGGATGAATCCGACTGTGAACAACGACCGGAACAAAAAAACTGTGGAGGTCCATATCTTTGATTTCGGGGGAGACCTTTACGGGCAAGCAGTAACAGTGGTCTTCAGGTACCGGCTCAGAGACGAAAGGAAGTTTGATAACCTGGAACAGCTTGCCGCCCAGATGAGACTCGACAAGATTGAGTCATTGCGACTTCTGACATGAACAAGCCCATTGATTTTATTGTTAACTTAGCGGCGAAATAAAAAAAATTAATAAATGAACCAGATGGTTACTGTAGAAAATTAC
>CAYSBL010000079.1:0-7724 GCA_964429295.1 uncultured Rikenellaceae bacterium
TCAAGCACCCTGATCCTTCTCAGCGGGATTCTGAAACTGAAGATATCATCATTTTTCTTCAGGATACAAGTCCTCTTAATGCGTAAGACCTTGTCAAGGTACCTGAGATTTATTATCACTGAACGGCTGATCCTTGCAAAATCCTTATGGGGAAGGGTATCCTCCAAGGCCCCAATATTGATAACAACAACCTCATACTTGTCCTTGTCGGTGTGGATCTCGGAATAATTCCAGTCAGCCCGGATAAAAATAATATCATTCGGATCTATCATTATAAATCCCCCGGTTGTATTAAATCTTATCTTTCTGGCAGAAGCTTTTTCAATCAATGACGAGTAGCTTCTTTCAGCCTCCTTTTGATTGATCCGGTTTATTGCTTTTTCTATCGAGAGCATCAGTTCTTTTCTTTCGACCGGTTTGAGAAGATAATCGAATGCTGCAGCCCGGATCGCTTTTATTGCATACTCGTTAAAAGCGGTAACAAAAATAACAACAGGCCTCAGGGTTGTCTTCTCAATCGATTCAAGAATGTCAAACCCGGAATAACCGGGCATCTGAACATCAAGGAACAGCAGGTCGGGTTTTTTGATGAGGATTTGCTCGATTGCTCCTGCCGGATCCGAAACTTCAGCAACAATATCAAGCCTTGAGTCATTCCCGATAAGCTGCTTAAGCATCCTGATACAGTGTTCCTCATCATCAATAATTACAACTCGAATTTGACCTTTATTGACATTATCTTTTTTCATAGTGCCTGCTTATAGTTACCGATACTTTTGTTCCCGCTGCATTGCCATCTTTATACATGTCGGTTATTATCGGATTAATTGTAACATTATAATACTTATCGAAGATCGCGCATAGCTCACTCATGATTTCAATGCCTTTCCCGGTTGAGATTTTTGCCTGGTTTCCGGATTGAATCCTGCCCACGCCATTATCTGTGATCTCAATTTTAAGATTGCCGTTGTCATTTCTGAGATCAACGGTAAGTATACCTCCGGAGGGTAATAATGCAATACCGTGCTTGACAGCATTCTCCACATACAGCTGAATCAGCAGCTTGGGGATCAGAATGTTCCTGTCAACATCGTCGGAAACCGTGATGAAATACCTGAACTTTTCACCAAACCTGATCTTTTCCAGGTCAAGGTAATCTTTGCAGAAATCAAGTTCTTCCTGAACGCTTCTTTGAATTGAACCCGCCGACAGCAGGAGGCTTCTGTAAAGGCCGGCGAATTTGCGAAGCTGATCACCAGCCAGATCCCTGTCCAGATTCTCGACAGAATAAATAACAGAATTTATTGCATTCAGAGTAAAGTGAGGATCGAGCTGATTTCTTATCAACGCCAGTTGCAACTGTGCTATCTTCTTCTCTGTATCATACTTTTTTCTGAGCTGGTTCTTTTGAATATTGATTAAAATCAGGGCAAAACCAAGAACACCCACATAAATCACAAGATAAATCAGATAATAATAAGGGTAAAATGGATTCTGTCTGTATCTGAAAATATAATGATTTGTCCCAGACTGTACTGAAATTTCAGGATCAGAGCCAACAGTTTTGATAAACGATACAAAGCTGACCTGGGATCCCGAGGAGCTAAAACTCAGTTCAACTGGCTTGGTAAGTCTTTCTCTGCTAACAGTGATGTTACCCTCAGTAAAATCGATCAAAATTATTTCACTCACTCCATCCATGTCAATGTCTTTATGAAAAATAAGACATCCCTCTTTCCCTGGCATATTCCTTATTAATTCAAATCTTTCGGAATATAGACCTACACCATATTTCTTCGAAGTAATCAGGTATGTTTTATTGTTTCGCATGTCTGTTGAATTGAAGCAATCTAAAGCATGGAAAGAAAGTAACAAAGAATCTGCTAGAATACCGCCGGGGCTGACAAAATAAATTTTTGAATTATCAGATTCTGAAGGCGGCTTGAAGAGCAATGCAAGACTATTCTGGGTTCTTGTTGTAACACAAAAAATTGGTTTCAGGTGCCCATATTCACCTTTGAATTCAACCGGTTCAAATAGAAATTTCAGGTCATTCTTTAATACAATAAGAAAATTGCTACAATCATGATATTTTGCATTTCCCGGGCTGACATTACATGTGGCATATCCATAAGGGATAATCTCTTTTTTGTCATCCCCATTAACATCACATTGTAATATTTCGAAAATAAAGAATGATGATTCCGGTGAACTTTCCAGCGTGTCTTTAATAATGTTATAAGCAAACACTTTTCTGGGATAAATAGAGAATCCGCTGCCTATCCCAAAAATTAGCTCTTTGGATCCATCGTTGTCAAGATCATCCATTTCTGCAGGAATAATGAACGGATCAGGAGTTTTTATTCCAGGTCCGGTCCTTGCAAGAAAACGTCTCCTTACCTTTGTATCAATACTTTTTAAATCTGGAATGCAATTGAGAAAAATGCTGTCGCCCCTAAGAGTAAAAGCATATATTTCTTTTGCACCGTTATTATCATGATCACCGGTTATATACAGACATTCCTTTGAATAGAACCTAAAACTACCACTCAGGTTCCATTGCCCGATTACGTCATCATTATTTTTTCGGACTGTAATACCAGTTGAATTCAGTTGGTCGAAAGCGGTTATTTTTTCAGATGTCCCGTCATTATCCAGATCCTCATACATTATAAAGTTGTTATCCGAGAGGATTCTGGAACTTTCCATTTCAAAAAGATACCTGTCGAATTTATTGTGAATAAGCAGGATAACTATAATAAGCGGAAATAATGACAGAAAGAAAGGGCTGATAATAAACTGCCTCAAACTTTTCATGGTTGATATTTGTTTCAGGCTCGGATTGGTTTTAACCAAAATAAAAATAGCTATTTCACAATGATTTACAAACTGGTTTTTGACAAGCAAAGGTTATTCTATGACAAAAGTTTTATAAATAATTCTCCGTCTTAATCCCGCCGGAATCACCTGGTGGCGTCAGAAGACGCCAAATAACCTTAGAGAACAATTCGACCACATGTCAGAACGGATAAATGCCGGCTGGCCAACGAGTCCAGGCATATGATGTCCTCAAATTTTTCTTACTTTCATTAACACTTTGCCCGCAGGATGCCCAAGTTTCAGCGTAATGTTGCGTCTTCTGCCTTTTCAAGATAATACTGAAGGGCTAAGCCAGGTATAATAAAGCCTACTTTCAGAAGCATAAGCAGAAATTCCATGCCGCCTTGTTTACTTTCTCTCCATGTGATTCCATTCTTTTTACCCCAGTTTGAAGATCCTTTCTGTAAGGATACGGTGACATTAGTCCTCCAGCGATTTGATACATTTTTTCCGTAGCTTCACCGAAGGAGGGCTTTGTCTTTTTTACAATCCCCATTTGTCCTTTTTTCATATATTTGACAACTTGTATCTGTACAAATTGTTAAAAATCAAACCATAGCCATGAGAAAACTTTTGGTCCCCTTCCTCCTGCTCTGTTCATCAGCCCTGACCCCTGCACAGAACATCACACGTTGTACTGACTGGAGAATTTCTCAAATAAACCAGCTTCACCTTCCGGTTTTTGCGGAAAACCGGTCGGTCGACGGCAAGCTTTTTGACTATAAGGCTTTGCTTGAAAACACTGTCGTCAATGCCGCAAAAGCAGCGACATGGGAGGTAGTCAGCCTGGGAACCGACAGTCTGATTCCATCAATTACCGGCAAGGACCAGCTGGTTCAAATTGCCGGATACCTGAGAAGCGACCGTTGGACGAAAGCTTCAATAAGTATTTCGACTGATGCACTATTTGAACTCATCCTTGATGGTCAGACTATCAAGACTCAGGGTAAGGTTTCTGATCAGACGGTAAAAACCGATATGACACTGGGAACAGGGGGTCACCTGGTCCTGATCAAGCTGCTCAGTACAGGGAAATCGCCGGGATTTTCTGCCAGCATATCGGCTGAGAACAATGCTGCAAGCCTTACCTGGACCACAAATCCAAAACGGAATGTCACCATACATGACATTCTTGAAGGAGAAAGTGTAAGTGACGCAAGCCTATCGCCTTCCGGAAAATATTTGCTGATCCAGTCAGGTGAGATTCTGTCAGGGAGCGGGAAAACTCAGCGTTCATTCAGGATATACGACATGGAACTGAACCGTAATCTTGTCTCCCTGCGCAACATTGCCTTCAGGGCTGATTGGCTTCCCTCTACCGACAGGTTGTTTTACCAGGTCGAAAAAGAAGGGAATACAGATATTTACCTGTATGATGTGAACACTGGAGAAGAAACTCTTGCTGCTTCCGGACTGAAATCGCCTGAAAGCATAAGGTGGTCTCCCCTGGAGGACTATTTTCTTTTCCTCAGGACAGAAGAAGCAGAAAAAACAGGAGATCTGAAACGTATCTTCGACAACGATGACCGTATTCCGGATTCCCGCAACCGCTCTTATCTTTATTGCTACGATCTGAAGACAAAACTGGCAAGGCCTCTTACCGCCGGTTCCGGATCAGCCAGGCTGCATGACATAAGACCAGACGGTTCACGCATTCTGTTCTCGATAACGCATACGGATTATTCCGAAGCGACATTTTCAAAACAAACCCTTTACGAGCTTGACCCTGCCACAATGCAAACCGATACCATCTGGAAAGACAATCCCTACGGCGGGTATTGCCAGTATTCGCCTGACGGGACCCGGTTACTTGTTTCAGGAGGCCCGGAAACATTCGGGGATCTCGGAGTAAAGGTTAGTCGCGGACGTATCCCGAACAGCTATGATACCCAGCTTTTTCTCTTCAGCCTGAAGACCAGGAAGGCTGAAGCCCTTACCCGCGATTTTGATCCATCTGTTGAAGATGCATACTGGTCGAAAGATGGAACTGTTTATCTGACAGCAACTGAACTCGACTATGTAAATTTATACCGGCTGGATATCAGAAAGAGGGATTTCACAAAGATCAATGTACCAGTTGATGTCATCACTTCAATCGGTTATGCAGCCAACAAAGCTGTGGCAGTTTTCAGGGGAAGCAGTATCAGCACACCTGAAAAGCTTTTTTCACTCGATCTTTCTTCAGGGAAGGTTTCCATGCTGCTGGATCCCAAAAAAGAGCAGATGAAGGATGTTGAGTTTGGGCGGTCAGAAGGATGGAATTTCAGAAACTCCGGGGGAACCCTGATATACGGACGGGTTTATTACCCGCCCGGATATGATCCTGCAAAAAAGTATCCTGTCATTGTAAACTTCTATGGAGGTACCACTCCTACCAACCGTGCCTTCGGAGGCCGTTATCCTAAGAACATCTGGGCTGCAGAAGGTTACCTCGTTTACGTAATGCAGCCCGCCGGGTCAACAGGCTTCGGTCAGGATTTTTCAGCCCTGCATGTCAATGGCTGGGGAAAGGAGGCTATAGATGACATTATTGAAGGAACAAGGAAATTCCTGGATGCGTTTCCTTCAGCCGACGCCGGAAATGTAGGCTGCATAGGGGCCTCATACGGCGGATTCACAACAATGATGCTGCAGACACGTACCGACATATTTAAAACAGCAATTGCCCATGCCGGTATCAGCGATATAACCAGTTACTGGGGAGAAGGATACTGGGGCTATTCTTACAGTTCGGCGGCTGCAAAGAACAGTTACCCATGGAACCGAAGGGATATCTATGTCGATAACAGCCCCCTGTTCAATGCTGACAAATTCCGGAATTCAATATTGCTTTTGCACGGGACGGCCGACACCAATGTACCGGTTGGTGAAAGTCTCCAGTTCTATGCAGCACTGAAAATTCTTGGCAAGGAAGTGGAGATGGTTCTTGTCGACGGGGAAAACCACCATATCCTGGACTATAAAAAGAGGCTTCAATGGCATGATACCATTATGGCGTGGTTTGACATGAAGCTGAAAAACCAGCCAGAACACTGGAACAATTTGTATCCTGACAAAAACCTGTGAAAGCATATTGCCGGCCAGAAACTTTTCAGGATTTCATAGTCCATCTTTTAACAGCTGCCGCCTGCTTTGGGGCAAGGTACAGATTAGATAAAACCTTACCGGCAGTAAAAGCTATGGAGGCAGCGACAACACCAATAAAGTTAAGGAAAACCACGCAAACGAGCAATATTGCAATTATTCCTGTAAGCTCAACGGCTGTTGCCATCGAGATCGGACCCGTTGTACCATTTATTATCATGGATGATCTCTGGAAATTAAGAAGGACTGTAAGAGCCGGCAGTAATATCATTATTTTCAAAGGAAGATAGGACAGTTCTGCAAGTTCATCACTAAGGCCAGAAACGTTGATAAACCACAGGTCAGCCAGTGGAGTGAGAGCAAGCAGTGATATAAGAACGGTTACCAGGAGCCCGAGGTATATCGCAAAATTCCTTAAGATCCTGTAGTTCTGTTTCTCCTTTCCTATCAGTGCAATATTCACTTCCTGATAGGACAATCCCATACTTCTGAAGATGAAAACCAGAGAACTGACAACAGGCAGAACAGCAAGCGACTCTACCGGCATTCTGCTTCTGCCGAGGAAGAATGTAACGAAAGGATGAACGCCCAGCGACAATATTGAGGTAAGTGCAAGCGGAAAGTAAAATTTCGAAATTGATTTCAGGCCAAGACTCCCGTTCTCAATATCTTCCTTTTGTGTCAGGGTCTTCAGGGTTCCGGAAACCATCATACGCGTTGCCACAGCCTCACACACTACAGCCATGGACATTGCTCCGGCACCCACATATGCGCCTTTTACTCCTGCAAAATAGAGAAGTATTCCCACAATCATAATAACCGACAGCCTGACAAGAGTTCCGTAAGTTACCCTGCGGGTTAGGTTATTTCTTATCAGGATTCCCTGGTAAAACCTTCTGTAACCTATCGATGCGGCCCAGGGAAGAAATATAACAAGGGCAATATGGGCAATCCTGGCAACCTCTTCAGGCACTTCCATAAGTCCGGTTACGATGTAATTGAATACAGGGGGAATAAGGAGGATGATCTGGACTCCGGTAACTCCTGCATTAAGGATATCAGCAAATCTTTTAAGCTTTCTGTACGAATTACCTCCGGTGACGAGGGCTGTAGAGGCGCTCATCAGCATTATAATGGGCGACTCGATGATCATGGCGAATGATCCGGCTATACCAAAGGCGGCAAGATTGTATTTTGCATCATTAAGACGGGCTATAAAGGCGATCAGGAAAGGCTGTTCAAAGGCCATCATCAGCCAGGTAAGAGCCAGCGGTCCCCAGAAAAGAAAAATCTTCTGGTATGTCAGCCTTTCGGTTATATCCATTTTTATAAAACGTGCAAAGATAGGATTTTTATAAAGATGATTGAATCCTCGCGGATGCTTTACCATTCTGAGGAAGAACGAAGAAAAGATAAAAGGAACTGCCTGGAAGATTCTGGTTAGCTGAAGATTTCAGGTCGGTAATGAAATATATGCATTTATTCTGCAATAAGGTCCAGGATGATCAGTCCTCCGTTTTTGGCTTTGACGAGAACCTTGTTATTATTGTTATAAGATATCAATCCCCTTCTTCCCATTTCTGCCGACTCAAAAGTGAATTGAGTAAATGAATCCTCATAGAGTTTCTTGAAATTATGGCCGTTCTTCGTTGCAACTATTCCGCCTCTGGTTGTAGTATAATTTATTGATTCATGAGGATTAATCAAACCAAGCATGGTTCCGTCAGGAAGAAAGCAGTGTCCCCCGTTGATGGTAACCA
>CAYSBL010000080.1:0-7354 GCA_964429295.1 uncultured Rikenellaceae bacterium
TTCCGCCCTTCCTGAGAGGCCCTTATTCGGGCATGTATGCAATGCAGCCATGGACCATAAGGCAGTATGCCGGCTTCTCAACCGCAGAAGAATCAAATGCCTTCTACAGGCGGAACCTGGCCGGCGGCCAGACAGGCTTGTCAATTGCCTTCGACCTTCCAACCCACCGCGGATACGATTCGGACCACGAGCGGGTGGCAGGCGATGTGGGAAAAGCAGGCGTGGCAGTCGATTCCATCCTCGACATGAGGATACTATTCGACCAGATACCTCTTAATAAAATGTCGGTGTCGATGACCATGAACGGTGCCGTTCTTCCGGTCCTGGCTTTTTACATCGTTGCCGCCCTTGAACAGGGAGCCTTATATGAAGAGCTTTCCGGGACGATCCAGAATGACATCCTCAAGGAATTCATGGTGAGGAATACCTATATTTACCCTCCCGGATTTTCCATGCGCATCATTGCCGATATTTTCAGGTTCACCTCGGCGAAGATGCCAAAGTTCAACTCTATCAGCGTTTCGGGTTATCACATGCAGGAGGCCGGGGCTACATGCGACATCGAACTGGCCTACACCCTTGCCGATGGTCTCGAGTACCTGAGGACAGGTATCAATGCCGGGCTCGATATTGACACCTTTGCCCCGAGGATCTCCTTCTTCTGGGCAATCGGCATGAACCATTTCATGGAAATTGCCAAGATGAGGGCCGCAAGGATGCTCTGGGCAAAGATAGTCAGCGGATTCAACCCGAAAAACAAGAAATCGCTTGCACTGAGAACCCACTGCCAGACTTCCGGATGGAGCCTTACTGAACAGGATCCCTTCAACAATATAGGCCGTACAACTATCGAGGCGCTTGCCGCCGCCCTGGGGCATACACAGAGCCTTCACACAAACGCCCTTGACGAGGCTCTTGCCCTCCCTACTGACTTCTCGGCACGAATAGCAAGAAATACCCAGATCTACCTCCAGGAGGAAACGAATATCTGCCGGGCCGTGGATCCCTGGGCAGGATCATATTATGTAGAAAGTCTTACACATGAGATAGCCCACAGGGCATGGGAGCATATAGAGGAAATCGAAAGCCTCGGCGGGATGGCCAAAGCCATTGAATCGGGAATTCCGAAGATGAGGATAGAGGAGGCTGCAGCAAAGGCCCAGGCAAGGATCGACTCGGGCCTGCAGACCATCGTCGGTACCAACAGGTACAGGCTTGAAAAGGAGGAACCTCTGGAGATACTCGAGGTCGACAACAGCGCCGTCAGGGATGCACAGGTAAAAAGACTTCAGAAGCTCCGGGCAGAAAGGAACGAGGAGGAATGCAGGGCAGCGCTCGATGCCATTACCAGAAGCGCTGAGACCGGTGAGGGAAACCTACTGGAACTATCAATAGATGCCGCTGCAAAAAGAGCCAGCCTTGGAGAAATATGTTATGCATGTGAAAAAATAGCAGGAAGATACAAAGCAGTGATACGTACAATTTCAGGAGCCTATTCCTCGGAATACAAATCAGGCAGTGAATTTGAAGAGGCCAGGGTGATGGCTGCCTCATTTGCCGGAAAGGAAGGCCGTCAGCCCAGGATAATGATCGCCAAAATAGGCCAGGACGGACATGACAGGGGAGCCAAAGTGGTCTCAACAGGTTATGCCGACATAGGATTCGATGTGGATATCGGACCTCTGTTCCAGACTCCCTCCGAAGCAGCACGGCAGGCAGTGGAGAATGATGTCCATGTCGTCGGGATATCGAGTCTTGCCGCAGGTCACAAAACACTTGTCCCACAGGTGATTGAAGAATTAAAAAAGCTTGGAAGGGAAGATATACTCGTAATTGCCGGAGGCGTTATCCCGCCTCAGGATTACAAGTTCCTCTATGATGCAGGTGTGGCAGCCATCTTCGGACCGGGTACCTCAGTGGCCGGAGCAGCGAAGCAGATCCTTGCAATTCTTCTTCATGCAACCGAATAACAGAATGACTCCTATGAAACCTGAATCTTACATTGAAAAATCGTTCCTTGCAGTAATAGGAAAGGCGATTTCAATGACATTTCTTGCCACCCTTTTGTTTCTTGCCTGCAGCACTTCGCGGAACACCGGCATGGCTGTGACCGGGACAGGGGAGCTGCAAAGTGAAAACCAGCAGGTTAATTATGCCGATCCTTCCACCTGGCTCCTGGGCTACATAAGCCCGGGAATGTTCTCAAGCCATCCCCACTCGGACTGGTATATCAGCGGCAGGGAAAAATACACTCCGGACAGAACGGTTATTGAAAAGCTTGGAACTGCAATCAGTGACGACCTGTCGATACTTGTCGTGCTGGGAACATGGTGCCCCGACAGCAGGAGAGAGGTCCCCAGATTTATGAAGATTGTTGAACAAACAGGTTTCCAGGCAGAAAAAATAACCTTCGTGGGTGTCGACATCACGAAGAATGCTCCGGTGGGAGGCTATGACACCCTTAATATTGAAAGGGTGCCGACTTTTATATTTCTAAAGAATAAAGTTGAATCCGGACGCATCATTGAAACTCCGCATACGTCTTTAGAACAGGATATGCTTAATATTCTGACAGGGAATGAAAATAACGAAAACAACTGAATGTCATGGAAGATTTCACAAACAACACCGGCCAACCACGTGAGCAGTTACCGGGTCAGACACCAAAGCCCGCAGGTCAGACTCTCGGAATTGCTTCGCTGATAACAGCAATCGTCACTTTTGTCATAGCAGTTATACCATGCGTGGGACTTATTGCGATTATTCCGGGTATAATAGCCATAGTGCTCGCTTCCGTAGGCCTGAGCCAGGCTGCTAGAAACGAATCCCCCCGCGGTATTCTTCTGGCAGGTCTTATCATCGGAGTTGTAGCAACTCTTATTTCTTTGTCGCAGATAATGGTGGCAGGGAAAATAGGTGATAAATTCGACAAGGAATGGGGAGGAGAGATTGAAAATGTTATCAGGGATGTCCAGAAGGATGTTCTTGACGGGCTTGAAGATGCCAATGTCGACATCAGGGTTGAAAACGGTGATGAGTCAGTACATATTCAGGTCGGAGAAGGCCAGGAGGATCGCAGGCGCCAGCTCGAGGAGCTTGAGGAAAGCAACACCGTGACCAATGACAGTATCGACGCAGAAGAGTAAAGCCTGCTTGGATCTGAAGCAAAGGCTGTTCTCTGAACCATATCTGTCTGTCAATATCGCGCTGGCTGGTGTTCTGTTCTTCGTATTTTTCTATTCCGCTTTTTTTTCTCCTGAAAAAGACAACTACCCTGTGGTCTGTATCCATGAGAAGCTTACAGGTGAACCTTGTGCTGCATGCGGATTGTCGCACAGTTTTTCCCTTATACTGAAAGGAAAAATCAGCGAAGCTTACAAATGGAACAGCAACGGGTTGAGGGTTTTCATCTTCTTTGCCGGCCAGCTGATCATGAGAATAGTGTTTTCGGTGTTATACCTGAAACACCCTGAAACAGTCACACAGCTTATAGTCTACGATACAGTTGCCTCTTTAACCATCTTCCTGATAGCCTTCATACCTTTCATCAGATGGATATTCAGATTCCTGTAACCGGGGGGTGTCAAACGGATCCCCTCCTTCGGAGGGGTAGGGGTGGGTAATGCAGAAGTAATTGACAGTAATTATTCTAATCCAAATCGTTCAGGATATCATACAGCAAACTGCTTTCGAACCCCTTCGAAAGACCGTAGCGAAGCAGCTTCCCTTTCAGGTCGTACTGGTTCTTTGCCTTTACCGACTTACGGCGGGAGAGAAGCATATTCCTTACCATTTGTTTGTACTCCCCTTCGTTCAGGAATGACACCGCTGAATCGATGACAGCGGATGGGACTCCCTTCGCCCTCAGCATAGAGACTATTTTTACCCTTCCCCATTTGTTGTGCCGGTACTTATCCCTGGCATAAGCCCCGGCATACCTTTCCTCGTTTATGAAGTTCTCCTTTATAAGTTTCCTGATCACTTTATCTGCCCCGGGCTGGCCAAGCCCCCACGCTTCGAGCTTCTGTCTGATGTCCGATATGCAGTACTCCGTTTTTGAGCATAACGCCATCGCCCTGTTCAGAGCTTCCTCTGTCTTGCTTTTTTCAGGATTTTTTCCTTCCTGCTGCGAAGCGGTCTTTTCCATTGATGTCTTTTATTATCCGGATTTCAGAGAGATCATATTTTTCAAATAATTCACGCATAGCTTCTCCCATGGCCTCATTGATCTCAAAATAAACCATTCCTCCCGGTTCCAGCTTTTCCGGGGTGAGGTTCAGAATTGCCCTGTAGAACCTGAGAGGATCGTTGTCGGGTACAAAGAGTGCTTTTCCCGGTTCAAAACCGAGAACATTGATTCTCATCAGATTTTTCTCCGACTCCCTTACATAGGGAGGGTTGCTGATAAAGATCCCTGCCGTCGGCAGTCCGGGCAAACCGGATGCAAGCATGTCGGCATGCCTGAATTCAACTTCAGCATTATTGACGGAGGCATTCCGGGCAGCTATTTTCAGAGCGTAGGTTGAAATGTCAACAGCTGTTACTCGTGCAGCCGGGAGGTTGACGGCAAGAGCAACAGCAAGACATCCCGATCCGGTACCGAAGTCAATTATCCGGGTTTCGGCGCCCCTGTTCTCCCTGATGACAAGATCGGCAAGTTCCTCAGTTTCAGGTCTGGGGATCAGAACATGCCTGTTAAGCAGGATCCGGCAATTGTAAAATATGGTCTCGCCAAGAACATACTGGACCGGTTCCCCGGCGGTGAGCCTCTGGCAATAACTCGTGACCCTCTTTTGATATGAACTGCCGGAAAGAGGCTCGTTTTCCCTGAGCATCAAAGCCATCCTGCCGGTCCCGAATATTTTCTCTATTACCATATCAGCTATGGACAGTGACTCCCGACGTGGATACAAGCCTGAAAGTTCCCGGGAAATATAGTTTCTGATATCTTTTATTGTTTGTAATTTAACAGCCATAACCCAAAATTAGCACTTTAGGTTTAATGGCAGGAGAAGATCATCTTAAATTCATGAGGCGATGCCTTGAACTTGCGTCAAAGGCTGAAGGGCTGACTTACCCGAATCCGCTCGTGGGATCAGTCATCGTTCACGACGGAAGGATAATAGGCGAAGGATATCACGTGAAAGCAGGCACCCGGCATGCTGAAGTAATAGCCATTGAATCGGTGCATGACCGGAGCCTCCTGGCACATTCCATCCTTTATGTCAATCTTGAGCCCTGCTCTCATTACGGGAAAACACCTCCATGCGCTGACCGGATTATTGCTGAAGGGATCCCGGTGGTTGTTGCAGGAACCACCGATACCAGCGCCAAAGTCTCCGGAAAAGGATTCGGGCGTATCAGGGAAGCAGGTTGCAGGGTGATCACAGACATTGCCCGTGAGGAGTGCCGGTTCATCAACCGTAGGTTTTTCACAGTTAATGAAAAGAAAAGACCTTACATAGTACTCAAATGGGCACAGAGCGCCGACGGGTTCATCGGCCGCGAAAGGGAAAGGAGGAAGACGGACGGTCCGCTGTGGATCACAGGCAATGCCGAACGGATCCTTGTTCATAAATGGAGGGCGACGGAACAGGCTATCCTTGTCGGAGGAGAGACTGTGAGAGCCGACAATCCCAGGCTTAACGTAAGGGAATGGCCGGGAACCAGTCCCATCCGGCTTATTCTGTCAGGTTCGGGCGAGCTGCCCCCGGATCTGGCCATGAATGAACTTATCGGTCCACAGGTGGTATTCTCCTTTTTCCCCGAGAAGGTGAACATGCCGGGATCGGTGGTTGTGAAGCTGAATAAAAAGGAACCATCAGCCATCCAGGTGCTCGATTACCTTTACAGGTGGGGAATACAGTCATTGTTAATAGAAGGTGGTTCAGCGGTTCTGAATCATTTCATGAGTCTCGGACTGTGGGACGAGGCAAGGGTTTTCCAGGGATACCAGGTACTGGGCCGCGGGGTGAAGGCTCCAGGGGTACAAGGGAGGCTGATAAGTCAGCAGGTTTTCAGCAGCAGCAGGCTGGAAATATTCATAAGGGAGGAAGGGGGGAAATAACGAATGCTTTATATATCAGGAAGCTGAACATTATTATCAGGGCTAAGGAATTGCCCTGTCAATGGATCATATAACCGCCCATTCATGTTTATCATGCTGAACCAGGGCAGATGTTCATGACCTGTAAATCCCCGGCTAGCAACAAAAGGATTTGATTGAGCAATTTGAGAAGGGGTATAAGGTTCCCAGGTTGCAGGATCTCTCATCCTTCCCCAGGCATCGTAACTATATTCATAGAGTGTGGTATTATTAGATGCATTAACGATATGGGTAATGCTGCCCAGATGATCACGGAAGAGATAGTACCATGTGGGCGCAGATCCATTTTGTTTTATGGCCAAAACCGGGGCAGAGTAAGCATCGCCACCAATAAATGTATATTCTTTTGTTACTCCTCCAAATATCTCCTTAATATAACCTGATGAAGTGTACCACCGGGAAAGAATGACACTTCCACTCTGACTTACCTCCATCTTTGCTCTTTCCTCGTCAGAATTATAAATAAATGAAGCGCTGTAAGGACTTTCCGAAATCGTATTCACACTCTCAAACGAGGTATAGGTCAGCGAATCAATAGCTGACGGTAATAGCCCTGTCGAAGGATTTACATTGTTAAGTGCATACGGTTTAACTGAAACATTATACAATAGTGTTTCCACGTCTTTTTTTGTGCTAATCCCTCCTTTATTTCCATCATATGTCAAAATTGCCTCTAAAAAGTAAGGAAATCAAGTATTTTCGTTGGTTCTTTGCAGTCATAAGGTAAATATTTAACTTTAATTGCATTTAACCTTTTTAATATTTCTAAATAAAAATTTTTATGAGTTCTTTTTTTCAGGCAATCGGGGGCTGATAAAGCCCTGACATATTTTGTATCAATATTACATTCAATAAGCCAAGAATTTCTTCCCTCGTTATTATTACAATCATAAAAAGGCAAATCATTAATTCCGTTAAAAAGCTTAAAAATCTTCTGGACATCCTTGAGTTTTAGAAAGACAGAGTCTTTGTTTATGATCTGTATTCCCTTTAAATCAGAAGAAGTACAAGTCACAGTATATAATTGTATTTTAGGTGCATTGAGGTTTAATCTAACTATCTCATAAGTATTACAAATATTCCATTCATCACAAGGGCGAATAATCCTAATTATACTATCACCTCTAATATTAAGTTCAGATTCCCCAAGTTGGGCTAAAATGTAAGAGAATTTTAATTCTTTCTTAATGGTCATTGAATTTTCATTTAAATCCTGGTTGGAATAACCCTTAAAAAAGTTCTTAATAG
>CAYSBL010000081.1:0-6524 GCA_964429295.1 uncultured Rikenellaceae bacterium
TAAATTGATATCAGAATTTAATTATTAATCTGTAAACTTTTTTCAGGACGAGTCACACACTCACACTCACACTTCTTTTTCTTTAATATTTTCCAAATTCTTCATAAATTAGCTCTGTTTCGCTGCTAATTTATTTTCAATAGTGCTAACTTAAAAATTAAAATCATGTTTGATTTTCAAAAACTTGATGTCTATCAGAAGTCAAAGAACTTCTGTAAAGAGATTTATTCAATCCTTGATAAGAAGAATTTTGACAGGGTGACAAACGATCAACTCAGAAGAGCATCTTTCAGCATAATGCTGAATATTGCTGAAGGCACTTCACGCTTCAGCAACAAGGACAGGAAAAATTTCTTTGTAATTGCCAGAGGAAGTGCCTTTGAATGTGAAGCTATTCTGGAATATCTTCATGAAACAGAAGAAATAACCCGGCAAGGTTTTCTTGAAAGTGAGCAAAGACTTGAAGAAATCTCAAAAATGCTGTTTGGATTGATCAAGAATATGAACTGAAATCCGGCTGCAACTTTTAATCGTTTGGGGCACAAATAAATACTCTTATAAAGTTAAATATGAGTGCTTTGCATTTTTATGAGATGCAAATAGGATACAAAAAGCAACAAATCAAAGGATAATATTAACAATCGTCTGAAACATCTTGATAAAAGAGTTATATTCGTTTTGCTAAAAATGAAATTACATAAAAAACAACTCAACAAAATGAAGATCAATTTATTGCTCCTTAATTTCTGTCTGTTGGCAGCGTTGTTATTTACCGATGCCTCAGCGCAGCAAAAGAAACCACGTATAGGAATTGCCGGAATACAGATTGAAAACAGCGTTTTTATGCCCAACCGGCAGGCTATAATAGGGAGGACGCCTTCTTTGCCGGCTTATCTTAGTAAGGATTCCGTTATGGGTCAGTCTGCAATCTGGCTTCCTTCTTTAATTGGCGGAGGCAGCGGACGTGGGCCGGTAACCAGAGAATCATTTGAAGCTTTTGTTAACAGTGCGCTTGAGATTATCCGGAATAATATGCCTTACGATGCATTCTGGTTTTACAATCATGGGGCTTGTAGTGTTGATGGTGTTGATGATCCGGAGGGGGAATTTATGGAGAGAGTAAGGGCTGTAATAGGTAACGACGCCCTTGTTACAACAACTATGGACCTGCACGGAAACGTCTCCTGGCGTGTGGCTCTCTACTCTGACCTTATTACCACATATCGTAAAGCTCCTCATGATGATGCGGTTGAATCACATCGTCGTGGCGTGGCTAATCTGCTTGAGCGATTATCGTCCGGGAAGGGACGTCCGGCTTATAAAGCCTGGGTGGCAGTCCCTGTGCTTCTCTCCGGAGAGTGGACAAGTACCCGGGTTGAACCTGCCAAATCACTCTACGCAATGGTTCCTGAAGTTGAGTCGTTGCCCGGTGTGGTGGATGCTGGTATCTGGATTGGCTATGTATGGGGAGACGAGAGACGTAATCAGGGTGTGGTTATGGTAGTAGGTGATGATAAAGGGCAGGTGGAAAGCGGTGCAAAAAAGCTTGCACAGAGATTCTGGGATGTGCGCCGGCAGTTCAGTTTGGAAGCGCCGGGGTATCCCCTCGAAAAATGCATTGATCTGGCTGTTGCCAGTAATAAAAAACCTTTCTTGATCAGCGATATGGGCGACAATCCCGGTGGTGGCGGTTCAGGCGAGGTGACCTGGACTTTGGCAAGGGTATTGAAGCGGCCGGAATTTAAGAGTCCAAATGGAAAAAGCCTGCTTTATTGTTCTATTCCGGGAAGCGAGATGGTGGAAGCCGCCCGAAAAGCCGGCATTGGCGGCCAGGCAGAGGCTAAGGTAGGGGCAATGACAGATAATTCATATGAAGCTCCTGTCCGTTTATCAGGTACAGTAATATATGTCAGTCCTGATCCTGAGAAGGACCAGCAATCAGAAAGTAAAACACCCCCGAACCGGAGGCTCCCTGACATAGCAATTATTAAGACGGGAAGCATATATGTGGTTGTGGGAACATCTTCACCCACACCAAACCTGGAAGGTACAGGAATTGATCCTGAGAAAATGGATATTATAATGGTAAAGCAGGGTTATCTTGTGAGTCGGTGGTACGATATGAAGGCCGATTGGGTTATGGCTCTGACACGGGGAAGTGTTGATCAGGATTTTAAAAGTCTCCCTTATAAACGTGTTCTAAGGCCTATCTTTCCACTGGATCCTGACATGCCGGATCCGGAACTGAATGTTATAATGGTACCATCTGCAAAACATTTGTACGGCAGATAGAAAGTATTCAACTAAATTTCTTTAAATCAATTCACTTAGGAGGTAAATATACCTGGTCCCGGAGCATATTGGTGCGGGTAAGAGGAGTAATCTATTTCTTCATATATCTGTCCGCGAAATCCAGATACCGCAGCCAGTCATACAGTGTAACATCGTGGCCGCCGGTACGGATGTGATAGCCTATCCTTCCGATGACAGGCGAATTCACCGGAGGCATCTCAGTTGCGGAAAAACCTTCGGTACCCAGCAGCTTGTAAACAGGAGACGCTCCAACGCACGACAGAAACTCGCCCTTCGGATCAGCCCACTGGTCATCCTGGGCGCTTGCAACATATAACGGACGGGGTGCTATAAGTGTCAGCAACTGATGCTGGTCAACCGGCAGAAGCTCTTCCTTCTCATTGTACTTGTTGAAATTGTCGCAGAACCAGTGGGGAAACGACCTGTTTATCCTTCCGACAGTCTCGCCGTAAATTCTTTTTGACAATGCTGCACCTCCACACCCTGAATTGTTGGAAATGACCATTGCAAACCGCGGATCAGAAACGCCTGCCCACAATGCTGCCTTGCCCAGGCGCGAATGCCCCATAACAGCTACCTTCTTTGAATCAACCCATTTGACTGTTTCAAGATAATCCAGAGCCCTCGAGAGCCCGAATGCCCATGCAGCAACGCTTCCCCATGATTTTTCATTTCTTTCTTCATCAAACAGTGCATGAATCCCGTTTTTAAAATCATCATCAAAGTCGGGATCAATATCACAATAATAAATTGTTGCTAGTCCATACCCTCTCGAAATGATCTGATTCACCTGCCATCTGTCGGCGTTGTTTCCCCTTTCAGAGTCTTTGCCCTTTACAGTAGCTGTGACGGGTTCCCGTGGCCATATGTCAGCAAGCGCTATACCCGGCTCATTCACTACAGTGTGGTTGCCGTTGAAGTTAAGTCCAAGGAATACCGGAGCCTTCTTTACATTCTTCGGAAGGAAAAGAAGCATGATCATTGAATGCTCCCTTACACCGTTCTTCATTGTAATCCTTACCTGCTTCATTGTCGCCGTTCCTGAAAGGGCGTCCTCAACCGATGATATTTCATTGGAGATTATCTTTCCCTTCCATTCCGGTGTCCTGCCGTAAACCTCATCACAGAAGATCTCATATAGCTCAGACCTTCGCTTCTCCCATGCCTTTTTGTCAGAAACCTTTGTTCCGTCACTGAAAACAAGCGGATCAGGAAGTGTGTAAGCCGGAACTTTGCTTTCATCATAAATGGGATCAAACTGCTGGCCTGAAGCAATTCCGCATATGGAAAACAAAAGCATTGCAAAAAATATTTTCCTCATATTGACTTTGTTTTTCCTGAACATATCTGGATATTTAGCGAAGATACAAATTGCCGTTGACTTTTTAAATCCGGTATCCCTGTTTATAATTCAAATGTTTTCGTAATTTCATTGCAACTAAAACAACTTATGAAACAATTACAGTCAGCGGTTATCTGCTGCGTCGGGACAGGCATTGTGATGGTTTCATGCCACAGGGAGGAACCGCAGAAAAGGCCGAATATCCTTATAGCTGTAAGCGACGATCAGTCGTTTGCCCACACAAGTTTTGCAGGTTGCAGGTTTATTAACACTCCGGCCTTCGACAGGGTGGCCGGATCAGGGATATATTTTAAAAACTGCTGGTCCGGATCACCTGGTTCAGCGCCTTCAAGAAGCTCCCTTGTAACTGGAAGGTACCACTGGCAGAATGAATCGAGCGGACAGCATGCTTCAGCCTGGCTGGCAAAGTATGTTCCTTTCCCGGATGAGCTCAGCAGGGCGGGCTATCACACCGGTTTCACCGGCAAAGGAGTAGGTCCGTTCCAATATGCGAGGAATGAGGAAGATTCACTCTGGCGTAAAGGGGATGCTGCCGGAAAACCGTTCAACAGGATAAAATATGGGGAGGAGCATCCGGATGAACGGACTGCCGGAGGAATAAGCCCCATCGACTACTATGCAAACTTCACTGAATTCATGAAGCAGCGGAAGGGTCAGGAGCCATTCTTTTTTTGGTATGGTGCAAACGAACCTCACAGGAATTTTGAAAAAGGCTCATGGCAGAGAAACGGAAAGCAGCTTGAAACAGTCGAGGTGCCGGGCTTTCTTCCCGACGATCCTGAGATCAGGGGCGATATTCTCGATTATGCAGTTGAGATAGAATGGTTCGACAGGCATCTTGGAAAAATGCTGAACTACCTCGATTCAACCGGGGAACTCGACAATACTGTAGTTATTGTCACAGGAGACAACGGGATGGCATTTCCAGGGGCCAAGGCTTTTTTTTATGAATACGGAATACATGTTCCCCTCGCAATCAGCTATCCCGGAGGATTTCCGGGCAACAGGGTTGTGGAAGATCCTGTCAGCTTTACCGACCTGGCTCCCACAATACTTGAACTGACAGGCACGAAGCCTGAATTGATGCAGCCCATGTCTGGAAGGAGCATTCTGAACATTCTTAAATCGAGGAAGGCGGGAGTTGTCGACAAAACGAAAAAGTACATTTTTGCAGGAAGGGAGCGGCACTCCTCTTCGCGCTGGAACAACCTGGGCTATCCCGTCCGGGCAATCAGAAGCCGTGAATACATGCTTGTCTGGAACATCAAGCCGGACCTTTGGCCGGCCGGCGATCCACAGGCGTTGATAGAAGGCTCCTATGAGCCGGTGCCCATGTACGGCATCGATGAAAATGGCAGGCACCAGTCCGACTGGGCTTTCACCGATGTGGATGCCAGCCCGTCGAAGTCATTCATTATCGAGCACAACCAGGATCCGGGAGTAAGGAAGTACTTTGACTTTGCATTCTCGAAACATCCGGATTATGAATTATATGATGTGATTAAGGATCCCTGCTGCCTTGTCAACCTTTCCGGCAATAAGGATTACGCCAGGGTTGAGCAGGAGATGCGTAAAGCCTTGTTTGATGAGCTGGAGCGGTCAGGTGATCCGAGGGTTACGGGACCTGACAGGGATATCTTTGAAAGCTATCCGCGTTTCAGCCCAATGAGGCGCTTCCCGCCGCATGTAACTGAACCATCGCTGCCGGAGGCTCCTGCCGGAGATTCGTTCTTCGAGGCTGCACTGAGCGGTGCAGAAGAAGAGGTTTTAAAGCAACTTGGGGAAGGAACGGACATCAACCTCAGGGATGGGGACGGACGTACGGTTTTGATGTATGCATCTTTCAACGGGCATGCAGGGCTGATAAAGGAACTGCTTGACCGCGGCGCCTGGGTTGACATTCGTGATGTCAACGGCAGAACAGCCCTGATGCTTGCATCATCCGGTCCATTCCCGGAAGCTGTGAGGCTTTTGCTCGAGCACGGTGCTGATCCAAACCTGTATGACAAGGGCGAACACTTTACTGCCATTATGTTTGCCGCGGCTGAAGGACATCTCGAAGTGGTAAAGCTGTTGCTTAAAAATCATGCTGACCCTTCGTTGAAAGATGTCGACGGAGACAATGCCCTTACCTTCGCAAACAACAACGGACACAAGGAAGTAGCCGGTCTGCTGGGATCGTACAAATGATATAGCCTGTGATTAATTATGCTGTTACCTATGAGAAATATAAGATGGATGATTCTTTTGGTGATCATCAAAATTTTCAAAAATGAGTGAAACAATGAAAACCAGCAGAAGAAACTTCATTTCAACAGCTGTTGCAGGAGGCTTTGCAGCTGCAATTCCTGAATATCTTACCGAACCTCAGGAAACAACAGCGCCTGAATCCAGGTATGCAGTCATCGATAAAATCGTGAAATTATAATCATCTGACAGTTAAAGTAATAATCAAAATAATGATGTTATGGTAAATTTCGGTTTGAAAAGATGTATTAAAGCAGTTATGGCCATCCTGCTTGCAGTTTCAATATCTCCCGGCTGCGCAACAAAAGACGAGACTTTTACGCGTCAGCTGACAGAATGGAAGATTGCACCTGCCGTGTCTGCAACAACACCTGCCCTTAATGCAATTGCTGTTAAAGATGATGCAGCAAAAGCAGCAGACTACCCTACTTCTGACTGGCTGAAGGCCGTGGCTCCCGGAACCGTCCTGGGCAACCTTGTCGATGACGGTGTTTACAATGACATTTTTCAGCCGGACAACGATGGAGAGATAAACGAATATTTCAATGATAATTTATCAAGGATACCTGAAGGAGATTTTGAGAATCAGTGGTGGTACAGC
>CAYSBL010000082.1:0-6278 GCA_964429295.1 uncultured Rikenellaceae bacterium
GCTGCCTTCTGAATTTTCTGCCATCAATGCCGGCTGATTTTAAATATGTCCATAAGACAGCTTCGGCAGAGGTAGAACTATTCCTCAGGAATGACCTGCTCAACCACCCCGGCCCGGTATCGAATTCCGGCCTGTACAAAACCACTGCCCGGGCCACCCCTCCTTCGAAAGGAGGGGAAACTTACGAGTTCAGATATCCGCCTATAAAGAATATACTAAATACCTGATTGGCACCAAAATCCTCTTAACTTATTCTAAAGTCGACAGGCCTCTTTCAACGCTCAGAACAAAAATATGCGTTAGTGCGGTAAAAACCAATTTTAAGATTTTTTACTACTCATATTCAGTGTGTTATAAGATAAAACCGCACTAATTTAACGAGACGTCACAAGTCAGGACAAATAACGCCAAAGTTCTGACTCCTGAAATCGAGTACATTGAGGTGACCGACCGGACACTTAAAAGATACTGGCCCGGTGGAGTGACAAGGGTGAAGATGATAGTTAATACACCCGGTCTGAGGGGAAGCATGAACCTGGTTTTTACAAAGGGATGAACGGGTTCTTCTTCAGCTAAAAGCCGGTTCCCGGATATTATTTTTTGCCCAGGCCGTAAAAATCAATGCAGTTCAGTCCGAGTATCTTCTCCCTGACCTCATCAGGCATTTCTGAGATGTAGTCCCTGACTATATTGATCACATCGTTGTATTCCCTGCTCACTGTGCAGACAGGCCAGTCGCTGCCTGTCATCAGGCGGCCGGGACCGAATGCCTGGAAAACTGTATCGAGATAAGGTTGAAAATCCTTGTAGGTGTTGTTTTTCCAGTCAGCTTCGGTAACCATTCCCGAAAGCTTGCACCATACGTTTTTTTCCCCGGCAAGCATAAATATGTCTTCTTTCCATGGATCGGTTATTCTGTCTTTTATGAGCGGCTTGGATATATGGTCGACAACGAATTTTTGTCCGGGGAACATTGATGCCAAAACCTGTGCGACCGGAAGGTGCTTCGGAAAGAGAAGGAGATCATATGTCAGATTATAATCCTTTAAGATGCTTATCCCTTTCAGGAAGTCATCGCGAAGCATGAACCCGTCTTCGGGCTCATCGTGAACGACATGGCGCACTCCGGCGAATTTCGGCGATTTGCAGAATTCATCCAGTTGCCTTCTCAGATTATCCTCCGAACGAAGGTCGGCCCATCCTACAATTCCTTTGATGAAATCATTCTTTTCGGCCAGGTTCAGAAGCCATCGGGTTTCCTCAGCGGTTTGTCGTGCCTGCACTGCCACCGATCCTGAAAAACCGCTTTCAGTCAACCGGGGCTCAAGGTCTTCCGGAAGGAAATCGCGTTTCAGGATTGCCATCCGGTTATCTATCCAGCCGTAGTCAGCTTCGTTGTATTTCCAGAAATGCTGGTGTGAGTCTATTTTCACTGTTTGAATTTCAGCAGTATTTTAAGATGCTTTTCAGGTTCCTTCTCAAGCATTTCAAATGCCTTCTGTGTTTCCGATGGATGCATTATGCCGGTAACTATTGCATCTGGTTTGAGGGTTCCCCTGTTCATGTTTTCGATGGTTTCAGCAAACTCACCGTGCGAAACGCGTGATGTCATTATTATTCCTTCCTTCCAGATCAGTTCTTTCATGACCAATGGCGACGGCTCGGATGACAGTCCGAGGACGCATACAGTGCCTCCGCCCCTGATGGCCTGGATGCATCCCCGCACAGGGTTCACCACTCCGGGGAGATCTTTGGTATGACCGACAGCCTCAAAGGCAATATCGACACCTTCACCGCCAGTGATCTCCTTTATCCTTTCGACGGCATTCTCCTTTACGGCATTGACTGTATGAATATCACCGTATGCCTTTTTTGCCATCGCCAGTCTCTCATCAAGAATATCGACCATTATCACCGTGTTTTGTGTCTTGGTCCGGAGTGCCTGCAAAATGCATTGTCCGACTTTGCCGGCGCCCCATATTGCGACCCTGTCACCCGGCGCCACCTTTGCTCTCTTGCAGGCGTGAAATCCTATCGAAAGTACTTCGACAAGAGCTGCATGCTCGTCGGATATATTATCGGTTACCTTGTAGAGCATTGTCTCCGGCACTTTCATGTACTCGCTGAAGCCGCCGTCGAGGTCAATGCCGACCAGTTTCAGGGTGGTGCATGCCGGGTAATGATGCCTGAGGCAGGCAGGGCAATGACCGCACCAGATTATCGGATCGACCGCAACCCTGTCGCCAGGTTTGTGGTTTTTAACCTCCGGTCCGGTTTCGACAACAGTGCCTGCAAATTCATGTCCCTGTATCAAAGGCAGACTGGTACGGGGATGAAATTCCCCCAGGAAAACATGCTGATCGCTTCCGCATATGCATGCGTAACCTACTTTAATAAGAACCTCATTTCCGCTGATCTCAGGGATATCCACCTGTTTCCATTCAACTTTTTTGTACTGAGTCAGGACAGCGGCATTCATCTTCTTCATAGACCTGTATTATTAAAATTTTGTTTGCTTAGGGTTCAAAGGTAAGGATAATCCCGGTCGATCAGTCCATGTTCTTTCATCTCCTTCCAGAATTCGTCAGGGATGCTGCATCCGACCGATTCTACATTCTTTATTACGTGCCCGGGTAAGGATGTATTCAGGGAAATGCTTTGGACACCGGGAGGAGAAAGAGCAAACCTGACACAGGCGTTTGCAGGGACCACATCATGTTTCTGGCACAGATGGAAAAACTTTTCCCTCCACCCGAACCTGGCCTTGTTTTCCGGGGAATCAGGTTTTATTCTTACATAGTCGAAGAAGTCTCCGCCGGTAAGGAAGCCTGCGTGAAACACGGCCGAGTTGATGATTGCAATTCCTTTCCGATGAAGTTTTTCCATGAAGTCCAGCAGGTCCTTGGGGTGGCGGTAGATGGTCATGCTGTTGGCGAACATCACCCAGTCGAGGTCGATCTGATCCGCTATTAACCTGACAGTAAGCCAGTTTTTGGCGCCGACTCCCAGTGCTTTGGCTTTTCCTTCCGATTTCAGTACTGAAAGGGCTTTGTATGCTTCGGTTATATTCCGGAAGAGCTTCTTAAAATCCTCATCTGAACCGGCCTTATTAAGGTATTCGTCAGGGTCGTGAACTGACACCATCTGAGGCTTGTATTTCCCTCCCAGAAGCCGGTTTCCCTGTTCCATACATTCCAGTATCCCGTCGTAACTTATATTCTGCACTGCATCATGACCGATACCGGCCCAGACTCCTTTTTCAAACAGGGGTTCCGGACCGGTGAGAGGAGTGCGGAGCCAGCCAAGCTTGTTGCTGATGATGATGTCTTCAGTAGGCACTTCAAGATCTCCCAGGATCTCCCCGAGCTTTTCAAGAGCCAGTCCGGCGCCGTATTTTCCGGCGCTGTCAAAAACAACTGGTTTAGGGACATGCTTGATGCATTCCATCACAATTGCGGATTTGGTCTCATCGCTTAATGCCGAATAAAGGTTACCGAGAGCGCTGGTTCCGAATACCACCGGAGGGATTGAGATGCCGGTTTTGCCGACAGGTTTGTGTTCCATAGGTCTTCTTTAACTGCAAAATATAAAATCTCCGGGACTTTTGTGATTTTGAATTCCGCTAATATTCCATTCTTTTTATTAATATTTCTACTTTTGCAATTTTGCTGAAAGTTATGATCCCGACCAGAACTTTTGAATACCTCGACATTCTGAAGGAGAAATTCCCGAAGGACGATATTTTTGCAAAAATCGTCGACGGCCGATGGGTTAAGATTAGCGTTGATGAATACATTGAAAATTCATGGAATACAGCCAGCGGACTACTTGCCAGGGGATACCGTCCCGGTGACAAGATAGCTGTGGTCTGTAACAACCGTCCCGAATGGAATTACCTCGACATGGGATGCACCCTTGCCCGGCTGATCTTCGTGCCCGTTTACACAACCCTCAGTGAAAGAGAGTTTCTGCATGTTTTCAACCACAGCGATTCGAAGCTGATAGTTCTGGGAGGCAGATCGCTCTACAACAAGCTAAGGCCGCTGATCGAAAAAATGGACCATCCTGCCGGAGTAATGACGATTGACAATTGCGGTTGCGGCTTCAATCTTGATGATCTCATTGCCCTGGGGAAAGAGAATCGTGAAAGGTTTGATCCTGTTATTGAAGCCAATAAAAGGGAGATATCGCCCGATGATGTGGCGACGATAATCTACACCTCCGGAACAACCGGTGACTCAAAGGGGGTGATGCTTACTCACAGGAATCTCACGTTTGACACCAACGGGCATGCTATCCGGCAGACCGCCGGTCCGCAGCATAAGATGCTCAGTTTCCTTCCCCTCTGCCATGCCTACGAAAGGACCATGAACTACGAGTTTCAGCAGCTTGGGATAAGTATCTACTATGCCGAGAACCTTTCCACGATAGCAAGAGATCTGGCCAGTTTCCATGGCGACGGCTTCTGTGCCGTTCCGAGGGTTCTCGAGATGATGTATTCCAAGCTCGAGGCGGCAGACAAGAGCCTGAAAGGTGTCAAAAGGATTATTTACCACTGGGCGTGGAGATTTGCAAACAACTTCGACAACAAGCGCACCGGATTCCTATATCGTCTTCAGCACCGTCTGGCCGACAGGCTGGTTTACAGCAAGTGGCGCGACAACCTGGGAGGTCATGAGATGTGGGTTGTTACCGGAGGAGCTGCCATAAGGCCGAATATAATAAGGCTGTTCACTGCCGCGAAGCTGCATCTTTACCAGGGTTACGGCATGACCGAGGCATCACCAGTGATATCGGTGAATCCCCCGGCGAATAATGTCCTGGGAACCAACGGCACTCCGCTCGACGACACAGAGCTTAAAATTGCCGGTGACGGGGAAATACTTGTGAGGGGTCCGCATGTGATGAAAGGATATTACAAGGATGAGAAGGCAACACGCGAGATAATCGATTCCGGCGGGTGGCTTCATACGGGCGATATCGGTTATCTGAAAGACGGACTCTACCTGATGATAACCGACAGGAAGAAGGAGATCTTCAAACTGTCGTCGGGAAAATACATAGCTCCCCAGATGATTGAGAACAAGCTAAGGGAATCGCCCTTCATTGAAAACTGCATCGTGTTCGGCGAGCACCAGAAGTTTGCATCGGCGGTCATTCTCCCCGACATGAAGGAATTACGGGAGTGGTGCAGGGACAATGACATTATGACAGATGCCGGCGATCAGGATCTGCTGGACAACAAAAAAGTAACAGAGAAGCTCAATAAGGAGGTATTGAAAGTAAACAGGACACTTGCCGATTATGAGAATATAAAAAAGAGCCTGTTCTCAGCCGATTCATGGACGGTTGACAACGGCATGCTGTCGCAGACACTGAAGCCTAAGAGAGCAGTGATACTCTTGCAGTATCAGTCGTTTGTTGAATCGGCATACAGGTGATCCGGGAATATGGACGGACCTCAATATTAGCAATGACACAAGTATGTCTTTCCCGGTTTGGCACAAAAAATGCTGGTTCCATTCTGGTCTAAACTTAAAAATCTGAGAAATGAAGAGATTTGTATTTGGGTTGGTACTGTTGTGCATGGGTGCAGTCGCCTGGCCGCAGTCGGGGAAGCTTATGCCAGTCACGACGTCGTCAAAGAAAGCCCTTGCATCATATAATGAGGCTGTCGGGTATTATGATGCGGTGAATACGGGCAAGGCCATTGAGGCATTCAATGATGCGTTGAGGGAGGATCCTGATCTTTTCATGGCAAATTACCAGCTGGCGCTGTATTATCTGATGAACGAGTCGCCTGATAATTTCAGGAAGTATTCCTATGCGGCTGTCAATAACAAGGCAAAGCTGAGTGAAGGAGAGGAGTTGCTGAAGGAAGCCATTGCCAGGCTCAGGAGCGGTTCGGAGGATGTCACTGATATCGGAAGAAAACTGGTAGACATGTATCCGGGTGATCCCAATGCCTACAACTTTCTGATTTCGTTTCAGTCGATCACCAATGAGATAGAGGATATGGTTGAGACCATAAAGAAGGCGTTGACTGTAACCAGGAATCCTGCTCCGTTTTACAACCAGCTCGGGTATGCCTATCTGAGCCTTAAGCAGGAAGACAAGGCCGGGGAGGCTTTCGACAGGTATATCGGGCTTGATCCGAAGAATCCCAATGTATATGATTCAAAGGGGGATTATTTTATGTATGTCAAGCAGTACGACAAGGCATATGAGTTGTATATGAAGGCACACACCATGGATCCCTCCTTCAGCGAGGAGAAGGC
>CAYSBL010000083.1:0-6234 GCA_964429295.1 uncultured Rikenellaceae bacterium
CGCATCTTCCTGTCATTGTCGACCCGAGTCACGGGACAGGTCACAGCTGGCTGGTGCCTGACATGGCCAGGGCAGCTGTTGCAGCCGGAGCCGACGGTCTGATTATGGAAGTACACTACAAACCTGACGAAGCTCTGTGCGACGGATACCAGTCGCTGGGCCCCGAGGACTTCATCCAGTTGATGGCAAGTCTGAGAAAAGTGGCAGAGGCAATCGGCAGGAAAATCAAGTAAGGAGTTTTATATTACGGTCTGTCAGCTAAGTGGCTGTATGCTCTTAAG
Organism: uncultured Rikenellaceae bacterium; assembly: GCA_964429295.1. Classification (GTDB taxonomy): domain Bacteria; phylum Bacteroidota; class Bacteroidia; order Bacteroidales; family VadinHA17; genus LD21. Next base: position 282 of record CAYSBL010000083.1, read on the forward strand.
AGGCGTGCGGCTCGCGGCGTACGGCCCGCGGTTCTTCAGAAATGGATTTCTTCCAGACCTTAAGACCGGCAAAAGACATTGCAAGGTATACGCAATATAGTATTACCGTCGGATAAAGTCCCCTTGCAATGAAGATCATTACCGATGCAGCATTAACAGCTATCCAGAGGTACCAGTGCTCATAGATCTTCCTGGCCAGCATCCAGGTGGCTATAACCGACAGGGATGTGATAAAAGAGTCCCATTCAGGCACCGGTGAATCGGTAAACCGCGACAGAATATACCATGTACCGGCATACAACAGAATGAACACAGAGGTGAGTAGTAAACCGGTTACCGGTTTTAGCCTTGTCACTTTTAGTCTCTCAGTCTCTTCGTCCCTTAGTCCCCCCGTTTTTTGTTCTTCGTTCTGCGCCCTGTGCCCTGCGCCCTGTGCCCCTTGCCCTGTGCCTCTTAACCACCAGTACCATCCGATGCAGCTCATCGCCAGATAGTAACCCTGAAGGCTCATATCAGCATAGAACTTGCTTGTAAAAAAGACTATTATATAGACTGCACTTGTTACTATTCCCACCGGCCACAGCCAGATGTTCTGCCGTATCTCAAGGAATACATATATAATTCCGGAAACAGCTCCAAAAACTTCCAGCCAGTTGTTCATTATCCAGTCGGTCACGGCCATATCATTAAAATTCCAGTCCCAGTCTCACCATAAAACTTGTTCCTGCCTGTGGGAAATAATAAGCCCAGGTAAGTTCCTGCCCGTCTTCAAACCAGTTTCCGCCGTATGCATTGCTCTCATAACGGGCATTGAAGATATTGCTTACAAGGAGCTGAAGGCTTGCGCCCCTCAGGTTTTGTACCACGGGCATAAGATCGACCATGAAATCGCTGACAAGATACGGGTCGAGCATCCTTTCGCCGTTCATTGTGTTGTCGAAATACTGCTTCCCGACATACTTCGTAATAAAATGCACTTTCAGCGGAGCAAGGATTTCTGCATAAAGATCGCTGCTTCCGATAATCGAAGGCGAATAGGCGATATCTACATCACCCAGGTTAAGGCTTTTGTATTCCTCCGACCAGTCAGTCGTATTGTAGTCTATATAATGTTCCACAAAATTCACAATCCTGTTGCTGCTCAGGGTAAGGCTCATATCCAGTCCCATAAAGTCTGCAGGTCTGAAGCCGGCAGTTAACTCGGCGCCGATGCGATAGCTTTTTTCAACGTTGGTCATTATGGAATAGCCCACATTGGATAATTCTCCCGTCGGGACAAGCTGGTCGCGGTAAAACATCCCGTACAGGTTGATTCCGGCTGAGGTTCGGGCAGATTTTAAAACATATCCTGCTTCAAGGTCGAATAAGCTTTCGGGCCTGGGTGTGGCCTCATTATCGCCCGAAGCTTCCTTGAAATCGGTGCGGGTGGGTTCCCTGTTGGCAACCGACACTGACAGAAAGGCCTCCTGCCCTGAAGAAAGTCTGAGAAAGAGTCCTGCCTTGGGATTGAAAAAGTTGAATGTATGATTTTGCCCTATATCCTTCAGATCGTCGTCTTCTCCTCTCAGTGAATAGCCGACAAACCTGTACTGAAGATCGCCAAAGACAGAAAGCTTTTCTGTCAATGAATAATTTACCTTAGCATAAAGGCTTGCTTCCTTTTTTTCGCCATTGTTGAAATACCACTGATAGTTGTTCTCTGATGATCCGGGATACCTCATCCATATTATCCTGCCGAAGTGGTCGCCAGAATAGAGATTCAAACCGCCGCCGATCTTTGAGTCCATCCTGTCCTTCCTGTAGTTGAGCGACCACACCAGGCCGTAAAAGTCGTTCGACATCCATTTCCTGCGAACCATGTCGGTCTCATCCAGGGTAATACCACCTATTGTCGTCTGCGGAAGACCATAATTGCTGTACTTTGCATCCTCCCTGAACTCCTCATAGTAGCCTTTGCCATAAGTATAGTGAAGAGCGGAATGGAGGGAAAAATTCTCATTCATCTTCCGGCTGAAGATCAGCTGGTAGTGGTTCTGGGTGTAATTATCCGTTTCATTGTCATAATAATGCACATCTCCGTTATCATCTGTATATTCCCCTGCCGGATTGTAGCGTCTGTCGATATTAAGCATTTCTCCGGGGACTCCCCACCAGCCGATTCCTGTTTTTTCCTTTCCAAGTATGACATTAGCCTTTACAAGTGATTTTCCCGTGCGGTAGAGAGCGCTGAAGAAGGCTGAATTATGCTCCGACCCGGTTCTGGCTATAAAGCCGTTGCTTCGAAGGTCGGACCAGCGCATCTGGAATGCGAAGCGTTCTTTGAGCAATCCGGTTCCGGCTGTGATGCTGTTCCTGAAGGTCCCGTGAGAACCAGCTGCAGAATTGATCTCTGCAAAGGGTTCGTTTTCAATGCCTTTGGTCTGGATATTTATTGAAGCCCCGAACGCTCCTGCACCATTTGATGAAGTCCCTACCCCACGCTGAACCTGAATATTATCGACAGAGGAAGCCAGATCAGGAAGGTCCACCCAGAATACCTGCTGTGATTCAGGATCATTAAGAGGTATGCCGTCTATCGTCACATTGATCCTCGAAGCGTCGGTTCCTCTGATTCTCAGACTGGTATATCCTATTCCGTTTCCCGATTCCGATGTCTCAACAAATGAAGGGGTAAGACTTAAGAGATAAGGTAATCCCTGTCCGGAGTTCTTCTTTTCCAATATTTCCCCTGTCACATTTGTATAAGCAAGCGGTGTTTGTTCACCTGCCCTTGTAGCGCTTATTATTACATCGTCTGTAATGATTGCTGCCGGCCTGAGGCTCACATTCTCCACCACATCACCGGTTACATTTATCTTCCTGACCTGTTGTTCATAGCCAATGAATGAATACCTCACGGTGTAATTTCCGTCTTTTAGTCCGCTGAGCTGATATGTACCGCCGTCACCGGTGTGGACCCCTGAAAAGGTTCCTTCGATAACAACGCTTGCTCCAACGAGGGGTTGGGCGTTGAGGTCAGTCACCTTGCCTCCGATGCTCTGGCCTGTGACATGAACCAGAAAGGACCCCGGCAAAAACAGGAACAAAAGAAGAATGAATGATCTTTTCATTTCCAAACAATTAAAGCTATACCGGGTGCATTTTTTCCCTCCGCCGGCATTACCCGGATCAGGTCTTAGGGTATGATCTCAGCCCGTAGTATTAAGGCACCCCGTAAATGATGACACAAAGTTACATCTTTTAATATAAACATAACAGACAATTGCATTTTTTGTTAAATTGCCGTAAAAAACGGGGAAATTTTATGAAGACTCTTCTTGAGAAACTTAACTACAGGGGACAGAAAAGGATAGTGGTGATGAATTCTGATGAGAATTTCACCCTGGCATCTGGAGATGAGCTCAGGGATGTTCAGGTAGATAATGGAATTGACCAGAGGTTTCCCTATGAATTCATGCTGATATTTGTAAGGAAGATCGCAGAGGTGAGGGAAATTGCACCGCTTGCATTGCATAATCTTGTCGATGACGGGATTCTGTGGTTTTGTTACCAGAAGAAGAGTTCAAAAAAAGGAAGTCCCGAGCTGAACAGGGATCATGGCTGGAAACCCTTGAACGACATGGATTTCTATGGAATGAGGATGGTGTCGCTGAACGAGGAATGGTCGGCTCTGCGGTTCAGGAACATCAAGTATATCAAAGCGACATCGTCAATGTTCCCGAAGAAAGGCTGAAGTAAAAAAAGGGGTATAATATGATCAGGACCAGCAAAATAGAGACGCCCCTCGGAGATATGGCGGCAGCTGCCACAAAGGAAGGGATCTGCCTTCTCGAGTTCACCGACAGGCCTGCCCTTGAATCCGAATTCAACAAACTCGCGCTTACCTTTAATGAGACAGTCAAACCCGGCACCAACAAGCACCTGAGGGCGTTGAAGAAGCAGTTGAAGGAGTATTTCAGGGGAAAGCGCAGGGATTTCATGCTTGATTTGATAACTCCCGGCACAGATTTCCAACGTGAGGTTTGGGAATCGCTTAAGAAGATACCCTACGGTGAGACCATTTCATATCTTGAACAGGCCCGGATAATGAACAATCCAGGGGCTTTCAGGGCTGTTGCAGGAGCAAATGCCTCGAACCGTATAGCCATAGTGATCCCCTGCCACAGAGTGATAGGTTCCGACGGCGACCTGGTAGGTTACGGTGGAGGGCTCGAAAGAAAAAAATGGCTGATCGACCACGAAAGGAAGTTTTCAGGGAAGCCGGTCGACGGCATCCTTTTCTGAACACAGGAAATTGACAACAGGAGTCCGCGACCATTTCCGGACACAAACCAACTTACCTGACCATGGCTGCAAAAATAAGATACAATTCTATTATCCTGATGATTGTAACAGCATCTCTCGCCGGTATTTCAGGATGTTCCTCCTCAAGGCAGGGTTCTGTGGGAGACCTTTCATCCGCACCCAACTGGAAAAACCTGTACTTTTTTCATTCGGGCGACAGCACATGGATTGTCAGACCGGTAACTGAAGCCGGAAATCATTTTGCCGGGATAATATACAAATCCGAATCAGTAAAGAAGAACCGTCAGGTGAGGATCTATGCAGAACCTCTTTCTGCGGTTAAGATAGAAAACGGACGTCTTACAGTTCCTATGGAAAATATTGTAAAGGTTGAGAATCACAGAATTGGTCCGGGTGTAATAATCGGCTCCATTGGTCTGCTCGGTCTTTTGTTTTTATTACCTGCCATACTCTGACCAGGTCATCCGGGGCGGACACAGCGAATGAGGGGCCTGGTCCTCTTTAAGCAGACTTCTTCTTTCTTATCCCCTTAACCACCAGATAAACTGCAAACAGTATCCCCAGCGCTATAAGGATATTGTCGATATACGGGAAGATCTTATCCTTAATGTCATAAATATAATACCCGATCAAAGCAAGTATTATGTTCCATATTCCCGCGCCGGCGACGGTGTAGATTATAAAATCCTTTATATTCATATTTGCAAGTCCGGCCGGTATTGATATAAGTTGCCTGACAGCCGGAACAAGGCGCCCGATGAAGGTGGATGTTTTTCCATTTCGGATAAAGTACTCTTCGGCGTGAACCACTTTATCTTTGGAAAGTAGCAGCATTTTCCCGATAGTTGAATCGGAGAATTTGTAAACCAGCGGCCGGCCCAGGTATTTTGCGAGGTAGTAGTTTACAAGGGCTCCAATAAGAGCTCCGACAGTGCCGGCAATAACCACGAGGAACACGTTCAGATCGCCTTCTGCAGCTTTATACGCCGCAAACGGAATCACGACCTCCGAGGGAAAAGGGATGAACGAGCTCTCGATAATCATCAGAAAAGCAATTGTAAAATAGTTCAGATTGGCCATATACCAATCCACCACGGTTTGAATCAACTCCATCATCTTGCTTTAATATCTATAATCAGAACATTGACTGAAAGGGGATCAATACTTGTATCCACCCTTCTTCCCTTCAAAACAACAGGAGCTGACAGAGGTCTGACAGTTTCTCCTCCGGCAACGGAATTGAAGTCCTCCTTATTTGCCGATTTGAGAGTCTGCTTTACTGCGTTTCCGGTATAGGGCAGCCTTCCAAGGTCGAGCCGGACCGGAACAGGTAAGTCAGTCGAATTGACAATTTTAACATACAGCTTCCCCTTTTTCCAGTCGAGACTACTACTTGCATACATCCCGTTCTGTCCCGAGAGCGCTTTCCCTTCAGAGAGTGCAGGAACAATGCGGGTACCGCTGTAATTTGAAAATATTTTCTGCACGTAGTAGTTAGGGCTTCCCATCACTTTGAGGTTATCGAACCATATAAGGTCGGGGCGCCACTGCCAGGCATCAGTATGGGCAAGAAGCGGCGCGTATGATGCCATATGAACCACATCGGCGTTTCGTTCCAGACCTGTCATAAATGCCGCCTCGCAAAGTG
>CAYSBL010000084.1:0-5920 GCA_964429295.1 uncultured Rikenellaceae bacterium
TGAATTCGTCCAGGATGATATCCGGGCTGACAATATTGAATTTTCTCCTTGCAACGGCGTTAATTCGTGAGAGTAGCTCTACCAGGGCAAAAGGTTTGGCCAGGTAATCATCGGCGCCAAGGTCAAGTCCTTTTACCTTATCTTCCACAGCGCCCCTGGCGGTAATTATTATGAATGAAGCCTCGCTTCCGGCTTTACGTGCTTCGTTGATAAGATCAAGTCCGTTATAATCGGGAAGCCCCAGGTCAAGCAAAACAAAGTCGTAAAGGTTAACGGCGATCTTCTCAGAAGCTTCGTTACCTGTAAAAGCCGTATCGCAAAGTAAATTTTCCGATTTCAGGAATGAAGCGATCTCCATTGCCAGGCTGATCTCATCCTCAACAATCAGTACATTCATCTGTGAAAAATTATCTTAATAGTTAGTAACCCTTTGATATCAAACGGAGAGCTTGAAAATCAATTCATGAATAGTATAAAATTAGAAAATCCTGAAAATTATGCTTGCCGAAAGGACGAAACCTTTAGCGCCGGGATAGTATGTATCATCATAGAGAGGGATAACGTAGGATGGTTCAATTCCTATTGTCATAAAATCGGTATTGAAATCCACGGGCAGACCGAAATCTATTTCAAGGAGTCCGAATCTATTTGAATATGAGTAAGTTGTATTCACAGTACTCCCGGAAGTTGTTCCATTTGCACCATTTCTCCATTTCCGGAAAGGAGAGGACACTGAATAGTATTCAACAGTATCAGTTGATGAGGTGGCTTCCGTAATATTCCCGAACATCATGTTTACATAAGGATCGAATGAGATATTTGCCTTCCCCCTGAAGAACTCCGGAGTCTGGAAATATCTTGAATTCCTGATCTGGTAAAAACCCTGGCTCTCTTCAGAGAACAGGGCACCAGCCGAGATCTTTGTATACAGGATATTCCAGTCAAAACCCAGGGTTAAGTCGCCGTAGGTAAAGCTTCCGAAAAGAGTGTCGGCAAGTGAGGGATCGACCTGGTACCGGTACAGTCCGGCTGAAATATCGAACCAGTTGTTGAAGGGATGACTGTAGGTCAGTGATCCTATATAAAAGGCTGACAGGGGATCGGCAGAGGAAAGATTAACTGCTGAAACCGTGGCATATAATTTATTGTGAAAACCATATGACAGTGATGCATAGCCGTAGGGGTTATCCTGCGACATCGTTGATCCCAGGTATATCATATTACTTCCGTAACCGCCTCCCGCATAGAGTGAATGGACTTTGCCGGCACTGGTCCCTGAGCCCGTCGCAGAACTCGTGCTGTCAGCTGTCTGGGCTGATACCTCAGGCCCGGTTATCATCAATACCGGAAGTACCATGACAAATATTAAAGCAGATCCTTTCATCAGGAAATTAAGCTGAATTACCTTCCTCCCTTTCGTCCTGCTCCTCCGGGTTTACCGACTCCTTTTGGCACACCGGACCCTGACGGCCTGACTATCATAGGAGGCCTTGCGCCCCTGGCCCTGGTCATGTCGGGGCGGCTTCCCCTGACCTGCTTGACGGCTTTTCCTGCCTTTCCGTTAGCCTGGCCTCCGGCATTCCCGACTCCGGCCTGTGCCCGGTTCTGCTGACTGCCCTGCTGAACCTGCTGCTGCTGCTGTTCCTTCTGCTGCTCACTCTGCTGCTGCCTGATCCTGAGGGTATCCCCGCTCTGATTTGCAGTCTGGGAATATGCCTTTCCTGCAAAAAGCAGAAAGAGGAATAACAATACTATTTTTAATATACTTTTCATTTCCTTACTTGTTTTAACTCCAGTAGAAACCTGGTTTACCAAATTTACCGAAACAAAGATATCGGTCATTTATGAAGAAAAGATGAAGGCTGAGTGATAATTAAAACAAAAGACTGCAAAATGTATCCCCTGTTTTTCATATTCACTTGCCGACGTAAGACAGGACATCCGATGGAGGAGGCATTTATGTCCTGCCAAACCTGCGTGCAGCGGTTTTAGTAACCGTCCTGATCAGTACCGAAATGACCAGAAACAATGCGAGGAAAAGGATTATAGTCGGAGAACATGCTACATCCAACACCCATGATAGATACAATCCCAGGAGAGTGGCGAGCCCACCCACCAGAAGTCCGGTTATTATCCTTTGCGTCCACCGTTTTGCAAACAAGGCTGAAATTGAAGCTGGGATTATAAGAAATGCAAATATTGTGAGTATCCCTCCGACGCTTACCGCTTCGACAATCACTATACCAAAAGTCGAATAGAACAGGAAATCCCAGAGCCGCGGATTTTCTATTCCGGCATCACTACCATTGTAAGAGTTAGTAAGTGCCTTGAATTTGTATCTGAAAAGATAATGAAAGGCGCCCACAACTGTAGTGACTATCAGAAGGCGGATAACCTGAGGCCATGTGATCCATAGTATTGCGCCGGCCAGCATATCGTGTATATGCACATCACTGCCGGCACCTTTGTCAAGAATTATTACAGCGCTTGTTGTTGCGACGGCATATGCTATTCCAATAAAGGCTTCAAGAGGAACCCGAATTTTTTTATTCTTGAACAGGGTAAATACCCAGGCAGCCACCAGGCAAAAGATATAAGCAAGCAAAGTGTTGGAGTTATGTTCTCCATGCTGGTGGGGATCTCCGGAGGAGACTCTGAGAACCAGTGATACGGTACTGCCAAGTGCTGCAATCTGGGCCAGGGCAATATCAATAAAGATTATTTCCCTTTCGATCACATGAATCCCGAAATATACCATAATACCGATAAGCAGAAGGCTCCCGGCAAGAGGTGCGAGCATAAAATCGAATGCCAGAGTCATAGGTTCCCGTTTTTGAATTTTGCAGAAAATTTCCTGAAGGCAAGTCTCCCAAAAGCCAGCAGAAATACCGTGACTCCGAGAATAGTAACAATAGCTGGTGCATTTGAGATATTCAAAGAATATGAGAAATACATCCCGGAGACAGATCCAAGTATTCCGATAATCCAACTCCATATGAATCTTTTCTTCCAGCTCTCAGTAAACAGGGTTGCAGCTGCAGTCGGGGCTATCAGAAGGGTAAAGACAAGGAAAATACCTCCAATGGGAACAGCCTTCACAATAACAAGACTGAAAGTTATATAGAATATCAGTTCATATGCCCTTGTCCTCCATGGACTGAATGGCAGTCCTTCCCTGTTGTCGGAAATGGCTATGAAATATTTCCAGAAGACCACATGAATGACTCCGACCACGGCAAACATTATAAAGCAATAAAAGACATCACGCCAGGTGACCCATAGAAGATTACCGGTAATTGTTTTGGTAATGAAATTTGATCCTCCCGGTATCCTTTCAGCGAAAAGCATAGCAAGCCCGAGGGCTACGCAATAAATTATCCCTATTATTGCCTCCTGTGGAACTATCTGTTTCTGGAACTTTGTCAGCGAAAACAGGGCAATTACCACAATGGTAAAGGAATAGGATATCAGCTGTACATTCAGGGATTGTTCTGCAAAACCAAGCATCAGGCCTATCATAGTCCCCAGTGCGGCTATCTGGGCCACAGCAATGTCGATGAAGATGATGCCCCTCGAAAGGATGTGGTTGCCGAAGTAGCTGAGCACCCCTGCCAGCAGAATGCTTGCGGTTATGGGTGCAGCAAGAAATAGAAGGTTGTCGATCATAAGTCATGGAATTTCTGCATTCTTCAGGCACTTATCTGATGTTTGCATTTATCTGGTCGATCCAGTAATCGACCAGTTTGAAATTATCGTCTATTCCGGGAAGCCCGTTCACAAAAAGAGGCATGTAAAGAGCCTTGATTCCGGTTTTTTCTTCAATCATCTGGGCGGTCTTTTTCTCAAAGTAATTGGCCACAATCATAAGCTTGATATTCTGGTCCTTGATCAGTTCAATCATACTCTGAACATGCTTTGCTGAAGGGGGAATGCCGGGCTTTGGCTCGATATAGCCAAGAACCTCAAGGCCGAACGTATTGGTAAGATATGACCAGTTCTTATGATAGGTGATTATTCGTTTACCTCTGAAAGGAAGGGCTTCCTTAAGCCAGCCCCCGAGTTGATCAATAAGCTTGCCCCCTTCATAAGGTTTGTCCAGGAAGGTGAACAGCGTTTTGTTCTCAAGCATTTTTGTCAGTGTCTCGCCCCCGAACATATCAACCAGCCTGGCACCGAAGAGAGCACGGTCGACCTTGTCTATAAAGGCATCCCTGTTTTTCTGGTAGTATGCCGTATTCGCAGGATCATTCTTGACAAGTCCGATAGTAATATTCCTTGCGATTACCTTCCAATTCAGAGGACCAGTGTTAATATGAGGATTACCCATGAGATGGACATCACCCTCGGTACGGCTTGCAAATTCAACTTTCTCAAGTACATTTATTCCATCAGAAACTGATACGAATCCAATTTCCCCGTCCATGATTTTCCTGTTACGGGCTTTGTCGACAAGAGTAGCAGCCCACATCTCGAGATCCATCCCGGTCGTGATCCATAAGTCTGCAGTTGAAAGAGTGACCGCGAAGCTGGGCTTCGGCGGAACAAAATGAGGATCCTGTTCCCCGTGTGCTATATAGGTAACCGTTGCCCTGTCGCCTGCAATGAATTCGGCTATTGAGGCATAATCTGAAAAGGAACAAACAATATTGAGTGTCTTTCCCGATTCTCCTCCCCTGTACCTGTTCTGAGTCCTTTCCTGTCCCTGTGCATGGGAAGAAAAAGTGATGCCCGTCAGAAGCAGTACAGCTAAAACTGCAGATAGTGCTCCATTTACAGCCCTATTGTATTGATATGTGTTCATAATTTGTATGTGATTGATTTTATGTACTATTACGGCGTTTTGTTTAATATGCTTCATGTTTGTGCGGCCCCATTGCCCAGCAGATCTGAAGGATCAACGAATGATCACCCGGAAGCGGACTCGATGGGAAATAAGGTGAAAAGACATTACTCCGGTTATTGTACTGGTATTGAAGCCTGGTAAAGACGAATTCACTCTGCCAGAAATCAAGGTTAACCGTATAATCCCATTCATACTGATCCGGATCAAATGGAAGCTCTGAGTATCCGATCCTTCCTCCGATCCAGAACCTTGCATTCAGTTTGTTCTGCACTGACGAATAGAATCCCTTAGTCCGGATGTTACCGTCATTTTCATTCCTGTGACTGTAAAGAAATTCAGTTTTCCAGTCAAAGGTCCTGTATTTCTCCCTTCCCATCGGCACCCATTTATAAGAAAGTCCCAGGCTACCGACGTAAGAAAAGTTACCGCCTTCAGAAGGGTTTTTTCCTGTGACCCCGCTCAGTCTGAACTCAAAGTAGCTGTTCTGGTTAATATCATAGAAGTTCTTGAACTGTCCTATGTACAGAAAGCTCTTGTCGGCAAAGCTGAATCTGTCTCCCGTCTCAGTGCCCCTCACTACCTTAAGGTCAAGTGTTGAGGCATCAGCAAAGATCAACTGGGGCAGCATAAAGGAAGTGGAAATACCGGTACCGCCCAGTCCTTTGTTGCTGAACAGGTTTACAAGGGCCCTGGGCCGGTCGAACTGCGGAAGTGCATGATCGTGATACCTGTTCAGCGGGCCGAATTCGGAATAGAAGATGCCGACCTTAAGGTTCATATTCAGTGGCAGGTTAAGCCACTCCATATACGCCTCCTCAATACTGATTGCGTCTTTGGTAATTGAAATGAACGATTTTCCTCGTGTAAAAGGATCCAGCGCCGATTCAAGTCCAAGCTCTACCTCCCGGAGAAAAAATCCGTTGTTACCATAGAGCACATCGCCCGGATCGGAAATATACTCATTGTCAGATGAACTGAATCCTCCGAAGAAATCCCCTCCCAGACTGATATTTGGGTTCAATCCCTGCTGCTGCCTTGCGCCGCTCAGGAATTTTTTAGCCACGTTCTCTTCCTTTA
>CAYSBL010000085.1:0-5863 GCA_964429295.1 uncultured Rikenellaceae bacterium
GTTCTCTGTGGTTAGGATTTTTTTCACCACAGAGGTCACAGAGGTACACAGAGATGAAATCCGTTCAAGTTATTATTTTCATTTTTTTTCTCTCCGTGCTTCTCCGTGTTCTCCGTGGTTAAAGGATCTCTTTTATTCGTTGATTTTGTTTCCCGTCTTAAGATGTATGGCAATCCCGTTATCCGGATTGAGATTAACCGGAAATACAGTCTTACTGTCGATATTCATACTATCAATTCTGACATGAGTCCTGGTGTTTACCGACGGATCATCGGAATAGATTTTCGCAGAATATATTCTATCCGGATCCAGAAAGGAGAAGTTGATATCAAATTTCATGGGATTGACTCCGTTTATGCCGCCTATAAACCAGTCATCGCCCTTTTTCCTTGCTATCACACCATATTCCCCGATTTTTGCATGCAATACCAGGGTCTTATCCCAGACAGTAGGTATATTGTCGAAGAATTCAAGCTCGGGTTCGTTTCCGATATAGTTGGTGGCTCCCCACAGGCCGTCGTCCTTTTTAAGCGCCGGGGCAGCCTTATCGTACCAGTAAAGGAACTGCAGCGGACTGAAGATGCATACCGCCTTGGCCAGTTGTGAGGCATGCGAGCCCATTTTGTTCTCAACCCTCTCATTGTAATAGCAGATGGTGTTATCGCCCTGACCTGCAAGCATCCTGGTGAACATGGTTATGAGCGTATGACTGTTCGAAGGACTCTCCTCATCGCCGCGGATACCCTCCATGGTAAGTAAGTTAGGGTAGGTACGGGAAAAACCTGTCGGCCTGTATTCATCATGGACATCGACGACAAGCCTGTACTCCGCAGCCTTCATAATTGACTCATGAAGCCATGAGGTGGCATCCTGGGTTCCCACCCTTACAAAACCAAACTTGATACCTGCTATTCCCCAGTCGCGGTAAAGCGGGAGCAGTTCGTCAATCTGACGTTCCAGTGCTCTCCGGTTAACATAAAGGAGTATGCCGATGTCTTTTGAACGGGCATATTCCAGAACCTCTTTCATGTCGAGAGGGCCTTTCGATCTGGCGGGATCAAGATTTACCGCACGGGCATCCGAAAGGTCACTGTTCTCCGGACCGTACCATCCTGCATCGAATTCAACATATTGCATGTTGTGGGATGAAGTAAAATCGATGGCCGCTATAGCTCCTTCCGTGGTAAGGGTTACTTCGCGCAATACCTTGCCGGGCTTTATCCATGAAACATCGTCTAAAGCGCAGGGATCGTTCAGGTTCAGGATAAGGTAATTCTTTTCGAGCAGATCGCCTGCATTCCTGCCCGTCATTACCACCCTCCATGGTGTCTGGAACGGAAATCCCTTTCTTACAGTGCCTTCGAGGTATGTTATAACATTGTTATAACGTGCTGTATCGGGCTTGAATTTCATTCTTGCATAGTCGACAAGCTTTGATTCGGCAAGGGCGATAGTGAGCCCGGTGTCGATTTCGATCACAAGCGGCCTTTCACAGCCGTCATGGATATTGCTGAGAGGCACTTGTGAATAGGCAGCCTGGGCACGGTTTGCCGACCAGGCGGTATGATCGCCGGTAAATCCAAATGATATGCTCTCTCCGTTTATGATCAGTGAATCGATACCTTCCTGCCCGGGGAAATCCAGTGCAAAAGCAACACCTTCGTCATAAGCCCTGCAGTGCAAGATCACCTTCAGGTCTTCATTTTCAAGAAGGATGGAAGCCTGGTTGTAGTTCTCGGGGATCTCCTTCCTCTCTCCGAAATTGTTGATCCAGGTGTTCCGGACCGATTCATTTTTTACCTCTCTTACCCGGAAGTTACCCCATGAAATTCCTTCTGCATCCAGTCTTACAGGTGAAGGAAGTATCACCTGGCGGCTGCCTGTCTCAAGCCCGATGGCAGGGTATAAGATGTCATCCAGTTCATAATCGGCCGTAAAAGTGAGAATGTTGGAACCGTCGGGAGAAAACAGTGTTATACTTTTTCCTCTGTTGCATCCATAGCTGAGGACAAGTAGAAGTGAAAGAAGTGCGATCCTGAGTTTCATGCTGGCCTGGTATTAAGTTAGACTAATGGCAATCGGATTCGGGGATTATTATCAAAAATAAGCTGTTTTTCCAAAAACAGGAATTGCGGTTCGCGGTTTTGGAAAAAAAGAGGGGTGTTGCATGCAACACCCCTTCAGCATATTTCAAGTTAATGTTTAGCTCAGAAACAGTTTGATGTCATCTTCAACAGTTCCTATACCTGCGATTCCGAATTTCTCAACAAGCACCTTTGCCACGTTCGGGGAAAGGAATCCCGGAAGTGTCGGGCCGAGGTGGATATTCTTGACTCCGAGATAGAGAAGAGCAAGCAGGACTATTACGGCTTTCTGCTCATACCATGCAATATTGAATGCGATTGGCAGTTCGTTTATGTCGTTCAGATTGAAAACTTCCTTCAGTTTCAGGGCGATCACTGCAAGCGAGTAGGAGTCGTTGCACTGGCCGGCGTCGAGGACTCTGGGAATGCCTCCGATATCGCCGAGGGGAAGCTTGTTGTAGCGGTATTTGGCGCATCCTGCCGTAAGTATCACAGTGTCTTTCGGAAGTGCCTGTGCAAATTCAGTGTAGTAGCTGCGATCCTTGAATCTTCCGTCGCATCCTGCCATGACAAAGAATTTCCTGATGGCTCCTGATTTAACTGCATCCACTACCTTGTCGGCAAGGGCAACAACCTGGTTATGTGCAAAGCCACCTATTATCTCGCCATTTTCGATCTCAACAGGGGGTTTGCAAAGTTTTGCATGCTCAATTATTTCCGAGAAATCCTTGCGGCCGCCTGCAGGCCTTTCGGCAATATGTTTGAATCCGGTGAATCCTGATGATCCTGTGGTATAGACCTTGTCGAGATAGGAAGCATCCTTTTTTGGGGGCACTATGCAGTTGGTGGTGAACAGGATGGGGCCGTTGAAAGTTTCGAATTCTTCCTTCTGCATCCACCATGAGCTGCCGTAATTGCCCACGAAATGCTTGTATTTCTTGAATGCCGGATAGTAATTTGCAGGGAGCATCTCACTGTGGGTGTAAACATCCACTCCGGTGCCTTCGGTCTGCACCAGCAGATCTTCCATATCCCTCAGGTCGTGTCCGCTTATCAGGATGCCCGGGTTATCCCTTACCCCAATGTTAACCTTTGTAATCTCAGGATTCCCATAGGTTGTGGTATTGGCTTTGTCGAGCAGGGCCATGGCCGAGACTCCGAATTTACCCGTTTCCATAACCAGTGCCACCAGCTGATCGGCATTCAGGCTGTCGTTTGTGGTTGCAACAAGCGCTTCCTGAATGAACCTTGGGATGGATTTGTCTTCAAACCCGAGGTTATTGGCGTGCTCGGTATAGGCAGCCATGCCTTTAAGACCATATATCACCATTTCCCTGAGTGATCTTACATCTTCATTGGCTGTTGCAAGTACACCCACTGAAACGTTCTTTGCTTCGAACTCCTCCACGGTGTTACCGGTCCATGTTGCTGATTCATGAACGCCGGCAGGGATGGTGCCTCCGGCTTTCAGGTATTTTTCCTTCAGATCATCCCGGAGCTTCAGTCCATCCCTTACCTTTGACACAAACCTGTCGAAATCGAAGTTCGCATTGGTGATGGTCATGAACAGGCTGTCGATGATGAACTTATCGGCGCTGTCGGTCTCAACACCGAGCTTCCTCAGTCCGGTGGTGTAAAATGATATTCCCTTGGTTACAAAAACCAGAAGGTCCTGCATATTGGCAACGTTGTCCTTTTTGCCGCAAACACCCGCGAGGGTGCAGCCGGTCCCTTTGGCTGTCTCCTGACACTGAAAGCAAAACATACTCATGTTTAATAGTTTTATGTTAATAATGATGAATTACTTATTTAATATTCAATCTTTCTGTATTTTACAATTCCATAATTTACACAAAAAAACTGAATCCCGGCCTTTCAAAATGTAACATATGTTACAAGGAGAGTCTTTTTTTGAAAAATTTAAGTAATTTTCTAACCGGTGAAATCTTACCTGGAAGTCAGGCATTCAATGCAAGACCGGTTGTCAGGAAGTAAGCCAGGCTCCCATACTGATCGGGATGAATATAACATTTGAGAACATACTTCTTATTGGTTCCTTTCTGCTGGGGATAAGTATCCTGGTAGGGAAGACCTCATTCCGCCTTGGTGTGCCCACCCTTATTCTGTTCGTTATTGTCGGAATGCTTGCCGGATCGGAAGGTTTCGGCGGTATTTATTTCGACAGTCCGGCCATAGCCCGTTTTATAGGTATTGTTGCCCTGAATGTGATCCTTTTCTCAGGCGGTCTCGAAACGCGATGGGAATCTATTAAACCTGTAGTATGGCATGGAATAACTCTTTCAACTGTCGGGGTTTTTCTTACCGCCGTTTCGGTTGGTATCTTCGTATGGGCAATTACCGATTTTACCTTTTTCGAGGGTCTTCTTCTCGGTTCGATAGTGTCTTCAACCGACGCGGCTGCTGTTTTTTCAATTCTCAGGGCAAGGAACCTGGGATTAAAGAAAAACATACGTGCCACGCTTGAGCTCGAGAGCGGAAGCAACGATCCCATGGCCTATTTCCTTACCGTGGCGGTTATGGGACTTATCCTTTCAGGTGAACAGTCAGCTGCAAGTATCATTCCCCTGTTCATCAGGCAGGTAATAATTGGAGTGGCGCTCGGTTTGTTAATAGGGAAGCTTGGAAAGGAGATCATAAATCGTATTTCACTCGATTATGCCGGTCTTTACCCGGTGCTTGTAATCGCGTTGATGTTTTTTACCTTCTCGGCAACCGACTTCCTGGGAGGGAACGGGTTCCTCGCCATCTACCTGTGTGCGATTTACCTGGGAAACCAGTACCTGATACACAAGAAGACGATCCTGCAGGTATTCGACGGGATGGCATGGCTTATGCAGATTGTACTCTTCCTGACACTCGGACTTCTTGTATTTCCCAGCCAGATCATTCCGGTAATGGGCCTGGGCCTTCTTGTTTCGGCATTCCTGATGCTTGTGGCAAGACCATTTGCTGTGTTCGCATGCCTTCTTCCCTTCAGGGTAAGGCTGAAATCAATTACGTTTATCTCGTGGGTGGGGTTAAGGGGTGCAGTTCCCATCGTGTTCGCCACTTATCCGCTCCTTGCCGGCATCGACAAATCGCAGATGATATTCAATGTGGTGTTCTTCATTTCACTTACCTCTGTCCTTCTGCAGGGAACCACGCTCAGGTTCTTTGCAAACCGGCTTCATGTTTCCGTTCCCGAAAAGGCCAGGCACAGAACCCCGCCCGATGTTGAGCTTTCCGATACACTCAAGTCGGAGCTTACAGAGATAGAGATTGATGAATCGAGCGCAGCAGCCGGGAAAAGGATCCTTGACATAGGATTTCCGCGGGCAGCTCTTATAGCTCTTATAAAGCGGAACGGCACTTTCATAACTCCCAATGGCTCAACGGTGATCGAAACAGGAGACACACTTGTAATAATTGCCGAGAACTCCGACAGCCTTAAGCAGGTTCATGAGTGCCTCTATCCGGGCCGTCTTGCTGAAAACACATAGTAGTTCCTCAGGCTATACCGGTCTTACTGCAGGCATTTCCCAGGTTATGTAATAAATAAAGCAGCTTCTTGCAAACTTTAGTTGCTCCGTCATTGTCCTTCTCTCATCTTTTTATTATATTTGGTACAGTGTTTCGCTAATCGTGCAAGTATAAAATTATGTTGGTAAGGACATTCGGTAGCGCCGTGGCAGGCATTGATGCTGTTACGGTTACCATTGAAGTCAATGTATCCAGGGGGATACGCTTTTTTCTGGTTGGTCTTCCCGATGTGGCGGTGA
>CAYSBL010000086.1:0-5805 GCA_964429295.1 uncultured Rikenellaceae bacterium
CAGTTCATTACGAACAAGTACAGGGAGATCCTGAATCAGATTTACATGAAGTAACGGGGACTTCCACATAAAGTTTATATATGAAGATCAAAAGGGTTTCAGACCGGCATACCGGAAAGGATTTTCTTAAGGTGCCTAAAAAGCTTTACAAGGATGACAAAGTATGGGTATGCCCTCTCGACAATGATATAGAAGCAGTGTTTGATCCGGCAAGGAATACGTATTTCGGACACGGGGAAGCTGAAAGATGGGTTCTTTATGATGACAGCAACAACCTTGCGGGAAGGGTGGCGGCCTTTTACGACACCTTACTGTGCGATTCATGGGATCAGCCCACGGGAGGCATGGGTTTTTTCGAATGTATCAACGACAGGGATTCGGCTTTCCTTCTTTTTGACACTGCCCGGGAATGGCTTAAATCAAAAGGGATGGAGGCAATGGATGGTCCCGTTAACTTCGGAGAAAATGACAAATACTGGGGATTGCTCGTCAATGGTTTTACCCATCCGTCGTTCGACATTGTCTATAATCCGCCATATTATCGTGAACTGTTCGAATCATACGGATTCCGGACCTTCTACAACATGGAGGGTTTTCACCTCGACATAACCAAACCTCTTCCGGAACGATTCATGAAAATTGCAGGTTGGGTTGCAGCAAAACCCGGATATGAATTCAGGCACTTCACATGGAAAGAAGAGGATAAGTATTCAAGTGATTTTGCCAAAGTGTTCAATGAGACCTGGCCCACCTTCAGGGTAAATTTCGAACCATTAGAGGTTGAATATATAAAAGGCGTTCTGAAAAAGGCCAGGCCCATCATGGAGGAGGAGTTTATCTGGCTGGCATACTTCAATGGCGAACCGATCGGTATCTACCTGATGTTTCCTGATTTCAACCAGATACTCAAACACCTGAACGGGAAACTTAACCTTCCGGGGATCATAAAGTTCCTGTACCATAAACAACGCAAGACCATAACCCGGGCCAGGGGTGTTCTGATGGGAGTTGTACCCAGGTACCAGGGGCTCGGGATAGAATCGGCTTTCATCCTGAACCTCAGGAAAGTATTTGACAAAAAACCTCATTACACTGAAATTGAATTTTCATGGGTAGGGGATTTCAATCCGAAAATGAGGAAGATCTTTATCTCAGTGGGCAGTGTTCCGGTAAAGAACTATATAACTTACCGTTACCTTTTCGACCGGACCAGGGAATTTAAAAGGTACCCCATTCCGGACATAAAAAGCGGAATATAATGAAATACGACGTAATAATCATCGGGGCGGGACTTGGAGGTCTGACAGCGGGAGCAAAACTTGCAAAAGAAGGGAAGAAAGTACTTGTAATTGAGCAGCACACGAAGCCCGGCGGCTGTGCCACCACTTTCACCCGTGGAGACTACACCCTCGAAGTGGGTTTGCACGAGATGAACGGGCCCTCTCCTTCCGATATGAAATCGAGGGTTTTCAGTGATCTTGAAGTTGCGGGAAATGTTGAGTTCATTAAGGTTCCCGAGTTTTATCATTTCACCAATGGCAGACGATCTCTGACCATTCCCCATGATCCCGGAACAGCAATCCGGGTGCTGGAGAATGAATTCCCCGGTGAGATCGACGGTATACGGGCATACTTTGAACAGGTTCTCAATCCCAAAAGAAAGCAGACAGGACCTGAACAGGAAAAGGAAAAAAGCATTGGCGAATTCCTCGATTCAATAATCACCGATGAAGACCTCAAGCTTGTCCTGCTGGGCAACCTTGGTTATTTTCACGATGATCCCTATTCGCTTTCACTAACCTATTATTCGGTCGCTCAGGGAAGTTACTACAAGGGAGGCGGAAGTTTTATAAGGGGAGGTTCTCAGAAGCTATCGGATTATCTTGCAAATTTTATCAGGGGGCATGGAGGGGAAGTTCTGTTGAACCGTCTGGCAACTGGTCTTGTCGCTGACGGCAGGCGCCTCTCCGGCGTCACTTTCAGAAAAAAGACAGGCCCGGCATCAGAAACGATGACTGCCACAGCAGATGAGATAATTGCCAACATGTCGATGCCCGGTCTGAAGGAATTGCTGCCTGAGCAGGAGGCATCGGTCATAACTGACGCCATTCATGGTCAGAGGCCGGGAGCATCTTTGCTGACTGCTTATTTCGGATTTAAAAAGCCACTCAGAAATCTAGGTTTCAGCTATTATTCGACATTTGTTTTTGACAGTTCGGTAAAGTCTCAGTCAGATATCCTTAAGAACAACAGAAGCAGTTTTGAAGAACGAAGCTTCACCTTTGTCGACTACGGACAGATCGATTCGGGACTTGCGCCTGAAGGCAAAAGTGTCGGAGCAGTATGCTGCATTGATTATCCGGGTGAATGGGAGCTGCTTTCCAAAGATGCTTACAGGAGGAAAAAAGAGGAAACGGCACAGATATTCATAAGACGGCTTGAGAAGCTTATCCCGGGAATTTCAGAACATATTGATTATTATGAGGTAGGGACTCCACTTACTGTAAAACGGTATACCCTGAATCCGGAAGGCGCTGTCTATGGATTTGCCCAGGTACCGTCGAGACCGGCAGTGAAATACCAGGGGATTTTCGACAACCTTCACTTTGCATCGGCATGGGGGACGCTTGGCGGGGGTTTCTCGGGGACGATCCTGAGCGGCTATCTCTGTGCTGTCGGCCTCCTGAGGAAGAAATAAAAAGCTGCGATCGTTTAGTCAGGCGAACCCATCCTTTTTATCCGTCTCCCGACAGGCTGATCGATAGTAATGGGAACTTTCTCCTCTATGGTGTTTGCTGAATCGAGCTGAAGAGCCCTGACATCAGAAATGCAGATCAGCCTTGAAAAACTGTGAAGAGTAAGAGTCATGGTATCGAGGTTTGAAAGCTTGTAGTCGCGCGGCATCACTCTGTCGATCAGGATAAACCTGAAATCGGCCGGGATCTGGTGCTTCTTGAGGGAATCATAACTGCTTTCAAGCTTTATCTCCCCCGATTCAATGAGATCTTCAAGAACTTCCCTGAAATACAGATTGATTTTGGGTTCCACCTTGAAACCGATATGAAAGTCAATCCTGATAAGTATCCCCGGGATGATATGGGTTACCCTGTAATCCATCCTGTCGGGTTCATCTATTTTGTCAACGTGTAGCAGCCAGTATGTATCCGCCCTTTTGGGCTGTTTAAGGAAAATGGAATGGATCACTTTTGATTCCACCTGGTCGATCCTGTTAGCCTTTATGATATAGACAAGGTTAGTAGCTGTTTTTGGAACCGATTCATCCATTGCCAGATCCCTGAACATATCTGTATATTTGTTAAGGTTGGTAAAGGTAACATACCTGTTTTTCAGCTTTCTCCCGAAATACCATCCATACATTATCACAAAGAAAAGTGATGCAATAAGAAAGGCAAACCATCCTCCGTTGGCAAACTTGTGAAGATTGGCGACAAGAAAGCCGACCTCGATTGTCAGGTAAAACATTACAAAGAACAGTATCAGCCTGTGATTAGTCCCTTTCTGAAACAAATAATAAGCCAGAAGCAGAGTGGTTATTATCAGCGTAATGTTAATAGCCAAACCATAGGCGGCGCTCATGTTGTCCGATTTTTTGAATGCAATCACCACTACTGAGCTGGCAATCCAGAGGAACCAGTTCACTACCGGCAGATAAACCTGCCCTTTTATGCTGGTGGGATTCAACACGTTGAGTTTTGGCCAGAAATTCAATGAAATGGCCTCGCTTATCTGTGTAAATGATCCGCTTATTATAGCCTGGCTCGCGATAATGGCTGCCACTGTAGCCACGAGGATCCCGGGCAGAAGGAGCCAATGAGGCATTATTTCGAAGAAAGGATTGACATCTGTTCCCGGATTGTAATTCAATAACAACCAGGCTCCCTGCCCAAAGTAATTAAGAACGAGACATATTTTTACATAGATCCACGACACCCTGATGTTAGCCCTTCCGCAGTGGCCGAGATCGGCATAGAGGGCTTCGGCTCCAGTTGCAGCCAGGAATACAGCTCCCAGGAGTATGAAACCCCCGGGGTATTCCGACAGAAACCTGTATGCATAAACAGGGTTGACTGCCTCAAGAATGAAAGGATGACGTGCAAGCTGGGCGACTCCGAGCGCTCCCAGCATGAAAAACCAGATCAGCATTATCGGGCCGAACGAAGACCCCACGAAATTTGTCCCGAACTGCTGAATGAAGAAAAGGGCTGCAAGAATAACTATCACAATGGGGACAACAGGGATGTCACTGTTGACCATCTGCAAGCCCTCGACAGCCGAAGTGACAGTTATGGAGGGAGTGATGACCCCGTCGGCAAGAAGCGCTGCTCCGCCGATCATGGTAAGGATGGCTGCCCAGGATGACTTCTTCCTCAACAGTGCAAATAGGGCAAAGATCCCTCCTTCTCCATTATTGTCAGCCTTGAGGGTTATCAGGATGTATTTTACCGTTGTTGAAAGAGTGAGTGTCCAGAAGATGCACGACAGGGAGCCATAAATCAGTAATTCTGAAAAGTTTTCCCTGCCGCCGATCAGGATTGCCCTCATCGTATACAGCGGACTTGTACCCAGATCGCCGAACACGATCCCCATTTTTACAATAACTCCCACAAGTGATATTTTTTTAATAACCGGGTGCTTACCCTAGATATTATTATAATAATAAAAATTTTTTGGATCATGCCATAAAGGCCGGCAAAATTAATAATTCTTAAATTTATGAATTCTTTAAACAGGAATATTTTATGTTAAGAAAAATAATGCTCATTATCTGCATTCTACCTGCTAACATGTTTCTTTCAGCCCAGGGAGACAGCGTCAGTGTAAAAAAGCTTTCACTGCTTTTCATAGGCGACATTATGGGACATGACGAGCAAATAGCTTCAGCCCTCAATCCGGAAACAGGTGCATACGAATACAACGATGTTTTCAGGTATGTGAGAAATGAGATATCGGAAGCTGATATAGCTGTGGCCAACCTGGAAGTAACTCTCGGCGGGCCTCCCTACAAGGGATATCCGGCTTTCAGTTCTCCGGCTTCGCTTGCGGCTGCCTGCAGGGATGCCGGGATGGATGTTCTGGTAACAGCCAACAATCACTCTGTCGACAGGGGCAGGAAAGGGATACTAAGCACCATACAGCGGCTCGACAGCCTGGATATCATCCATACCGGAACCTTTGCCGATTCGACAGCAAGAGACACACTCAGTCCGCTGATAGTTGAAAAGAACGGTATCTCTGTCGCCATTCTGAATTACACCTACGGTACAAACGGGCTCAAAGTGCCCGCGCCCACCATAGTGAACATGCTTGACACAACGTTGATAAACGCCGACATTGAAAAAGCCATGGCGCTTAAAGCCGATGTTATAATTCCTATTGTTCACTGGGGTATCGAATACGATACTCTTCCGTCTGCGGAACAAAAAAGACTCGCCCGCTTCTTCTTCAGCAAGGGAGCCAGTCTGGTAATAGGTTCCCATCCTCATGTGCTTCAGCAGATGGAATGGACCTTAGCTGATTCATGTCATAAGGACCGGCTGGTTGCCTATTCCCTTGGAAACTTTGTCTCTAACCAGCGAACCATAAGAAGGGACGGAGGAGCGATGGTGAGGATAGAACTTGAAAAAACCGACAGCACAGCATCATTTTCGCGGGCGGGTTATTATCTTACCTGGGTACATACAACGGTTGAGGATGGCAGAAGGAAGTTTTACATACTCCCCTGTTCAGTGTTCGAAAACAGGCCGGAACACTTTACGAAGCTTACGGATTTTCAGAAAATGAAGC
>CAYSBL010000087.1:0-5805 GCA_964429295.1 uncultured Rikenellaceae bacterium
GCTTCATTTTCTGAAAATCCGTAAGCTTCGTAAAGTGTTCCGGCCTGTTTTCGAATACCGAACAGGGGAGTACATAAAACTTCCTCCTGCCATCCTCGATGGGGGTGTGTACCCATGTTAGATAATAGCCGGCACGTGTAACCGAAGCTATACTGTCTGCCTTTTCCAGTTCTATCCTTACCATAGCCCCTCCGTCTCTTCTGATGGTTCGCTGGTTCGATACGAAGTTTCCAAGGGAATACACCACCAGGCGGTCGCTATGGCATGAGTCCTTCAGGGTCCATTCCATCTCCTGAAGGACATGAGGATGAGAACCAATCACCAGATTTGCTCCCTTTCTGAAGAAAAATCCGGTCAGTCTTTTCTGTTCGGCTGATGGAAGAGTATCATACTCGGTACCCCAGTGCACAAAAGGTATTATTACATCGGCTTTCATTGTCCGGGCCTTTTCAATGTCGGAACTTATAATAGCCGTATCCAGCATGTTAACTATTGCCGGAGGCGGCACCCTGAGTCCGTTGGTACCGTAGGTATAGTTGAGAATGGCAACCGATATGCCGTTCTTTTCAATGATCAGCGGGCTGAGGGTGTCCCTAGCAAGGGAGTCGGCAAAGGTGCCGGTATGCATTATGCCAAGGCTGTCGAGCCTCTGTATGGTGCTGAGGATTCCTTTCCTGCCCCTGTCGACTGAATGATTGTTGGCCGTTGCCAGAACATCTGTCCCCGCATCCCTGCATGCTGCCGCAAGGGAAGCCGGAGAGCTGAAAGCCGGATAGCCCTTGTAGGGAGGTCCGCCAAGCGTGACTTCCAGATTGGCTACGGCAATATCAGCTTCAGAGATCTCATCCCTTATATGCCGGAAAACATCATTGTATTCATATTCACCGGTTTCGGCGTTGCGGGCCGAAGCTATCTGCTCGTCATGACCCATGATGTCTCCAATGAAAAGGAGGGAGAGCCTCCTGACACTGACACTATCCTCCTGGGCTGACAGAAGGAATGCACCGTTTGTCAGACAGATAACGAGCAAGATTTTTCTCAGCATAAAATAATCCTGTTTAAAGAATTCATAAATTTAAGAATTATTAAATTTGCCGGCCTTCTGGCATGTTCTAAATACTGATTCTTTAATAAGATGAACAGCTCGGGTAAACACCCGGATATTAAAAAACTCTCCCTTTTAGGAGTTATTGTCACAATGGGGATTGTGTTCGGCGACCTGGGCACAAGTCCTCTCTATACGATGAGGGCCATCCTGATAGGGGGACGGGAAAACTTTTCCGAATTGCTTATTTACGGCTCTCTGTCCTGCATATTCTGGACTCTTACTCTGTCGACAACAATAAAATACATCATTATTGTACTAAAAGCCGACAACAATGGTGAGGGAGGAATTTTTGCTCTCTTTGCCCTGCTAAGGAAGAAGTCCTCCTGGGCAGCTATACTGACCATGATCGGGGGAGCGGCACTTCTTGCCGACGGTGTCATTACTCCTTCGATAACTGTAACATCGGCTGTAGAGGGCTTGAAGATGGTCAACAGCAACATTCCGGTCGTTCCCATTGTGATAGTAATACTTGCGGCCCTGTTTTTCATCCAGCAGTTCGGGACGAATTTCGTCGGATCATCATTCGGCCCGATAATGCTGATCTGGTTTTTCATGCTCGGCACACTCGGAATAGCTCAGCTTGTCCATCACCCGTTTATTCTTGAAGCAGTCAATCCTGTTTATGCCTACAGGTTTCTTTCTGAATACCCCGGAGGATTCATTTTACTGGGTGCGGTATTCCTGAGCACCACCGGAGCCGAAGCCCTCTACGCCGATCTGGGACACTGCGGTAGGGCGAATATCAGGGTATCGTGGATATATGTCAAACTGTGCCTCCTGCTTAATTACTTCGGTCAGGGTGCATGGCTTATTCTGAATTACACCCGGGGGACCGATGTAAATCCGTTTTTTGAGATCATGCCGGGCTGGCTTCTCCTGCCGGGAATAATGCTGGCAACAGCTGCTGCCATAATAGCAAGCCAGGCAATTATCAGCGGCTCATTCACACTTGTCAGCGAATCCATCTCACTTAACTTCTGGCCAAAACTTAATGTTCTGAACCCAACCAAGATAAAGGGCCAGGTATATCTGCCGGTCGTGAACTGGTTCCTCTGGATCGCCTGCTCAATAGTTGTTCTTTCTTTCAAAAGATCTGACAACATGAGCGCTGCCTATGGACTGGCCATTACCATAACTGAAATAATGACCACCTTCCTGCTGTCATACTACCTGTTCCAAAGGGGAGTGAACCACAGGCTGATTCTTCTGCTCCTGATGGTGTACCTGACGATAGAGGGAAGCTTCCTTATTGCCAACCTGCATAAATTTGTCAACGGCGGTTGGTTCACCATACTAGCCGCTTCACTATTCTTTGTGATAATGTACGGATGGTATTTCGGAAGAAAGCTCAAGAACCGCTATGTGACTTTCACCAACCTGAACAAATATACAGATATGTTCAGGGATCTGGCAATGGATGAATCGGTTCCCAAAACCGCAACAAACCTTGTCTATATTATTAAGGCCAACAGGATCGATCAGGTCGAATCCAAGGTGATCCATTCCATCTTCCTTAAACAGCCAAAGAGAGCGGAGACATACTGGCTGCTTCACGTTGACAAGATTGATGAACCCGACAGGATGGATTACAGGGTAACCCATATCATCCCCGGGATATTGATAAGGATCGATTTCCATATAGGCTTCAAGGTGGAACCTAAAATAAACCTTTATTTCAGGGAAGTCCTTGAGGATCTCATTGAATCGGGAGAGATAAAGCTCGAGAGCAGTTATGATTCCCTGAAGAAGCACCAGATCCCGGCTGATTTCAGGTTTATTCTTATCGATAGGGTGATGCCTCGCGATTATAAGCTTTCAAATCTTGATACACTGACACTCACACTTCACAGTTTCTCAAGGCTTATCTGCATTTCCGACGTCAGGGCACTTCAGCTCGATTCCGCCAATACCATCGAGGAGAAGGTCCCCATAACAATTGATCAGCCTGTCGGGAGAAGGATTACCAGGATATAATTTCGAGGCATTGAATGGACATGAACCTTATTTCTTCCTGAGAAGACCGATTGCGCACAGATAACCGCTCAGAATAGTTCCCGAGAAGCCGCCGCCAAGAGTGCCCCATGCCGATGCAAAGTGAAGGTTGTCAAAAATTCCCTGATAGTTCACCGAAGGCCTCGACGGCACCTGTGCAAAACCGTAGACAGCGCCTTCCGGATTGAGGGTGTACCGTTTTACTGTCAGGGGAGTTCCTACTTCGAAATAATCGATGTGTTTTGAAATTCCCGGTACAAGTTTCTCAAGTCTGCTCATGAATATCCGGGCTGTTTCCTCTTTTTTCTTCTTGTAAGCATCCCTTGAAAGCAACTCCCATTCACCAGGATAATCTATGCAGCAGACTGCCCCGACACTATGGCCTTCAGGGGCAAGCCCCGAATCTATCTGACCATAATCGACAAACGCGAAACTCCTTTCTTCGAAACTGCCCCTGTTGTTCTTCAGTATATCAGACTGAGTCTTTACGGAGCTGTCAAATACAAAAGTTGAGTAGTTATGATAACCCAGATCACTGAGCGGCCTGCTGAATCCAAAATATACCGTAAGCAGCGATGCTCCAGGCCTCTGACCCTGAATAGCGTCCGTGATCCTTGAAGCATCTGTTGCAGGAAGCAAAGCCCTTAATCCTGGCATCGACATGTTTGCAATTATCTCGTCAGCAAAAGCCGTCGTTGTTACTGATTCCGGACCGGTCTTTTTCCTGAAGCTGACTCCGGTGACACGGTTGCCGTCAGTTTCCAGACTGGTGGCCAGGTGGTTTAACAATACCTCTCCGCCATGGCTCCTGATATAACCTGCAAGATTGTCCGAAAGCTTCTGTGAGCCGCCTCTGATAAAACTCCCGCCTCCCTTGTAATAGCTTCCCTGCGCCACTGAGTAGTAGGTCAGCGAAAGAGAATAGGGATCATCGTGAAAATAGCCAAGGTTGCCTAGGAGAACAAGCTTAAGGTCTTCATTGCTTATTACTGAATCGAGGAATTCGCCAATGCTTTTTTCCTTCTCCTGATCCTGACCCGAAGGTTTTCTTTTAGGATTGAGGATCTGGTCAAAATAAGCCCTTATGCCGGCACTTTCACCGGGGAATTCATTATCCAGCACCCGGATTGCGGCCTCGGGATCATGGGGGATGGTCACGGAGTGCCTGCCGTTTGTGAAATGATAAAACTCCGGAGCTTTTATGAATTCGACATTACCGGTGACTTCAAGGTCGTTGAAGGCCCTTGTTTTCATGTCGGAAGGGGAGGGGCCGTTCATTTCATGCAGGCCCACTTCGAGAGTGTAAACTCCTCTGGTGAAGGTGGTGGCACATCCCCCGGGCTTGCTGTGCTGCTCAATCACAAGAACATTTTTTCCTTCTTTTGCCAGTTTTGCACCTGCAGTCAGACCTCCAAGTCCGGCTCCAATGATTATTACATCGTGTTTCATGCTATTAGTTTTTGATATCCGGAATCGGGTATCTTTTGAATTCCTTCGTCCGGTCGAAAAGGTATCTGTAGGTTATATAGTTCTTTACAGGCACACTGCCTACTGATAGAAAAATCTTCCTCATTTTAGGATTGAAATCCCCTACCCATGAGAATTCAATTTCAGTGTAATGGGGTTTTCTGTCGAATACTTTCCTTAGATTCAGGATGAAGGCCGATTCTATCCCGAGGCCCTGGTACCTGGGCACAACACCCATCAGTACCCCCCTTGCCCTGGTTATTGTCTTGCGTTTCTTATGGTAGAGAAACTTGATGATCCCGGGCAGATCAAGCTTTCCGTTCAGGTGTTTCAGTATCTGGTTGAAATCAGGGAACATCAGGTAGATGCCGATGGGTTCGCCATTGAAATACGCCAGCCAGATAAATTCTTCATCAATGACTGGTCTGGCCTTTTTCAGCACTCCTTTTATATAAACATCCTCCAGCGGTTCAAAATTGACCCTGAAGGTGGGCCACGTCTCATTGAACACTTTGGCAAAATCCCTTGAATATTTGTCCATCTCCTTCCATGTGAAGTGCCTGAACTCATATCCGGGCTTCGATGCGACCCAGCCTGCGATCTTCATAAATCTTTCTGGCAGGGATTTGGTGATGTCGAGGTGAAATCCCTCCATATTGTAAAAAGTCATGAACCCGTAGGCTTCGAACAGACCACGGTAATATGGCGGATTATAGGCTATGTCGAATGAAGGATGAGTAAAGCCGTTGACGAGCAATCCCCAGTATTTGTCATTCTCTCCGAAGTTTATGGGACCGTCCATCGCTTCCATTCCCTTTGACTTCAGCCATTCCCGGGCGGTGTCAAAAAGAAGGAAAGCCGAATCTCTGTCGTTGATGCATTCAAAAAAACCCATCCCGCCGGTGGGCTGATCCCATGTATTGCACAGTTTGGAATCGTAAAAAGCCGCCACTCTTCCAGCGAGGTTGCCGCTGTCATCGTAAAGAACCCACCTCTCAGCTTCCCCGTGTGCGAAATAAGAATTTTTTGCCGGATCAAATACAGCTTCTATATCATTATCGAGAGGGCATACCCATACCTTATCATTCCGGTAAAGCTTTTTGGGCACCTTCAGAAAATCCTTCCCGGTGTGCCGGTCTGAAACCCTTTTTATCTTCATATAGTGAATGAATGTAGCGACCCGGTTACTTCATGTAAATCTGATTCAGGATCTCCCTGTACTTGTTCGTAATGAACTG
>CAYSBL010000088.1:0-5789 GCA_964429295.1 uncultured Rikenellaceae bacterium
TCGACAGGCAGGTTGAAAATAACAGGAGCACTATAAGATTCAAGGCCGGACATGACAGGAACACAAACCAGATACTTGGTGAAGCTCTCAAATGCGGGACAGTGATCTCATTCAATCCTGCACTCCCTTCAATGAACGACATCTTCATCAGGGTGGTCGAAACCCGTAACTAACAGCCTATCTACTGCTTAATGATTTAATCCTTAAACCATGAATAAGATTTCCACAATTATAAACAGGGAATATATAACCAGGGTCAGTAAAAAGTCATTTATTATTATGACAATCCTTGCACCCATTCTCATGGCCGCCCTGATCATAGTCCCGACAATTCTGATGTCCACCCAGGAAATGGATTACAAAAAGATCGCAGTGATCGAAGAGAATACCGATCTTTTCAGGGGAGCCCTTAAGAACACAAAAACGCTCGAGTTCGTATATCTCGATAACGCAAATGTAGGTGATCTCAAGAAGACATTCGAAGAGGCCGGATATTATGGGATTCTTTATATCTCTTCCGAACTGGTGAACACCCCCAATGCCATTCAGCTTATCTCAAAGAAACAACCTCCGATAGCTGATCTGCAATACATGGAGAATAATCTCGAAAAAGAGATCGAGAAGCAGAAACTGATGGCCTATAACATCGAAAACCTCGATGAGATAATGAAGAACGTCGATAGCAACGTCTCTATCCAGACGCAGAAGATAGACGATTCCGGGCAGATCAAGGACACGAGCACCGGAATTGCCATGGCGCTCGCGTACATTGGTGGTTTTCTGATGTACATGCTGGTCTTCATGTTCGGCTCGCAGGTTATGAGAGGCGTAATTGAGGAAAAGACCAGCCGTGTAGTGGAGGTGATTGTTTCATCAGTAAAGCCCGTACAGCTGATGATGGGAAAAATCATCGGCATTGCCCTGGTCGGACTTACCCAGTTCCTGATCTGGGTACTGCTCACTATCGGAATTGTGGGCGTGATAAAAGCGACTGTACTTAAAGACAAGAAGATCACCGAGATTACCCAGACCGTTCCCGGTAACCTTATGGATGAAGATGAAAAAGCAGAAGTGAATGCAAAAATTGAACAGGCAAGTCCGGAGCTTACGGAGTTCAGCAGAATGTTCGAAAGCGCAATGAACCAGCCGTGGGGGCTGATAATTTTCGCATTCATTTTCTATTTCATTACAGGTTACCTTCTTTATGCATCCATCTTCGCGGCAATAGGGTCAGCGGTTGACAACGAGACTGAAACCCAGCAATTCATGCTTCCGGTAACCATACCTATCATTCTGGCCCTTATGGTAGCGATGGGAACAATGCAGAATCCCGAAAGCTCATTGTCGTTGTGGTGCTCTATTATCCCGCTCACATCGCCGATTGTAATGATAGCGAGGATCCCGTTCGGGGTACCGGCCTGGCAGATTATCCTTTCGATGGCGTTGATGGTAATTACTTTCATAGTTTTTGTCTGGATGGCAGCCAAGATTTACCGTACAGGCATTCTTATGTACGGAAAGAAAACTTCGTGGAAGGAAATGTGGAAATGGCTGAAGTACTCTGGCTAGAAAATGGTTATGCTTTCGAAAAGGACACACTGGTAAAAGATTGTCCGGTCGCAATGATCGGCAAAACAAATAATATAAGCTATGTCTAGAATTCTGGTTATTGATGATGAAAGGGCGATCAGGAACACTCTGAAGGAAGTACTGGAATATGAAAAACATGAGGTTGACCTTGCGGAGGACGGACCGTCGGGTCTTGAGATGTTCAGCAGCAATTCATACGATATTGTGCTGTGCGACATCAAGATGTCTAAAATGGACGGGATTGAGGTACTTCAGAAAATCTTCGAGACCTCTTCCGATGTTCCGGTTGTGATGATCTCGGGTCATGGCAATATCGACACCGCTGTTGATGCTATCAAAAAGGGCGCCTACGATTTCCTCGAAAAGCCTCTCGACCTTAACAGGCTTCTGATAACCATCCGCAATGCCACCGACAAGTCGACCCTGATCACCCAGACGCAGGTGCTCAAGAACAAGGTGAGCAAGATGTATGAGATAGTTGGAGAATCGGAGCCTGTAAAAAAGGTAAAGGAGATGATCGACCGTGTTGCTCCTACCGAAGCAAGGGTGCTGATCACCGGTGCAAACGGGACGGGGAAGGAACTTGTTGCCCACCAGATCCATGAAAAGAGCAGCCGGGCAAAAGCCCCTTTCGTCGAGGTTAACTGTGCTGCAATTCCTTCAGAACTTATTGAGAGTGAACTATTCGGACACGAAAAAGGATCATTCACCTCGGCCATTAAACAAAGGATAGGCAAATTTGAACAGGCCAACGGCGGAACTCTTTTCCTTGATGAGATTGGCGACATGAGCCTTTCTGCCCAGGCAAAAGTACTGAGGGCACTTCAGGAAAACAAGATCACCAGAGTAGGATCAGACAAGGATATACATGTAAATGTCAGGGTTATAGCAGCTACCAACAAGAACATAAGGAAGGAGATAGAGAACAACACCTTCAGGGAGGACCTGTATCACAGGCTGAGCGTGATTATTATCCACGTCCCAACCCTCAATGAACGTGCCGATGATATCCCGATTCTTGCCGAACACTTCAACACCCTGATCTGCGGAGAATACGGGATGAGTAAAAAGACAATCAGAAAAGATGCGATCACAGAGCTTCAGAAAATTGAATGGACAGGGAACATAAGGGAGTTCAGAAATGTTCTTGAAAGGCTGATCATTCTGTGCAGGGACGAGATTACCGGCGCTGATGTCCTGGCTTATGCCCGTCCGGTTTCGGGGTCAAACATCCTGTAGCTATACATGTTGAATAATCCCTCCGACTTCCTGCTTCAGAATCTGAAGTAAATAAACGGCATCGTGGCAAGACTGCCCATCCTGAAAAGAAGAAATCCGGCAATCAGGACAAGTATAAACTGAACGGCAATCGGAGTATTGATAAAGTATCCCCTGTACCATTCCTTAAATTTCTCAGGAAGAAAGTGCATAATGTAACCTGCTGCAATCAGCGCAAAGACTCCGCTGTAAGCACTAAAAACGGTTCCGAATGAGGACGGAACAAAATCGTTGAATATCTGCCGGAGCATCAGGGCAACACTGTGCATATTGTGCGCGCGGAAGAAAATCCAGCAAAAGCTGACGAAATTGAAAGTCAGGAATACTGATAAAAACGATGCCATGCGTCCTTTCCTGACAGACTTTCCGAATATGTTATCCTTTATCTTATTAACAGCCAATCCAATGCCATGGAGTCCGCCCCAGATCACGAACCGAAGGCTTGCTCCATGCCACAAACCTCCTAAAAGCATAGTTATCAACAGGTTAATAATAGTACGAACCTTCCCTTTCCTGTTACCTCCAAGAGGTATGTAGAGATAGTCTTTAAGCCAGCGCGAAAGGGAAATGTGCCACCTTCTCCAGAAATCGGAGAGATCAAGAGCCTTGTAGGGTGAATTGAAATTTAGAGGAAGCCTGAAACCCATTATCAGGCCTAATCCTATTGCGATATCAGTATAGCCGGAAAAGTCACAATAGATCTGAAGTCCGTACCCGTAAACCGCCAGAAGGTTCTCAAATCCCGAATAAGCGGTAGGCAGCTCAAAAACCCTGTCGATGAAATTTACAGCAATGAAATCAGATATTATCACCTTCTTCATGAGTCCCTTAACTATCAGAAAGACAGCATGACTGAACTCCCTTGCCGACACGTTGTACTCCCTGTAGAGCTGCGGTATGAACTCCGATGCCCTTACAATAGGCCCCGCGACAAGCTGGGGGAAAAATGATACATAGAATCCGAAATCAAAAATATTCCTTACAGGCTCAAGTTTCGTCCTGTACATGTCGATAGTATAGCTAAGCGACTGGAATGTAAAGAATGAGATCCCTACCGGAAGGATGATTGAGCTTATATCGAAACTGGTTCCGAGAAGACTGTTTGAGAGGGCTCCCAGCACATCCCTGACAATGATCTCAGTGCCAAAGAGGTCATTTATTGTCTGTACAATAAATCCGGTATACTTGAAATAGGCAAGCAGTCCTATATTCGACACAACGCTGAGAAGCAGGCTTATTCTTTTGCCGGCTTTTGTAGCGGATTTGTGGATCATAAGTCCGCAGGTATAATCTATCAGCGTTACGAAAACCAGAAGGAAGAGGAACAGACCACCTGTTTTAAAATAAAAGAAAAGACTCACCAGAAGGAGATAAAAATTCCTTGCGAACATCTTCCTGTAAAAAATGGTCAGGCCGGCCAGAACAACCAGAAAGAAGATCCAGAAAGCAGGGGAAGTAAAAATGAATGTTTTGGCCGGATCGTAGCTGAATATTTCAGAGACGAGAGTCTTTACAAAAAGCTGATGCGGTTGGGATTCAACGGAAGGAGCTGCAGTTTCTGCCTTTGCAAGCGCTGATGTATCGATCTGAACAACAGGAGGGATCTTCACCACTGGATCAGGCTCCTCCCTGGAGAACAGGTCATTTACCATCAGTTGTGCGAGCCTGTCGGCTCCCAGGTCAGTGAGATGAACAAAATCGGGTTTTGCCAGGGGAGGATTCATATTGAACCACTGCACAATGGATGACTGACCACCCATTGCTTTCCTGGCATCCCAGAAAACTGCTCCCGATCCGGCAGAGGCACTCCTCTGGGCGCTGATGATCTTTGGGATGTTAGGGTATGATTTCACCTGGCTGCCATCCATACGGGCCATATCTGTCAGACCTATCACGAGCAGACCGGTCCCGGGTGAGATCTCCTTCAGAAGGTCTATCTGCCTTCTGAGCCCCAGTTCATAGTAGGAATAATCATTTCTGATTGTTGTGGCCAGGTTCAGTCCATAGTGAATCACTACCAGATCGGGTTTCAGAAGTCTGTAAGCCTCCTCAAGGTTGTCCCTCCCCACCATAGTGAACTCCAGGCCTGCGCTTCCCCTTTGCGGTATATTGTCCACCACAACCCCTGTCCGGCTTTCGATGCTCAGACCATAAAGATCGGGACTCGAATTGCCGGAGAAATCGATAAGGATATTCCGGGCGTTATTGAGGGGGCATAAATACTCATTTATCCCTTCCGATGATTCAAGGGTATCGGTAATTACCGGATTGTCTCCGGCTTTAACCTCTATTTTCACATCGCCCTGGCTGTTCCTGTAAAAGATCCTCAGATATTCATATTGCGACTCATTGTTGTCGGCAAGGACGGAGGGAACAATTCTTATCCACGATTTAACCTTTGAAGCTGAAACTGATCCCTCTGGCATATATCTGCAGAAGGCCATAAAGGGACCAAGGTCATTATGAGTTATCTGCCCGTTGCGGTATGAGAGGTAGTTGTATCTTTTCCAGTTCGATGAAGCCCTGATATAGAATGACCGTGTATAGGTGACAGGCATAACCGGGAGCATCAGGCCCGGGCCTGTCCCCCCGTATTCTTTTCTCAGGTACCTTCTGATGCAGGAAGTGATCCTGTCGCCCTCAATCTGCGAATCACCGTAGTAAAGAACTCTGACCTGGCCTGCCCGTGAACGGTTCAGTTCGTCTAGAAACACCGAAATGGGATCGCGGGGCGGAGCAAAGGTATCGGCAATTGCTGAACCGGCTGCAAGAGTATTTGTCGGGACTACAGACGGTGGGATCACTTTTACAGGGTAATCACCATTGCCGTTACCGTTATGCCCGATAAGGCTGGTTGAGTCAGATTGAAAAAGCTTTCCAGGCAGGAAGTTCCTTACAGAAGGAAGACCTGCGTCCCAGGG
>CAYSBL010000089.1:0-5091 GCA_964429295.1 uncultured Rikenellaceae bacterium
TCATATTCGGAATGCTGATGCTGATCGTGGGAATACTTCCTGCTATCATGTGGATCTCCAGCTCCTTTGCAACGCTCTACCAGTCAGTTCTTATCCAGAAGGAAAAACCGGCTGAGATTCAGGAAGCCGCTGCATAATAAGCCGCCCTGAAATCAGTCAGACACTTTAAGCCCGGTAAAAAATACCGGGCTTAAAGTTTTCACGGAATAAAAAATCATATTCATGATATTAAAATGATATAGAAAAGATATATATATGATATTTAATAGATATTGAAATAATATCATTTAGATATCATCTGACATGTTTTCTCACACCCTTAGGCCTTCAAGCCATCCGTCTTCTGTCCGTCGTCTTACGTCTTCCGTCAAAATTCATATTCACCATTTTCAGAAATTTCTTATATTTAAATTTCATCTCACAAAAAACTGATTACATGAAAAAGAGGACTATTATCATTGTATTATCCCTGCTGGTTGCTCTGCCGCATTCGCTTGATGCTCAGATCGGCGGGGCGCTGAAAAGCAGGCTTAACAAGGCTATTAACAAGGCTGTGGATAACAAGGCGGATTCTGTTGCAAAGGAAAAACAGGATGAGCAGGCTGCTCCCGGACGACCCGGTCTCGGCGGATTGCTCGGAGGCAAGACCGACATTCCGCACAGCGATGTTTACAACTTTACAGGCAGGATACATTCGGTGATGGAGAGCTATGACAAGAAGGATGTGACCAGATCCGACTATTTCACATACTACAATGCAAATACGGCAAACGCAGGCATCGAGATAAAAATCCAGAATCCTGACAATAAGCAGGAGTCAATACCCGCCATATTTATTTTCGACAGCGAAAACAGGGCTTTTATGATCCTGATGGAAGGGGAAGGTTCAAAGACCGGCATAATTTCAACAATACCTGACGAGTCGGAAATGGAAGCTCAGGCAAAGGATCCCGGAGGGAAGCCTGAGAAAGCTCCGACCATCACCAGGACAGGTAAAACAAAGGTTATCGCCGGCTATAAATGCGATGAATACAAGGTTGTAGAGGAGGGAGAGGAAGGTTATTCAATGATCTGGATGACCAATGATGTAAAGATAAAAGCCGACAGGAGGAACTGGGGCAAAACGGGAATGCCCAGTTATTATGGTTATCCCGGGTTTGAAAATTCCATCATGCTTGGACTTGAAGGATATGACAAGACCGGAAAGATGGAAATGAAAATGGAAACTCAGGAAATAAACGACAATTTCAGGCACACTATGTCAACTGAAGGTTACTCCTTTATTAAAATGAATTTCGGGCAGGCCGGGAAAAAATAAACTCTGCTTAATTTCTGGTTAGTTTTGCAAAACGGAGGAGAAGCTTCTTTTTACCGTGATTTTGAAAATCAACAGTTGCGGTTGTATTGGGGGCTTCTCCTTCAATCGAAACGACAGTACCGTTTCCAAATCGTTCATGACTCACGCTGTCGCCCGTTGAAAGATCGCCTGGGACACCTGAGCTTCCTTCAGAAGAAGAATATGAAGCTTTGGGCGCAGAGATCTTTTTTAATCTCGACGGGGCAGTGTACCTGACCGGATCCTTAGCGGCAGTGAGGGTTTCAGTTCCGCTTACTTTCGGGCTTTTGGAAAAAGGTTTTCCTCCGGTCTGCGGATAATCGAGAAATTTTTTATCCATCTCAAGAAGAAACCTGCTTGGACCGCT
This sequence comes from uncultured Rikenellaceae bacterium, assembly GCA_964429295.1. GTDB lineage: Bacteria > Bacteroidota > Bacteroidia > Bacteroidales > VadinHA17 > LD21. The sequence goes on from CAYSBL010000089.1 coordinate 1,704, forward strand.
TCTTTCAAGATTGCCCCATTTGTACCTGTTGAGTGCATAGCTCAGGGTCGCCATTTTCCCGGCACGTGTCAGGGCAACATAAAAGAGCCGCCTTTCTTCTTCGATCTCCCTCGGGTTCCCTGCTGAAAGAGGCGACGGGAAAAGGGTGTCTTCCATCCCGGCAATATATACATACCTGAACTCCAGTCCTTTGGCGGAATGCATGGTCATTAGTGTAACCTTGTCGCGGTCCTCCGCCTTCTCATTGTCCTGGTCGGTAAGAAGCGATACTGTCGACATGTATGCCTCGAGTGACGCCGGCTCTCCATTGGTCTCAGCTGATTCCGTAAATATCTTTATGCCGTTGAGAAGCTCTTCAAGGTTCTCATACCTGCTCACCTCCTCCGGCGATTTACCTTCCCTTAACTCCTTTATGATCCCCGATCCCATTGCTATCTCTCGCGCCTTGGAATAGGCATCGGTGTCTGCCAGATCCTTTCGGAAAGCATTAACAATATCAAGATAGGCCCTGAGTCTTGTGACTGTTCCCTGGTTTAAGCCTGGAACTCCCTGGTGGCTTCCGGCAATAACCTGCCAGGCCGATGTTCCGGTTTCGGAGGCCAGTTCGAGTATCCTGTTCACAGTGGTGTCGCCTATCCCTCTTTTCGGATAATTGATGGTTCTTTTAAAAGCCTCTTCATCTTCGGGATTGATAACCATCCTGAAATAAGCAAGGATGTCCTTTATCTCCTTTCTCTCATAGAATGAAAGGCCGCCGTATATCTTATATGGTATGTTCTTCTTTCTCAGAGTCTCCTCAAAGATCCTCGACTGGGCATTGGTACGGTAGAGAATGGCAAAGTCGGACCAGACAAGCTGGCGGGAGTATTTTTTATCGAAGATGTCAGAGGCTATATTGAATCCTTCTTCCGTGTCGGTCATAGCCTGCATCACCTGGATATTTTCCCCGGTTTCGTTTTTTGAGAAGACTTTTTTATGGATCTGTCCTTCATTGTTCGCTATCACTGTGTTGGCAGCATTCACTATCGTCTGCGTCGACCTGTAGTTCTGCTCAAGTTTGAACAGCCTGTATTCGGGATAATCGTTCCTGAATTCCAGGATATTCTCTATTCTGGCTCCCCTGAAAGAGTAAATGCTCTGGGCATCGTCGCCCACAACACAGATGTTCCTCCGGGCCGCTGCCAGTTTTCTGACAATCAGGTACTGGCTGTAATTTGTATCCTGGTATTCGTCGACAAGGACGTAGTGGAATTTTTCCTGGTAGGCTGCAAGAACATCGGGAAAATCCCTGAAAAGTATATTGGTGTTAAGGAGCAGATCGTCAAAATCCATGGCGTTAGCTCTGAAACACCGGGCGGCATAGGTCCTGTAAATCTCATACATAAGGGGCATCCTGGCCGACTTGTCGTATTCCTGAAGTCCTGAATCGGAAGCATAAATACTGGCAGTCACAAGATTGTTCTTGGATGCTGATATTCGTGATGCAATGGCCCCAGGCTTGTAAACACTGTCGTCGAGGCTCATTTCCTTTATAATAGCGCGGATCAGGCTTTTTGAATCTGAAGAGTCGTAAATTGTGAAGTTTTGCTTGTATCCAAGCCTTGAGCCTTCAGCCCTGAGTATCCTTGCAAAAATTGAATGAAAGGTCCCCATCCATAAGAACCGGGCCACTTCAGGATCGACCAGAGCGGAGATCCTTTCCCTCATCTCGCCTGCAGCCTTGTTCGTAAACGTGAGAGCCAGTATCCTCCATGCCGGAACCTTTTGGTTAAGAAGATGAACTATCCGGTAGGTGAGAACCCTGGTTTTGCCCGATCCGGCGCCGGCGATAACAAGAGCCGGACCTTCAGTGTTTATCACTGCAAGCCTCTGAGCTTCATTTAGTTCCTCGAGGTACTTACCTGTCATCAAACGATTTGGTTACAGCTTAACGGGTTGCGCAAATTTAATAAATAGTGCTTCAGGAGGGACTGATGTTGATAACTTGGTTTCCAAACTTATCAACATTATCTTTATACTTGCAGCATGTTATAACAAAGATTCCGGTATAACGTTATCAGGTTAAACAAGGCGCCTCTCAGAACCTTTTGCATAGTTTCTGAAAAGACTCCGAAAGAAAAACAGCCAGTGCGAATAAGGTTATTTATTGCAGCCATACTGTTATCTTCCGTTGCGACAGGTCAGATCACTGCCCCGGGGATGCATTCGCTTAGGTACACAAGCTATCCTTCAGCTCCTTCCGTAAAAGATCCCATGTTCTTTTTCTGCAATTCACAGGGAACCTCATCCGCTGCGCTTAATGCCGCCAGCCCCGGAGGTGTGGGGCCATTTACATTTTCCTGGTTCAGATGGAGCGACGCCACCAGGGGATTTACAGACCCGGTGACATCACAAACCGGCGTTATGAACTCCACGGCTGCAAACCTGACGGAGGGAGGATACCGGGTGAATATCAGCAACAGTCAGGGCTACAGCACATCACTTACTGCATGGATATTCTACGACAGCTCTCCGGGAGCATCAGCCAGGCTTGCAAACAATACCTGCGACTACGTAGCGCTCGACGGCGATACTTCTTCGGTTATCAGAAGGTTCTATTACAGGGATCCGGCAAACGGCAGCAACCTGGGACTTAAAAATGAGATATCCTTCACTTGGTCATCCGACCCGGAATCGGTAATTCCTTTCCCATCCATCGAACTGAATCCGATCACCTTTACCCCGCCCCTGGAGGATGTAACCTACAGGCTCAGGGTAAGCACTCTCGGGTGCGCCACAGAAGCATCATTCTTCTATGAGTCGATCCATCTCAAAGCCGATTTCACGGTAAGCCCTGTTGAAGGGGAGGCTCCTCTCGAAGTCACTTTAACTGATAAATCAGTAAGGGCAGCCACATACCTTTGGGAATTCGGCGACGATTCAATTTCGACCGAAAAGGACCCGGGTCCCCATACTTATTATATTCCCGACGAATATTCGGTGAAACTCACGGTTGAAAGCCAGCTTCACTGCATCGATTCGATGAGATTCAATGATATAGTTGTGGAACCATCGGCTCTGGCCATCCCCAATGTGTTCACTCCCAATGAGGACGGATTAAACGACAGGTTCATGATCGACAAACGGTCCCTCAGATACGTGAGCGTTGTTGTCTTCAGCCGCGCCGGGATCAAGGTTTATGATTTTCAGGGCGAAGGCCAGATACTTAAGGAGTGGGACGGATGGGACGGAAATGTCGGAAACTCGTCAGCCAAGGCAAGCCCCGGCGTGTACTACTATATTATAAAAGCCCTCGGCTGGGACGACGTGAAATATGACAGCAAAGAGTACAGAGGGTTTGTTTACCTGTACAGATGATGCTGGTTGCTGTTAATGGCAGGGAGCAGGG
>CAYSBL010000090.1:0-4746 GCA_964429295.1 uncultured Rikenellaceae bacterium
TTTATTTTCTGTAGCCTGGTGCAGGATAATTCTTTGATGCGTCATCGAGTACCAGAATCCAGTCGAGGTTTTCGCCCGGGGCGGGCGGAAGGAAAGTCTGAGTACCTTTATTTGGAAAATTAGCGATTTTTGTTGCCACGCCGTTTCTCGGGTTGAACCACCATGCGGTTACCTCTTTTCCTTTTATTGCATCCATGCGCACCGAGAATTTTCTGCCGATTGGTGCATAGATCATAGCATAGGTTCCCTCCTGATCGCGGGTTGCAACGTATCTGTATGAACCTGAACCCGGCACCGCCGATACAATTCTGTCGCTTACAATTATTGTGCTGTCGGGTATACGCGTCAGAAAAGGTCTTGATTCCATTAGCAGCCTTCCAAACATCATTTGTCCGGCGCCGGGTTGATCAATGGCTTCATACCAGGGCATAAGCGGCCTGTTGATGGGGGATCTTTCCGGTGTCCACATCTGCCAGACTGAATGATGACCGTAGGTATGGCCAAATGCACCGGTAAAAAGATCCCAGTAGAGAGGTCTGCGGACATCAGCGGCTGTGGAATGGCTGTTGGCGTCGGGATTGAAGTTTATAGGATGATCCTCATAGACCGGTTCCCCGTCGATGACAGGTTTGGGCGGCTCGAGCCTGTAATCATCAAAGGTTGCCGCATAGCGTTCGGTGAAGCTCAGGCTGTGTCCGTTCTGCCGCATGTTGAAATCGAGCCAGGATTCATTGTGAAAATACATGGATGATCCTGACCCTCCGGTAGGGTGAAAAGTAAGAAGATGAGCTCCTTCGTCGCCTTCCCTCAGTCCTTCCGCCATTCCGGCCACAATCTTCCGATGCAGATCATTTTCAACAGGTCTGTCTCCGCCGACGATCCAGATTATGTTAGGTTGATTGCGGTAACGTTCGCCCAGGAATTTACCCCAGGCCCGGGCATTTTCAGGATTGAATATCTCGGGACCGATTCCCCATCTTTTATTCCACTTGTCGCCCCATGTCGGCAGCAGTCCTATGAATATTCCTTTTTCAGCAGCCTTTTTAATCACCCAGTCGACATGAGCAAAATAGTCTTCATTTGGCTTCAGGGGATCGTTGCCGGTGAGGGGCTTGTTTCCTTCCATATTTGGCACATTCAGGCCGTCAACCTCAGCAAGCACTACAGCCTGGATGACGGTGAATCCTTTTGACCGGCGGTTTTCCAGATATTTTTCGGTTTCCTCCTTGTTGAGCCTGTGGAAAAGTTCCCAGCCAGTATCGCCAAGATAGAAGAAGGGTGTTCCGTCCTCAAAAACAAGAAACCTCTTGTTTTCCGAGACCATCAGCCTGCCATGCGACAGATCAGCAGAGCGGCCCTTCCATTGACTGGATTGGGATGATGCCTGTACTCCGGCAGCCAGAAGACAAAGTGCAATTATGGTTCTGATAATCATATTATGGGTTTAAAAGGAGTTTTCAGGCAAGTTTCGACCAGACGATCATTACAAGTCCTATCAGGTAGCAGACGAACATGAAGGTCAACAGCTTATTGGTACCTTTCGGGGCATCCCTGAATTCCTTCCAGACGAATATTCCCCAGAGTGCGGCAATAACCGGAGCAGCATTGCTGAGGCCGTATGAGATTGCAGGGCTGGCGGCTCCGACCGACATGAAGCTGACCGAATTGCCGAGGCACCAGATTGCCCCGCCCAGTAATCCAAACAGATGGGCCCGTGATGTTCCTTTCGTCCATTCCGAAATACTGACCGGTCTTCCTTCAACGGGTTTTGCCATGAAGATTGGATTTACAATAATGGTACTTATCAATGCTCCGATTGAAAAGAACACCACTGCAGTATATGAACTTATTTTCCCGTCGTCGGCAGGGGAGAAATCCGTTGCGAGCGCTGAAGCCACGAACCTGTAAAAGAAAGCTATGCAAAGTCCGGCCAGAAGGGCAAGTATGATTCCCCTGGCGGGTGCCTTGTTCTGATTGCTGGCCAGTTTCCTGTACGACTGCATGCTGAGCAGTATTGCAATTATGATCACTGCAGATCCTCCGAAAAGGAGCCAGGGATTTCCTTCGGGTTTTCCGAGGTAGTTAATGAAGATCCCCAGAATCCATCCCAGTCCGCCTCCGACAGGGAATGCCACCGACATTCCTGCAATAGAAATTGAGGCTACCAGGAGCAGGGTTCCGATGTTCCAGATAAATCCTCCGAGAGCTGATGAAAGCAAATTCCGTGCATCAGCCTGGGCCAGGTCGGGAATAAAGCTGCGGCCCTGGCTGCCAAGGCTTCCGAATGTGAAAGCCATCAGAAGCGCAAACAGGAATATCCCGATGGTGTAGTCCCAGTAATAAAGCTCAAACCTCCATCCCTTGCCTATAAGGTTCTGGGTGTTCTGCCACGAACCCCAGCAAACCATGGCGACAAAGCAAAGAAAAACCGCCAGTGCATAGTTTTGAACCAGTACCATGAGTGATTAAGGTTAGTTTTCAATAAAAGTATTTCTTATTTATTTTCAGTGTTTAAGCCACCCTTCAATAAAGTTAAGTGAAAGGGGCTCAATTTCGAAGATCTCCTGTGCTTTGATGATTTTTTCATTATTGATCCCTGTCCACCGGTTGTCGGATGCTGCTTCGGCGAAACTATCCGAGCAAAGCGACCTTAGCCTGATCAATCCTGAACAGCATTCCAGTTTTATTTTTTGTTTATTGCCTGTAAAATTCACAAGAAGCATGTGTCCCTGTTTCCCGTCCGACAGTGCAAGACAATCGGCAACAAGAGGTCTCGAACTGGTACACTTTACAAAATTTAGCTGCTTGTTGCCGAGAAGAAATCTGAATACATGGAAGGAAGGGTAAATCATTCCTTTCTCAGACGGGAACTCAGTAGGCCATTTCGGATCACTCTCGCCCTGGAAAATTCCTCTTTCTCCGGCAGTCTCATAATAAGTTAAACTGTCAGCACCCGCCTGACAAAGATATTTAATGCTTATGGCTGTCCAGCAGGCTCCGAAAAGCGACATCATGCGGCTGTCGGCCTGAGGGGGTAATCCTGGTCCTGACCAGGGCAGTTCTACGAAAGATGTGTTGGCATTGAACCTCCTTTGAATATTCACAGGTGAAATGAATATTTTTCTATTCCCGGCAAATTTCTGAGCGCTCGTAACTGAATAGTATTGGGCTTGCAGGTTTTCAACAAGAGTCAGGTTGTCGGATGCATGTTCCTGCGGATGAATGGCATAGCAAATACAATCGTTCCCTGTTTCACCAGGCCTGTTACGGTTTATTTCAGCGAAATTTGCATTTGTACCTGTAGCGATCTTAACATCGGGACTGACTTTTCTCAGAAGCGGAATAACTTCATTTGCAAGCTCATCGGGAGTTGACGGGCGGGATTTATGATACAAAAGGATATGCGTGGGAGAGAGCTGACACCGGGAGTACCAGTCGATGAAATTATTTATCTGCTGATGTATACGGTCATCAAAGAAAAGTGCAAATTCAGTGCGGTATCCAAGGTCCGGTAATTCCATGCATAAGTCATCTGCCGTGAATTGCCATCCGTTTTCGTAGAGGTGGAGGTCGATCCTGTAATGGTCGAACCTGATTGATCTCAACAGCTTAATCTCATTTGGAGTAAGCGTGGCGTAACGGCCTGACCGGCATATCCCGACCGATGGCATCCTGAACTTCTCATCCGGAATGTTTTTTATAACAGTGAGATCGTCCTGTATTTCCTGAGATATAAAATTCCCGGAAGCCCTGAAAGTGACTTTCTGAAAAATCCTTGTTCCTTTTTCAACCAGGGAAGGCCAGGGAAGAGACAGTGGTGTCGAATAAGTTTTAAATGAAGCATCTGTCCAGTTCCTTTGATCTTCTGTTTCAAAAACATCACCTTCAAAATCAATTCTGCAGTCAATGCCCTCTGTCGCCCATTGCATAGATTTTATATCATGAAAGACCTGATGTGGACTGATTTCCACAGGGAAAGCGGATTCTTCCTCCGGGCCGTTGGTATGTCCGATAATACATTTATTACCGGCACAGCCTTCGATCGGGTGAAGGACGCAGATACCGATCCGGTTCTTTTCAAAAGTCGAAAGTGCCTCTGCCTCCATCGTCAGCGTCAGTGAATTATCCGTCTTGCCCATAAAGACATAGCTGGCGGCCAGATCCATCTCATCTTTCCTGTAACGGCACCTGAGAAAGATTTCAAATGAATCTTCAGACTCATTGATCTTCTCCTCCTCAATCTGTGGATTGACATTGAGCCACTCTTTATCGCGGACCGCTGAGCATATCATTCTTATGATCTCGGTCTGACCGGCGCTGACATACCTGATATTACCATCAGAATAGCTCAGCGAAAGGTTTCCCGCCCTGAGTTTTGTCATTTCAGGCATGGGATGGCCTCCGTGGAGAATATAATCAATATCAGGTGTCATCTGGTCAGAACGGGTTCGGTAAACTTGTTATAAAGATAAATTTAATTTGAATTTTTAATCTTACAGTGTTTTCTGCAACAGATATTGTAATATGTATAGGGGTCAATGCTGATAATGTGCCTTATCTCCCATATTACCAATAATCATAATATTCTTTCTTCAACCCGCTCCGGGGTTGACAATTCAAAATCCTGCCACCCCGGATGTGACCGGGGACATTGGACTTGAAAGCCTCCGGCTTTATCGCAAAGAACCTGATTTATTAATGTGACCAGGGATATTGGGCTTGAAAGCCTCCGGTTTTATCACAAAG
>CAYSBL010000091.1:0-4662 GCA_964429295.1 uncultured Rikenellaceae bacterium
TTAATGTTCATATTTTAAAAAGCTGATTTCATGAAAACGAAAACTTTGGCCGTTATGCTTTCCCTTTTGGTTGCCCTCCCGTATTCTATTGATGCCCAGATCGGAGGAGCATTGAAGAACAGGCTTAACAAGGCTATCAACAAGGCTGTGGAGAACAAGATAGATTCAGCCGTGCAGGAGAAGCAGGATGAGCAGACTGAATCGACCCGGCCCGGCATTGGCGGTCTGCTGGGCGGCAAAACCGATATCCCCCACAGCGATGTTTACAATTTTACAGGCAGGATCCATATGATTATGGAGAGTTATGACAAGAAGGACGTCGTAAAATCGGATTATTTCACTTACTATAACGCCAGTACTGCAAATGCCGGTTTTGAGATAAAAATTCAGGATCCCGACAACAAAAACCAGTCAGTACCCACCTCGTTCATCTTCGATAATGAAAACCGGGCTTTCATGATCCTTATGGAAGGAGAGGGTTCAAAAACAGGAATCATTTCAAGTATTCCCGATGAGTCCGAACTGGAAGCCCAGACAAAGGACATTAAGGAAAAGCCGGAAAAAGCTCCAACCATTACAAAGACGGGAAATACAAAGGTTATAGCAGGTTACAAGTGCGATGAATACAAGGTTGCCGAGGAAGGAGAGGAAGGTTATTCAATGGTCTGGATGACTAACGATGTAAAGATAAAAGCCGATAAAAGGAACTGGGGAAAGACGGGAATGCCGAGCTATTACGGTTACCCGGGATTTGAGAACTCAGTCATGCTTGGCCTGGAAGGTTATGACAAGGCTGGCAAGATTGTTATGAAGATGGAGACAAAAGAGATCAACGATAATTTCAAACACACGATATCGGCTGAAGGCTACTCTTTTATAAAGATGAATTTCGGTCAGGCCGGAAAGAGATGACCGCTGCTTAGTTTTTTGTCAGTTTGGCAAAACGGAGAAGAAGTTTCTTCTTGCCGTGATTCTCAAAATCGACGGTGGCAGTTGTATTCGGGGCTTCTCCTTCAATCGACACAACGGTACCGTTTCCGAATCTTTCGTGGGTTACCATGTCGCCCGGTATAAAATCGCCGGGTATGCCGGTGCCTGCTCCGGAAGATGAATATGTCGCTTTCGGGGCTGTTATCTTCCTTAATCTTGACGGGGTTGAATACCTGACCTTCTCCTCAACAGTGTGACGCGATTCTGCTCCGTTTCGTGACGGACTATGGGCGAAAGGTTTTCCTCCGGTCTGGGGATAATCGAGAAATTTCTTGTCCATTTCAAGGAGAAACCTGCTTGGACCGCTTCTTTCAAGATTGCCCCATTTGTACCTGTTGAGAGCATAACTCAGTGTCGCCATTTTTCCGGCGCGTGTAAGCGCAACATAAAAGAGCCGCCTTTCCTCTTCGAGTTCCCTCGGATTTCCTGCCGAAAGAGGCGACGGGAAAAGGGTATCCTCCATCCCGGCAATGTAAACATGCTTGAACTCCAGTCCCTTGGCTGAATGCATGGTCATGAGGGTTACCTTGTCGCGATCCTCCGCCTTTTCATTGTCCTGGTCGGTGAGCAGCGAAACTGTGGCCATGTAAGCTTCAAGGGTTGCCGGTTCTCCATTGGTCTCGGCCGCTTCGGTAAAGATCTTGATACCGTTGAGAAGCTCCTCGAGGTTCTCGTACCTGCTTACTTCCTCGGGCGATTTTCCTTCCCTGAGCTCCCTGATTATCCCAGAACCCATCGCGATTTCCCGTGCTTTCGAATAGGCATCGGCTTCGGCCATATCCCTTCCGAAAGCACCGATGAGGTCAGTGTAGGTCCTGATCCTGGAGATGGTTCCCTGGTTGAACCCGGAACTTCCTGAGCTGCTGCCGTTTATCACCTGCCAGGCGGATGTTCCGGTTTCGGAAACAAGCTCCAGTATCCGGTTCACGGTGGTGTCGCCAATCCCTCTTTTCGGATAATTGATGGTCCTTTTAAGAGCTTCTTCATCTTCGGGATTGATAACCATCCTGAAATATGCCAGAATGTCCTTTATTTCCTTTCTCTCATAGAATGATAATCCCCCGTAAATTTTATAGGGTATGTTCTTTTTCCTGAGGGTCTCCTCAAAGATCCTCGACTGGGCATTGGTGCGGTAAAGAATGGCAAAGTCGGACCAGACAAGCTGGCGGGAGTATTTCTTATCAAAAATGTCGGAGGCGATATTGAATCCTTCTTCTGTATCGGTAAGAGCCTGCATTACCTGAATGTTTTCGCCGGCTTCGTTTTTGGAGTAAACGGTTTTACGGATCTGCCCCTCGTTATTTGCAATAACCGTGTTGGCTGCATTTACAATGGTCTGGGTCGACCTGTAGTTCTGTTCGAGCTTGAACAGCCTGAATTCAGGGTAGTCATTCCTGAATTCAAGGATGTTTTCGATCCTTGCCCCGCGGAATGAGTAAATGCTCTGCGCATCATCGCCCACCACGCATATGTTCCTCCTTGCGGCTGCCAGTTTTCTAACTATCAGATACTGGCTGTAATTTGTATCCTGGTACTCATCGACGAGGATATAATGGAATTTTTCCTGGTAGGAGGCAAGAACATCAGGGAAGTCCCTGAAAAGAATGTTGGTATTCAGGAGAAGATCATCAAAATCCATTGCGTTTGCCCTGAAGCAGCGGGCAGCGTAGGTCTTGTAAATCTCATGCATCAGGGGCATCCTGGCTGCTTTGTCATATTCCTGCAATCCGGCATCTGAAGCATAAATGCTGGCAGTCACAAGATTGTTCTTTGAAGCGGATATTCTGGATGCAATGGCCCCCGGCTTGTAAACGCTGTCGTCAAGACCCATTTCCTTTATGATCGTCCGGATCAGGCTTTTGGAATCGGAAGAGTCGTAAATAGTGAAGTTCTGCTTGTATCCCAGCCTTGAACCTTCGGCCCTGAGTATCCTGGCGAAAATTGAATGGAAGGTCCCCATCCACAGGAATCTTGCAACTTCGGGATCTACCATTGCCGAGATCCTCTCCCTCATCTCACCTGCAGCCTTGTTTGTAAACGTGAGGGCAAGTATCCTCCAGGCAGGCACCTGTTTGTGAAGAAGATGCACTATCCGGTAGGTGAGAACCCTTGTCTTGCCCGATCCGGCACCAGCAATAACAAGAGCGGGGCCATCAGTATTTATTACTGCAAGCCTCTGAGCTTCATTTAGTTCCTCGAGGTACTTATCAGTCATTAAACGGTTTGATTACAGCTTAACGGGTTGCGCAAATTTAATAAATAGTACCTCAGGAGGGACTGATGTTGATAACTTGGTTTCCAAACTTATCAACATTATCTTTATACTTGCAACGTGTTATAACAAAGATTGCGGTATAACGTTATCAGGTTAAATGAGGAGCGTGCCGGAACCTTTTTCCATGGTTACTGAAAAGCTCCGAAAGAAAGACAGCCAGTGCGAATACACTTATTGATTTCAGCAATACTCTTGTCTTCCGTTGCGACGGGTCAGATCACTGCCCCCGGGATGAATTCGGTAAGGTACACCAGCTATCCTTCGGCCCCTGCTGTCAAGGATCCCGTGTTCTTTTTCTGCAATTCACGGGGGACAGCTTCTGCTTCGCTTAACGCAGTCAGCCCGGGAGGTGTCGGACCCTTTACATTTTCATGGTTCAGGTGGAGCGACGCCACCAGGGGATTTACCGTACCTGTGGCTTCAGAGACAGGTGTCATGAACTCAACAGCTTCAGGACTGACAGAAGGAGGATACAGGGTGAACATAAGCAATACCCTGGGATACAACGCATCACTCACTGCATGGGTATTCTACGACAGCCCGCCCGGAGCATCGGCCAGGCTGGCAAACAATACATGTGATTATGTAGCGCTCGACGGTGACACTTCTTCCGTTACGAGGAGGTTCTACTACAGGGATCCGGCAAACGGCAGTAACCTGGGACTTAAGAACGAGGTCTCGTTCATGTGGTCTTCCGACCCGGAATCGGCAATACCATTCCCGTCCATTGAACTGAATCCCATCACTTTTACGCCGCCTCTCGAGGATGTTACCTACAAGCTCAGGGTGAACACCCTCGGGTGCTCTTCAGAGGCGTCTTTTTTCTATGAATCGATTCATGTTAAAGCCGATTTCACGGTAAGCCCTGCCGAAGGCGAGGCTCCTCTTGAGGTTACATTCACCGACAAATCGGTAAGGGCTGTCACTTATCTCTGGGAATTCGGCGACGATTCAATTTCAACTGAAAAGGACCCGGGTCCTCATACTTATTACGTTCCGGACGAGTATTCTGTGAAACTTACTGTTGAGAGCCAGCTTCACTGCATAGATTCAATAAGATACAGCGACATCGTGGTTGAACCGTCCGCTCTGGCCATTCCCAACGTATTCACGCCCAACGAGGACGGCCTGAACGATAAGTTCATGATCGACAAGCGGTCGCTCAGGTATGTCAGTGTTGTTATCTTCAGCCGTGCCGGGATCAAGGTTTATGATTTCAAGGGTGAGGGACAGATACTTAAGGAGTGGGACGGATGGGACGGAAATGTGGGGAACTCATCCGCCAAGGCAAGCCCCGGAGTCTATTACTATATTATAAGGGCCCTCGGCTGGGACGACGTGAAATACGACAGCAAGGAATACAGGGGGTTTGTTTACCTGTACAGATGATGCTGGTT
>CAYSBL010000092.1:0-3933 GCA_964429295.1 uncultured Rikenellaceae bacterium
ATTATATGAAAATAAAGATCGAGGATTATCCGACCTTCAACAAGGAATGGGACAAGGATAAGACACAGGACAAGACAAAGAAGATTCTCAGGAAGATCGGAGAACTTCAGAACAAGATGTATGCCCAGAACAAATTCAGCCTGCTCATAGTTTTGCAGGGTACGGATGCTTCAGGCAAGGACGGCGTAACCAAAGGTCTGGTGAAATACTGCAATCCCCTTGGAGTCAAGATCCACAGCTTCAAAAAGCCAACGGAAGAGGAATATGCCCACGATTTCCTGTGGAGGGTGCATAATGCGGCTCCCCGGAAAGGCGAACTGAAAATATTCATCAGATCGCATTATGAGGATATTCTTGTCCCCTCAGTTGACAAGTACATACCTGAGGAAGTTATTGAGAAACGTTACAAGGTGATCAATGACTTTGAAAAACTTCTGGGGAACAACGGTACCGTTATCCTTAAGTTCTTTATGAATGTTTCAAGGGAAGCCCAGCTGGAAAGACTCATGGAGAGAGTTGAACTTAAGGAAAAGCACTGGAAACACAAGGACGGCGACTGGGATACAAGGGAAAAGTGGGACAAATACATGGAGGTCTATGAAAAGATTCTGAACACCTGCAATATTATTCCCTGGCATGTCGTGCCCTCCGACAAAAACTGGCAGAAAACCTATGCGGTTGCCGAAACTGTACTGAAAGCTCTTGAGGAACTCGACCTGAAATGGCCTGAACTTATTACTGAAAAATTCAAACCAGAGGAAAAAGCGAAATAACATGTTAAAGAAACTCCTTCTTATTTCAATATCTTTTGCCACGCTTACTTCAGCAGGGCAAAACACCTATACCCCTGCTCCTGAAAACCTTAAATCCCGTGAATGGTTTCAGGATGCCAAATTCGGAATGTTCATACACTGGGGTGTATACAGCATCCTGGGCGACGGTGAATGGGTTATGAACAACCAGAGGATCGACAAGCAGACCTATCAGAAACTGCCGGCCTTCTTCAATCCCATCGGCTACAACCCCGCTGAATGGGTTGCCCTGGCAAAAGCTGCCGGGATGAAATACATTACCCTCACCAGCAAACATCATGACGGATTTGCCATGTGGGATTCAAAACTCACCGACTGGGATATAGTCGACCGGACACCATACGGAAAGGATGTCATAAAGATGCTTGCCGAAGAGTGCAGGAAACAGGGTATCAAACTCTTCTTCTATCACTCACAGCTCGACTGGTACCAGGAGGACTATTACCCGAGAGGCAACACGGGAAGTACGGCAGGAAGGCCTGAAAAGGGCGACTGGTACAAATACCTCGATTATATGGACGGCCAGCTTACCGAGCTTCTTACAAATTACGGCGAGATCGGCGGGATCTGGTTCGACGGGCACTGGGATAAAAAGGATGCTGACTGGAGGCTGGACAGGACCTACGGGCTGATCCATAAGTTGCAGCCGGCATGCCTGGTAGGAAGCAACCACCACCTTGCAACCTTCCCCGGCGAGGATTTCCAGATGTTCGAAAAGGACCTTCCGGGACAGAAAACCACCGGATTCAATCCTGAACAGAAACTGGGCGAACTTCCCTACGAGACCTGTGAAACGATGAACAATTCATGGGGTTTCAATCTCCAGGACAAGAATTACAAATCGACAAAGAACCTGATCCAGTACATGGTCAAAGCCGCCGGATTCAATTCAAATTTCCTTCTGAATGTGGGACCGATGCCCGATGGCAGGATACAGCCTGAATTCATTAACACCCTCAAGGAGATGGGCTCATGGATGGAGAAAAACGGAGAAACCATATACGGCACAAGAGGCGGCCCGGTAACCCCGAGAGCCTGGGGAGTTACGACTCAAAAGGGGAACAAAGTATTTATTCACATACTGAATCCTGAAGACAATAACCTGCTTATTCCCGATTTCGGCATGAAGGTGAAAAAAGTTACATTCTTCGGGAACGGAGAAAAGCTTAAATTCAAGCAGGATGCATTTGGGATTGCATTATCAGTCCCTGACGGCAGCTTTGACGAAATTGACACAATACTCGTAATGGAACTTTAGCTTATGATAAAAAAACAGAACCGCCGAAGCTTTATCGGCACCACCGCAAAAGGAATGGCTGCAGCAGGGCTCCTGACGGCTTCGTCATGTGCCGGTACAGCAGAAGGACTATCGCAGGACCTTTTTATTCATCATGTGTTCTTCTGGCTCAAACAGCCGGTTACACAGGAGATGAGGACCAAATTCGAGGGAGAGCTGAAAAAATTAATCACGGTCAAAACCATCGTTGATTATCATCTCGGGGTACCCGCTCCAACCGGCCGCGATGTAATAGATAATACCTACTCCTACTCACTCCTTACAGTTTTCAAAAACAAAGCTGACCAGGATGTGTATCAAACCCATCCCACTCACCTGAAATTCATTGAAGAATGTCAGGATCTGTGGGAAAGGGTTGTTGTTTATGATACAGTAGGTTTTTAAAGGCAAGCAGGAAGAGGTTTCAAATTCTCTACTTTAAATAGATCTCCAGCACAGGGATCTCAACCGGCGGCTTCAGAACAGGCAGCTGCATGTTAATTGTGTTGCTGTCGTCACCGGATCCGGTACTGTAACGAATTTCGGATGCATCATGCAGGAATTGTGCATACTTTATCTTATCTGCCATATTTCCCATCCTCAGCGATCCCATAGGATATGACAGCAGATGGACATAAAGCCTTTTAGTCTCCGGATTATAAGTCAGCAGGGTATTGGGCGGAGCAACTATATCTGAAGGAGCTTCTGTACATTTGTAGACCGAGCGGTTGTTGTACTTCATCCACTCTCCCATCGCCTCAAGCCTCTCCTTTGCGCGGTAATCGAAAGTCCCGCGGGCAGTCGGTCCTACATTAAGAAGAAGGTTTCCTCCCTTGCTGACTGATTCTGTCAGAAGTTCGATAAGCTGGGCAGGACTCTTCCATGTTGTCTCATCGCGGTAGTATCCCCATGATCCTGAAAATGTCTGGCAGGTTTCCCACGGTACTCTTTTGCCATTCACCTCAGGCCATTTGGTCACCTTATACTGTTCAGGAGTGGTAAAATCCCAGCCGCCCTCAACGTCCTTAAGATCGAGACGGTCGTCGACAATGATGCCTGGCTGAAGCGATCGTGCCAGCTTCAGAAGGTTCTCGGAATCCCAGTCCTGACGACCCTTGCCGTTCTTTCCCGGAAATGAGAAGTCGAACCAGATGATGCTTATCTCCCCGTAATTGGTAAGCAATTCCCTCACCTGGTTCTTCATGTACTCCCTGTACCTGTTCATGTCCTTTCCCTTGTTGAGCCGTTCATATTCGGCATCATTTTCCTGACGCTGGGGATGCCGGCTGTCGATGGTGTAATCGGGATGATGCCAGTCGATCAGGGAATAATAGAATCCAACCTTCAATCCTTCAGCCCTGAAAGCGTCGACGTATTCCCGTATTATGTCCCTCCCGAAAGGGGTGTTGGTCGACTTGTAATCGGTGAATTTTGAATCCCACAAACAGAATCCTTCATGATGCTTTGCCGTGAGAACGACATATTTCATTCCTGCTTCTTTTGCACTTTTAGCCCATTCTTTCGGGTTATAAAGATCAGGATCAAAAGCCTCGAAATACTTCTGGTAATCTTCGGTAGTGATCCTTTCACGGTTCTTCACCCATTCATGACGGGCAGGAAGAGCATATAATCCCCAGTGAATGAACATGCCGAACCGTGCATCGGTCCACCACTTCATTCTCTGCATTTTCTGTGCTTCCGTCTCCATGGGAAGCTGAGCTGAAGCCGTTACCGGAGTGATTATCATCAGTGCGGCCGCGGCGACTACTGAAAGGAAAGTTAGTTTCATAGGTGATATAGTTTGGTTAGTATTGGATGGTATTCGGTATTCGGTATTCGGTATTC
>CAYSBL010000093.1:0-3496 GCA_964429295.1 uncultured Rikenellaceae bacterium
TGAACCACATCGGCGTTTCGTTCCAGACCTGTCATAAATGCCGCCTCGCAAAGTGCGCTATACCATGTATTTCTTGATTCCGGATCGGCCCCTTCCTTCCCGTGGGCGGCATATTCACCTGCAAATACCTTGATCCCGTTACGGTCGTAGTTGTCGTACCTTGCCGCATTCTGAAGGAACCATTCCGGAGGCATGTAATAATGCTCGTCAATCAGGTCGGGTGAAAGTTTTCTCAGTTCGTTCCAGCCGTACTCGAACATCCTGCCAGCTGACGACGGACCGGAGCCTGACACTATTTTTATTTCAGGATGGTTTTTTTTGAGAACCTTCTCGAACTCCCTGTATCTTTCAATATACTGTTCATCCCATTGTTCGTTTCCTATTCCAAGATATTTCAGGTTGAACTTTCCGGGGTGGCCCATCTCAGCCCTTAATCCGCCCCAGCGGGTTGATGTTTCGCCGTTGGCAAACTCAATAAGGTCGAGTGCATCCTGTATATAGGTGTCGAGTTCTTCAAGAGGCACCACCTCGGCTGCATTGAACTGGCACGACATTCCGCAGTTGAGAATAGGAAGAGGTTCTGCTCCCATATCCTCAGCAAGAAGAAAATACTCATAAAATCCGAGTCCGAACGACTGGAAATAATCCGGAGCCTGCCGGTTTCTGATCTCCACATTCCAGCGGTTCATAATCATTTTTCTGTCTTCGGCCGGCCCCACGGTTTTCTTCCACTGATATCTGTTTTCAAGTGTTCTTCCCTCGACAATACAGCCGCCGGGGAATCTGAGAAAACCGGGTTTAAGATCAGCTATCATCTGGACTATATCCTTGCGCAGCCCGTTTTCACGCTCTTTCCAGGTATCGGCGGGAAATAATGAGATCATATCGAGGTCGATGCCTCCCTTACCGCTGAGAGTGATCCTCATCTGGGCTCTGGCCTCTGTTTCCGTTGCGGAAAATGACACCTTGTGACCTGACCATTCACCGTTGAAGTCAGAAAGCATTGCACTGCCAATAACCTGTTCGGAGGGAGAGACAAGCTCAACCTTCATATTAATGTCCGAATCCTCATGTAGCCTGGCCTTAACTGAAAAGTTATACTGAGTGTCTTTTCTTATCCCCATTCCGCGGAATCCTTCGTTCACCAGTCCGAACGATCCGGAAGCCGGGTCGGGAAATATGCTAATGAAATGAGGATTTCCCGGATTGTTTGGATAATAGAGACCAGGGACAATCCTTCCTGTTCCATTCTGTTTCGGTATTTGCCGCCAGCCGCTGAGGGGAAGCTCAAATTCAAATGACCGGTTTTTCACAAGCTCCGCGTAGATCCCGCCGTCAGCTGCGAAATTGATATCCTCGAAAAAAACGCCCCACATTGTGGGCTGTATCTCCGCGCCTGGCTTATCGGCCTGAACGGCGATCTGAACGGTTTCCTGGGCAGAAACCGTAATGGAAGCAAGGAGGAAAAGAACCGGAATAAAGGAAAGTATCTTTTTCATATTAAAATGAATTTGTAAGTCACTTTATCTGAATCGTGGCAAAAATAACATATTTAAGCTTTTATAAGGTTGTTTGATCCATAAAATTGCTCCTTCAGGATGGTACAGGGTAAAGTCCGGCCGCCTGATAAAATCTATATTTTCATAAAGCGACAGCAGAACACGATATTTTTCATTCCTTTACAGGAAAATCAGTTTTTCCCTATTTACATAATTCCGATATATGGAGGTAACCAGGATCTTTGATATTCTCTCACGTTATGAAGAGAAGTTCAAAAAGGATGACGCCCTGTGCTTTAAGCAGAACGGGCAGTGGATAAAATATAGTTCACAGCAATATATTGATTATTCTCTCAATTTTTTCTACGGCCTTTATGAAATGGGCTTCAGAAAGGGTGACAGGATCGTATCGGTAGCTAACAGCCGTCCGGAATGGAATTTCATCGATGTGGGCATGACAATGCTTGGAGTGATTCATGTGCCTGTGTTTACCTCGCTTAAACCTTCAGAATATGAATTCATCCAGCAGAATTGCGGTGCCAGGATGATTATAGTTTCCGATAAGAAACTATTTAAATGCGTAAGCCCTGCCCTTCAGGATTATATTAAAGAGGGCAGGCTATTCACCTTTGATGAAGTTGATGGTGCGCGCTTCTGGCTTGAGATAGTAAGGAAGGGTGAATCATGTCCTGAAAGCCGGAGAAGGGAGGCAGATGCTATCAGGGATCAGATTACCCCGGATGATTGTGCGACACTTATCTACACCTCGGGGACCACAGGTTCGCCGAAGGGCGTGATGCTGTCGCATAGAAACCTGGTATCCAACTTCATATCTGCCTCAAAGGTTTTCAATCTCTCTCCGGCAGACAAATACCTGAGCATCCTGCCTTTGTGTCATGTGGGCGGGAGGCTGGGAAATTACCAGACTCAATATTGCGGTACAAGCATCTATTATGCTGAAAGCATGGGATCGATTGCCGCAAACATGGCTGAAGTAAAACCTGATGGTTTTGATGCAGTTCCACGTATCATTGAGAAATTTTACGACGTTATTATTTCCAAGGGTAAAAAGCTAACAGGATTTAAAAAGGCAGTCTTCTTCTGGGCTGTCAATCTCGGAACGAAGTACAATCCTTTTGGTGAAAACGGTCTTTTCTATGAAGCCAGACTGGCAATTGCTGACAAGCTTGTGTTCAGCAAATGGCGTCAGGCGCTGGGAGGTAATGTAAGGATCGTGGGGTGCGGAGGCGCAAGTCTTCAGTCGAGGCTGGAAAGGATATTCTGGGCTGCCGGTATAAAGATATTCAACATGTACGGTCTTACTGAAACCTCACCGATAATAACTATCAACCGTAATGAGAAAGGTAAAGTAAGGCTTGGTTCTGTGGGAATGACAATAGAAGGAGTTGAGGTTAAGATAGCAGGCGACGGGGAGATCCTCTGCAAGGGGCCGAATGTTATGATCGGCTACTTCAATGATCCGGAAATGACAAAATCGGCATTCGATGAGGATGGCTGGTTTCATACAGGCGATGTGGGACATATGGAGGAAGGAAAATTCCTTATGGTCACTGACAGGAAAAAAGAGATTTTCAAATTGTCAAATGGCAAGTTTGTTGCTCCCCAGCTTATTGAGAACCTTTTCAAGGAATCGCTTCTGATAGATCAGGTAATGGTTGTCGGAGAACACGAGAAATTTGCCAGCGCAATCATTTCACCGAATTTCAGGTATTTCGATGATTGGAGGAAGGAAAAAAGAATATTATCCGACAATCCTTCCGAGCTGATCAGCCATCCCGAAATAACAAGCATTTTCGACAATGAAATTAACCTGGTCAACAAGCGCCTCAATCCTCCGGAACGTATCAACCGTTTCAGGCTGGTCCCGGATGAATGGAGCCCTGCAACCGGGGAATTGTCTCCCACACTCAAGCTTCGCCGCCAGTTCATTACGAACAAGTACAGGGAGATCCTGAATCAGATTTACATGAAGTAAC
>CAYSBL010000094.1:0-3492 GCA_964429295.1 uncultured Rikenellaceae bacterium
GTGTTGACAGGATAATTGTTGTTGTGGTATCAAACGTCTTTTCAAAGGTCTCCATCGATTTCATAAAGCTGTAGAGGCTTCGCGACGCCGCCGACTGATCGTAGGCGTTTGCATAGATCGCAGTGGCGCGTGCATCTGCCTGTCCCCTTATTTCCTCTGCTTTCCGGTAAGCTTCCGACTGTATGGCCTTAAGATCCCTTTCTTTTTCACCATTGATCCTTGAAGCCTCACCTGCACCTTCCGACCTGAATTTCTCAGCAATCCTGTAGCGCTCACTTTTCATCCTCTCATATACCTGTGTCTTGACCTCCTCAACATAATTGAGCCGCTTAAGCCTCACATCAAGAATGATAATTCCCAGATCGCCGGCCTTTTCATTTGCCGACTGAAGGATCAGCTTCTGAATGTCGAGCCTTCCTGTAGTAATATCCGAAAGAGTATCCCCCACTTCCTCTCCTATTGAACCCGAGGGCGTGGGAACCCTGTTGGTCGACCGGACAACCTCCTCAAGATTATGGTTGGCAATGTAGTCGCGAGTCTCCCCGTCAAGTATGTCTGAAAGCCTCGACAAAGCTCCCCTTTCGTCGGTCAGTCTCTTGAAGAACTGCAGGGGATCGGTTATCTGCCAGCGGGCATAAGCCTCGACAAAGATGAATTTCTTGTCCTTGGTTGGAAGTTGGTTGGGATCTCCATCCCATTCCATGAACCTTTTTTCAAAATAATTGGTCTTCTGGATAAACGGAACCTTCAGCTTCAGGCCCGGTGTGGTTTTAGGTTCTCCTACAGGCTTTCCGAACTGGGTTATTATAACCTGCTCGGTCTCCCTGACCCTGAAAACGGTGTTCAGGACAACTATCAGGGCTGCAAGCAGTACTGCTGACTGGATTATTATTCTGGTAGTTTTATTCATGATGGTCCCTGTTTATTTTTTGTCATACTGCATCTGAAGAAGCGGAAGCACATTATTCCCCTTCTCATCCGTAATTATCTTGTGCCCCAGCTTTGGAAGCACAGTCCCGAGAGTCTCAAGATAGAGCCTCTTTTTTGTAACCTCAGGAGCCTTTACATATTCCCTGTACAGGGCATTGAAGCGGGTTGCTTCACCCATGGCGTTGTTCACCCTCTCCGTTGCATAGCCCTCCGCTTTCTGTATTGTCTCATCAGCCTGGCCCCTGGCCCTCGGAATTATCTTGTTGTATTCCGACCGGGCCTGGTTTATCAGGGTTTCTTTCTCCTGCTGGGCCTGGTTTACTGCATTGAAGGCATCCTTTACCGGGTCAGGCGGATTGACATCCTGAAGCACCACCTGCTCGATGGTTATCCCAAGCATGTATTCCGTGCATAGTTTCTGTATTTCCTGCTGCACACTGATTGCTATCTCGGTCCTTCCCACTGTAAGCACCTCATTCACGGTGCGGTCGCCTACTATCTGCCTCATGCAGCTTTCCGATATGTCCCTCATCGTTCCGATAGGGTCCCGTACCTTGAACAGGAATTTGTAGGGATCGTCAATCCTGTACTGAACCACCCATTCCACATCTGCCAGGTTAAGATCACCGGTAAGCATGAGCGACTCATCGGTCGTTCCCGTCTTTGTGTATTGAGACTGAATGCCGGTACTGGTGGTCCGGAATCCGAATTCCTCCTTCTGCTGGCGTTCCACTGCCACCTTGTATACCCTTTCCAGTATTGGCAGCTTCATGTGCAGACCGGGTTCCTCCGACCTTACATACCTTCCAAAACGGGTTATTACTCCGGTCTCCTCAGGCCTTATCTGAAAGAAGGTGGTCCAGAGGAGTATGATCGCTATTAATCCCGCCAGAAGATATTTGTAGCCTGACAGGTACTTTTTCCACTCGGGCGGAATGGTACCTTTGTTAAACTGGTTAAATTGATTGTAAGCCATCTGTTGAAAATTTGCCATTTATACAAAATTAACATAATTCGGCGTTTTTCACCCCTTTGAGCCTTCCGGTTTAACCGAAAAACTTCATAAACTGCATTTTCTCATCATCTTAAACCTGTTGTTCGTCAAAATCAGAAGCTCCATGTAAAAAATCCGGGTGTCGGACTGCATTCACCTGATTACCTGATTATTACATCATTGCAATCAGTCAATACCGCCCGATTCCCGTGTGCAGAAGTAAATTTCAACCCCGTTTTGACGAATGACACTATTCCTTATGCAAAGAGCCTGAAGGAATGAACCATCTGCCCAAAAGGATTGACAAACAGCCGGCTGAATAGTCGCATTTGCCCACTAATCGGGCATATGCTACTTGACAGATAACTCCGATGCCGCTACTTTTACATGAAACAAAATAACTGAAATGGCAACTGTTTCGATCCCCGGTAAAGAAGCAACTGTCAGTGAACCGACAACAATTCACCCCGACAGCAGGAAAAGTACTCACGGTGTTTCCGGTTTTTTCCCGGCTATTGTCAACATGATAGCAGAGGACGGAGGAAGTTTTTTCAGCTATCTGAAAGAGCTCGGTCTTGACAGGGAGAACAACCTGGTTGTTCTTTCTTCCCGTCATCATTATTTTTATGACGAGGAAGAGCTGAAAAAAATTAAAACCCTTATCAATCTTAAAAAGCTCAACCAGATAAAGTACCTTGACGTATTCCTTGCCACACTCAGCCAGGTCCTCCCTGAAAACACCAGATTCCTTGGCTGCTTCATCGACAATTCCCAACTGACAGACTCGCTGCTTCATCCGATAAAGCTTCTGAAGCAGACAGTCATCAGGCTCGATCTTCTGGGAGAAAGGAACCTGAACAGAAAAAAGGTTACAGAAATCCTTGATTCAACAGGTTTCAAGTTAACCAATATGACTGAAAAGAATGGCGTCACTTATTTCTGCGCCCTCTCAAAAAGCAAGTCGGTCAGATTGAGAGCCTGAACCTGTCAGATACCTGCCTGATCTTTCTGATCGTATCCCTTTTCCCTTTCGGCGGCTGCCCTGAGCCATCCCGGCAGGACTGTTTCAAGAAAGACCTTCTTGTCGGCGTTATGCTTCTTCATATCCAGTCCGATGAATTCCTGGGCTTTCTCTTTTGTGCTTATGTCCGGATACGGCACTTCCTGGTTCCTTCCCAACGATGCAAGAAGGCGGGCAAGCTTTACTCTTGCTTCCTGGGCCGCTGCAATTCCTCCCGAGATTATCCTTCCCAGTTCCACCGGTGAATGGAAGGAGTTGCCATGACCGGCAGCCGAAAAATCCCATCTCCACTGGGCCCTGCGAATATCATTCAGGATACCTTTCATCTGTTCTTCAGTGGCTCCCAGGTCCCAGGCTGTTTTAGCTTCTACATGACACCTGACGAGAAGAGTCTCCAGAATATTCCTGTTTTCAATGATCTTATCCTGGCGGCTGTAAACATCCCTGATAAGATCTTCGGTTTCCTCCCTGTGACACACCTGGCATGAATTTGAAACATTGTTAAGCGGACTCTGAATATGATGATCGGTGAATTTGATACCTCCCT